>NZ_JBIRUL010000002.1:0-564577 GCF_044335095.1 Streptomyces sp. NPDC020597 | reverse complement strand
TGGAACTCGGCAAGGTCCTCGCCAAACGCGTCGAACCCGCCCTCACCGAAGGCGCCGACGTCCCCGGCCTCGACTCCTCCACCACCGCACTCGTCGCCGCCTACCGCGAACTCAGGAAGTAGAGAACTGACATGACATCGATGCAGCTGGGCCTGGTCGGCCTGGGCAAGATGGGCGGCAACATGCGCGAGCGCATCCGCCGCGCCGGCCACACCGTCGTCGGATACGACCGCAACCCCGAGGTCTCCGACGTCAAGAACCTGGCCGAACTCGTCGGCAGCCTCGAAGCGCCGCGCACCGTCTGGGTGATGGTCCCGGCCGGCGCAGCCACCCAGTCGGTGGTCGACGAGCTCGGCGACCTGCTGGAGCCCGGCGACACGGTGGTCGACGGCGGCAACTCCCGCTGGACGGACGACGAGAAGCACGCCGCCGAACTCGGCGCCAAGGGCATCGGCTTCGTCGACGCGGGCGTCTCCGGGGGCGTCTGGGGCCTGCAGAACGGCTACGCCCTGATGGTCGGCGGCGACGCCGAGCACATCGCACGGGTGCAGCCGATCTTCGACGCCCTGAAGCCCGACGGCCCGTACGGGTACGTCCACGCGGGCAGGGTCGGCGCCGGGCACTTCTCGAAGATGGTCCACAACGGCATCGAGTACGCCATGATGCAGGCCTACGCCGAGGGCTGGGAGCTGCTGGAGAAGGTCGACTCGGTGGAGAACGTGCGCGAGGTCTTCCGTTCCTGGCAGGAGGGCACGGTCATCCGGTCCTGGCTGCTGGACCTCGCCGTCAACGCCCTCGACGAGGACACCCACCTGGACAAGCTGCGCGGTTACGCCGAGGACTCCGGCGAGGGCCGGTGGACGGTCGAGGCGGCCATCGACAACGCCGTGCCGCTGCCCGCGATCACGGCCTCGCTCTTCGCGCGGTTCGCCTCCCGGCAGGACGACTCGCCGCAGATGAAGATGATCGCCGCGCTGCGCAACCAGTTCGGCGGCCACGCCGTCGAGTCGGCGGAGAAGTAGGCCCGGCCGTGGGGGACCTGCTGCTGGTCCGCCACGGGGAGACGGAGTGGAGCAGGTCGGGACAGCACACCAGCTGGACCGACCTGCCCCTCACCGCACACGGCGAGGAACAGGCCAAGTCCCTCGTCCCGCTCCTCTCCGGCCGGACCTTCGCGCTCGCTCTGGCCAGCCCGCTGCACCGTGCGACGCACACCGCGCGACTCGCCGGCGTCCCGGGCGTCGTTCCCGAGCCCGACCTGCACGAGTGGGACTACGGCGGCTACGAGGGCATCACCACGGTCGACATCCACCGCACCCGTCCCACCTGGGACCTGTGGACGGACGGCGTGCCGCCCGGCCCGCAGGGCCACCCCGGCGAGTCGCCCGACGAGGTCGGACGGCGGGCCGACCGGGTACTGGACCGGGTGGGCCCGGCGCTCGCCCGCGGGGACGTCGTCCTCGTCGCCCACTCCCACTTCCTGCGGGTGCTGACGGCGCGTCGGCTCGGGCTGCCGCCCGTCGAGGGGCGGTTGTTCCAGCTCGCCACGGCCACCGTCAGCCGCCTGTCCACGGAGCACGGGCGACCCGTGATCGCCGAATGGAACGTACGGGCATAGGCGGCCGACACCCCTCACGAGGGCCCGCCGCAGTCGCGGCCGACGGAGGCCGACGCACTGAGCACTGACACCGGCCGACGGCGAGTCGCCGGATCCTGGCCACGACGGTCGTCGCGGTCGTGACCGGGAGGGTCGGCGGGCCGTGGCCCGGCGGTCATGCGGTCATGCGGTCATGCGTTGGACCATCCGCGCCGGCACAGCACCAGCCGGTAACCGTCGGGATCCTCGACGGTCACTCCCCACTCGTTCCAGTACGGGTTGGGCGACCGCACCTGCCGGCCACCGCTGCGTTCCAGCCGGTCCACCAGGTCGTCCGGTACCGGACCGTCGACGTAGATCACCAGGAGGTCCTCTTCCGTCGGCCTGGGTTCCACGGGACGGCCCGGCTCGTGCACGAGCTCCAGGTGCCAGCCCGCGTCGGGCCAGCCGAGCATCAGCAGGGCGTGCTCGCCCGGCCCGTCGCCGCCCTCGGCCCGCCACAGGACGCGAAGGCCGAGCCCCTCCGTCCAGAACCGCTCGGCCGTGGCGAGGTCGCGGGTGGGCCGGGCGACACGGAGGTGACTGCGGCCGTCGACGGGCATCTCGGCTTCTCCTCATCAGGGGTGCGACGGACGTCCGTCCGCCCTCGCAGCCTAGGCGCGGCCTGCCGCCGGGACATCGGCCGTCGGACCTGCGCCCCAGGGCCTACGTCCTGGGCGGGGGCGGGCGCGCGGCCGGGGGCCGAGGTGGGCGCGGGCCGGGCGCGGCGCTCAGCCGCCGTATGCGCCCTGCGCGATGCCGTACGCCCGCTCCACCCGAAGGCGCACCACCAGCCGGCGGTCGCGGACCATCACGGCGCGGTAGTCCTCCCAGTGGGGGTGTTCGCCCTGCACGTCGCGGTAGAGGCGGACCAGTTCCTCGACCGTCTCGTCGTAGGGGTCCGCGGCGACCGGCGTGAGGTCGGCGACGCCCTCGGCGACGGTGTAGGCGCGGTGGCCGGGGACGGTGACGTGGTAGGAGGCCCGGGGGTCGCGCCGCAGGTTGCGGGTCTTGGCGCGGCCGTCGGTGACGGAGATCCGGATGACGCCCTCGTCCGGGTAGTAGTGGTGGCTGACGTTCGACAGCTGGGGGCGGCCGTCGCGCTTGAGAGTGACCAGTACCCCGCTGCGGCCTTCGGCGAGCAGCGCGAGCAGTGCGTTCTGCGTCGTTTCCTGAGTCATGCCCGGCACAACCGGCGGCGCCCCGGGTCACATTCCCCCCGGCCCCTCCGGCATGTCCCGACGTCGCCGGTAGACACTGTCTACGTCGCGCTGGTAGACAGTGTCCATGAGCGAACCGGAGAAGCCCGATCCCGATCTGCGCACCCGTCTCGTCGACGTCGGCGTGGACCTGCTGGCCCGGGAGGGCGCCGGAGCCCTCACCCTGCGCGAGATCGCCCGCAGGGCCGGCGTCTCGCACGGCGCGCCCCGCCGCCACTTCCCCACCCACCTGGAGCTGCTGTCGGCCATCGCCCGTCGCGGCTTCGCCCGGCTGGGCGCCCGGGTGAGCGCCTCCGCCGGCGACGAAACCGCCGACCCGCGCACCCGGCTGGGCGAACTGGCCCACGTCTACCTGGAGTTCGCGTCCGACGAACCAGGCATGTACGACCTGATGTTCCGTCACGATCTGCTGGAGAGCGGCCATCTGCGGCTGCGGGACACCAGCCTTCCGCTGTTCGGCGTCCTGGTGGAGCTGGTCGGCCGGGCCCGGCCGGGCTGCGACGCCCGCACGGTCGCCGGCGCGCTGTGGGCGAACCTGCACGGCGTCGCGCAGCTCTGGCGCTGGGGCAGCCTTCAACTCGCCACGGGAGCGACCGACTTCGCACCTCTTCTGCGTACGGTCCTGGACGCGCATCTCGGCCCGGAGGCGGGCCGGTGAGCCCTTCCCCCCGCTCCCTGCCGCTGACCCTGGCGAGCAGCGTGGCCGGCGCCATGGTGGTCGCCCTGGACGGCACCGTCCTCACGGTCGCCCAGCCCACCCTGCGACGCGACCTGCACGCCTCCGTCACCCAGGTCCAGTGGACCGGCACCGGATATCTCGTCGCGGTGGCCGGGCTGCTGGTGTTCGCCGGGCGGCTCGGGGACCGCTACGGGCACCGCCGCACGTTCGCCTGGGGCATGCTCGGCTTCGGCGCCGCCTCGGCGGGCATCGCGCTCGCGCCCGGCATCGGCTGGGTGATCGTCCTGCGGATCGTGCAGGGCGTGTTCGGGGCGCTGCTGCAACCGGCGACGCTGGGGATGCTGCGGGCCTCCTATGCGCCCGAGCGGCTGCGGACGCCGATCGCCGTGCGCACCGCGTCCATCGGAGTGGCCGCGGCGGCCGGGCCGGTGGTGGGCGGGGCGCTGGCCACGGAGTTCGGCTGGCGGTCCGTCTTCCTCCTCAACATCGTGCCCGCACTGCTGTTCGGCGCCCTCGCCCTCACCGCCCGGGACCGCCCTCGTCCGGCCGTCGGCGCCCCGCTCGACCTGCCCGGCGCGCTGCTGCTCGCCGTGACGCTGGCCTGCCTGGTGCACACGCTCGTCACCCTCCCCGGCGCGACGTGGTCGGCGCCGGTCGCCCTCCTCGCCGCAGCCGCCTTCGTGCGCCACGAACGCCGCACCGGTTCCCCGCTGCTGCCGCCGGACGTGGTGGGCTCCCCGGCGGTGGGCGCGGCGCTCGGCGTGCTCGTCGTCGCGTCGGCGGCGCTCAACGGCGGGCTGTTCGCCTGCGTCTACGTCCTCCAGGACGGCCTGGGGCTCACCGCGCTGCACAGCGCCCTGCTCAGTCTGCCGCTGGCCGTGCTGCTGGTGGCCGCGGCGCCCGCCTCCGCGGTCCTGCTGCGCCGGGCCGGCGCCCGCGCCACCGTCGCGGGCGCGACGGCCCTGCTCGCCGCCGGTCTCCTCGTGCTCGCCCGCGCCTTCGGGCCGCTCACGTTCTGCACCGGGTTCGCCCTGGTGGGAGCGGGGTTCGGGGCGCTGATGGTGGCGGCGACCCATGTCGTCGTACGACTGGCGCCCGCGAAGTCGGCGGGGGTCGCCGGCGGTCTGCAGCAGACGGCGATGAACGTCGGGCCGGTGCTGGGGGTGGCGACGGCGACCGTGCTCATGGACGTCGGACCGGCCCGCTCGCCGCTCCTCGTGCTGGCCGTGGCCGCCACGGCGGCACTGCCGCTCTGCCGCGCACTGCCCCGCCGCGCATCGCCCGCGCCCGCCGCGCCCGGCGCTCCCCCGGCCGGCCGGGGCGACGCGACGCACAGCGATCCCGACGCCGAAAGGGGTCCGCACGCCCGGTCCCTACGCGACCATGGAATCTGAGGCCGTCCGGGCACGTCGGGCCCGGACCGCGCCTCGAGCGAGCACACCGGAGGAGAACGAACGATGGCACTGCTGCGGCAAGAGGTCGAACCGGGCGAGGCAGGGCTCGACCCGCAGGCGCTGGACCGACTCGACCGGCACGTCGCCCGCCGGGTCGAGGCAGGGCGTCTGCCCGGATTCCTGCTGGCGGTCTCGCGCGGCGGCCGGGTAGCCCACCTCACCGCGCACGGGCTGCGCGACATCGCCGCCGGACTGCCCGTCGAGCACGACACCCTCTACCGGATCTATTCCATGACCAAACCGGTCACGTCGGTGGCCGCGCTGATACTGGTGGAGGAGGGCCGGCTGCGGCTCGACGACCCGGTCGCCGACCATCTGCCGGCCTTCGCCGGGCTGCGGGTGTACCAGGCCGGCTCCGGCGCGGACCTCACCACGCGCCCGCTCGAGCGGCCTCTGCTGGTGAAGCATCTGATGACCCACACCGCGGGCCTGACCTTCGCCTTCTACCACTGTCACCCCGTCGACGCCCTCTATCGCGAGGCGGGCCTGGAGTCGGCGGTGCTGCCGGGATCGGACCTCGCCGGCACCGTCGAGGCGTACGCGCGCCTGCCGCTGCAGTTCGAACCGGGCACCCAGTGGAACTACTCGGTGGCGACCAACGTCCTGGGCCGGATCATCGAGGTGGTGTCCGGCCGGCCCCTCGACGAGTTCCTCGCCGAACGCGTCTTCCGCCCCCTCGGCATGCCCGATGCCGGGTTCCAGGTCACGGACGAACAGTCCGGCCGGCTGGCGGAACTGTACGGGGACGCCGAGGACGGCGGCATCGAGCCGATCCCGGGCCTGCCCCTGTTCGGCCGCCCCCGGTTCCTGTCGGGAAGCGGCGGCATGGTGGCGACCGCGTACGACATCCACCGTTTCACGGAGATGCTGCGCCGCCGCGGCGAGCTCGACGGGGTGCGCCTGCTCCGGCCGCAGACGGTCGACCTGATGACGGCCAGCCACCTGCCGGACGGCGTCGACCTGCGCGCCTTCGGCAGCCGTCCCGCCCACGACGAGCCCGGCAACGACGGCGTGGGCTTCGGCCTCGGCGTCTCCGTGGTCGTCGACCCGAGCCGCACCCAGGCGCCGTCGGGGCTCGGCACGTACGGCTGGAGCGGCGTCGCCACCACGACGTTCTGGGTCGACCCTTCCCACGACGTGAGCGTGCAGTTCCTGACCCAGCTGAGGCCGAGGCGGTCGCTGAAGCTCTACCCCGACCTCAAGCGCCTGGTGCACGAGGCGATCAAGGACTGACGGCACGCCCCCCGGCCGTCGCAGACCCCGGCCCCGTGGCCCTCACTCCCCCAGCCGCGACGTGAACTCCAGCCCTTCCTCGGCGAGTTCGCGCATCCATGCCTCGGAGCGGGCGGCGGTCCCGGCGGCGCGGTTCAGGCCCGGCGGCAGGGAGCCGTCCAGGATGTGGCGGACGCCGAGGGCGAGCGGCCGGGAGACGCAGCGGGCCATCGCGCTCTCCGTCTCGTCGCCCACCAGGTCCAGCAGATGGCTTCCGCGCCAGGAGCGGCCGCTGTCGGCGCCGTCCGCGTGGACCTCCAGTGACACGGCGAGGACGACGCGGTCGCGGTCCGTGTCGGAGGTGGGGTGGGCCGCCGCGAGCTCCCGGGCCAGCTCCGCGATCCGGGTGTCGTCGCCCGCCCTCAGCTCCTCGAACACCGGCTCCCAGGCACGCAGCCAGCCGTCCAGCCGCAGCGTGCCGCGCACGAAGGTCAGCGGGCGCCAGGCCGGCGGCAGCGCGTACTGCGCGATGAACGGGACGCTGTCCCGGTTGGGGTAGGCCTCGAATCTCTCACCGCCGACCTCGTGGGCCCGCGTGGCCTCCCAAGGCCTGGCAGCCACGATCTCGGCGCCGTCGTCCACGTAACGCGCGGGTGCCCGAAGGGCGTTGAGGACGCCGAGGGGCGCCCAGCTGAAGCGGTACCTGAAGTCGTCCGGGACGGCGGGGACGCCTCCGCAGTACGAGGTGAGACGGTACGAGGCCGGTGTGTCGTCGCCGATCGCCTCCCGGGCCCGGGCGACGAGGCTGTGCGCGAAGAGGTGGTCGATGCCGGGGTCGAGGCCGGCCTCGGTGAGTGCGACGATCCCGGCCGCGGCCGCGGCGGGCGCCGACTCCAGGATCTCGTCCGAGACATAGCTGGAGCAGGCGAAGTGGGCCCGCCGGGCCACGCACGCCGACAGCAGCGCGGCATGTCCGGACGCGGGCAGCATCGACACGACGACGTCGCCGGGGGCCAGTTCGGCCGTCAGCGCGTCAAGGGTGTAGGCGCGCGGCTCGGCGCGTCCGGTCAGGCCCAGGCGGCCGAGCGCCTCGGCCGCCCGCTCGGCCGTGCGGTGCCACACCCGGACCGGGCCGGCGTGTGCGCACAGGGCGGTCAGGCCGCTGCCCGTGGACAGCCCCGCGCCGACCCAGTGGACGGCGCCGGAGGCGGGGACGCGGTCAGACACGGCCGGACTCCCCTGCGGTGAGGCCGAGTTCACGGCAGGCGGCGTGGAAGCGGTCGAGGCAGCGGCCCCACGGTCCGGCGGCGCCGAAGTCCAGCAGCACGGGGGTGAGCGCCGCCGAGAAGTCCACGCTGGCCTCGCGCGGCAGCAGGGACGGCAGGTTGTCGATGGCGATCAGATCCAGCGGGGGCTCCTTGCGCAGCCGGCGCACGGGCTCGCTCCACTCGGTGGTGCGGTCGTACACGGGCAGGACGTTGAGCGGCGAGCCGACGTCGCAGGTCACGTCGGAGAGGGTGCGCAGCCGCCGTGCGGGGTCGTCGAGGTCCTCCTCGCGGACGAACGGCGGCACCGGGGCCGTGGCGAGCACGCAGTTGACCAGCATGTCGTGGGCCAGCAGCGCGGGGCGGTCCAGGTCGCGGGTCTCCGCCAGGTCCCAGCAGGCGGGTTCCACGCCGGCGGCGCCGAACGCGGCCCGCGCGCCCCGGCCGCTGCGGCCCAGAGCGCCGACGACGAGCGCGGTGAACTCCTCGTCGCCGGGGACGGGGCGCAGCGCCTCGTCCCAGTCGGCCTTCTCCGAGGGCCGCAGGGGCGCGGTGAGCCGGCCCCGGTGGTGCAGCACCGCCAGCGCCGCGCCGAGGTAGCCCGCCCAGTATCCGAAGGCGGCGAGGCGGCGACCCTGCTCGTCGACCAGGTACTCCAGGTCGAGGAGGGCTCCTCCCCCGGCGGCGAACCGTCGCAACAGGTCTGCGGCGCCCGGCTGTTGCTTGTAGGCGTGCCCGAAGAAGACATGGCGGTGCGTCAACCCGGAGGGCGCATCGGGGAGTTCCTTCAGGCCGAGGACGACCGCGTCGCGCGGGGCGGACGTCCAGGAGCCGGCGGGAGCGATCCGGGCGCCGGCCGCCTCGTAGGCGTCGGCCGGGAACACGCGCTGCGGGGAGTCCTCGACGGTCAGCGCCACCCCTGCCTCGACCAGGCGGCGGGCGTCGTCGGGGACGACCGGGGTGCGGCGTTCGGTGGTGCGGGCCTCGTGGCGCAGCCACAGGTGCAGTTCGGTCATACGCGGTTGACCTCCGGACGCGGGGCGTCGGCCGCGAAACGGTCGGCGCTCAGGGGGGTGACGTCCACGAAGGGTACGCGGCCCAGATACAGGTCGCGGACGACCTCGCCGACCGCCGGGCCCTGCAGGAAACCGTGGCCGGAGAAGCCGGTCGCGTACAGGAAGCGGGACACCGACGACGCCTCGCCGATCAGGGCGTTGTGGTCGGGGGTGACCTCGTACAGGCCCGCCCAGCCGCCGGTGCGGCGCAGGTCGAGCAGGGCGGGGGCGCGGCGCTGCATGGCGTCGGCGAGGCGCGGGATCCACCGGTCGTGGGCGTCGGTGGCGAAGCCCGGGCGCTCGTCGGGGTCGGACATGCCGACCAGGAGGCCGGGGCCCTCGGCGTGGAAGTAGAGGGTGCTGCTGAAGTCGATGGTCATGGGCAGGTGCGGCGGCAGGCCGGGGACCGGTTCGGTGACGGCGATCTGCCGGCGCAGCGGCTGCACCGGCAGGTCGACGCCGGCCATCGCGCCGACGGCCCGGGACCAGGCGCCGGCCGCGCAGATCACCGTGTCGGTGGTGATGCGGCCGAGGGTGGTCTGCACGGCGGTGACGGCGTTCCCCTGCCGTTCGATGCCGGTGACCGCGGTGTGCCGCAGGATGCGCGCGCCGCAGCGGCGGGCGGCGGCCGCGTACCCGTGGACGACGGCTTCGGGCGTGCAGTGGCCGTCGTCGGGCGAGAACGCGGCCGCGAGTAACCCGTCGGTGCGGATCAGCGGGGAGAGCCGGCCGGCCTCGTCGGGGCCGATGAGGCGGCTGGGCACGCCGAGCGCGTTCTGCAGCCGTACGCCCGCCTCGAAGGAGGCGACGTCCTGCGGGGTGGAGAGCAGGAACAGGTAGCCGACGCGGTGCAGTCCGATGTCGTGCCCGATCTCCTCGCCGAACCGGGCGAACGCCTCGAGGCTGCGCGCGCCGAGCTGGATGTTGAGCTCGTCGGAGAACTGGGCGCGGACCCCTCCGGCGGCCTTCGAGGTCGAGCCCGCGGCGAGTTCGTCGCGCTCGACGAGCAGGACGTCGCGGACGCCCGCGGCGGCGAGGTGGTAGGCGATGCTCGTGCCCATCACCCCGCCGCCGACGACGACGACCGAGGCATGCGTGTTCACGCGAGCGGCTCCTTTCGGCGGCGGCCCCGGCCCGTGCGCCGGGGCCGGGGCGGCGGTGCGCCGGGTCCGCTGTGATCCCTACCCGCGGGGACCGCGGTCCGAAGCGTTCTCAGGACCAGTGGGCCACCGCGTCCAGGTGGGGCAGCCGGTGGTCCATCCGCTCCCGCTTGGTGCGCAGGTAGGTGATGTTGTTCTCGCACGGCTCGATCAGCAGGGGCACCTCTTCGGCGACCCTGATGCCGTTGTCGGTCAGCGCCTCGCGCTTGCGGGGGTTGTTCGACATCAGGCGGACGGAGTCCACTCCCAGGTCGCGCAGGATGTCGGCGGCCACCTTGTAGTCGCGGGCGTCGACCGGGAACCCGAGGGCGACGTTCGCCTCGACGGTGTCCAGGCCCTCCGCCTGCAGCGCCATCGCGCGCAGCTTGCCCAGCAGACCGATGCCCCGGCCCTCGTGGCCGCGCAGATAGACGACGATGCCGCTGCCTTCGGCGACGACCGCCTGCAGCGCGGACTCCAGCTGCGCGCCGCACTCGCAGTGCTGGGAGCCGAACGCGTCGCCGGTCAGGCATTCGGAATGCAGCCGGGTCAGCACATCCTCGGCGCCTATCTCCCCGTACACGAGCGCGACTTGTTCGTCACCGCGGTCGTGGTCCATGTAGCCGATCGCCTGGAATTTGCCGTACACGGTGGGCAGGGGGGCATTCACCACGCGTTCCACACCGGTGCGCTGCGGGGTCTTCGTGCCGAGTACGCCAATTTTTTCTGTCATGATCTGGTTCCTAAGCAGAGACGAAAGGCCGGGAAGAAATGAGTGGTTCGGACATACGGTCGGCGGCGTACGGACTGGTGCCGACGGACACTACCGAAGACGTACGGACCAGGGGCGCCGGCGTCTCGACGCAGGTGGCGGTTCTTCCCGTCGGGAGCTTCGAACAGCACGGCCCGTACCTGCCGCTGGCCACCGACACGCTGGTGGCCTGCGCCATCGCGCGGGAGATCGCCGGGGCGTACCCGGTGCACCTCCTCCCGCCGGTGACCATCGCCTGCTCGCACGAGCACGCGGCCTGGCCGGGAACCGTCAGCATCTCCTCGGTGACCCTTCACGCGGTGGTACGGGACATCGCGGCGTCACTGCGCCGCTCGGGCGTCGAGGCCCTGGTGCTGGTCAACGGACACGGCGGGAACTACGTCCTGGGCAACGTCGTCCAGGAGTCCTCCGCCGCAGGTGAGCGGATGGCGCTCTTTCCGGCCCCGGAGGACTGGGAGGCGGCGCTGGTGCGGTCCGGGGTGTCGACCTCGCTGCTCACCGACATGCACGCCGGGGAGATCGAGACCTCGATCCTGCTGCACGCCCACCCCGAACTCGTCCGGCCCGGTCACGAGTCGGCCGATTTCGTCGCGGACGACCGCCGTCATCTGCTCACGCTGGGAATGTCCGCCTATACCGATTCGGGCGTCATCGGCCGTCCTTCCCTGGGGTCGGCGGAAAAGGGGAAGGAACTCCTGGCGAGCCTGGCGGATTCCTTCGGCGCGTATTTCGACTTGCTCACCGCGGAATCCTCCGGAGCCTGAACGGCCTTCGCCGCCGCGGCGGTCTGCGCGGCCCCGGCGGTCTGCGCGGCGTCGGAGAGCGGAGCGGACGGGGCCGGCGTGGCGGGCGGCTCGGCGAGGCGCGCCCCGTCGCGGGCCGACCCGGCGCCGGCGTCGCCCTCGCGCAGTCCCGCGTACCAGCGGACGACGAGCACGACCGCCCCCGGCAGCGCCGCGACGAAGCTGAGCACGCCGTACACGACGGCGACCGCGAGGCCGGTGCTCGCGCCGAGCCCGGCCGCGCCGAACGCCCACGCGGTGACGCCCTCGCGGGGCCCCCAGCCGCCGACGTTCAGCGGCAGGCCCATGGCGAGCAGCGCGAGGACGGCGATCGGCAGCAGCGTGAGAACGGAGGCGCCGGAGCCGGCGACCCGGGCGGCCACGACGAACATCCCGAGGTGCCCGGCCAGCACGACCGCCGAGGACAGGGCCACTCCCGGGCCGTTGCGCCGCGACACCAGGCCCTCGCGCGCCTCGGCCAGCACCGCCCGCAGCCGCCCCGAGGGCCGCGGCGCGGCGGAGTTCATCCGGACGGCGAGGACGACGGCGAGTGCGCCCGCGCCGGCCAGCATGACGATCGGCGCGATCTGGCGGGCGTCCGCCATGACCGGCGAGGGCAGGGCGAGCAGGATCGTCACGCCCGCCACGGTCAGCGCCAGCTGTCCCGCGGTGCGCTCCAGCACGACGGCCCGCACGCCGCGTCCCACGTCGCCGGCGCTCTGCCCGTGCCGCACCGCGCGGTGCACGTCGCCGAGGACGCCGCCGGGCAGTGCCGCGTTGAGGAACAGGGCCCGGTAGTAGTCGGCGACGGCGGGGCCGAGCGGCAGCCGGATGCGCAGCGCGCGGGCCACCAGTGCCCACCGCCAGGCGCTGAACACGGTGGTGACCGCGCCGATGCCGAGCGCCGCCAGCAGGGTCGGCGCGTCGATCCGCCGCAGCCCGTCCAGGAAGACGCCGGTGCCCAGCTTCCACAGCAGGGCCGTGAGGATGACGACTCCGGCGACGGTCCCGAAGTGCGTGCGCAGCGCACGGTTGGCGAGCAGGGCCCGCAGCCGCGACGGCTTCGTGTGCGGCTCGGTCACGATGACCCCGATACGGGCCTCCGACACGGCCGGGCCGGTGCGGACGGCCACCGGGCCGCGCTGCGGCCGGCGCGCGGCCGGCAGGGCGCCCTCGCCCCACAGCGCGGGCGCGGCGGCCGTCACCCGCGGGCCGACCGTCTCCGCGCTCATCCGGCTCCGCCCGTCGGACGGGCCAGTGCCAGCAGGTCGCTGTGGTGCACGGTGACCTGGAGGTCGCCCGCCGCGCAGGCCGCGAGCCGGGCCGCCAGGTAGGGCTCGGCGCGCTCGGCCAGTTCGGGGCGCTCCTCCACGGCCGCCCCGACCCAGCCGCGCAGCCACTGGGCGGTCAGGCCGACGTTCTCCGGGCCGAGCCGCCACGGGCTGGGGTGCACCTTGACGGTCGCGCCCTGGTCGGCGAACGCCTCGCAGGCGACGTTGACCGCGTCGGGGCCGAGGAGGCCGTCGCGTCGCTGGTGGTCGTTGAACGCCGCCGCGATCTCCTGGTCCAGCGGGTCCGGCGCGCTGAGTTCGACGCGGCCGGCGACCGACAGCGTCAGCAGCGCCGGGCAGCCCGCGCCCGCACAGGCCGCGGCGAGCGTCTCGATCTCCTCGCGGGTGAGGACGTCGAGCAGCGCGGAGGCGGTCACCAGCGAGGCGCCGGCCAGCGCGTCCGGGGTGAGCCGGGCGACGTCGCCGCGCCGCGTCTCCACGGTGACCCGGCTGCCGTCGGCGGCCGCCCGCGGCGAGGCGACGGCGGCGAAGTGCAGGAGGTAGGGGTCGCGGTCGTGCAGGACCCAGTGCTGGGCGCCGTCCAGCCGGGGGGCCAGCCAGCGGCCCATGGAGCCGGTGCCGCAGCCCAGGTCGTGGATGGCGATTCCGCTGCGGCCGGGCAGGTTGGCGAGCCGGATCCGCAGCGGGTCCAGCAGGTCCATCGCCCGGGCGGCGGCGTCGGCCGGCTCGCGCAGCTCCAGCCACTCGGGGGCGTAGCGGGGCTGCTCCTCCGGTCCGCTGTCGCGCAGCCGCACGGTGGGCCGCTCGCCGGGCCGGCCGACCGGGCCGGCGCCCGCGATGACGCCCGGCGCCACGGCCTCGACGCCGTGCACCGCGGCCGGCCCCACGGGGCCGCCGTCGGCGAGAGCCGTCGTCTCGAGCACAGAACCCGCCTCCGTCCGGCCCGGCTGGGTCGGGATGCCGCCCACCCGTCGCGCCACGTCCGCCGGGGTCGCCGTCGTCTTCCTCATGCCGCCCTCCGGGGTTCGCTCGGGAACCGGCCGAGCACGCCGGCCAGGCTCTGGGCGGTGCTCGCCCAGCCGTTCAGGGCCGCCCGGCGGCCGCGTGCGGCCGCCTTGAGCCGCCGTCGCACGTCGGCCTCGCCGAACCAGCCGCGCAGTTCGGCCGCGAGCGCGGCCGGGTCCTCCGGCGGGACGAGGATGCCGGGGACGCCGCCGTCGGGGGCGCGGCCGACCGCCTCGGGCAGACCGCCGACGTCCGTCGCGAGGACCGGGATGCCGCGGGCCAGCGCCTCCGTGACGGCCATGCCGTACGTCTCGGCGTAGGAGGTGAGGACCATGAGGTCGGCGGCGGCGTAGGCGGCGTCGAGTTCGGCGCCCGCCTTGGGGCCCGCCAGCTCCAGCCGGTCCTCGAGGCCGTGTCTGCGGATGAGGCCGCGCAGGTGGTCGACGTACTCCGGGTCCTGCCCGAGGCCGCCCACGCACACGCAGCTCCACGGCAGGTCCCTGGCCGCGGCCAGCGCCTCCACGAGCCGGTGCTGGCCCTTGCGCGGTGTCACCGCGGCCACGCACAGCAGCCGGGAGACCCCGTCGGTGCCGGAGGCGAGCGGGGCGATGTCGGCGCCGGGGGCGGCGACGTGCACACGCTCGGGGGCGAGCCCGTGGTGGGAGACGAGCCTGCGGACCGCCCACTCGCTGGTGGCGATCACCGCGGGCACGGCCCGCAGCACGGCCCGCTCCTTGGCGTCGAGTTCGGCCGCGGTCTCGGGCGCGATGCCGCGCTCGTCGCCCAGCGGCAGATGCACCAGGACGGCGAGCTGCAGCCGTTCGGCCTCGGGCGCGATGATCTCCGGCACCCCGCAGGCCACCAGCCCGTCGAGCAGGACGATCGTGCCGTCGGGGAACTCACGCAGCGTGCGCGCCAGTTCCGCGCGGGCGGCCGCCTCGGGCCGGGGCCACGAGCCGGCCACCAGGTGCTTGTGGACCTGCCAGCCGAAGCCGGGCAGATCCAGGCACAGCCGGCGGTCGTAGGCGTTGCCGCCGCTCGGGTTCGCCGCGTCGTCGACGCCGCCCGGCATCACGAAGTGCACGGAACGCAGGGACATGGGGATGATCCCGCCGATCTGGGAGAGCGCCGCCTGCGTGGGCACGTAGGCGAGCGGGGCCGCGTGCACGGCCTTCTCCAGGGTCGCATCGGTCACAGCGCACGCTCGTAACTCGCCCAGGCGATGTGCGACTCGTGCAGGCTGACGGCGATGGCGGCGATGCCGCGGGCCCCCTCGCCGAGCGCACCCTGGTGGATGCGCTCCGCGAGCCGGTCGGCGACGACCTTGGCGAGGAACTCGGTCGACGTGTTGACCCCGGCGAAGTCCGGCTCGTTGTCGAGGTTGCGGTAGTTCAGCTCGCTGACCACGGCCCCCAGCTCCTGCGTGGCGAGTCCGATGTCGACGACGATGTTGTCGTCGTCGAGCTGCTCACGCCGGAATGTGGCGTCCACCAGGAACGTCGCTCCGTGCAGGCGCTGCGCGGGTCCGAAGACCTCGCCGCGGAAGCTGTGGGCGATCATGATGTGATCGCGGACGGTGACACTGAACAACGGACGACCCTCCAGGTGCGGCGCGTCTGGTCCCCCGGTCATTGGCCAACCGGGGGATGCCGTGTAGTACGGCTCCTCGGTTCCCCCCGTTCAGTCGGATCTCACTCTTTTCTCAGGTCAGGCGCTCCCGCTCGTACCCGATGCGGTGGCACAGGGCGGGGATCTCGCCGGACGTGAGCTTCGGCATCACCTGCGGCAGCTCCTCGAAGGCGCTGTCCCCGGTGACGAGGGCGTCGAGCGCCGGGTCGGCCAGCAGCTCCAGCGCGAGGGCGAGCCGGTCGGCGTAGGTGCGGCTGGAGCGGCGGGCCGGGGAGACGGCGCCGACCTGGCTGCTGCGGATGACCAGCCGGCGGGAGTGGAAGTCCTCGCCCAGCGGGAGGGACACCTTCCGGTCGCCGTACCAGCTCAGTTCGAGGACCGTGCCCTCGTCGGCGAGCAGCTCCAGGGAGCGGGCGAGGCCCTGTTCCGTCGCGCTGGCGTGCACCACGAGGTCGCGGCCGCCGAGCGCGTCCGCGGGAGTCGCGAAGTCGACGCCGAGCGCTTCGGCGGTCTTCGCGCGCGCCGGGTCGGCGTCGACCAGCTGTACCCGCACGCCGGGGAAGCGGGCGAGCAGCGCGGCCACCGAGCAGCCGACCATCCCGCCGCCGACCACCGCGATCCGGTCGCCCGCCAGCGGCGCCGCGTCCCACAGGGCGTTGACGGCCGTCTCGACGGTGCCGGCGAGGACGGCGCGTTCCGCGGGCACCGAGTCCGGCACGACCGTCACCGCCGACGCCGGGACGACGTACCGCGTCTGGTGCGGGTAGAGGCAGAAGACCGTGCGCCCGGCGAGCGACGCGGGACCCTGTTCCACCACCCCCACGTTGAGATAGCCGTACTTCACGGGTCCGGGGAAGTCGCCCTCCTGGAACGGGGCCCGCATGACGGCGTGCTGGCTCTCGGGCACTCCGCCGCGGAAGACGAGGGTCTCCGTGCCGCGGCTGACGCCCGACCACAGCGAACGCACCAGGACCTCGCCCTCGGCGGGGTCCGGGACATCGACGTGGCGGATCTCGCCTTCTCCCGGAGAGCTGACCCAGAACGCACGTGCGCCGGTCGACATCCACATCCTCCTGAACGATCGGGAACCTGTTCACGTACCGAGGTGTGCACAGTCCGCGCACAGTACGCGGCACTGATCATCTCTGTCATCTGGCCGGAGGAATGTGCGGTGGCCCTGAACAACACTTACGACGCAAGGCTGGTCCAGCAGGAGACCGCTGTGGGAGCGGGCGTGCAGATCCTGTTGCTGGCCCTGCTCGGCACGGCGATCGGCATGGGGCCGGCGGGCTGGGTCACCGGCCTCGTCTTCGCCATCGCCACCTGGGCGGTCCTCTCCCGGGCACTGCACCGCTCCAGCCTGCGCTCCTTCGGCCCGGCCAACCGGGTCACGCTCGGCCGGGCGACGCTGGTCGGCGGGGTGACCGCGCTGGTCGCGGACTCCTTCGAGAGCACTCCGCCGGTGACGCTGCTGGTCGGTCTGACGGCGGTGGCCCTGATCCTCGACGGCGTCGACGGAAAGGTCGCCCGCCGCACCAACACCTCGACGGCGCTGGGCGCGCGGTTCGACATGGAGGTCGACGCGTTCCTGATCCTGGTGCTCAGCGTGTACGTGTCGATGGCGCTCGGCCCGTGGGTCCTGCTCATCGGCGGCATGCGGTACGTGTTCGTCGCGGCGGCCCGGGTCGCCCCCTGGCTCAACGCCGCGCTGCCGCCGAGCACCGCCCGCAAGACGGTCGCCGCCCTGCAGGGCGTCCTGTTGCTGCTGGCCGGCGCCGATCTGCTGCCGTACGCCGCGAACTTCGCGGTCGTGCTGCTGGCGCTGGGCTCGCTGGTGTGGTCGTTCGGCCGGGACGTGCTGTGGCTGTGGCGGACCTCCCGGGTCGCGGCGCAGACCTCGGCGGAGAAGGTCCTGGAGCTCGTGTAGTCCCTCGTTTCGCGAGGGAGGGGCCCGGACCGTGCACTCGGTCCGGGCCCCTCCCCTTGAGCTTTTCGTGCCGTTACGAGCGCTTCGGGCGTGTCCGTAGGACGGCGAGGGCGGCTGCCGCGAGGCCGAGGACGCCGACGGCCAGCCCGGCGGCGCCCAGCCCGCGGGCGGTGGAGTCACCGGCGTCGGCCGCCTGTGCCGTGCCGGTCCCGGTCGCCGCGGCGTCCGTGCCGCCGGCGCTCTCGGGGGCGGCGGAGGGGGCTTCGGTAGCGCCGGCGCCCGCCGCCGGCGTCAGCTCGAGCACCGGCGCCGGGTTCTCCGGCTCGTCCGCTCCCGACGCGGCCTCCTCGATCCAGCGGACGGTCCTGCCGTCGGAGTAGGTCTGCAGCGTCTTGAAGGTCAGCCGGCCGGTGTCGTCGGGGAGCTGCCCGAAGGCGACGTCGAAGTCCTCGTACCCGCCGGGACCGATCTTCCCGCCGGTCCAGGTGATCTCGGAGGCGGCCTCGGTGATCGTGCCGTCGTCGGTCTTCACGGGCGTCCTGAGCCGCGTGGTGGTGACCTTCGCGGTCCAGCCGTCCTGCGGGCGGACCAGCACGCCGAGCACGGGATGGTCGGTGGGCAGGAAGACCTGCACCTCGGTGGTGCTCGCGGTGTCGTCCTCGTTGGGGACCCGGAAAGCGAGCACGCCGTCGGCAGCGCCCCGGGCGTAGCTCTCGGGGTGCACCGTGACGTGCGCGGAGGCGGCGCCGGCGGCGGCGAGGACCGCGGCGGCGGCGAGCACGGCGCCGAGACCGGCGCGGCGCAGGGCGGGGCGGGTCGTGGACCCGGACGCCGCGGAGCCGGACGCCGGGGACATGGGTGTCGAGGACATGGACGCCAGGGACATGGGTGTCGAGGACATGAGCAGGTGATCTCCGTACAGGAAGGGTGTGGTCCGGCTCGGGCCGGCCCGGGGTCAGATCGCGTACGGGACCGGGGTGGGCGGGCCGCGCCGGCTCACGGCGTGGCGGAGCCGCGAGGGCCGTGCGGGGACACGAGCCGGTGCGGCGGCGGGGACCGACGGCGCCGGCGGCGGTACGGGCGTCCCGCGCCACCAGGCGGCGAGGCCCGGCAGGAACGCCACCGCCCAGCGCAGCAGCGACCACAGGGCGGCCTCCCCGCGCCGCAGCCACCAGGAGGCGGCGATCGCGGCGAGGACGTGGGCCGCCGTGGCGTGCGGGGTCGCGGCCGCCGCGTGGGCGTGCAGGTGCATGCCGTGCGCGGACGTCATGGGCATCGCGGGCATGGTGCGCGCGGCCGCCCGGGAGCGGGCGGCGCCGAAGACGACGTGCAGGCCGGCCTGCGTGGCCAGCACGGCCGCGCCGATCCCGGGCAGCGAGCGCTCGCGGGCGCCGAGCAGCCATCCGGCGGCGAAGACCGCCAGGAAGCCGGCGCCGTCCGCGCACGGCGGGGGCGGGCTGCCGGTGGCGAGCCCGTGTCCGGCGGCGGCCAGCGCCACGCACACCGCGGCGAACACCGCGGCGCGCAGACTCCGGACGGCCGGGGACGCACTCATCGGGGGGATCCTGCCACGTCCACCCGGCACGTCGGTCACGGCCCGCGTTTTCACCCGCGGCGCGGCAGGAGCACGACGGCGGCGGCCGGCACGGCGGCGAGCACCAGCCAGGGGACGGCCGGGGGCAGTGCGGTGTCGAGCAGAGCGCCGGTGACCGCGCTGCCCAGCAGCACGATCAGCCCGGAGACCGAGGACAGCGCCCCGGTGTACAGACCGAGCCGGCCCTCCTCGGCGAGGTCGGGCACCCAGGCGCGGGCGGCGGGCGCGACGAGCATCTGACCGAGGGTGAGCAGTACGACGAAGGCGGCCGCGGGCAGCAGCCCGGCCGTGCCGGTCCGGCCGGCGGGGAGGGCGGCGGCCACGACGGCGAACCCGGCGGCGATCAGCGCGAGTCCGGCGGCCATCGACCGGCGGGGGCCGGTCCGCTCCCCCGCCCACCGGGTGACCGGCAGCTGGGCGGTCACCACCAGGAGCGAGGACAACGCGAACAGCCAGGCGAGCGGCGCCTGCGAACCGGCCGCCCGCTCGACCTCTGCGGGCAGGGCGAGGTAGAGCTGGTTGTAGGCGAGGAGGTAGGCGCCGTAGGCGCAGCACAGGGCGAGGAAGCGGCGGTTGCGCAGCAGCGGGCCCGCGCCGCCGCGCACACGCACGCGGGGGCGTCCGGGGAGGTGCCGCGGCAGCAGCCGGGCGTGACCGGCGAGCACGAGCACGAAGACCCCGGCGCCGGCCAGGCACACCGCGCGGAAGTCGACCTCGAGGAGCAGTGCGCCGAGCAGCGGTCCGACGAACGCCCCGGCCTGCCCGGCGACCGTGAACAGGGCCAGGACCCGGGTCCGCGGGCCGCCGCCGGCCGCCTCGTGCAGGACGGCCTGCCGCGCGGCCTCGGACTCGACGGCGGGCGAGAACAGCGCGGCCGCGAACCCGGTGAGGAGCACTGCCGCGACGACCGTCCAGGTCTGCTCCGCGTATCCGAGCCAGGCGAATCCGACGACGCGCAGCGCGCACCCGGCCAGGACGACGGGCCGTACGCCGTGACGGTCGGCGAGCGCCCCTCCGACGACGAACAGCCCCTGCTGGCTGAAGGTCCGCAGTCCCAGCACGAACCCGACCAGCCAGCCGGCCATGCCCACCGCGTCGCCCAGGTGCTCGGCGAGGAAGGGCAACACCGCGAAGAAGCCGACGTTGAAGGCGAACTGAGTGACAATCAGCAGCCTTGGCAGGGAGGGCAGTCCGGGCCCTGCCTTCGCCCCCCGGCGGACGCCGAGTCGCACCGCGGTCATCCTGCGCCCACCGACTCCGCACGGGTCGTGGGACGTTCACCGGAAGCCGCGCGGGAGCGTACGCCGACGCCGGGTTCCGCCGCACGGCGTCGCCCCGGGTTACGCCGCAGTCCGGCCGCCGTCACCGCGAGGGCGCCGAGCAGGGCGAGGGCGGCGGCGGGGGCGAGGACGGCCCAGGGGGCGCGTTCGGCGTAGGGCTGGTTCTCGGCGAGCAGCAGGCCCCATTCGGGGGAGGGCGGCTGCGCTCCGAGGCCGAGGAAGCCGAGGGCGGCCAGGGCGAGGGCGATGCCGGGCAGGCGCAGGAGGGCGTGGCGGGTGACCGGGGGCAGGACGGCGGGCAGGAGCTCGCCGGTGAGCAGGCGCCAGGGTCCGGCGCCGAGGGCGCGGGTGGCGGTGAGGTGAAGGGTCGCCCGTTCTTCGCGCAGCAGCGCGGAGGTGTGCGCGGCGAGCGGCGCCCAGGCGACGACGGCCACGGCGAGGACGGGCGTCCACGCCCCGCCGCCCCGGACGGCGGCGACCAGGAGCGCGGCGAGGACGGGCGGGACGGCGTTCACCGTGTCGACGAGCGGCCCGGACAGCCGGGGCAGCAGCCCGAGCAGGATGCCTGCCGCCAGCGCGGTCGCGCTGACCGCGAGGGCGAGGGCGAGGGTGTCGAGGGCGCCGTGCGCGACCCGGGCGAGGACGTCGCGCCCCAGTGCGTCGGTGCCGAACGGGTGCGCTGCGGACGGGGCTTGGAGGCGGACCTCGGTGTCGAGGGCGAGCGGGTCGCGGGGCAGACCGCACAGGACGACGGCGAGCAGCGCGCCGCCGTGGGCAAGGGGCGGGATCCGGCGGGGGCGCGGTGCGGGCCGGTGCAGGGCGTGCAGGGCCCCGTCGCGCAGGGCGGGTCCGATGAGCCGCCGGGCGGCGAGCCGGAGCACGGCGGTGGTGGCGGCCGCGAGCGCGACGAGCACGAGGACGCCCGCCTGGAGGACGGGCAGGTCCTGGGCGATCGCCGCCTGCAGGGTCGTCCGGCCGAGCCCCGGGATGTCGAAGATCTGCTCCACGGCGACGGAGCCGCCGGTCAGTCCCACCAGGAACAGCCCGAGGTTGGGCAGCAGTCCGGGCACGCAGCGGCGCAGCGCCTTGCGGGCGACGCTCGGGCCGGCCACTCCTCGGGCGGCCGCGGCGACCGCCCAGGGCTCGGCGAAGGCTGCGGGCAGCTGGTCGTCGAGGAGCCGCCCGAGGACGGCGCCGGCGGGCAGGCCGAGGGCGAGCGCGGGCAGCACGGTCCACTGCGGGCCGTACCAGCCGAGGGCGGGCAGCCACCCCAGCTGCACGCCGACGACCGTGGCGAGGACGGAGGCGACGAGGAACTCCGGCAGCGCCGCGAGCACGGCGGAGCCGGAGCCGCCGGCGGGCCGGCCGTCGAGGGCCCCTCGCGCACCGAGGCGCAGGGTGCGGGCGCACACGCCGGCGGCGGTGACCAGCGCGACGGCCAGGGCCGCCGTCACCAGCAGCAGTGACGCGCCCAGCGCGGCGAGGACGTCGGGTGTGACCCGCGCTCCGGAGATCCAGGACCGTCCGGCGTCCCCGCGCGGCAGGCCCGTCAGCCACTGCCCGAGCAGGTGCAGCGGACCGTCGTCCAGGCCGAGTCGGGCGCGGACGTCGGCGAGCGCCTGAGGGGTGGCGTCACGCTCGGCGGACTGTGCCTTGAGCACGGTGAGCGCCGGATCGGTGTGCGAGATCCACGGCAGCAGCCCGGTCCCGCACACCAGCAGCGCGGCCAGTACGGCACGCCACGCAAGCGTGCCCAGCCTGCTCGTCATCCCGTCAGCGCCGGGTCCCGGCGCCGACGAGGGTGCGCTCGTAGGGGTCGAGCAGCACACCGCGGACGTCTTCGTCGACGCCGGTGACGACGCGCTGGTGGACGAGCGGGACGACGGCGTCGGTGCGGAGCACCGCGGCCTCGGCGGCCATGGCGGCGTCCTGCCGTCCGCCGGTGTCGGCGACGGCCTGCGCCGTGCCCACGGCCCGGTCGACCCCCCTGTCGCAGAGCAGGGAGAGGTTGTAGCCGCCGCCGCAGGTGAAGTCGCTCGCCAGGAGCGACACGGGGTCGCCGGTGTCCAGGAGGCTGTTGCGGGCCCCGACGAAGGCGTCGAACTTCCCGGCGAGCGCGTCGGTCTCCAGCCGCGCGTACTCGCGCACCTCCAGCTTCACCGTGAAGCCGGCCTTCTCCAGCTGCTGCTTCAGCACCTGGGCCACTTCGGGGAGTTCGGGCCGGTTGTCATAGGTGGCGAGGGTGACGGAGGCGCCGCCGGGGGCAGCGGCCCTCGCTCGCCCGGCGGGCTGGACGCGCTTGTTCGCGGCCCAGGTGACGGCGGGGCCGTAGATGCCGGCGCCGGCGTCGGCGTGTCCTTCGTAGACGCCCTCGGCGAGGGCGGAGGGGTCGACGGCGGCCCGGGCGGCGGCGCGCAGCGCCGGGTCCTTGAAGACGCCCGACCCGGTGTTGAGGTGCAGGCTGGTGGTGCGGGTCGTGGCGGTCTCGCGGCGGGTGTCCGCGTCGAGGCCGGCGGCCTGGGCCACGGGTATCGCCTCGGCGACGTCGACCTGTCCGGTGCGCAGGGCGTTGGCGCGGGCCCCGCCGTCGGCGATGAACCGCACGTCGACGCCGGAGGCCTGGGCCCGGCCGCCCCAGTGGTCGTCGAAGCGGTCGAGGACCGCGGCGGTGGCCCCGTTCCGGCTGGTGAGTTCGAACGGCCCGGTGGCGGTGCCTGCCGGGTCGACGGCGTCCTTCTTCGCGTACGCCTTCGGTGACAGGACGGCGAGTTGGGGGCTGGACAGCCGCAGGGGAAGGACGGGGTCGGGCCGCGCGGTCGTGACGCGCACGCCCGTGCCGCCCTCCGCCTTCGCCGTGAGGGTGACGCCGGTGAGGGCGGCCGGGGCGGGCTTGGCGAGGGTGGCGCGGGTGAGGGACGCGGCGACGGCTGCGGGGGTGACGTCCGTGCCGTCCTGGAAGACGGCCTCGCGCAGGGTGAACAGCCAGCTGCGGTCGCTCTCGCGGCGCCACGATGCGGCGAGCGCGGGGGCGGCGGACCCGTTGGCGTCGAGGGCGGTCAGCCCCTCGGTGACGCCGAGCCTGCTGAGGATCGTCGCGTCGGCGCCGTACGGGGAGAGGTTCTCGGCGGGCGGGAAGGCGAGGGCGACACGCAGCCGGGCGTCGGCCCCGGCGGCGGACCGCTCGCCCTCGCCGTCGCCGCCGGATGCGGCGAAGCAGCCGGTGAGCAGCGGCGCGAGGCAGAGGGCGGCGAGGAGCCGGGGGCGGCGACGGAGCGGGGAGGCGAGGCGGGCCGCAGGAAGGAGTGGAGCGGGAGCGGTGTGAGGGGCGAGCGGGGCGGGAGGGGCGAATCGCATGGGGTTACCGGCCTGTGGTGCGGGGGCGGGGGGAGAGGTAGGCGGGGAGGAGGGCGTCGAAGGGGACGTCGAAGTGCACGATGCCCTGGCCGCCGTCCGCCTCCTCCCGTTCGTCGTGCACGACGGTGGCGAGCGACCGCCAGAACGCCTCGGCGCCTTCGACGGCGGGGTCGGTGTGCAGATAGACGGAGCGGTAGCCGCCGTCGGCGACCGCGAAGGCGAGCAGTTCGGCGACCAGTCGGCGGGCGAGACCGCGTCGGCGGTGCTCGGGACGGACGTAGACGCGGCGCAACTGCGCGGTCGTGCCGCAGGGATAGCGCTCGGCGACGTGCCGGGGGTTCGGCGGATGCGCGGGGCCGCGGGAGTCGAGGGCGGCGGTGGCGACGACCTCGCCGCCCCCGTCGCCGAGGCCGTCGGCGACCGTGACCGCGACCAGCAGGGTGTGGCGGTCGGGGGTGAGGTAGGCGGCGCCGGGATCGATGATGTCGCGGTGCCAGCGGGGCACGTACCCGCTGCCGAAGTCCCGGTAGACGGTGTCCAGCATGACGGCTCGGGCGCCGTCGAGGTCCTCGGGGCCCGCAGCCCTTATGCAGTAGTCACGCACTTGCACATCATATGCAGTAAGCGGGGCGAGGGTGATCACGACATCACCCCCAGGGCGTCGATTTGACAGAGATCATGAGGCACCCCTAAATCTAGCCACATGACATTCATTTTCAACAAGGCGCTGTGATGCGCGTCGCATTCGTGGGGAAGGGCGGGAGCGGCAAGACGACCCTGTCCGCCCTCTTCGCCCGGCGGCTGGCGCTCTCCGGGGCACCGGTGCTCGCCGTGGACGGCGACATCAACCAGCACCTCTCCGAAGCCCTGGACCCGGCCGGCACGACGCCGTTCACGGCCCCGCCGCTGGCCGCGCACCTGGGCGACGTCAAGGACCTGCTGCGCGGCGACAATCCGCGGATCGCCTCCCGTGAGGCGATGGTCAAGACGACCCCGCCGGGGCGCGGTTCACGGCTGCTGCGCCTGCTGGGCGACGACGAGCTGCACACCCGCCACGTCCGGCGCGTGGGCGGCGTGCCGCTGATGGTGACGGGCGCGTTCGACGAGAGCGACCTGGGGGTGGCCTGCTACCACTCCAAGCTGGGCGCGGTGGAGCTCTATCTGAGCCATCTGGTCGACGGCTCCGGCGAGTACCTCGTGATGGACATGACGGCGGGCGCCGACGCCTTCGCCTCCGGCCTGTTCGCCCGCTTCGACATGACGTTCCTGGTGGCCGAACCCACCCGCAGGGGCGTCTCCGTCTACCGCCAGTACCGCGACCACGCCCGCGAGTACGACATCCCCCTCGCCGTGGTCGGAAACAAGGTGACCGGCGAGGACGACCTGCTCTTCCTCAAGGAGGAGGTGGGCGACGACCTCCTCACCCACGTCGCCCTCTCCCCCTGGGTCCGCTCGGCCGAACGCGGCGCCCCGCAGGGCGAGTTGGAGGAAGCCAACCGGCACGCCCTGGACGTCCTGCGCAGCGCGGTCGACGCCCGCCCGAAGGACTGGCCCACCCTGCACGGCCACGCCGTCCGCTTCCACCTCCGCAACGCCCGCTCCTGGGCGAACGAGGCGACCGGCCAGGACCTGGCGTCCCAGGTCGACCCCGGCTTCACCCCCGGCCCGCTCTCCCTCCCCTGACCCGGCCGCACCCCTCCCCCCGCACACACCCGCGCGCATCCCGCACCGCCCCGCCGCCTCCCACCCCCCTTTCCTGACCCACCCACCACAGAAACCAGGACACCCATGTCTCTCGACGTCTCCCCGAAGCTCCTCGCCCAGGCCGAGTCCGGCGCCGTCCGCGAGGAGGACTTCGTGGACACGATCCGCACGTCCCTCCCCTACGCCTACGGTCTCGTCTCCGACCTGGCCACCCGACTCCACGGCGGCATCGCCGAGTTCGCCGACAACCAGACGCCGCCGTCCTCCGAGCAGGAGCGCGGCCAGCTGCTGCGCGCCCTCGCCAGCGACGCGATCCGCGGCAGCCTGGAACGCCACTTCGGCATCGCCCTGGCCTTCCAGAACTGCCACCGCGTCGCGGCCTTCCGCCCGCAAGCCCGCGGCGGCGCCACCCACACCCGCTTCACCTCCCAGCGCGCCCAGATCCTCAACCAGTCGGCGGAACTGCGGGACTGCTGAACCCCGAGGTCCCGGACACAACCGCCCGGTGGACACGAGCCCGCTCCCCCATGTCCACCGGGCCGTCCGTGTCCACCGGGCCCGGCCGGACGGCCTCAGGCGGCCTTTCGCCCCTGCTCCCGGTGACTGCGGATGATGTCCGCGTACCGGCGGCCGGCGCCCTTGACGGTGCGGGTCTGGGTGGCGTAGTCGACGTGGACGAGGCCGAAGCGCTGGTCGTAGCCGTACGCCCACTCGAAGTTGTCCAGCAGCGACCAGGCGAAGTAGCCGGCCAGCGGGGCCCCCTTGCGGGCGGCGGAGGCGCAGGCGGCCAGGTGCTTCACCAGGTAGTCCTGACGCTGCGGATCGTCCACCGTGCCGTCGGGGCGGACGACGTCGGGGAACGCGGAGCCGTTCTCGGTGACGTACAGCCTGCGCGCCCCGTACGCGTCGGTGAGGCGCAGCAGCAGGTCCTCGAGACCGCTGGCGTCGACCTCCCAGTCCATGCCGGTGCGCGGGACGCCGGCCTTGCGGACCGTGCGGACCCGGGGCGCCGGGCCGGTGGGGTCGTCGGCCACGGTCTGCGGGAAGTAGTAGTTCAGGCCCAGCCAGTCCAGCGGCGCGGCGATGGTCGCCAGGTCGCCTTGGCGCTCGGGGAGTTCGACGCCGTACACCTCGCGCATGTCGGCGGGGAAGCCCCGGCCGTGCACCGGGTCGAGCCACCAGCGGTTGGTGTGGCCGTCCATGCGGAGCGCGGCGGCGACGTCCTCCGGGCGGTCGGTGGCGGCGTGGATCGTGGAGAGGTTGTTGACGATGCCGACCCGGGCACCGGGAGCGGCGGCACGGATCGCCTGGGTGGCCAGGCCGTGGCCGAGGAGCAGGTGGTACGAGGCGCGGACGGCCGCCGTCAGGTCCTTGAGACCCGGCGCCATCGTGCCCTCGAGGTGCCCGATCCAGGCCGAGCACAGGGGCTCGTTCAGAGTGGCCCAGTGGGTGACGCGGTCGCCTAGGCGGCCGGCCACGACCGAGGCGTACGCGGCGAAGTGCTCGGCGGTCGCCCGCTCGGGCCAGCCGCCCCGGTCCTGGAGGACCTGGGGGAGGTCCCAGTGGTAGAGGGTGACCGACGGCGTGATGCCCGCCTCCAGCAGCCCGTCGATCAGCTGGTCGTAGAAGGCGAGGCCCCTGGCGTTGGCCGGACCGTCGCCGCCCGGCACCACCCGCGGCCAGGCGACGGACAACCGGTATGCGTCCGCGCCCAGTTGCCGCATCAGCGCGATGTCCTCACGCCAGCGGTGGTAGTGGTCGCAGGCGACGTCGCCGTTGTCGTCGTTCGCGATCTTGCCGGGGGTGTGGGAGAAGGTGTCCCAGATCGACGGCGCACGTCCGTCCTCGGCCACGGCTCCCTCGATCTGGTACGCCGCCGTGGCCGTGCCCCACAGGAAGTCGTGCGGGAGTGCGGCGAGGTCGATGGTCACGGAAGTCCCTTCGGAGGGTGCGGAGGAGGTCACTTGACGGCGCCCGCCGTCAGCCCGGCGACCAGATAGCGCTGGAGCAGCAGGAAGCCGGCGACCACGGGCACGCTGACGACGAGCGAGGCGGCCATGATCTGGTTCCAGTACACGTCGTTCAGGGTGGAGTAGCCCTGGAGTCCGACGGCGAGCGTGCGGGTGGTGTCGTCGGTCATGACGGAGGCGAACAGCACCTCGCCCCAGGCGGTCATGAAGGCGTAGACGGCGACGGCGACGATGCCGGGGAGCGCGGCCGGCACCACGATCCGCACCAGCGCGCCGAGCGGCCCGCAGCCGTCGACCAGGGCGGCCTCGTCGAGGTCGCGCGGGACCGAGTCGAAGTACCCGATCAGCATCCAGATGGAGAAGGGCAGCGAGAACGTCAGATACGTCAGGATCAGCCCGCCCCGCGAGCCGAACAGCGCGATGCCGGTGGCGTTGCCGATGTTGACGTAGAGCAGGAACAGCGGGAGGAGGAAGAGGATGCCGGGGAACATCTGCGTGGACAGCACGGTGACCGTGAAGACCCGCTTGCCCCGGAACTCGTAGCGGCTCACCGCGTACGCGCTGAACACGGCGATCACCACCGAGCAGACCGTCGCCGCACCCGCCACGATCAGCGAGTTCACGAAGTACCGGGCGAGCGGGACGGTCGTCCAGATGTCGATGTACGGGCGGACGGTCAGATCGCTGGGCAACCAGCGGAACCCGCCCGTGACGTCCGCGAGCGGTTTGAGCGAGCTCGAGACCATCACGTACACCGGCAGCAGCACGAAGCCGGTGAGCAGGGTGAGGAAGATCCGCCGGGACCAGAGGAAGGAACGCGGCGGCGCCGTGGGTGAGTCACCGCGCACGGGACGACCTCCGTCGCGAGGTGAGGGCGAGGTAGACGCCCGTCACGGCCAGCAGGAAGAGCAGCAGCAGGACCGACATCGCCGAGCCCGTGCCGAAGTTCCAGGTGACGAAGGACGCTTGGTAGATGTGGACCGAGATGAGGTCCGCGGCCTCCGGGGCGGCCCTGCCGAACAGGACGTAGGGGGTGTTGAAGTCGTTGAACGTCCACAGGAACAGCACCAGCACCAGCACCTGGTTGACCGGGCTCAGGGACGGCAGGGTGATACGGCGGAGCTGCTGCCACATCCCGGCGCCGTCCAGCGCGGCGGCCTCGTACAGCTCGCGCGGGATGTTCTGCAGGCCGGCCATCACGATGAGGAAGGCGAACGGCCAGCCCTTCCACACCGACACGGTGAGCAGCGCGTAGAAGCTGTTGTCCCCGATGAGCCAGAAGGACGGCTTGTCGGTGAGGTGCAGCTGGTCGTGCAGGACATGGTTCACCAGGCCGTTGTCGTGCTGGAACATGAAGACCCAGGTGATCACGGCCGCGTAGACGGGCAGCGCGTACGGCACCAGGAACAGCGCCCGCAGGAGTCCGCGGCCGCGGAAGGCGTCCTGCATGAAGACCGCCGCCGCCGTACCGACGACCCAGCACAGGCCGACCGACAGCAGGGTGAAGCAGACGGTGACGAGGAACGAGTGGAGCAGGGCCGCGCCGACGGGGGCGTCGAAGTCCACCGACACCCGGTAGTTGCCGAGGCCGGACCAGGGGGCCGTGTCCCAGTCGCGGATGTAGAACTGGGTGAGTTCCTTGAAGCTCATCACGATGCCGATCACCATCGGCGCCAGGTGGACGAGGAGTTCGAGGACCAGGGCGGGCAGGAGCAGCAGGTAGGGCAGTCCGACGCGGCGGAGGCGGCCGGGGCGCGGCCGACAAGTCCCGCCGCCGTCGGAGCGTACAGGAGGTTTCGCGACCTCGACGGTGGTGGTCATCGGGCTCACTTCGCCGGCATCTGCTGCTGCGCCTTGGCGAGCCCGGCCTTCACCGACTCGGTGGTGACCGCGCGGCCGGCGGCGGCGTCGGCGAACAGTTCCTTGACGGCCGTGCCGACCGCCGTCTCGAACTGCGACTCGTCGGCGACCTGGGGCAGCGCGGCGGCGCTCTTGGCGAGGGTGTCCTTGAGTACCGCGTTCGCGGGGGAGTCGAAGGCGGCGTCCGACTGGGCGGAGGCGACGGGCGGGATGGTGCTGTAGGCCGTGTTGAGGATCTTCTGCTCCTCGTCGCCGGTCATGAACTTCACGAACCTCCTCGCGCCGTCGAGGTTGTCGGTGTTCTTGAAGACCGCCAGGTTGATGCCCGCGACCATCGAGTTGACCTGGGCGCCGGCGCCCGGGGAGCCGGACTGCACGGGGACCGGGGCGATGCCGTACGCGTCCGCGCTCATGCCCTGGGACGCGAGGTTGGCGGACGCGGACTGCCACAGCAGCATCGCCGTCCTCCCCTTGGCGAAGTCGCTGACGGACTGGTTCTGCGCGTACTCGGCGTTGCCCTGCGGGACGACCTTGTCCTTCGCCATCAGACCGACGTACTGCTCGACCGCCGAGACCACGCCGTCCGAGGTGAAGTCGGGCTTGCCTGCGGCGGTGAAGAAGTCCGCGCCGTGCTGCCTGGCGAAAACGAACACGTGGTGGACGTTCTCCGCGACGTTCGCCCCCTCGGCGCCGAGGACCTGCTTGCCCTTCGCCTGGATCTTCTTGCCGTCGGCCACCAACTCGGCCCAGGTGGCCGGAGGTTGTGCGATGCCGGCGTCGGCGAAGATCTGCTTGTTGTAGTAGAGGGCGTACGCCATCGAGTACAGCGGCACCGCGGCCGGGTCCTGTCCCGCTGCGCCGGTCGAGCCGAGTGCGGAGGCCACGAAGCGGTCCTTGCCCCCGATCTTCGCGAGGTTCGCCTCGTTCCAGGGCAGCAGCGCACCCGTGGCCTGGAGCGACGCCGACCAGGTGTTGCCTATGTTGAGGACGTCGGGGCCCTGACCGGACGTGGTCGCGGTGAGGATCCGGTTGAGCAGGTCCGACCAGGGGACGACCTCCAGCTTCACCTTGATGCCGGTCTGCTTCTCGAACTTGTCGAGTTCCGGCTGGAGGACCTTCTTGTCCACCTCGATGCTCGCGCCCTGGTTGGAGGCCCAGTACGTCAGGGTCTTCGGCGAGTCGTTGGATCCCCCGCCGTCCGTCGAGCTCCCGCCGCCGCAGGCCGTGGCCGCGAGGGCGAGTGACATGACGACGGCGCCTGCGGCCGCGGCTCGAATGGTGCGCATGGGTCGGCTCCCGGTGTCATCAGGGCTTAATTTAGGACGTGAGTTAAACGGCGGAACGCGCCCACGTCAAGAGTCACGGCAGCGCCCCGACCCGGCCCCGACCCCCGCCCCGACACATCCCGGCACGGACAACCGCGGTCACACCACTTGACGCACACGTTCGGACAGTTGAAGCATTCAGCGCTGAGAGAGCGCTCTCAAGCACATGACCGTTCACTTCCTTTAGCCAGCCGCTCCCCGTGAGCGGTCCCGCACCGAGGAGAGCCGCCATGCCCCACGCCCAGCCGCCGTCGGACACCCCCGCCGTACGCCGCAGAGCCGTGCTCGCGGCCGCCGCCACGGCCGCGGCCGCCCCCGCGCTCACCGCACTGGCCGCGGCGCCCGCCTCGGCCGCACCGGCGTCCGCGGCCTCGCCCGGCGCGTCGTCCGGCGCCGCGTCGGCCGCCGCCTCGCGCGGCGGGCGTCGGTGCGCCCTGCCGGGCGGCGGCGATCTCGGCCCGAACGTCCTCGTCTTCGACCCGTCGACCCCCGACATCCAGGCCCGGCTGGACGAGGTGTTCCGGCGGCAGGAGTCGGCCCAGTTCGGCACCGGACGCTACGCCCTGCTGTTCAGGCCCGGCGTCTACCACGGACTCAACGCCCAGCTCGGCTTCTACACCTCCATCGCCGGCCTCGGCCTGTCCCCCGACGACACCACCATCAACGGCGACGTGACCGTGGACGCGGGCTGGTTCGGCGGCAACGCCACGCAGAACTTCTGGCGTTCCGCGGAGAACCTCGCGCTCGTACCGGCCGGCGGCGTCAACCGCTGGGCGGTCGCCCAGGCCGCCCCGTTCCGCCGGATGCACGTCCACGGCGGTCTCAACCTCGCCCCGTCGGGCTTCGGCTGGGCCAGCGGCGGCTATATCGCCGACAGCCGGATCGAAGGCGAGATCGGCCCCTACTCGCAGCAGCAGTGGTACACCCGCGACAGCGCGATCGGCAGCTGGCTCAACGGCGTGTGGAACATGGTCTTCTCCGGCGTCGAGGGCGCCCCCGCCCAGAGTTTCCCCAGCCCGCCGTACACCACGCTGGAGACGACCCCCGTCTCGCGGGAGAAGCCGTTCCTGTATCTCGACCGCGGCGGTTACCGCGTGTTCCTGCCCGCCAAGCGCACCGACGCACGCGGCGTGTCCTGGGGCCGCGGCACCCCGCGCGGAAGTTCGCTGCCCCTGTCGCGGTTCTACGTGGCCAGGCCCGGCGTCTCCGCCGCCACCCTCAACCAGGCCCTCGACCAGGGCCTGCATCTGCTGCTCACGCCGGGCGTCTACCACCTCGACCGGCCGATCCGGGTGAACCGCGCAGGCACCGTCGTCCTCGGCCTCGGTTACGCGACGCTCATCCCCGACAACGGCGTCACGGCGATGAAGGTCGCCGACGTGGACGGCGTGCGGCTGGCGGGCTTCCTCGTCGACGCCGGCCCGGTCAACTCCAGGACCCTGCTGGAGGTCGGTCCGCCGGGAGCGCGGCGCGACCATCGCGCGAACCCGACCACCGTGCAGGACGTGTTCATCAGGATCGGCGGGGCGGGCGCCGGCAAGGCGACCACCAGCATGGTGATCAACAACCGGCACACGATCGTCGACCACACCTGGGTCTGGCGCGCCGACCACGGCGAGGGCGTCGGCTGGGAGACCAACCGGGCCGACTACGGGGTCGTCGTCAACGGCGACGACGTGCTGGCGACCGGCCTGTTCGTAGAGCATTTCAACAAGTACGACGTGCAGTGGCACGGGCAGCGCGGCCGCACGATCTTCTTCCAGAACGAGAAGGCGTACGACGCCCCGGACCAGGCGGCGATCCAGAACGGCGCGCTGAAGGGCTACGCCGCCTACAAGGTCGGCGACGACGTCACCGCGCACGAGGGCTGGGGCCTCGGCAGTTACTGCTTCTTCAACGTCGACCCCACCATCGTCCAGCACCACGGCTTCGCCGCCCCGCAGGCGCCGGGCGTGAAGTTCCACGACCTCCTGGTGGTCTCGCTCGGCGGCCAGGGCCAGTACGAGCACGTGATCAACGACCTGGGCGCGCCGACGTCCGGCACGTCGACGGTGCCGTCCACGGTGGTCTCGTATCCCTGACGGCGACGGCAGCCCGCGGATCGACGCGCGCCCCGGTGCGCGCGTCGGCCGCACGGGGCCGGTGCCACCGACTCGGCCCGGCGCGTGCCGCGAACCCGGCAGGTTCGCGGCACGCGCCGGCGACCGCGCGAGCGGGCTCCCCTCGGCCCTCGCCGGGAGCTACCGCGCCGAGGGCCGAGCGGGCTCCCCTCGGCCCTCGCCGGGAGCTACCGCGCCGGTGTCGCCGTCGGCGCCGGGGCGTACCCCGTCGGACGGGCCGAGAAGGCGCCGCGGCCCTGCGTCCGGCTGCGCAACCGGGTCGCGTAGCCGAACAGTTCGGACAGCGGCACGGTCGCGGTGACGACCGCCGAACCACCGCGCACGGTCGAGTCGGTGACCCGGCCGCGCCGGGCGGCGAGGTCGCCGAGCACCCCGCCCACCGCGCTCTCCGGCACGGTGACCGTCACCTCGACGACCGGTTCCAGCAGCACCATCGCGCAACGACGCAGGGCCTCCCGGAGCCCGAGGCGGCCGGCCGTGCGGAAGGCCGTCTCGGAGGAGTCCTTCACGTGCGTCGCCCCGTCGGTCAGGGTGACCCTGAGGCCGGTGACCGGGTGCCCGCCGAGCGGGCCCTCGGCGAGGGCGTCCCGGCAGCCGGCCTCCACGGCACGCACGTACTCCTGAGGCACCCGTCCGCCGACGACCGCCGAACGGAACGCGAACCCGGTCGCGGCGCCGCCGTCCGCCCCCGGCGAACCCGTACCGTGCGATCCGGCACCGTGCGGTCCGCCGGCCGGCGATCCGGCGTCGAGTGGTTCGACGTCGAGCACGACATGCGCGAACTGCCCTGCCCCGCCGTCCTGTTTGACGTGCCGGAAGACGAGGCCGGACACGCCCCGGGCCACCGTCTCGCGGTACGTCACCCGCGGGCGGCCGACGGCGACCTCCAGCCCGAGGCTGCGGCGGATCTTCTCCACCGCGACCTCCAGATGCAGTTCGCCCATGCCCGACAGCACCGTCTGACCGGTCTCGGGGTCGGTCCTGACCACCAGCGACGGATCCTCCTCGGCCGACCGCGCCAGCGCCGACGCCAGACGGTCGGCGTCGGCGCCCGTACGCGCCTCCACCGCCACCGAGACGACCGGGGCCGCCACGCCGGGCGGCTCCAGGACGAGGGGCGCCTCCGGCGCGCACAGCGTCGAGCCCGCACGCGCCGCCTTCAGCCCCACGACCGCCACGATGTCACCGGCGACCGCCCGCTCCAGCTGGGCGTGCCGGTCGGCCTGCACCCGCAGGATCCGCCCGATCCGCTCGGTGCGCCGCGTACCCGACTCCCACACCGCGTCTCCCTTCTCGATCGTGCCCGAGTACACCCTGAGGTAGGTCAGCCGTCCCGTGGGCATGGCGGCGACCTTGAACGCGAGGGCCGCGAACGGCGCGTGCGGATCGGCCGGACGCCGCTCGCCGGCCGCGCCGCGCTCCCGGCCGGGGCCGCCGACCCCGCCGTCGACCCCGCCGTCGACCCCGGCCGCGCCGCGCACGGGCGGCACGTCCAGGGGGGACGGCAGATAGGCGACGACGGCGTCGAGCAGCGGCTGGATCCCGCGGTTGCGGTAGGCCGAGCCGCACAGCACGACCAGGCCGTCACCGGTGCGGGTGAGGTCGCGCAGGGCCGCGGAGAGCGTCCGTGCCGACAGCGTCCCCTGGTCGCAGAACTCCTCCAGGGCGGCGGGGTGCCGCTCCGCCACGGCCTCCTCCAGCAGCCTGCGCCGGCGCAGCGCCTCCTCCCGCAGTTCCGCCGGCACGGGTGTGTCGGCGGCCGTGTCACCGCCGTCCGCGCTCCAGGTCAGCGCCCGCATGCGCAGCAGGTCGACGACGCCCTCGAAGGCGTCCTCCGCCCCGATCGGCAGCTGTACGGTCAACGGCACGGGATGCAGGCGCTCGCGGACGGAGTCCACCGCGGCGTCGAGGTCGGCGCCGGCCCGGTCCAGCTTGTTCACGAACGCGATCCTGGGCACGCCGTGGCGGTCGGCCTGCCGCCACACGGACTCGCTCTGCGGTTCGACGCCGGCCACGGCGTCGAACACGGCGACCGCCCCGTCCAGCACCCGCAGGGACCGCTCCACCTCGTCGGCGAAGTCGACGTGCCCGGGGGTGTCGATCAGGTTGATCCGGTGGCCTTCCCACTCGCAGCTGACGGCCGCGGCGAAGATGGTGATCCCGCGGTCGCGCTCCTGGGGGTCGAAGTCGGTGACGGTGGTGCCGTCGTGGACCTCGCCGCGCTTGTGCGTGGTCCCGGTGGCGTACAGGATCCGCTCCGTGACGGTGGTCTTGCCCGCGTCGACGTGGGCGAGGATGCCCAGGTTGCGGACGGTGGACAGACGGGTGAGGTCACGATCGAGGTGGTTGCGCACGGCCCTTGGCCTTTCGGGGTGTTCCTGGGAACGGGCAGCGCGATGTACCGGACGAGGGTGCGACGGATCGAGGGTGCGAGAGTGCGGACAGGGCGTCCCGCGGTGAAGCCGACGCGACGATGATGGATCGTCAGATGTACGGCGTCGACTGCCTCTTGTTCGCTCGGGCCTACGTCAGGAGATCCGGTGCCGGCCGCGCTGCGGGCACCGGACGGACGAGGACACGAGGATCACCTCGTAGCGGGAACGGGGAGCGGCGACAGCGGTGTGGTCACGCACGGTCCGGCTCCCCTCGTGTCTCTCGGTACGGTGCGGCGCCCTGCGGCGGCCGCGTTCGGTCTGCTGCGAGTGTAGGAGCCGGGGAGCGGCCCGGCACGCGATTTTTGCCGTCGTCCGGGCAAAGGCCTCGGCCATCGCCCGGACGGGCCTGCCGTCAAGGCCAGGACGAAGAACGGGACTTGACTACTGCGTCGTGTAGAACCGCCTGCGCACGCGGCGCAGCCAGGCGTCGGCGGCTCTCTCGTCGGGCCGGTCCGGCAGGACGCTGCGCGTCTTGGCGAACGCCTCCTCGAAACCGCGCAGCAGCGGCAGCGCGGCGTCGGGATCGGCGGCGACCTCGTCGCCGAACCGGTGGTAGCTCTCCGGGTCGTCGACCCGGATCGTCAGCCGTCCCGTGGCGTAGAGCTCGTAGCCCTGGACGCACAGCCGCTTGAGATGCCTGGCGTGCTTGGCGCTGCGTCGGCGGCCGTCCTGCGCGGGAGCGCCCTCGCCGCGGTTGCGCAGCCTGCGGAACTGCTGCGTGGCGTAGCCGAGATAGGCGTCACGGACCCGCTGGGCGCTGAGCAACGTGGAGCGCAGCCGGATGAGTTCGTCGCCGAGCGGGGTGCGCACCTCGTACAGCTCGTCGGGCAGCCAGACGAGTTCCATGGCGGTCGGATTGCCGCCGAGCGCGAGCCTGCACCACTTCGCGGCCTCGTGCAGTGTGCGGTCGGGCGCCGTGCTGACGTGCGACTCCTTGGGAGTGTGCAGGCCGTGCAGTTCCTCGGTGGGGGCGGCGAACATGCCGAGCCGGTCCACGTCGGAGCCCTCGTGGGCGAGTCCGTAGGCGGTCGAGCCGACGACGCCGGACAGCAGGATGTTGGTGACGGTCACAGGTGCCCCCCGGTCGTTCCCCCGACGATGATCGTCCCGGCGCCGCGGTCGGGCTACGGGACCGCCATGATGCCCTGCCCCCGGTGCCGGTCACCTCGCATTTTCCCGGCGGCGCCGCGGACGCCGGGTCGCCCGGTGCCCGCGCCCGCGCCGCGGCGTCACCCGTACGACTCGTTGCGCTGGTCGAGCGGCCCGGCCGGTGGTGCCGTGGAGGGCAGGGCAGCCCGGCCCCGTCCTCTGGAGGTACCCGTGACCACCCCTCGTCCGTCGTCCCGTCCGACCTGTCCGCCCCGTCCGTCGGGCCCGGCCGGTCCGACCCGTCCGGGCCGGCCGGGCGGCCCGGTGCGGGCGCTGACCGCCGCCCTGGCCGCCGGAACGCTGCTCGTCACGACGGCCGGCTGCGGGGGCGGCGAGGACGGCGCGTCCGGCACGTCCAGCGCCGGCAGCGCCTCCAGCGTCGCGGCCTCGCCCGTGGCCGAACGGACGACCACCCCGTCCCCCGGCAAGGACACGCTCACACCGGCCGGCGCCCGGACCGCTCTGATCACCGAGGGCGACCTGGAGGACGACTGGACGCAGGTGTCGGAGAAGGAGGCCGCGTCCTGGGAGGACGAGCTGGTCGTCGGCACGGTCGACACCCAGCAGTTCCTCACGGGCAAGACGCAGGCCGCCGCCTGCCAGCGGCTGCTCGACGGGCTGTACGGCGACGACCTGCTGGGCCGCCCGTCGGGCGCGTCGGCGCTCACCGGCTTCACCGAGGGCGTCTCCCGGCTCCTCTACCAGGTCGGCGCGTACGACCGGGACGACCTCGACAAGTCCCTGGACTGGCTGGGATCCCTGACCACCGAGTGCGACCAGTTCACCGCGAAAGGCTCCGGCGGCACGCGCACCGTGCAGGTCGTCGCGATCTCCTCGCTGCCGAAGGTGGGCGACGCCCGGGAGGGCGTCACCGTCACGGTGAAGGGCACGTCCGGCGGCGCGCCGGTCACCCTCACCCTGGACGTCGCGGCCGTACGGGTGGGTGACGACGCGATCACCGTCACCAACGGCGGGTACCACGGGGTGGACCACGACAGCACCAAGGCCGCGATGACCCACGGCACCACCCGGCTCAAGGACGTCCGGGAGGGCCGCACTCCGGCCCCGGAGCCCAGCGAGTTCGACTGAGGGCGCAGTCCGGGCGCACCGGCTCGGCGGGCCGTCGGCGCACGCCCGTACGCCGTCTTCCCCGGTGCAGCGCCATGTGACATATTACTGGCGTGACCAAGCGACCGAGCGGTGACGTGGTGGTCGTCGGCGCGGGCATGGTGGGCGCCGCCTGTGCGCTGTACGCCGCGCGCGCCGGTCTCGACGTGATCGTGGTGGACCGCGGGCCGGTGGCGGGCGGCACCACCGGCGCCGGCGAGGGCAATCTCCTCGTCTCCGACAAGGAGCCCGGGCCCGAGCTCCAACTGGCCCTGCTGTCGTCCCGGTTGTGGCGCGAACTGGCTCAGGAGGAGCTCGCCGCCGCCGTGGAGTACGAGCCCAAGGGCGGTCTCGTGGTGGCGTCGACCGCGGCATCCCTCTCCGCCCTGACGGCCCTCGCGGCCGGGCAGCGCGCCGCAGGGGTACGGGCGGTCGCCGTCGACGCGGACCGACTGCGGGACCTGGAGCCGCACGTGGCGGACGGACTCGCCGGCGGTGTGCTGTACCCGCAGGACGCGCAGGTCATGCCGTCTCTCGCCGCCGCCCACCTGCTGCGCGCCTCGGGCGCACGGGTGGAGACCGGCCGTGCGGTGACCCGCGTCCTGCGCGGCCCCGACGGGGCGGTGCGCGGGGTGCGGACGGATCGCGGGGACATCCTCGCGCCCGCCGTGGTCAACGCGGCGGGCGTCGCGGCGGCGGAGGTCGCCTCCCTGGCCGGCGTCGACGTTCCCGTGCTGCCCCGCCGTGGCTTCGTCCTGGTCACCGAGCCGCTGCCGCCGCGCGTACGCCACAAGGTGTACGCCGCCGACTACGTCGCCGACGTGGCCAGCGACTCGGCGGCCCTGCAGACCTCCCCCGTCGTCGAGGGCACCGCCGCAGGACCGGTGCTGATCGGCGCGAGCCGGGAACGGGTCGGCTTCGACAAGTCCTTCTCGCTGCCGGTCGTGCGCGCCCTGGCCGCGGGAGCCACCCGCCTCTTCCCTTTCCTGGCGCACGTCCGGGCGATGCGCGCCTACGTCGGCTTCCGCCCGTACCTGCCCGACCACCTGCCCGCGCTGGGCCCCGACCCGCGGGTACCCGGGCTGTTCCACGCCTGCGGACACGAGGGCGCGGGCATCGGTCTCGCCACCGGCACGGGCCGGCTCCTCGCGCAGACGCTCACCGGCGCCGGCCCGGAGCTGGATCTGACGCCGTTCCGTCCCGACCGCTTCGACCGCTTCGACCGCACGCCCCGCACCCCGCGCCCCGGCCGCGTCGCCGGCCGCCCGGACCGTGCGGAATCCTTCGACGAGGAGGCCTCCCCGTGAATCCCCTGCGGTTGGTCCGGGCCCGTCCCGGCGCTGCGTTCACCGTGACCTTCGACGACCGGGAGATCGAGGCGCTGCCCGGGCAGACGCTGGCCGCCGCGTTGTGGTCGTCCGGTGTCACGGCCTGGCGCACGACCCGTGGGGCGGGCCGGCCGCGCGGGGTGTTCTGCGGGATCGGAGTCTGTTTCGACTGCCTGGTCACCGTCGACGGCCGGCCCGACCAGCGGGCCTGTCTGGTGCCGGCCGCGCCGGGGGCCGTCGTCCGCTCGCAGGCCGGGACGGGTCACGGTGAGTGAGCGCCGCCCCGTCCTCGCGGTGATCGGCGCCGGCCCGGCCGGACTCGCCGCCGCTCTGGCGGCCGCGGCGCGCGGCGTGCGGGTGGTGCTGATCGACTCCGCGGTCGAGGCGGGCGGGCAGTTCTACCGGCAGCCGGCGCGGGGCCTCGGCGCTCGGCGGCCCGAGGCGCTGCACCACCAGTGGCGCACCTGGGAGCGTCTGCGCGCGGGACTCGACGCCCATGTCGCCGCGGGCCGGGTGACGCACCTGAATGACCGTCATGTCTGGTGTGTGGAGCGGGAGTCGGGCAGCCTCGTCGTGCACGCGCTGCTGGGTCCGCAGCAGAGCGAGTCCGTCGCCGTGCGGGCCGACGCGGTGCTGCTGGCGACCGGCGGATACGAGAAGGTTCTGCCCTTCCCTGGCTGGACCCTGCCCGGGGTGGTCACCGCGGGCGGCGCGCAGGCGCTGCTCAAGGGAGGGCTGTCGCTGCCCGGCCGTACGGCCGTCGTCGCCGGCACCGGTCCCCTGCTGCTGCCCGTGGCGACCGCTCTCGCGGCGGCGGGCGCGCGGGTGGTCGCCCTGGTCGAGTCGGCCGGTCCCAAGGGTCTCGCACGCGGCGCCCGCGCGTTCGCCGCGGTCCCCGCGAAGCTCGCCGAGGGGGCGGCGCTCGCGGCCCGACTGGCTTTCCTGCGCGTGCCGGTGATGGTCCGTCACGTCGTGCTGGAGGCGCATGGCGCCGACCGGCTGGAGTCGGTCACCGTGGCCGCGCTGGACGCCGACGGCCGTCCCGTGCCCGGCAGCCGACGGCGGCTTTCCTGCGACGCCCTCGCCGTCGGTCACGGTCTGCTGCCGCACCGGGATCTCGCGGACGGGCTCGGCTGCCGCCCCGACGGACCGGGTGTGTGGGTCGACGCCGAGCAGCGCACCGACGTGCCCGGCGTCTGGGCCGCGGGCGAGAGCACGGGCGTCGGCGGCGCGACGCTGTCGCTGGCGGAGGGCCACATCGCCGGCCGGTCGGCGGCGGCCCGGCTGACGGGACGGGTCCCCGACCCGGACGGCTGGGCGCCGGCCGCCCGGACCCGTGACCGGCTGCGGACGTTCTTCGCCGCGCTGGACGCCGCGTACGCCGCACAGCCCGTCCGGTGGACGGAGCAGGTGACCGACGAGACGCTCGTGTGCCGCTGCGAGGAGGTGTCCGCCGGCGCGGTCCGAGAGGCCGTCGACGCTCTCGGGGCCGGTGACCTGCGGACCGTGAAACTGCTGACCAGGGCCGGCATGGGCTGGTGCCAGGGCCGCGTGTGCGAGCCCGGCGTGGCCGGCGTGGCGGGCTGCCCGCTCACCCCTGCGCGACGGCTGCTCGCCCGCCCGGTGCCGCTCGGCGTGCTGGCCGCCCAGGCCGAACCCTCGCTCGAACCTCCGGTCGAACCCCCGGCCAACACGTGACATGTCACACCTCGTTCCCACGTCACCGCCTGTGAAGGGACCCGTGCATGACCACCCCCGCCACATCCCCCGTGCCCGCCGCACCGCCGGTGCCCGCCGGCCCGTCGACGCCCGCCCGCTCCTCAGTCGTCGCCCCGGCTCCCACCGCCTCCCGCCGGCGCCCCTGGCACGGCGTCCTCGTCGCCACCGCGCTGCCGCTCGACGACGACCTCCGCGTCGACCACGACCGGTACGCCGAGCACTGCGCCTGGCTGGTGGCGAACGGCTGTGACGGCGTCGTGCCCAACGGCTCACTGGGCGAGTACCAGGTGCTCACGCCCGAGGAGCGCGCCAGGGTGGTGGAGACCGCGGTCGCCGCCGTGGGAGGGGCGCGCGTCATGCCCGGGGTCGCCGCGTACGGCTCGGCCGAGGCCCGCTCCTGGGCCGAACAGGCGGCCGGGGCCGGGTGCTCGGCGGTGATGCTGCTGCCGCCCAACGCCTACCGCGCCGACGAGCGGTCCGTCGTCGCCCACTACGCCGAGGTGGCCCGCACGGGCCTGCCGGTCGTGGCGTACAACAACCCCGTCGACACCAAGGTCGACCTGGTGCCCGAACTGCTGGCGCGGCTGCACGGCGAGGGTCACGTCCACGCCGTCAAGGAGTTCTCCGGCGACGTCCGCCGCGCCTACCGCATCGCCGAACTCGCCCCGGAACTCGATCTGCTGGTGGGCGCGGACGACGTACTGCTGGAGCTGGCCGTGGCCGGCGCGAAGGGCTGGGTGGCCGGCTACCCCAACGCGCTGCCGAGGGCCTCGGCGGAGCTGTACCGGGCGGCCGTCGCCGGCGACCTCACCACCGCGCTCCCCCTCTACCGCGAACTGCATCCGCTGCTGCGCTGGGACTCGCGCGTCGAGTTCGTCCAGGCCATCAAGCTCTCGATGGACGTCGTGGGCCGGCACGGCGGCCGCTGCCGTCCGCCGCGGGTCCCGCTGCTGCCGGACCAGGAGGCGGCCGTCCGCGCGGCCACCGAGAAGGCCGTCGCCGCCGGTCTCGCATGACGCGGCCCCGCCCTGGGCCCCCGCGGCGCGCACGCCGCCCGAGACGCGCACGTCGCCCGGCCCACGGCCGGCGGCCCCGCAGCGGACCACGGCAGAGCGCCACGGCGGACCGCCGCAACAGATCACAGGACGGACCGCCACGGCGGACGACCACAGGTTCCACCCGTCCGCGGCGCACGACACGCGGCCGGCGGGCGACCGCACGGCACGGAGAGGCACCTCATGCGCAGCAAGCTCGTCCTGCACGCCGTCGACTCGCACACCGAGGGCATGCCGACCCGGGTCGTCACGGGCGGCATCGGCGTCGTCCCCGGCGCGACCATGAACGAGCGGCGGCTGTGGTTCCGCGAACACCGGGACGACGTCAAGCAGTTGCTGATGAACGAGCCGCGCGGACACTCCGCGATGAGCGGCGCGATCCTGCAGCCCCCCACCCGGCCGGACTGCGACTGGGGCGTCCTCTACATCGAGGTCTCCGGCTATCTCCCGATGTGCGGGCACGGCACGATCGGGGTGGCGACCGTCCTCGTCGAGACGGGCATGGTCGAGGTCGTCGAACCCGTCACCACGATCCGGCTGGACACCCCGGCCGGGCTCGTCGTCGCCGAGGTCGCGGTGGAGGACGGAGCGGCCACCTCCGTCACCCTGCGCAACGTCCCCTCCTTCGCGGTCGCGCTGGACCGCAAGGCGGTTCTGCCCGACGGCCGCACGGTGACCTACGACCTGGCGTACGGCGGCAACTTCTACGCCATCCTGCCGCTGGAGGAGTTCGGGCTGCCCTTCGACCGCGCCCGCAAGGACGACATCCTGCACGCCGGGCTGTCGCTGATGGCGGCGATCAACTCCGAGGAGGAGCCGGTGCATCCGGAGGACCCGTCCATCCGCGGCTGCCATCATGTCCACCTGTACGCGCCCGGCGCCACCGCCCGGCACTCCCGGCACGCGATGGCCATCCATCCCGGCTGGTTCGACCGCTCGCCGTGCGGCACCGGAACCAGCGCGCGCATGGCCCAGCTGCACGCGCGAGGCGAACTGCCGCTGCACACCGAGTTCGTCAACGAGTCCTTCATCGGCACCCGTTTCACGGGCCGCCTCCTCGGGCGGACCGAGGTCGCGGGCCGTCCGGCGGTGCTGCCCAGCTTCACCGGCCGCGCCTGGATCACCGGCACGGCCCAGTACCTGCTGGACCCCACCGACCCCTTCCCGGCCGGTTTCGTGCTCTGACCGCGCGCCCGGCCCGCCCGCGCCCCGTCCGGCGACCGTGACGGCGGCGGCCCGGGGCGGCCGGGCCCGTAGATACTGGTGGCACGTGACATGGCACAGCGTTCCGAGGAGACCCCATGGCCGCCGCCCCGCGCACCAGCAGCCGGAAGCCCGCCTCACCGGCTCCGGCTCCGGCGCCCGCACCCGCCCCCGCCCTGCCGGTGCTCGGCGGTCGCCGGAGCAGTTACCGCGAGCGGGTCGCCGACGCCCTGCGGGCCGCGCTCATCGCGGGCGAGCTGCTGCCCGGCGAGGTGTACTCGGCGCCCGCCCTCGCCGCCCGCTTCGGCGTCTCGGCCACCCCGGTGCGCGAGGCGATGCTCGACCTGGCGAAGGAGGGCCTGGTCGACGCCGTCCCGAACAAGGGGTTCCGGGTCACCGAGGTCTCCGACCGGCAGCTCGACGAGTACACCCACGTCCGCGCGCTCATCGAGATCCCCACGGTGGTCGCGCTGGCGACCACCGCCGACCCGGTGTCCCTGGAGGCGTTGCGTCCCGCGGCCCGTGAGATCGTCGCCGCGGCGGTCGCGGGCGACCTCATCGCCTACGTCGAGGCCGACACCCGCTTCCACCTGGGCCTGCTGGCCCTCGCCGGCAACACCCATCTCGTGCGGGTGGTGAGCGAGTTGCGCGGTCGCGCCCGGCTGTACGGGCTGACCGCCCTGTCCGCGTCGGGGCGTCTGCTGGCGTCCGCCGAGGAGCATCTGGAGCTCCTCGACGCCCTGCTGGCCCGCGACGAGCGGGCGGTGCGCGAGGTCATGACCCGGCACCTGGGCCACGTCCGGGGCCTGTGGGCCACCGCTCGGGAGTGACGGCCCGCCCGAAGTGGGCGGCTCGCCCCACGAAGTCCGCCGTACCCCCCGCCGCTCCGCGCCCCACCCCGGGCCGTCGAGCACGTCTGTGATCCTTGTCGCGGCTGTGCGAAGCGTGCTGGGTGCGCCGCACGGGCATGCAACTGCCCGTGCACGAACGATCGGTGTCTTTTCTGTGGGGGAACGTGTGAGCCTGTGTGTGATAGGTGCTGGACTGTCGGGGCTGGCGACCGCGCACGCCCTGAAGTCCGAGGGCGTCGACTTCGTCGTCCTGGAGCGGGCGCCCGAGGTCGGCGGGCTCTGGCGGCAGCCGCAGGCCGGCGAACGCGGGCCGGGCTACCTCTCGCTGCACCTCAACACCAACAAACGGCTCACCGGTTACGCCGACTACCCGATGCCCGACTCCTACCCCGTCTACCCGCGCCACGATGACGTCGCGGCCTACCTGTGCGCCTTCGCCGACTGGGCGGGCCTGACGGACCGCATCGAGAAGGGGACGACGGTCGAGTCCGTCACGCAGAGCGCCGGCGGTTCGTGGACCGTGGTCAGCCAGGACGCCCGAGGACGGCGCACCACACGCGACTTCAGCCAGGTCGTCGTCGCCTCGGGGCACAACACCGAGCCGGTCCTGCCCGCTCCGCTCCCGGGTTCCGACACCTTCGAAGGCGCGGTGCTGCACGCTCTCGACTACCGCGACGGCAGCGACTTCACCGGCCGGCGGGTCGTCGTGGTGGGACTGGGCGCCTCGGCGGTGGACATCGCCGCCGACGTCTCCCGGTACGCCGCGCAGACCGTCCTGTCGGTGCGCCGGGGACTGCACATCATGCCCAAGCAGCTCTTCGGCATGCCGTTGGACGACGTCGCCGAGGCGCCGTGGTGGACGGCCATGACCCTCGCGGAGCAGCGCCGCTTCATCGAGCAGGCCCTGCTCGTCGCGCGCGGCAAGCTCTCGGACTACGGGCTGCCCGAGCCGGACCATCCGATCTTCGCCTCGGCCGTGACCGTCTCCGACGAGATCCTCACCCGCATCCGGCACGGCGGGGTCGTCCCCAAGCCCGCGATCGAGCGCCTGGACGCCGACCGCGTGGTCTTCACCGACGGCACTTCCGTGCCCGCCGACGCGGTGGTCCACTGCACCGGGTACCGCATGGCGTACCCGTTCCTGCCGCCGGGCTGCCCGATCGGTCCGCAGGGATCCGTCGAGCTGTACAAGCGGGTCGTCGCGCCCGACCACCCCGGTCTGCACTTCGTCGGCCTGGTCCGGCCGCACGGTTCCGTCACCCGTCTCGTGGAGGCCCAGTCCCGCTGGGTGGCACGGATCGCGGCGGGCAGGGCGACCCTGCCGCAGCGGGAGGTCATGCGCAAGGAGATCGTCGACTACCTGGACGGCATCGCCGGCCAGTACGGCCAGGTGCAGGGCGCGTCGATCCAGGTCGACGTCGCGCCCTATCTGGAGGACCTGCAGGCGGAGTGACGCCGTGTCACCTCGAGGCGGCGGCCGACGGAGCCGAGCCCGGCGCGTCCGTGCGCCGGGGTGCGTCCCGCCGGCTTCGCGTGCCGTGCGGGCGAGGGGAGCGTTCGACGGCGTCGGCGCACGGCCCCCCTCGGGGTTCCCGTCCCCCGTTGCCGGTCACCGCGCGCTCACGCCTCGGCGGGCACCGGGGGCGGGACGGCGGTCGGCACGGCGGCCGGCAGGTCCGGCGAGAGGGCCGTGGGCGGCCGGACCTCGTACGCCTCCGAGGAGATGTACGTCATGACCCGCGGCGGACGGCCCCGTTGGTGGGCCAGCCCCAGGTAGGCGACGAGGCCCACGCCGTCCTCCGGCTGCCGCGAGGTGACCGCGGCCGAGGCGCGCCGCACCGAGACCGGGTCGATGCCGTAGCGGGCGTGCAGTGCGGCGGCCCGGCCCAGGGCCTCGCCGTCGTGGCGGGCGTAGTCGCGGACCGGGATGTAGACCGTGAAGCCGCTCGGCAGGCCGGTCCCCGTCTCGGTGAAGGCGTGGCACGTCTGGACGGGCCGGCGGTCGAGCTGCGGTTTGTGCTCCTCCCCCGCCACGATGCGGAAGAACTCCTCGATCTCCGCGCTGCCGGGGCCGTCGTCCATGCGGGACAGGGCGCCCGCCTCCGCGGCCGACAGGTCGTCGTGCGCCAGATAGACCTTCACCCGTGGCTCCGCCCAGTCACCGAGGTCCAGGGCGAAGAACAGATGACGGTCGCCGTCGGGCAGCGCCTGGAACGCCTTGCGGTGACCGAGTCGTTTCAGCGCCTGCCGTACGGTCTTGGCGGTCCGCTTCTCTCCCGAGGCCGCGGGGTTCAGATAGACCTTGACCCGGGGGACGCCGCCCGCACACAGCTCCAGCGCGCACCAGAGCGCCAGCGGCCCCTGAGGCGACGCCGGGAAGAACAGATCCTCCAGGTCGTCGAGCGGCTCGGTGCCGAAGCCCCAGCGCCGGCCCATCTCCCGTATCACCCGCAGCCCGGTGCGGCCGTTGTCCGCCAGGTCGTCGGCGCCCGCCCCCGGCTCGAGGAGCACCCGCAGGGTGGGCGGCGCGCCCGGTTCGCAGGAAAGGGAGAACTCCACGGGGGTGTGGTCGTCCGAGAGGAAGCTGCGGCTGGCCGGAGGCAACTGCAGCGGTCGGTGCGCGAGAGGGCCCAGCACGTCGAGAAGCGTGCGCGCGTAGTCCGCGCAGTCGGCGGCGGGCAGACCCGCGATCTCGCTCAGTCGCAGTAACTGACGGGCCGCGTGGCCGCCGAGCGTGTCCCCCGCCGGGTCGCCCGGGGTGTCGGGGCGCGGGGTGCTCATCGGACCTCGCCGTCGGAAACGGGGCGGGCAAGAAGATACCCGCCTGGGGAGGCGGGTATCAGGGGGTGCACGACGATGGGGTGTCGTATGAGATCGGCGTCGGCGGATCTACGGTCCACGACATCTCCTCCTACTCGTGAGGAACACGGAATAACGCGTTCCTCACTACCCCTGCGGTTGAATCGTCATGCACTGTGGTGGAGTTGACGGGTGTTGTGTGCGTCACCTCGTCAGCCAGTTGAGGAACTGGCTCCACACGCCTCCCCGTTCGCTCCTGCCGCCCGCCGGGACCGTGTGCTGCGGACGCACCGGGGCCTCCCTGGGTGCGGGGGCGGGCCGCCGCACGATCTGGACCGGGGTGAACTTGGCGGGCAGCACCGTGAGTCCCCGGTTGAAGGGGCCCGGACGCCAGGTCAGGCTCTCGGTGGGCACCGCCAGCTCGACGTCGGGCAGCTTGTTCAGCAGGTTCTCGATGGCCGTCACGGTGATCTGCCGGGCGGGATCCTTGGACGGGCAGGCGTGCGGACCCGCGCTCCAGGCGAGGTGGGCGCGGTTGCTGCCGGCCTGGCGTGCCGCGGTCAGCGCCGGGCCGGTGTTGGCCGCGGCGTAGCTGACCAGCACGAGGTCGCCGGCGTGCAGCTTCTGTCCGGCGAACTCCATGTCGGACGCCGGGTAGTGGGCGCTGAGGTTCTGCATCGGCGGGTTCTCCCACAGCGTGTCGTCGATCGCCTCGTCGATCAGACCGCCCTGGTAGGCGTACGCGTCGTGGGTGAGCAGGCGGTGCAGGGTGTTGCCGATGAGGTTGCGCAGCGGCTCGTTGCCCGCCACCAGCAGCAGGGCGATCTGGTGGACCATCTCCTCGTCGGTGAGCTTGGAGGGGTGCTGCATCAGCCACGAGGGGACGTCGTCGCCGGGCTTGGACCGCTTGAGCGCGACGAGTTCGCCGATGGCCCCGAACATCACCCCGACCGCCTGCTCGGCGTTCACACCGTCGAACATGCCGGTGATGCCGAAGACGACGCGGTCGCCGATGTCGGCGGTGCAGCCGAACAGCTCGTTGAACACGAACAGCGGCAGCTGCTTGGCGTAGTCGCCGAGCAGGTCGGCCGAGCCACGTGAACCGAACTGCGAGATCAGGTAGTTGGAGACCTGCTCAGTGGTCTGGCTCAACTTGCGCGAGTCGACGCGCGCCATGCTGTCCGTGATCGCCTGGCGCAGCCTGTGGTGCTCCGCGCCGTCGCTGAACATGGCGTTGGGCCGGTACGCCAGCAGCGGTGCGACGGGGCTGTCCGCGGGGATGCGGCCTTCGTTGAGGTCCCGCCAGCGCCGCGCGTCCTTGCGGAACGCACCGGAGTCCTGGAGCAGTTGGAGTGCGATCGCGTAGTCCGTGACGAGGGTGGCCTCGACTCCCGGCGCGAGCTCGACGGGCGCGGTGGGCCCGAAGTGCCGCAGGTAGGAGTAGTAGGCCTGCGGGTCGGCTGCGAACTCCGTCCCGTACAACGGCACTCGACCGCCGACCTGGTGCGCCGGGCACCCGGGCGGGGGCACGGGTGCGGTGGGTTGTTCCATGTGTGCTCCTAGTGTGCACGTTCCTGCAGATGGCGGACGAGGGTGATCAGCGCGTCGGCCGACGACCGTTCGTCCCGCGCGTCGCAGGTGACGACGGGGGTGTCGTCGAGCAGGTCGAGTGCTTCGCGCAGAGCGCTCTCGTCCCGCGGCGGTGCGCCGTCGAAGTGGTTGACGGCGATGGCGTAGTCGAGTCCGTACTGCTCGATCAGGTCGATCACGGCGAAGGAGTCCGCGAGCCGCTCGGGATCGACGAGCACCAGCGCGCCGAGCGCGCCGCGTGCCATGTCCTCCCACATCTGCACGAAGCGCTGCTGGCCCGGCGTTCCGAACAGGTACAGCACGACACGGTCGCTGATCGTCAGCCGGCCGAAGTCCATGGCGACCGTGGTGGTGGTCTTGCCCTGGACGCCCTTGAGATCGTCGACGGCCTCGGCCGCCCGCGTCATCGTCTCCTCGGTGGACAGCGGCTCGATCTCGGAGATCGCCCCGATGAACGTGGTCTTGCCGACCGCGAAATGTCCGACCACGAGGATCTTGACGGCCGTCTGCGTCTCGCCGCGCCGGACGTACGCCTGCTCATCCAAACTTGGCCCTGAGACCATTCAGCACCTCCTCCAGGATGTCCCGGTCGGCGAGTGGGGCCCGCTGGACGGGCGGGCGGGTGATGAGATACCCGCCCTCCGTGAGTGCGGCCAGGAGGATCTTCACCACTCCCAGGGGCAGTTGGGTGTGCCCGGCGATCTCTGCGACCGAGAGGTAGCCGGCCGCACACAGGTCCAGCAGCTTCTGTTCCTCGGGCGACAGCCTGGTGGGCCGCTGCTCGTGGTCCGCCGCCGCCGTGACCAGCGTGATGAGGGACAACTGCCCTTCGTCGGGCAGCCCGCGTCCCTTGGTGATGACGTACGGACGCACTAACTCCGGTGTCTGGGGCTCCAGTTCTCCGTAGCCGGTCATGACCGCACGCCAAGGTTCTCGCGCGGCGGCGTGGTGAGCGCCTTGCCGAGCTGGCCGACGAGCTGCTGCATCCGGAAGGTGATGTCCGCCATGTCGACGTCCGGGGAGGCGGAGACGCCGAGGTAGGCGCCCTCACCGGCGGAGATCAGGAAGACCCAGCCCCCGTCGAACTCGACCAGCGTCTGCCGCCAGCGCATCTGCGCGTCCTCGCAGAAGAAGGCGAGCGAGCGGCTGAGCGACTGCACCCCGCTCATCGCGGCGGCCACCCGGTCCGCGTCGTCCTTGTCGAAGTCCTGCGTCCGCGCCATCAGCAGGCCGTCCGCGGAGATCAGGACGGCGTGCAGGGCCCCGGGAATCTCCAGGGCGCTGTCAAGCATCCATGACAGATCGTCATTCACGAGAACTCATGCCCTTCGCTGCTTGCACCACGGGTGCTCGACTGTTCCGCCGGGTCCGTCTGCACGGCCCGGCCCGACCGGGTGCCGCGCTGGAAAGCGCCCATGATCGCCGCCGTCTCCGCTCCCGTCCGGGAGGCGCCGGAGGCGTTCGACGCGCTGCCGGGCACGATGGCCATCGGCCGCTTGCGGCGCCGCTTCGGCAGGCCGTCGGACGTGGCGGCCGCGGTCAGCGCGGTCTCGGGGCCGCCGCTCAGGGGTGCGGTGGACGCAGCGGGAACGACCGGGGCCGGTTCCTTCTGCTCGGGTGCGTTGGTGAGCAGGTCGTGCGGCAGGAGGAGCACTGCACGGACGCCGCCGTAGGGGGAGGTGGAGTCCACCGACACCTCGAAGCCGAAGCGTTCGCTGAGCACGCCGATCACCGCGAAGCCGAACTGCGGCGGGTTGCCGAGGCCGGAGACGCCCGACACCCGCTCGCTCGACAGGAGCTTGTCCGCGCGGGCGCGCTCTTCGTCGTTCATGCCGACACCGGCGTCGTCGACGACGATGCAGATGCCCTTGGGCACGGTACGGATGTTGATTTCGACGACCGTGTCCGGGCTGGAATAGCTCGTGGCGTTGTCGAGCACCTCGGCGAGGGCCAGTGCGACCGGCTCGACTGCACGGCTCGTGATGCCGAAGTCGACCTGGGAGAGGATCTCCACCCGCCGGTAGTGGCGCACCCTGCCCTGGGCGCTGCGCACCACGTCATAGACGGACGCGACATCGCGTGCGCGTCCGAGCCAGCCGTCGCAGAGCACGGCGATGGACTGGGCGCGCCGGCCGAACTGCGAGTTCGTGTGGTCGATCTCCAGGAGGTCCTGGAGGATGACCGACTCGCCATATTTGTTCTGCAGCCGGGAGACGATCAACTGCTGTTCCGCGGCGAGGCCCTGAAGAGTCCGCATCGCGGACTTGAGGACCGTCTTCGTAGCCTCTTCGGCTCTTTCCCGAGCGGCCTCGACAGATTGCGCGTACTCGTTTTCGAGGACGGAGTAGTGGGATCTGAGCCCCTCGATCTCTCGCCTTAAGGCACGCGCCGCCCTGCGCTGGCGAACAATGAGGGCGACTGCGATGAGTACGGCAGCGAGGAGAGCCCAGAGTACCGGGTTCCGTATGTAATCAGTCATAAGACTCTCTTCAGGCGACTGACGGCCAGTTGCTGAATTCCCGTCAACACGGGTGGACCGGCGGACCGCCCGCACGGGGAATGACCGCCCGGACTGCCCCCCGTAGCCGGAGATGTCGTCTTGCACCCATCCGCCCGCCCACAAGCGAGCGTGATCGTATCACCACAAGAAGGAACCACAGAGCGCCAATATGCCCACGGAGATGAACATTGACGAACCGTCAGTCGTACTGTCGAACGACCGCGAAACGAGCCGGGAAGCGGGTTCGCAACAACCGCTCGGCGCCGCACGACAGGACAACCGATAAGTGTCCTTCCGCGACATTCCGGAGTTAAGGGCTACCGAAAACAACAAAACCCGCATCCGGCGGAAAGCCGAATACGGGTTACGATGCGTCACCGAGTGGAATCGACTCGGTGCGGAGAGTGAGAGTGTCCGAGGGGGGACTTGAACCCCCACGCCCGATAAAGGGCACTAGCACCTCAAGCTAGCGCGTCTGCCATTCCGCCACCCGGACCAGGTGTCTGCCGCCTGCGAGGAGATCCCCGCGGCGACACGGACAACAATACCAAGCTTTCGGCGTGCCTCTCACCTGCATAACCGCTGGCCGCGCACGGTGACGGGCCCTGCACGGCGCCCCTCCCCCGAGTGGCCGCCGTTCACCCGGCGACCCGTCACCCGCAGGCCCACGGCGGGCCGGTCCTCCACCCGCGCGGATCAGGACGTGGCGCGGGCGCGGTACGCATGGCGGGTGTGCTCGGTGTGCTCGCGCATCAGCCGGGCGGCCTCCTGTTCGTCATGGGCGGCGATGGCCGCGATTCGGCCGTGGACGGCCGCGTACGCCGCGAACCATGGAGGGGCACGACGTGTGCAAGCCGGGTGCGCGCGATGGGCCCGCTCGGCCGGGCGGCCTTCCGCAGCCGGCGCCGATTGTCTGTCGTCTACAGTCCACGGCGCACGGTCCGCCGGACCGGGCGACCGCGCGTCCCACCGCGACCCGCCGACCGCGCCCGCACACCCACCGCGACCCGCCGCCGTGTGCACACCGCGCCGAACGACCCGCGTCCCGCGTCGCTCGCGCCCGTCGCCGTCGGGCCCGTCATCGCTTGCCGGCGGGGGCGGGTCACGTCCGGGTCCTCACACGCCTGCGGGTCACTGTCCGCGGGTCACGGGCAGCGCACGACCTGCCCGGCGTACGAGAGGTTGCCGCCGAAACCGAACAGCAACACCGGGTCGCCCGTGGAAACGGCGCCCTGCTCGACGAGCTTGGAGAAGGCGAGCGGGATGCTGGCGGCGGAGGTGTTGCCGGACTCGGTGACGTCGCGCGCGACGACCGCGTTCACGGCCCCGATCTTCGCCGCGAGGGGCTCGATGATGCGCAGGTTCGCCTGGTGCAGGACGACGGCGGCCAGGTCCTCGGGCTTGAACCCCGCCCGCTCGCACGCCTGGCGCGCGAGCGGAGGCAGCCGGGTGGTGGCCCAGCGGTAGACGCTCTGCCCCTCCTGGGCGAACCGTGCCGGCTGGCCCTCGATGCGCACCGCGTGCCCCATCTCGGGCACCGAGCCCCACAGCACGGGCCCGATGCCGGGCTCGACGCCGTCGGGACAGGCCTCGACCACGGCGGCGCCCGCCCCGTCGCCGACGAGGACGCAGGTGGTGCGGTCGCTCCAGTCCGTCACCTCGGACATCTTGTCGGCGCCGATGACCAGGGCGCGGGTGGCGGCGCCGGCGCGGACGGTGTGGTCGGCGGTGGCCAGCGCATGGGTGAAGCCGGCGCAGACGACGTTGACGTCCATCGCGGCGGGCTGCGGGATGCCGAGGCGGGCGGCGACCCTCGCGGCCATGTTGGGAGAGCGGTCGACGGCGGTGGAGGTGGCGACCAGCACCAGGTCGATCTCGTCCGGCGCGAGGCCCGCGGTCGCGAGCGCCTTGGCCGCGGCGTGCGCGGCGAGTTCGTCCACCGGCTCGTCGGGCCCGGCGATGTGGCGCGTGCGGATGCCCACCCGGCTCCTGATCCACTCGTCATTGGTGTCCACCAGTTCCGCCAGGTCCTCGTTGGTGAGCACCTTGGCGGGCTGGTAGTGGCCGACGGCGGAGATGCGCGAGCCGTTCATGTGGTGGGTCCCCTCGTTGCCGTGGGTTGCGGGATCCACCAGTCTGATCAGTGACTCACGGGTACGAGGGCGCGTGAAGCGACAGGAAACCGGTTCCCCCGTTGTCGGCTTCCCCATAGCTCTCGGACGCCCGCTCACCTGCCGAACGCCCGCCCGCCGAACACGCGCCCCGCGACCACCGCTACCCGGTGAAGAGCTGCGTCGCCTTCTGCACGAGTTCGTACAGCCCGTAGACGAGCGGCGCCCCCACCCACAGCCAGGCGAAGGCGGTCAACGGCCGCCGGTCAGGCTGCGGACTCGGGCTGCTGTCGTTCGGCATCGGCTGCCTTCCTCTGGTCGGGTACGTGGTGACGGACGTGGACGGGACGGACGAGCTCGTTGGCGACGAAGCCGACGGCCAGCAGCCCGATCATGATGAACAGGGACAGCGTGTACAGCGCCGAGCCGTCCTTGCCGGCCTCCTCCTGGCGGTCGGCGATCCAGTTGACGATCAGCGGGCCCAGTACGCCGGCCGTCGACCAGGCTGTGAGCAGCCGGCCGTGGATGGCGCCCACCTGGTAGGACCCGAACAGGTCCTTGAGGTAGGCGGGAATCGTCGCGAAGCCCCCTCCGTAGAACGAGAGGATCACCAGCGCGCACAGGACGAACAGCGGTTTCGACGAGTCGCCGATCAGGGCGATGAGGGCGTACATCAGGGCTCCGACGCCCAGGTACAGGCGGTAGACGTTCTTGCGCCCGACCAGGTCGGAGGTCGACGACCAGCCGATCCGGCCGGCCATGTTGGCCGCGGACAGCAGGGCGACGAAGCCGGCGGCCGCGGACGCCGAGACCGGTGTGGAGGTGTCGGCGAAGAAGTCTCTGATCATGGGCGCGGCCTTCTCGAGGATGCCGATGCCGGCGGTCACGTTCATGCAGAGCACGATCCACAGACACCAGAACTGCGGGGTGCGCACCGCGCTGCGTGCCGAGACCTGGACGCCCTCGAGAGCGCTCGGCGCGCCGGCGACCGGCCGCTCACCGCGCGGCACCCGCACCAGCAGGACGCCCAACGACATGAAGACCGCGTACGAGAGACCGTGCACGAGGAACGCGAGGGCGATGCCCGAGCTGTCGGCGCCGAACGACTCGAGCATCTGCGCCGACCAGGGGGAGGCGATGAGCGCGCCGCCGCCGAAGCCCATGATGGCGATTCCGGTGGCCATGCCGGGGCGGTCCGGGAACCACTTGATCAACGTGGAGACGGGTGAGATGTAACCGATTCCGAGACCGATGCCGCCGACGAAGCCGTATCCGAGGACGATCAGCCAGTACTGCTCGACTGCGGCGCCGAGCGCGGAGATCAGGAAGCCGGACGAGAAACAGACCAGGGCGACGGTCATCGCCCAGCGCGGCCCGTTGCGCTCCACCAGGGTGCCGCCGAACGCCGCGGACAGGCCCAGCATCACGATGGCGAGCTGGAAGGGGAGCGCGCTCTGCGTGCCGCTGAGACCGAGCGCGGACTCCAGCGGCGGCTTGAACACCGACCAGGCGTAGGCCTGGCCGATGGAGAGGTGGACCGAGAGGGCGGCCGGGGGGACGAGCCAGCGGCTCCAGCCGGGCGGCGCGATGGGGGGACTCATGAAACCTGAACGGTAGAAACCCGTTTCCGACGCTGAGAAGGGGGAGCATCGACCGATTGCGGTGAGCGGTATGCGGGCTGCGCCGAACGGTCGGACCGTCCGGTCTCCCGACCGTGTGCAGGACAATGAGATCGTGAAGGACACGTCACCGGGACGACGACCCGGTGACCCACGGCAACACTCTCATCAAGGGCCGCTTCGGCTACCAGCACGTACAGAACCGGGGCTGATCACGACATGGGACGAGTCACCGAACGACGCAAGGTGGTCCGCATCAGGAACGGCGCGGTCTCCACCCGCCCGGACACGCTGGTCGCCGAGGAGCCACTGGAGATCCGGCTCAACGGCAAGCCGCTGGCGATCACGATGCGCACGCCCGGTGACGACTTCGCGCTGGCCGCCGGCTTCCTGGTCAGCGAGGGCGTGCTGGCCGAGCGGGGCGACCTCCAGAACATCGTCTACTGTGCGGGCGCGACGGCCGACGGCAGCAACACCTACAACGTGGTGGACGTGCGCACCGCGCCCGGGGTGGCGATCCCCGACATCACGCTGGAGCGCAACGTCTACACCACCTCCTCCTGCGGCCTGTGCGGCAAGGCGAGCCTGGACGCGGTGCGCACGACGACCCGCTGGCCCGTCGCCGACGCTCCCCCACTCCGGATCGAGCCCGAGCTGCTCGCCGTCCTCCCCGACCGGCTGCGCGAGGCGCAGCGGGTGTTCGACCGGACCGGGGGGCTCCATGGAGCAGCCCTGTTCTCGGAGGACGGCGAACTGCTCGACGTCCGCGAGGACGTGGGCCGGCACAACGCGGTGGACAAACTGGTCGGCCGCGCCGTGCAGAACGGGGACCTGCCGCTGTCCCGGGCGATCCTGCTGGTGTCGGGCCGGGCCTCGTTCGAGCTGGCGCAGAAGGCCGTGATGGCGGGCGTCCCGATGCTCGCGGCGGTCTCCGCGCCCTCCTCGCTGGCGGTCGACCTGGCGGTGGAGACCGGACTGACCCTGGTGGGCTTTCTGCGAGGCAGCTCCATGAACGTCTACGCGGGTGAGGAGCGCATAGCCCTGAAGGCCCCGGCCGCCCAGGGCTGACCCGGTTCCCCGCGGCAGGCGGCGGTGCCTCGCAACCGGCGGGCGGGCTTCCCGAGCCGCCGAGCCCCGGCCACCGCCGGGCCGGCTCTGCGGGTGGGCCCGATGTCGCCGTCGGCCCCCGTCGCTCTCGACCCCCCGTGGCGGTCGTCGCCGTGTCGCCGTCGGCCCCGTGTCGCCGCCGGGCCCGCGCCGGCCCGAGCCTCGCCGGGTGCGTCCGCAGCGGCGTCGTCCCCCTCGCCCCGCCGCACCTCTCCCGGGCCGGCCCCTCGGCTCAGCCGCGCGTGAAGTGCACGTCGGCCGCGCGGACCACGGTGCCCAGACGCGGGAAGTCGAGCTTCACGGACGCCTCGTGTTCGGGTCCGGTGAGAGCGGCCATCGCGTCCTCGACGAAGACCAGGTCGTAGCCGAGGTCGCCGGCCGCGCGGGCGGTGGACTCGACGCCGAGATTCGTGGCGATGCCCGCGAACACGAGCGTGGTGACGCCCCGTTCACGGAGACGGTCGTCCAGGCCGGTCCCCTGGAAGGCGCCGATCGTCCGCTTCACGATCTCCACATCGCCCTCCCGTGCCAGACCCTGGACCAGTTGGCTGCCGGACGGCTGCTCGGCGACCCCCGGCCGCTCGACGCGGACGAGTGCGACGAGGGCTCCCGCCGAGCGGAAGGAGTCCGCCAACTCCTGGGCCGTCAGCAGCACTTCGGTGCCCTTGCGGGGCGCCAGGGGGAGGGCGACGATGCGGTCCATCAGATCGACGAGGACCAGTGCGGTGCGCGCGGGATCGAGCGCGAGGGGGACGGTCATGACGGAACGTTATCCCCCGTCAGCCGTCCGTGCCGGAGATCCGGATCAACAGCTCGGTGAACTGCTCCCGTTCGGCGGCACCGAGCGGGGCGGGCAGCTCGGCCTGTGGTCCGGTGCGCGCACGGCAGGCACGGCACGACGCGCGGGTCTCAGGCCGTCGCCGCAGTCCGCTCGCCGGTGCGTTCACTCGGTTCCAGCGGATCGCAGGCCCGGCGTCTGGCGATGACCGCGCACACCATGAGCTGCATCTGGTGGAAGAGCATCAGCGGCAGCACCGCGAGGGAGGCGTGCGCGCCGAACAGCACGCTCGCCATGGGCAGTCCGGAGGCGAGGGACTTCTTGGAGCCGGCGAACTGCAGGGCGATCCGGTCCGCGCGGCCGAAGCGCAGTGCCCTGCCGCCGTACCAGGTCAGGGCGAGCATCACCGCGAGCAGCACGGCCTCGACCACGAGCAGTCCGCCCAGCCGCGCCGCGCTCACCCGGTGCCAGATGCCCTGGACCATTCCCTCGCTGAACGCCGTGTAGACGACGAGGAGGATCGAACCGCGGTCGACGAGCGCGAGCACCTTCTTGTGGCGGGTGACGAAGCCCCCGATCCAGCGGCGCAGCACCTGTCCCGCGAGGAACGGCACGAGCAGTTGCAGCACGATCCGCAGGAGTGAGTCCGCGGAGAAGCCGCCCCCGCTGCTCCCGAGCAGGGCGGCCGCCAGCAACGGTGTGACGACGATGCCGACCAGGGAGGAGAAGGAGCCCGCGCAGATCGCCGCGGGCACGTTGCCGCGGGCGATCGAGGTGAAGGCGATCGACGACTGGACGGTCGACGGTACGAGGGTGAGGAACAGCAGCCCCTGGTAGAGCGGGTGGGTGAGGAGGACCGGGACGAGGCCGCGGGCGGCCAGGCCGAGCAGCGGAAAGATCACGAACGTGCAGGCCAGCACCGTCACATGCAGTCGCCAGTGCTTCAGTCCGTCCAGCGCCTCGCGGGTGGACAGGCGGGCGCCGTACAGGAAGAAGAGGAGGGCGATGGCCGCGGTCGAGGCGCCGGATGCCACGTCTGCGGCGGTGCCGCGCGCCGGGAGCAGCGCGGCGAGCCCGACGGTCCCGAGCAACAGCAGGAGGTAGGGGTCGACCGGCATCCGACTCGGCCACGTCAGGCGTTTCACGGTGCTCCACGTGCTGTTCGAAGGAGTGCTTGTTCCTGGAAGGCTTTACCGTCTGTTGCTCGCGCGGACCGCCGGCATGCGCCTGCGGTCGTCGCCGCGGGCGGGCGGGACCTGGACCCCGGGAGGCCTGTGTCCATCGTCCACCCCGGGTCAGTGATCGGGAATCCCGTATACCGCTCTCACTGTCATCATGAATCGCGATGACAGCGCTACGGTGGGGCGTGTGTACGACCCCTCTCATCTGCGCAGCTTCCTCGCCGTGGCCCGGGCGCTCAGTTTCACGCAGGCGGCGCGGCGGCTCGGGCTGCGCCAGTCCACCGTCAGTCAGCACGTGCGGCGGCTGGAGGACGCGACCGGACGCGCCCTGTTCACCCGGGACACGCACTCGGTGGAACTGACCGAGGACGGCGAGGCCATGCTCGGGTTCGCGCACCGGATCCTGGACGTCCACGAGCAGGCCGCCGCGTTCTTCACGGGGACCCGGCTGCGCGGCAGACTGCGCTTCGGTGCGTCCGAGGACTTCGTGCTGACCCGGCTGCCGGAGATTCTGGAACGTTTCCGCTCCGACCACCCCGAGGTCGATCTGGAGCTGACGGTGGAGTTGTCGGGCACCCTGCACGAGCGGCTCGCCGCGGGAGAGCTGGACCTGGTGCTGGCCAAGCGGCGCCCCGAGGATCCGCGCGGTGAGCCGGTGTGGCACGACGAGCTGGTCTGGATCGGCGCGGAGCGGCTGCGCCTGGACCCGGGACGGCCGGTCCCGCTGATCGTGTTCCCGCCGCCGGGCATCACCCGCGCTCTGGCGCTGGAGGCGCTGGAGCGCCAGGGGCGGTCCTGGCGGATCGTGTGCACGAGCGGAAGCCTCAACGGCCTCATCGCCGCGGCCCGCGCGGGTCTGGGCGTGATGGCGCATTCGCGGGACCTGGTCCCGCCCGGTCTGGTGAGGGTGGACCGGGCGGGGCTGCCCGAGCTGGGCAGGGTCGACTTCGTGCTGGTGCAGGGATCCAGGCGGACGTCGGCCGAGAGCGCGGCCGACGCCCTGGCGGCGGCGATCATGGCAGGCGGCGACCGGCTGCACCGGCGCCCCGCCGCCCCTGGGCCGGCCCCCTGACCGCCCTGCGTGCCGGCCTCACCACGAGCTCACCCCCGAGGCGGCCCGCCGCGTCGCGAGGGGCCCCGCGGGAGCGTGGGCGGCGTAAGCGGTGCGGGGGGATTCGGTGGAGATTACGGTACCGAAACTTACTCAACCGTCAGCTTTGTGTCCGTCCCTTCCCCTTGTGGGCCCTTTTTCCCGCCCTGACCAGCGTGGACTGGAACGTCGCGCGCTGTTCGCGCCCCTCCCGCCCTGTCGCAGGGTGGGGTAGCTTTCACGGCGCTGTGCGGCCTTGAGAAAGCGGGGTGCGAAGTTTGCGGGAGTTCACCAACCCTCCGTTGGCGCTGCCACCGCCGGTCGGCGGTCTGGCCGACGTCGTCTTCCGGCACGCCCGGGAGGACCCGCACTACATCGCGCTCGGCCGCAAGGACGAGCACGGCGAATGGCGGGACGTCACCTCCGCCGAGTTCCGTGACGAGGTCCTCGCCCTGGCCAAGGGTCTCCTCGCCCAGGGCATCCGGTTCGGCGACCGCGTCGCGATCATGTCCCGCACCCGCTACGAGTGGACCCTGTTCGACTACGCCCTGTGGACCGTCGGCGCCCAGGTGGTGCCGGTCTACCCCACCTCGTCCGCCGAGCAGTGCTTCTGGATGCTCTACGACGCCGAGTGCACGGCGGCCGTCGTCGAGCACGAGGACCACGCGATGACGATCGCCACCGTCATCGACCGCCTTCCGCAGCTGCGGCAGCTGTGGCAGCTGGACTCCGGCTGTGTGCAGGAGCTGTACGACGCCGGCGCGGCCATCGAGGACGAGGTCGTCCACCGGCACCGGGAGGCGGTCACTCCCGACTCGACCGCGACGATCATCTACACCTCGGGGACCACCGGCCGGCCCAAGGGCTGTGTCGTCTCGCACGGCAACTTCATGTTCGAGGCGGACACCGTCATCGAGCGCTGGGAATCGGTGTTCCGTTCAAGGAAGGGCGACGAGGCGGCGACCCTGCTGTTCCTGCCGCTGGCGCACGTCTTCGGACGGATGGTGCAGATCGCCGCGATCCGCGGCAGGGTCCGCTTCGGCCACCAGCCCCAGCTGCACGCGTCCGCGCTCCTCCCCGACCTTCAGGCGTTCCGTCCGACGTTCTTCCTGGCCGTGCCGTACATCTTCGAGAAGGTGTACGGCGCGGCGCGGCGCAAGGCGGAGCGGGAGGGCAGAGCGGGACCGTTCGAGAAGGCCGTGGAAGTGGCCGTGCAGTACGCCGAGGCGGTCGAGGCGAAGGCGTGGGGCACCGGACCTGGCCCCTCGGCCGGGCTGCGCATGCAGCACCAGCTGTTCGAGAAGCTCGTCTACGGCAAGCTGCGCGCGGCGATGGGCGGCCGGGTGCGGCAGGCGATGTCCGGCGGCTCGGCCATGGACCGCAGGCTCGGTCTGTTCTTCGCCGGCGCGGGCGTGCAGATCTACGAGGGCTACGGTCTGACGGAGACGACGGCGGCGGCGACCGCGAACCCTCCCGGCCGCACCCGCTACGGCACCGTCGGCCAGGCCATCCCGGGCATGACCGTGCACATCGCGGACGACGGCGAGATCTGGCTGCGCGGCGACAACGTCTTCCAGGGGTACCTCAACAACCCCAAGGCCACCGACGAGGCCCTGCACGACGGCTGGCTGGCCACCGGTGACCTCGGCGCACTGGACGAGGACGGATACCTCACGATCACCGGCCGCAAGAAGGAGATCCTGGTCACCTCCGGGGGCAAGAGCGTCGCGCCGGGGCTGCTGGAGGAGCGGGTGCGCGACCACCCCCTCGTCCACCAGTGCCTGCTGGTGGGCAACGACCGGCCGTTCGTGGCGGCGCTGATCACGCTCGACCAGGAGGCCGTCGAACACTGGCTGCAGATGCGCGGCAAACCGCAGATGACGCCGTCGGAGCTGGTCAGCGACGCCGACCTGGAGGCGGAGGTGCGCCGGGCGGTGGTGGCCGCCAACACGCTGGTGTCGAAGGCGGAGTCGATCCGCACGTTCCGCATCCTCGGTCTGCCCTTCAGCGAGGAGCACGGGCTGCTGACCCCGTCGCTGAAACTGAAGCGCAAGGCGATCGAGAACGCTTACGCAAACGAGGTCGAGGCGCTGTACCGGTCCTGAGCCGGACCCTGCCCAGGTCTTGGACGGGCGGAGAGCGGGTACCGGAGGGGGAGGAATGCACCGACCGTCGTGATCGTTGACGATGGGAGTACCCCTTGACGGACAAGCGAAGGATCAAGAGCTCGTGAGCAGCAAGGTCCCCCCGATCATCCTCAACAACGGCGTCGAGATGCCCCAGCTGGGCTTCGGGGTCTGGCAGGTGCCGGACGACGAGGCGGAGCAGGCGGTCACCACCGCACTGGAGGCCGGGTACCGCAGCATCGACACAGCGGCGATCTACGGCAACGAGGAGGGCACCGGCAAGGCCATCGCCGCCTCCGGCGTGCCCCGCCAGGACATCTTCGTCACCACCAAGCTCTGGAACTCCGACCAGGGGCACGACGCGACGCTGCGCGCGTTCGACGTCTCCCTGCACAAGCTCGGCCTGGACTACGTGGACCTGTACCTGATCCACTGGCCGCGGCCGGCCCGGGGACAGTACGTCGACACGTACAAGGCCTTCGAGAAGCTCCTCGCCGACGGCCGGGTCAAGGCGATCGGCGTGTCGAACTTCCTGCCGGAGCACCTCGAGCGGCTGATCGACGAGACGTCGGTCGTGCCGGCGGTCAACCAGATCGAGCTGCACCCGCATCTGCAGCAGCAGGAGTCCCGCGCGTTCCACGCGGAGCGGGGCATCGCCACCGAGGCCTGGTCCCCGCTCGGCCAGGGCAAGGGCCTGCTCGAGGTCCCGGCGGTGGTGGCCATCGCCCGCAAGCACGACCGCACCCCTGCCCAGGTGGTGCTGCGCTGGCACCTCCAGCTCGGCAACGTGGTGATCCCGAAGTCCGTGACGCCGTCGCGGATCAAGGAGAACATCGACGTGTTCGACTTCAGCCTGGACGCCGAGGACCTCGCGGCCGTCAGCGCGCTGAACGAGGACCGTCGCATCGGTCCGGACCCGGCCGCGTTCGACATCGGCTGACAGGCCCGCAGCAGGTGAGGGCGCCCCGGTCGGGGGCGCCCTCGGCGCGTCGGGCGGCTCGTCAGTTGGGCTGCCCGACCGGCCGGACGACGACGGTGTTGACGTCCACTCCGGCCGGCTGCCCGACGGCCCACACGACGGAGTCGGCGATCTGGTCGGCGGTCAGCAGCCGGCCGGGCGGCAGGCTGCCGTAGCTGTCCCAGAACGGGGTCTCCACCCGGCCGGGCGCGACCAGCGTCACGCCGACGCCCCACTCGGTGACCTGGCGGCGGGTGTTCTCCGCGAGTCCGGTGACCGCGTACTTGGTCGCCCCGTAGAGGTTGCCCGGGGTCGGCACGAAGCCGGCGACGCTCCCGATGAGCACGATCCGTCCCCGGGTCTCCTTCAGCGCGTCGATCGACGCCCGGATGAGCAGCGCGGGGCCGAGGACGTTGGTCAGCACCATGTCGGTCCACCCGGCCGGATCGCCCTCGGCGACCGAGTCGTGGGTGGCGGTTCCCGCGTTGGCGACGACCGTGTCCAGCCGGCCGTAGGCGTCGAGGGTACGGTCGACCGCCGACCGTACGCTGTCGTAGTCGGCGGCGTTCCCGGCGAACGTCGACAGGGCCTTCGGGTCGCCGAGGCCGGCGGCGAAGGCGCGCAGCCGTTCCTCGCCCCGGCCGGTGACGGCGACCCGGTGCCCGAGGTCGAGCAGTTGCCGCGCGACGGCGGCGCCGATGCCGCTGCCGCCGCCGGTGATCAGTGCGACCGGAGAGTCGGTCATGGTTGCCCCCTGTGTCTCGGTGTACGGCGGGGATTCCATCAGCTGGAGTGCTCTCGAAGTCAAATGCCCTCCCGGGTACGGCGGTCGGCGGCAGAGGAGAAGCAGCGACCGCCACGCCGGGGACGCCTTAGCCGTCCGCCCGTGCCCACATTCGCGGCGCTGACGGCAGCCGAGTCCGACCGGCCTGGTTCGGTGGGCGGCCGCCCGCCGCCGTTCGCCCTGTCAGACCGCCCGTACGGCGGTGTGCACGGTGTGGGCGGCGAGCACGAAGACGTCGGGCCGGCGATGCACGCTCGCCGCGTCGTCCGGGTCGAGGAGGCGGTCGACGGTGGCGCGGTCGTCGGCGTCGAGGTCCTCGCCGAAGGCCTCGCGCAGCCTCGACAGGCTCGCGGCGACGTAGGCACGGGCGCGGTCGGGGGCGGGCGCGGGCAGGTCGAGCAGGAAGCTGCGGCTGCGGCTGTGCCTCAGGCCCGCGGCGCCGAGCAGCGCCGCCCAGTCCTCGGTCTCGGCCACGGTGCCCGGCAGGTCGGCCCGCATCCGCGCGAACCACTCCGCCTCCAGCGCGTCGAGCCGTGCCTCGAGGCCCGGCCGTCCGAAGCCCAGGTCGCGCGGCAGGAACCGGGTCGGCAGTCCGCCCTCCATGATCGCCAGTGTTCCGCCGGGGCTGAGGCGCTGCGCGAAGGCCGCCAGCGCGGCGCGCTGGTCGCCCAGGTGGTGCAGGCTGCGCCCGGCCCACAGCAGGTCGGCCGGGTAGTCCAACTCGCCGAGTACGTCGGGCAGTTCGCCTGCCAGAGTGCCGAACCGGTCGGCGTACCCGAGCCGGGCCGCCCGTTCCCCGGCCCGCTGGAGCAGCGGCTCGGAGCCGTCGACCGCCAGGACGCGCGCGCCGGGGAAGGTCTCCGCGAACAGGCAGGAGACGACCCCGGGGCCGCTGCCCGCGTCCACGATCAGCCCGGGTTCGGTCACTTCCCTGCCGAGCCAGGACAGGGCCCGCTCGTAGAGGGGGGTGAAGAGTTCGGCCTGCGCCTCCAGATGCTGCGCCATCGCGGCCCAGTCGATGTCGGTGCGGTGGTCGTGGCCGGGACCGTGCGGGTGACCGTGGCTGTGACCGTGACCGTGCGGGTCCTGGTCGGCGTGGGGTGTGTGCGGGTGGTGCGCCATGGCGGTCAGCCTCTCGTCCGGTGTGCGGTCAGCGTGCGCCGACGCACCGGAGGAGCGCCACTTCTGTTGCCGGGACGGCAAAAATGACGGGTGCGGACGGCAAGCCGTTCCGCACCCGTTTTCCCCGCCCGTTCCCGCGTCCGGCACGGCCGCCGCTGCGCCGGACCGGCCCCGGAGAGCCGGAGCCACGGAAGTGGACTGGACGGACCCGTCCGGCCGTCGGGCCGGCGATCCGCCGGGGCCCGGCCCGGGAGGGCCGGCCGCCCGACGGATCACACCGATCCCGGTTTCGGTTTCACGACCGGGCGGATCCGTTCACCGGCTACAGCGCCGGGTACGCGTTCTGCATCAGCTGCTGGAACTGGGCCGAGAACCAGCGTCCGGCCAGCGGGGCGTTGCCCAGGGCGCCCGACATGTTGTTCCCGTTGCGGGCGTTGCCCGTGTAGGTCGGGTCGCACATCCGGTCGAAGCCCTTGCCCTCGTCGTTGGGGATGACGGAGCTGGCGCCGTCGGACTCACCCGGCGGCTTCATCCAGACGTACGCGTCGATCCCGGCGGCCGGAGCGGCCTTCGGGCGCTCACCGAGTCCGGCGCCGGACTGGTTGCACCAGTTGCCGACGTGGATCCGACGGTCGTAGCGTCCGCCGTTCACGTAGGTGTCCACGCTGGTCGTCGCGCCCGGGCCGGCGGGCCGGGCGGAGCCGCCCCAGCCGTTGCGGGAGGTGTCGATCAGCATGCCGATGTTCGACCGGAAGCCGGTCGTGACCAGCTGGTTGCGGAACGCCTGGGCGTACGAGAGCTCGTCGGCGTACCGGTTCCAGTCCACCCACTTGGACTCCCGGACCGACTTGCCGGCCACCTGGTCGGTGAGGGCGAAGTTGTTCTCCTTCAGGGCGCTGTAGTTCGCCGTGTTGGTGATGAAGCCGTGCACGTCGTCGACGGTCGCGCCCTCGGCGTTCGCGGCCTGGAACATGATCTGGGCGGAGGGGGCGAAGTTGTCGTCCCAGCCGAGCCAGCCGTGGTGACCGGCGTCGATGTAGTTGTAGACGTTGGGGATGGCGCCGAGCTTCTTCAGCGCGTAGCCGACGCCCTTGATGTAGTTGCCGTTGGCCTTCATGACGTCGCAGGCCGGAGTGGCGGTGGGGGTTCCGCCGGCGTTGGTGACGAGGTTGGGCAGCGAGTCGATCTCGACGGTGGTGACGATCCGCAGGCCGGCGTACTTGCTGTCGGAGAGGATCGCCGCGATCGGGTCGATGAACTGCGTCTTGTACTTGTCGATCTCCGTCGGGCCGAGCTCGCCGTTGGAGGCGAGTGCGGAGCAGTCACGCCCGGGGAGGTCGTAGACGACCAGCTGGACGACTTCCTCGCCGCTGCCCTTCTGCGCCAGGGCCGCGTCCAGGTGGGCGCGCAGCCCCATGTGGCCGCCGGCGCCGTTGATGGCGGCGATGCGGTCGAGCCAGATACCGGTGGGCTGGTTGGAGACGCGGCTGCCGCCCGGCTCGGCGGCGGCGTTCGCCGACCACTCGGGGTTCACGTACACCTTGGCCCCGGCGTAGGGGTTGTCGACCTTGGTGGACGGGGTGCCGGGTCCGGTGGGTCCCGGATCGGTGGGTCCCGGATCGGTGGGTCCGGTTCCGCCGTCCACGTTGCAGGTGACACCGTCGAGGGTGAACGCCGTGGGCACGGCGTTGCTGCCGCTGTAGGTGCCCTGGAACCCGAAGCTGACCGAACCGCCGGTCGCCAGCGTCCCGTTGTAGGTCTCGTTGTTGGCGGTGACGGCCGTGCCGGACTGGGTGACCTTCGCGTTCCAGGCGTTGGTGACCTTCTGGCTGCCGGCGTACGCCCACTTCACCGACCAACTCGTCTTGGCGGCCGAGTTGTTGGTGACGGTGACGGCTGCGGTGAAGCCGCTGCCCCAGTCGTTCTGCACCTTGTAGTCGACGCTGCACGGGACGGCGGCGAGCCCCGAGTCGCCGGGGACCACGGCGAGTGCCGTCCCCGAGGCGCCGGCGACCAGCGCCAGCGCGGCGAGTACCGCTGTTCTGCTACGGCTCATGAGTGCGGGTTTCCTTCGTGGTCGAGGGTGTGGTCCGTTCTGCTGCTTGCCGGGTGGCGCCTATCCGTCGAGTGCGCGCAGATGGTCGCGCAGTCCGCTGCCGTACGCCGTGGGCGTCCCGTCGTAGGCGGAGATGAGGGACGGACCGGTGGAGCAGTCCCAGGCGTTCCAGGTCCAGCCCAGGTACGACAGTCCGCGATCGTCGAACCACTTCATGACGCGGTCGACGAAACCGTGTGAGCAGGTGTTCTCGCCGATCTCCCCGGCCACCAGAGGCACCTGGGCGGCCACGGGGGCGAGCGTGGAGTTCCAGCAGCTCTCGTCGGCACAGGAGTTGAAGTTGTAGACGTGGTACGCGGCGGCGAGATTGCCGGTGGGGTCGGTGGGTTTGCGGGTCAGCCACTGACCGAGGTCGTTGGAGTAGGCGAGCCCGCCGGCCAGGATCACGTTCCTGGCCCCGGTCGCCCGCACGGAGTCGACGAGGTCCTGCATGCCGGCGACCTCGTAGCCGATGCCCGGGCAGGTCCCGCCGTCCCGCCAGCACTGCCACGCCTGGGCGGTCGTGGCGGTGGCGCGGTCCGGGTAGGGCTCGTTGAACAGGTCGAACACCACGGCCGTGTCGTTCTTGAAGGCGTTGGCGACCGAGGTCCAGAACGCCGGCGAGTACTGCATGTCGGGCATCGGCTTCTGGCAACTGGCGTGCACGTCGGAACAGCCGGCCGAGTTGCCGGTGTACTGGCCGTACGTCCAGTGCAGTTCGACGATCGGGGTCATGCCGTGCGCCTTGACGCGGGCGACCAGGTCCTTCACGGCGTTGACGTAGGTCGCGCCCCGGTAGGCGGGGTCGATGTTCGAAAGTCCCAGCCAGCACTCCTCGTTGAGCGGGATACGGACGGCGTCGACGTGCCAGGCGGCGATCGCCGCGACGGCGGCGTCGTCGACCGGTCCGTCCCAGATGCCGCGCCCCTGCACGCACATGAACTCGCCGCCCGAGCGGTTCACGCCGAGCAGCCGGCGGGTGTTCCCGGCGGCGTCCACGAGCTTGTTGCCCGCGACGTGCAGGGCGGGCGGCGCGTCACCGGGTCCGGGCGGGTCGGTCGAGGGCGGTGCGGTGGGGGTCGGCGTGGACGTGGGGGTGGACGTCGGGGTGGGTGTGGGCCCGTTGCCGGCGTTGCAGGCCGTGCCGTTGAGCCGGAACGCGGTCGGAACGGCGTTCGCCCCCGTCTTCGAGGCGATGAATCCGGCGCTGACGCTCGCGCCGGCGCCCAGGGAGCCGTTCCAGCTCTCGTTCGCGGCGGTGACGGTCGCCCCGGACTGGGACCACTTGGCGTTCCAGCCCTGGGTGACCTTCTGGCCGTCCGCGAAGTCGAAGGCGAGACTCCAACCGCTCATGGCCGCCGCATTGTTGGTGACCTTCACGGCGCCCTGGAAGCCGGTGTCCCACTGCCCGGTGACCGAGTACTCCACCGTGCAGGAAGGCGCCGCTCCTTGCGCCGTGACGACCGGCAGCAGGGCGCCCGCGACGAGGGCGACCGTGCCGGCCACGGCTAAAAGTACTGAACGCGGGGGGTGACGCATGAGCGACTCCTTGCAGATCAGGCGCGCCGTGACAGGCGCGTCGACTGATGGAACCGCTCCCACTGGTGACTCGAAGTTAGCGCCACGTGCTGGCAAAGAACAGTAGGAGTAACTGACTTTTACTCAGCACCCGTCGTCGAATCTTTTCGACTCTTCAAGCATCTTGACCCCGTTCACCCGCATCCCCACTATGGGAGCGCTCCCACTGGTTCAAGGCTTGTTGCTCCTCCCCCACTCCCCGAGCCGCAAGGAGGAACCAGCACCATGAAACCCTCACGCAGACGTCGCGGGACGCGGCGCCTGTGGACCGCCGCCGTGGCGGCCCTGGCGCTCCCTCTCGCCATGCTCAGCACGAGCACGACACCCGCCCAGGCGGCCGCGCTCGCGTGCAGCGTCGACTACAAGACCAATGACTGGGGCTCCGGGTTCACCGCGGACCTCACCCTCACCAACCGGGGAACCGACCCGATCAGCGGCTGGACCCTGACGTACTCCTACGCGGGCAACCAGAAGCTGTCGAACGGCTGGAACGGCAGCTGGTCGCAGTCCGGTCAGCAGATCACGGTGACCAACGCCTCCTACAACGGGACGATCGCCCCCGGCGCGGCGGTCGGCACGGGTGCGCAGTTCAGCTACAGCGGCGCGAACGCCGCTCCCACCGGCTACGCGGTCAACGGCACGCCCTGCGTCGGCGCGCACCAGCCGCCGGTCACGGTGCTGACCAGCCCGACCGCGGGCGCCGTCTACACCCAGGGCAGCGCGGTGCCGCTCGCGGCGACCGCCGCGGCCGCCGACAACGCGACGATCACCAAGATGGAGTTCTACGACGACACGACCCTGCTGGGCACGGACACGAGCGCGCCGTACACGCTGTCCGCCTCGGGGCTGTCCGTGGGCAACCACTCCCTGGTCGCCAAGGCCTACGACAGCCTGGGCGCGTCGGCGTCGTCCACACCGGTCGGCATCACCGTCGCCTCGGGGCCCGCGGTGGTCGCCTCCACCACCCAACTGGCCGTGCAGCAGGGCAAGACGGGCACGTTCACGCTGAAGCTGTCGACCCAGCCGTCGGCCGCCGTGACCGTCACGACCGCCCGGACGGCCGGCAACACGGGCCTGACGGTGAGCGGCGGCGCGAGTCTCACCTTCACCCCGTCGAACTGGAACACCGCCCAGACCGTGACCATCACCGCCAACGCCTCCGGCACGGGCGCAGCGACCTTCGAGTCGAGCGCCACCGGGCACGCGAAGGCGACGGTCACCGCCACCGAGATCGCCGGGACCAAGGCGTACGACGCCCGATTCCTCGACCTCTACGGCAAGATCACCAACCCGGCGAACGGCTACTTCTCCCCCGAGGGCATCCCCTATCACTCGGTCGAGACGCTGATCGTCGAGGCTCCGGACCAGGGCCACGAGACCACGTCCGAGGCCTACAGCTACCTGCTGTGGCTGCAGGCGATGTACGGGAAGATCACCGGCGACTGGACCAAGTTCAACGGTGCCTGGGACATCATGGAGAAGTACATGATCCCCACCCACGCCGACCAGCCGACGAACTCCTTCTACAACGCGTCCAAGCCGGCCACCTACGCCCCGGAGCTGGACACGCCGAACGAGTACCCGGCGAAGCTGGACACCGGGGTGTCCGTGGGGTCCGACCCGATCGCCGGGGAACTGAAGTCCGCCTACGGCACGGACGACGTCTACGGCATGCACTGGCTGCAGGACGTGGACAACGTCTACGGCTACGGCAACGCGCCCGGCAAGTGCGAGGCCGGCCCGGCCGACACCGGCCCCTCGTACATCAACACCTTCCAGCGCGGCGCAGAGGAATCGGTGTGGGAAACGGTTCCGCAACCGACGTGCGACGCCTTCAAGTACGGCGGCAAGAACGGTTACCTGGACCTCTTCACCGGTGACTCCTCCTACGCCAAGCAGTGGAAGTTCACCAACGCCCCGGACGCCGACGCACGCGCCGTGCAGGCCGCGTACTGGGCGGACGTCTGGGCCAAGCAGCAGGGCAAGGGCGGCGACGTCTCCGCGGCCGTCGGCAAGGCCGCCAAGATGGGCGACTACCTGCGGTACGCGATGTACGACAAGTACTTCAAGAAGATCGGCAACTGCGTCGGACCGAGCGCCTGCCCGGCCGGCACCGGCAAGGACGCCTCGCACTACCTGCTGTCCTGGTACTACGCCTGGGGCGGCGCGACCGACACCAACGCCGGCTGGGCGTGGCGCATCGGCTCGAGCCACACCCACGGCGGCTACCAGAACCCCCTGGCCGCCTACGCGCTCAGCAGCTACGCCGACCTGAAGCCCAAGTCGGCGACGGGCCAGGCGGACTGGGCGAAGTCGCTCACCCGGCAGATGGAGTTCTACCGCTGGCTGCAGTCCAGCGAGGGCGCCATCGCGGGCGGCGCGACGAACAGCTGGGCGGGCCGCTACGCGACTCCCCCGGCCGGCACGTCGACCTTCTACGGCATGTACTACGACCAGCAGCCCGTCTACCACGACCCGCCGTCCAACCAGTGGTTCGGGTTCCAGGCCTGGTCGATGGAGCGAGTGGCCGAGTACTACCAGCAGACGGGGAACGCCGCCGCGAAGGCTGTCCTCGACAAGTGGGTCGACTGGGCGCTGTCCAAGACCACGATCAACCCGGACGGCACCTTCCGCATCCCCTCCACGCTCCAGTGGTCGGGCAAGCCCGACAACTGGAACGCCTCGAGTCCCGGCGCGAACACGGGACTTCACGTCACCGTCGCCGACTACACCGACGACGTCGGCGTGGCCGCCGCCTACGCCAAGACCCTGACGTACTACGCCGCCAAGTCCGGTGACACGGAGGCGAAGACGACGGCCAAGGCGCTCCTGGACGGAATGTGGGCCAACAACCGGGACGCCCTCGGCGTCGCGGTCCCGGAGACCCGCACCGACTACAACCGCTTCGACGACGGCGTGTACGTCCCGAGCGGCTTCAGCGGCAAGATGCCCAACGGCGACACGATCAGCTCCTCCTCGACCTTCACCTCGCTGCGGTCCTTCTACAAGAACGACCCCGCCTGGTCGAAGATCGAGGCCTATCTCGCGGGCGGCGCCGCGCCCGTGTTCACGTACCACCGCTTCTGGGCCCAGGCGGACATCGCCATGGCCATGGGCTCGTACGCGGAGCTTCTCGAATAAGCCCCCGCTGAGCGCCTCGCCGGCCGGACGGCGTCCGACCGCGGGCCGGATGCGGCCGGCCGCGCGGTTCCCCGCGTCCCCTCGCCCCCCGGGGCCCGGGGACACGGGGTGGCGCCGCCCTCCGGCGAAGCGCTCGAGGCTCCGCGTACGTGGCCCCGTCACCTGACGACGGGGTCCAGCCGGGCGGCCCCCACCCGCACAGGGGGCCGCCCGGCAATCGCACGTAAAGCGCCCTTGCCACATCCCGCCCCGCCCCGTCCCGTCCGGACGACCGCGCCCCCGGGGCGACCACGCGTTCCCGACGCGTCCCGCGCGTCCTGAACGTCACGCATCCTTCTCCCCCCGCACCCCGTCCCCTCCCCCTGGCTTTTCGCGAGGAAGGACCCCCACCGTGCGAAGAACCCGCATCCTGACGGCCGTACTGGCGCTCGCCGCCGGTCTGATCGCGGGCAGCCCGCCCGTGCTGGCCGCGAACGGCAGCCCGAAGGCGACGCCCGCCGCCGAGTCGTACACCTGGAAGAACGCCCGGATCGACGGCGGCGGCTTCGTGCCGGGCATCGTCTTCAACCGCAAGGAGAAGAACCTCGCCTACGCGCGCACCGACATCGGCGGCGCGTACCGGTGGCAGGAGTCGAGCAGGACGTGGACGCCGTTGCTGGACTCGGTCGGCTGGGCGGACTGGGGCCACACCGGCGTGGTGAGCCTGGCCTCCGACTCCGTCGACCCGAACAAGGTGTACGCGGCGGTCGGCACGTACACCAACAGCTGGGACCCGGGGAACGGGGCGGTGCTGCGCTCCGGCGACCGGGGTGCGAGCTGGCAGAAGACGGACCTGCCCTTCAAGCTGGGCGGGAACATGCCGGGCCGGGGCATGGGCGAGCGGCTCGCGGTCGACCCGAACCGCCCCGGCGTGCTGTACCTGGGCGCGCCGAGCGGCAAGGGCCTGTGGCGTTCGACGGACTCGGGCGTCAGCTGGTCGCAGGTGGCGAACTTCCCCAACGTCGGCAACTACCGGCAGGATCCGACCGACACGAGCGGGTACGCGTCCGACAACCAGGGCATCGTGTGGGTCACCTTCGACGAGTCCACGGGCACGTCCGGCGCCGCGACGAAGACGATCTACGTCGGGGTGGCGGACAAGGACAACGCGGTGTACCGCTCGACGGACGCCGGCGCCACCTGGTCACGGCTGGCCGGGCAGCCGACGGGATACCTGGCGCACAAGGGCGTGCTGGACGCCGTCAACGGCTACCTGTATCTGGCCTACAGCGACAAGGGCGGGCCGTACGACGGCGGCAAGGGCCGGCTGTGGCGCTACGCGACGGCCACCGGGACCTGGACGGACATCTCCCCGGTCGCGGAGGCCGACACCTACTACGGCTTCAGCGGGCTGACGGTCGACCGGCAGAAGCCGGGCACCGTCATGGCCACCGCCTACAGCTCCTGGTGGCCGGACACCCAGATCTTCCGTTCCACCAACAGCGGCGGAGCCTGGACGAAGGCCTGGGACTACACCTCGTACCCCAACCGCGCCGACCGCTTCACGATGGACGTCTCCTCGTCGCCGTGGCTGACCTGGGGCGCGAACCCGTCTCCTCCGGAGCAGGCTCCCAAACTCGGCTGGATGACCGAGGCGTTGGAGATCGACCCGTTCAACTCCAGTCGCATGATGTACGGGACGGGTGCGACGATCTACGGCACGGAGAACCTCGCCGACTGGGACAGCGGCGGCCGGTTCACCGTCCGGCCGATGGTGCGGGGGCTGGAGGAGACCGCGGTCAACGACCTCGCTTCTCCCCCGTCCGGCGCCCCGCTGCTGAGCGCCCTCGGCGACGTCGGCGGCTTCCGCCACACGGACCTGACCAAGGTGCCGTCGATGATGTTCGCCTCCCCGAACTTCACCACGACGACGAGCCTGGACTTCGCCGAGACGAAGCCCGACACCGTGGTACGGGTCGGCGATCTCGACTCGGGACCGCATGTGGCGTTCTCCACGGACAACGGCGCCAACTGGTTCGCGGGAACCGACCCCTCGGGCGTCAGCGGCGGCGGCACGGTCGCCGCGTCCGCGGACGGCAGCCGCTTCGTGTGGAGTCCGGCGGGCACGGGTGTGCAGTACACCACCGGGTTCGGCACCTCGTGGGCCGCGTCGAGCGGCATCCCCGCCGGTGCGGTCGTCGAATCCGACCGCGTCGACCCGAGAACCTTCTACGGCTTCAAGTCCGGCAAGTTCTATGTCAGTTCGGACGGCGGTGCCACCTTCACCGCGTCGGCCGCCAGCGGTCTGCCCAGCGGGGACAGCGTGCGCTTCAAGGCGCTGCCCGGCGGCAGGGGCGACGTCTGGCTGGCCGGCGGGGCGAGCGACGGAGCGTACGGGCTGTGGCACTCCACCGACTCCGGAGCCACCTTCACCAAGCTGTCGTCCGTGGAGCAGGCCGACACCATCGGGTTCGGCAAGGCCGCGACGGGCGCCTCGTACCAGACCCTCTACGCCAGCGCGAAGATCGCCGGGGTCCGGGGCGTCTACCGCTCGACCGACAAGGGCGTCACCTGGACCCGTATCAACGACGACGCCCACCAGTGGGGCTGGACGGGCGCGGCGATCACCGGCGACCCCCGGGTGTACGGGCGGGTGTACGTCTCGACCAACGGGCGGGGTGTGATCTACGGAGACACCTCCGACACCGGCGGGGGCGGCGGAGGCGGGGGCGGCGGCACGGACCCGACGCCCACCCCGACGGGCGCCTGCGCGGTGACGTACACGATCACCAACCAGTGGTCGGGCGGTTTCCAGGCCGACGTCAAGCTCACCAACACCGGCACGAGCGCCTGGTCCGGCTGGAGCCTCGGCTGGACGTTCGCCGACGGGCAGAGCGTCTCCCAGATCTGGAACGCCGAGCACACCCAGTCGGGTCCGGCGGTGACGGCGCGGAACATCGGCTGGAACGGCAACGTGGCGGCCGGCTCGTCCGTCGCCTTCGGCTTCACGGGCAGTTGGTCGGGCACGAACACCAGACCGACGGCGTTCCGGCTCGGCGACCGGAGCTGCTCGTCGGGGTGAACCGCAGGCCCCGTCCGGACGCCGGGCGGGGCCCTTCGCGTCGGCGGTCAGGGCGTGTACAGCGCCGGCCTGGGTGCGGTGGCCATGCCGGCGCCCAGGAAGAAGCTCGGGTGCGGTGGCCATGCCGGCGCCCAGGAAGAAGCTCGGGTGCGGTGGCCATGCCGGCGCCCAGGAAGAAGCTCGGGTCGGGTGCGGCTGTTGCACGGGACGTGCCTCCTGAGCGGGACGGACGGGTTCCGCTCTCCCCGTCGCCGCCGCGGACACTCCAGTTGACGGGTCGGGCGGTCCGGTTCAGGCGTCCCGCGGCCCCGGCCCGCACCCCTGCGGCAACGGCCCGGAAAGCGGCTTCCGAAACGCTTTCAGGGCGAACACGGGGTCAGGGCGGGGCCGGTCCTGATCGGGCAGGGCCGCGAGGCGGGCGGCGAAACCGTCGGCCAGCGGATGCCCGGGCGGCAGCGTGACGAACCAGCCGCGTCGCAGGTCCGCGATGGCCCGGCGCGGGCTGCGGCCCTGTCCCCGGCCGGCGAAACGGGCCTGGCCCGCGGGGACCAGGCCGGATGCGAGGGCGTACGACTCGACGAGCGCGGCGGCGTCCGAGGCCGGCCGGGGCGGGCGCGAGGCCAACACGACATCGATGTCGCTGCCCACGTTGTGCGACGCGCCCTTGTCGACCGTGGTGACGTAGACCCCGCCCGGACGCAGCACCCGGGCGCACTCGGCGACGATCCGCAGCGCGTCCGCCGGATCCTCCACGAGGTGCAGCAGCCACACGCTGCTGACGGCGTCGAACCGTCCCGCGCCGAAGGGGAGCCGGCGGGCGTCGGCGAGGACCACCGCGTCCGGCAGCCGGGCGGCGGCATGGCCCGCCATGGCCGGGGCCCGGTCCACTCCCGTCACGCGCAGGCCGGGACGTTCGTCGGCGAGCCGCCGGGTGACGATGCCGGTGCCGCACGCGACGTCCAGCAGGCTGCGCGCCCCGCCGGGCACCAGGCCGAGGACGGCGTCAGCCGCCGCGGCGGCCCGGGGCTCGCCGCCGCGCAGGGTGTCGTAGCGTTCGGCTTCCTCGTCGTAGTCCAGCACCGCCCCTCCCCCTCCCCTCGCCCTGCCGGGCGGGTCAGTGCGCCCCGTGCGCGGGGGCCACGGCCTCCACACGGCGGGCGAGCTCGACGTCCAGGCCGGTGACGGCGCCGCCCGCGCTGTGGGTGTGCACGCTGAGCGACACGGTGTTGTAGCCGAGGGTGAGCTCGGAGTGGTGGTTGAGCTCCTCCTGGATCTGTGCGACGTGGATGACCAGGGAGGTCGCGGCGAAGTGCGAGCCGAGCCGGTAGGCGCGGGTGAGGCGGCCGCCGTCCAGGGACCAGCCGGGCAGCTCGCCCAGCCGCTCCTCGATCTCGCTCTGCGACAGCGGTTCGGCCATGACCGGCTCCCTTCGTGGGTGTCGCCTACCCGTCCAGCGTGCCACAGGAACGCCGGGACGGCCCTGGTCAGCAGGGCTCCGCGGGGAACACGACGATCCGGGGCGCCGTCGCCGGCCCGGCCACCGGCCCCGCGCCGGCCGTCGGGCCGGCCGGAGCAGCAGCGCGCCCGCGTTCAGGCGTTCGGGCGTCGTCCGGCGCCGCCGGAGCGGCTGCCGCGTTCGTCCCCGGCGCCACCGGGCGGCTGCCGGGTTCGTCCCCGCCCGGCCGGTGAACTACGGTCGTGGGCATGACCGTTGCAGCGATCGGTACGCAGTCCGCCCCCGCGAATCCCGGCGGTGGGGGTGTGGGCCCGCTGCTGCGGGCCTGGCGGGAACGGCGGCGGATGAGTCAGCTGGAGCTGGCGCTGCGCGCCGACTCGTCGGCCCGGCACGTCAGCTTCGTCGAGACGGGTCGTTCCCGGCCGAGCGAGGACATGGTGCTGCGGCTCGCCGAGCAGCTCGACGTGCCCGTGCGCGAGCGCAACGCCCTGCTTCTGGCCGCCGGATACGCACCGCGCTATCCGCAGACCCCGCTCGACGACCCGGCGCTGGACGCGCTGCGCTCGGGTCTGGAGCGGCTGCTCCAGGGCTACGAGCCGTATCCGGCGCTGGTCATGGACGCCCGCTACGACGTGGTGGCGGCCAACCGGGGCATCACGATGCTGCTGGAGGGCGTCCCGCGGTCCCTGCTGGAGCCGCCGCTGAACGCGATGCGCCTCACCCTCCACCCGCAGGGCCTCGCACCGCGCATCCGCAACCTGCGCGAATGGCGTGGTCACCTGCTCGCGCAGATGGAGCGCCAGATCGCCCTGTACCGCTCGAACCCGCTGAGGGAGCTGTACGAGGAGGTGGCCGCCTATCCGGTCGTCGCCGGCACCGGGACGGTCACGGACACCGGGGCGGTCGGTGGACCGGGCGAGGTCGTCCCGTATTTCGCGCTGCCCATGCGGATCGAGCACGCGGGGCGGATCCTCTCCTTCATCTCGACGGTCGCCACCTTCAACACCCCCATGGACGTGACGGTCGCCGAACTCGCCGTCGAGACGTTCCTGCCGGCCGACCCGGCGACGGCCAAGTACCTGCAAGGCCTGGTGGGCTGACGTTCGATCAGTCGGGCGCGCGCCGTTGAATGCCCCCCTCCGCTATTCGTGAGATCGCGGCCCGGACGTGACACACTGACCCGCGTGCCTCGACACGCAGGGGAGACGTGGGGTGAGTGAGCGACGGCCCGCGCCCACGGTGGGCCAGGTGGTACTCGGCAGACGGCTGCAGGAACTGCGCGAGGCGGCCGGCCTCAGCCGCGAGGAGGCCGCCCGTGCCCTGCACGTCGCCCCGGCGACGGTACGGCGCATGGAGACGGCCGACGTCGCGCTGAAGGTGCCGTACGTGCAGGTCCTCCTGGAGGCGTACGGCGTCTCCCGGGACGAGGCGCAGGGGTTCGTCTCGCTCACCGAGGAGGCGAACCGGCCCGGCTGGTGGCAGCGCTACCACGACGTGCTGCCGGAGTGGTTCAGCCTGTACGTGAGCCTGGAGGGCGCCGCACGGCTGATCCGCTCGTACGAGCCGCACTTCGTGCCGGGACTGCTGCAGACCGAGGCCTACGCGAGGGCGGTGCTGGAGGCCGGGACCGTCGGGCGCTCGACCCCGGACTCCCTCGAACGGCACGTGGCTCTGCGCATGGCGCGCCAGCGGCTGCTGGAGAGCGCCGACCCGCCCCGTCTGTGGGTGGTGATGGACGAGACGGTGCTGCGCCGGCCGGTGAGCGTCGACGCCGCCGTGATGGCGGAACAGCTGGACAAGCTGGTGGAGTTCGCCGAGCGGGACCGGATCACTCTGCAGGTCTCCGAGTTCGCCGCGGGCCCGCACCCCGGGACGTCCGCGCCGTTCTCGCTGTTCCGCTTCGGCGAGCCCGAGCTGCCCGACATGGTCGTGACCGAGTATCTGACCGGCGCGCTCTACCTCGACGTCCGCAAGGAGGTCTCCGCCCACCTGGAGGTCCTCGACCACATGACGACGCACGCCGCGTCCGCCGACGACACCAAGCAGATCCTGCGGGACGCCCGCGACAGCGTCTGACCCGGCCTCGGCGGCGTCCGGCCTGCGGCCGCGGCGCCTCGGAGTCCGGCGGAGCCCGGCCGGGCCGGGCGCTGCAGAGGTTCCGTGAAGGCCCCTCGCCGCACACCCGGCACGGCAGCCCCGCTCGGGTAGCATCGGTGACGGGCGGTCAACAGTGCGGCACGGACCGTCGGGTGCTGCACGGACAGGCGCTTCGGGGGAGGCGGGCATGGTCAGGAAGTACGTCGTCTCGCCGGGCGGGGGCCGCGGCGCGCACCCCGACATCGGCTCCGCCCTGCGGGCCGCGGCCGCACGCGGCCGCGCCGCGCGGATCGAGATCGCGCCCGGCCGTTACGAGGAGCAGCTCACGGTCCACGGCGAGGTCGAGCTGGCGGCGGCCGGCGACCCCGGCTCCGTGGTGGTGGGAGGCCTCCGGGGCACCGTGCTCAGCACCCTCGGGTCGGTCGTGGTCCGCGGTCTCGTGCTGACCGGCCGGGAGGCCGACGCCGGGGTCGTCCACTGCCGGACCGGATCCCTCACCCTCGACCGGGTGGAGGTGCGGGCACACCGCGGGGTGTGCGTGCAGGTGTCGCCCGGCGCCTCCGCGACGCTGACGGACAGCGCGTTCAGGTTCGGCCGGACCGTGTTCACCGGCAGCGCCGGACTCGTCGAGCGGTGCCGGTTCGCCGACGCGGCCGACAACGCGGTCGCGGCGATCGAGAGCGCCCGGGTCACGGTGCGGGACAGCCGCGTCGACGGCGCCGGGATCCATGGCGTGCGCGTCAGCGACGCCTGGGCGCAGCTCACCGGCTGCGAGATCACCGGCACCGAGCGGACGGCCGTGATCGCGGACGCGCAGGCGGAGCTGACGGTCGAGGGCTGCCGTATCGAGGGTGTGCACGGGGCCGCGCTCGAGTTCGTCGAGCAGTCCCGGGGCACGGTCACGGACACCCGGGTCCTCGACGCCGAGAACGGGATCGTGGTGGCGAGCGGCGCCGACCCCCAGGTGCGAGGCTGCGTGTTCACCGGGTGCCGCGACACGGGCATCCACGTCCAGGACGCGGGCCGTGGCGCCTTCGAGGGCTGCGAGGTCGTGGACGCGGGCAACGTCGCGGTGCTGTCGACGCGGGGCGGCGCTCCGCTGGTGAGCGGCTGCCGCGTCTCGGGCGGCAATGTGGGCATCGCCGTCACCGACCGCGCCCGGGGCCGGTTCGCCGGCTGCCGTGTGCGGGACCTGACGGGTGTCGGACTGCGGGTGTGGGACGGGAGCAAGGCCGTGTTCGAGGACGTCCGCGTGGAGCGCTGCCCGTTCGGCCTGGACGCCAAGGGCGACGGCGGCACCACGGCCGAGCTGACCGGTGTGGCCTTCGGCGACTTCGACATGATCGCCGTGGCCGCCGTCGGCCAGTCCCGGGTGACGCTCAGGTCGGTCACGGCCGAGCGCGGGCTGCTGGGCTTCGGCGCGGGCGAGGAGGCCCAACTGCACCTGCACGACTGCACCGTCACCGGGGTGGAGACCGGTGGTGCCCTGGCGTTCGGCACGGCGCGGCTCGTCGCCCGCGACCTCACGGTGACGGGTGCGCAGTCGTACGGGCTGTGCGGGACGGGCTCCGCGTATCTGGACGTCGTCGGCGGCCGCTTCGAGGACTGCGCGGCCACGGGAGTGCGCTGCGACGAGAAGTGCGGCGGCCGGCTGGCGGACTGCTGCGTGACCGGGACGTCGGGGACGGCGGTGCAGCACAACGGGCGCGTCCAGCTGGTCTCGTTGCGTACGGCGCTGCCGGTCAGGGAGATCACCGAGCCCGCCCCGCCGCCGACGATCGTGAACAACTACCACGGACCCGTGTTCGTGGAGGCCGTCCACAGCGCCCAGTTGGCATGGGGCAACACCAACGTCGTCCAGCAGCAGACGCATCAGAACAGCCCGGACGACCGCAGCGACCGCAGCGTGCACACCGACCCCATCGACCCGGACGGAGCCAGCCGGTGAACCACCCGAACGTGCCGAACGACGTGAGCGACGCGCACGACCCGCAGGACGCGAACCGCCCGCAGCAGGTGAACCATTACGACGGACCGGTGTTCAACAAGGGTGTCGGAAACGCCCAGTTGGCCTGGAACAACGAGACGGTCACCCAGAACCAGCAGATCAACGACGGCTCGGTCGCGCCCGGTTACGAGGCCCTCGCGGCGCTGGTGACCGATCTGCTCCGGCAGCTGCCCGGGGCGGGCCTCGCCGACGGCGACCGCGCGGACGCCGCGACGGCGGCCGAGGAGGTCATCGCGGAGATCACCGGCCCGGACTCCCCGGAGCCCGGCCGCGTGCGCCGTGCGGTCACCACGCTCAAAGGGGCCCTGGCCCCCGTGGCGACCGGCCTGGCGGCGGGGACGGCCGTGGGGGCGCAGGAGTGGGCCCAGTCCGCGATCAGAGGCCTGACCGGCCTCGTCTGAACCGCGAGGCCGGCCGGACCCGCCCGGGCCGGGCGCGCGGGACCGTCCGTCGGGAGCGGCCCGGCGTGCCCGGCGCGGGCGGCCGGTCAGGCGAGCTTGGCCGACAGCGTGATCGGGACGGCCTTCAGGGCCTGGCTGACGGGGCAGTTGACCTTGGCCTGCTCGGCGGCGGCGAGGAAGCCGTCCTCGTCGAGGCCGGGCACCGTGCCCTCCACGGTCAGGTGGATGCCGGTGATGCCCTCGCCCGGCTGGAAGGTCACGTCCGCCGAGGTGACGAGCTTGGCGGGCGGCGTGCCCGCACCGGCCAGGGCGTGCGAGAAGGCCATGGAGAAGCAGCTGGAGTGGGCTGCCGCGATCAGCTCCTCGGGGCTGGTCTTGCCGTTCGCCTCCTGGGTACGGGCGGCCCACGTCACGGGCTGCCGGCCGATGGCGCCGGAGGAGTCGAAGGTCACGACCCCGTTGCCCTCGAGCAGGTTGCCTTCCCAGACGGTGTGTGCGGAGCGCGTGGTGGCCACGGTTCTTCCTTTCGCATGGGGATCCCGGTGGACGGGATTGCGTGCCCCCATCCGATCACACTCCGGCTCACCGCACCCGGAACACCGGGCCTCGCGCCGTGAACGGCGGCCGTCGGCCCGGCAAACGCCGAGCAGGCGTGCTGACGTCGCACCCCGCGGGGCGTCCCACCGGCTGCGGGCGCGGCACGAACTCGTCGAACCGGCGGGCCAGTCGGGCGTCGTCGCCGTCAGGCGGCGCGTTCCTCCCGGGCGGGTTCTTCATGCGTCGTCTTCAGCGGGACCTGGGGGCCGTCGGACTCGCGCAGCCAGCGGCGCAGGACGCGGTGCACCTGTTCCGCGCCCACGAGTTCCCCGCCGTCACGGGCCGGCGCGGACAGGGCCAGCGGGGACAGCAGGAACGGCCGGCCCTGGGCGCCGCCGAGGCCGCCGTGCGAGCCGATCTGCTCCTCGAAGGCGAGGACCTCGCCGTCGGCCGGGTCGTGGCAGGAGTTGACCATGATGTCGGCGGTGTGCGGGAAGGTGTGGGTGCGGCGCACGGCGTCGGCCGCGCCGGGCCCGAACGCGGCCAGCGGGCCGGGATCCTCGTCGAGCCGGTCGAGGGGGATGTGCGCGCCGTGCGCGCCGAGGACGACCCCGCCGTGCTCCTCACTGCGCACCAGCAGGAAGCCGACGCCGGGATGGTCGGCGAGGGTGGACAGCAGCGCGGGGTGACGGGCGTCGATCTCCTCCTTGCTCATCCGGTGCGGGACGTCCGGGAAGGAGATCAGGCCCAGGTTGCCGGAGGCCAGCACGACCGGCTCCGAGCGGCGCCCGGACGGCTCCCGGCGCCCGGACGGCTCTTCCACGGGGCGGCGCAGCGCCGCGCGGACGGCCGCGCGGGCCTCGGCGCCGCTGTGGGTGCGTTGCGCCCTGCGCGGCACGGGCAGGCCGCAGCCGGCCCGCACCAGGTCGCCGAGGGTGAGGCCGTACCGGGCGTGGAACGTCTCGCCGGGACTCTGGCCGTGGTCGGACAAGACGACGACCCGGTAGGGGCGGGGGGCGTGCTCGGCGACGGTCTCGATCAGCGCGAGCGCCCGGTCGAGGCGGCCGAGGACCTGCTCGGTGTCCCGGCCGAGCGGCCCGGAGTGGTGCGCGACCTCGTCGTACGCCACCAGGTCGGCGTAGACGGCGGTGCGGCCGGCGAGCATGTCGCCCATCACCGCCGCCACCACGACGTCGCGTTCGACGACGGTCGCGAAGGCGCGGACGAAGGGGTAGAGGCCGCCGCGTCCCACGCGCGGGCGGTCGCCCCGCAGCCGGGCGCGGGTGGACTGGACGATCTCGCGGACGACCTCGGCGACGAACGACAGGGCCGTGCGCACGGCGTTCGCGGGGTCGCTGAAGTAGGCGAAGTAGCCGGCCCGGGAACGGGTCTCCCGGCTGCGCCGACGGGCGGCTATGGACAGGACGAGCGCCTGCTCGTCGGCGCCGCCGCCGAAGAGGTTGCCGCGGCTCGCGCCGTCGGCCGACAGCAGGCCGCCGTCACCGGTGCGTTCGACCGCGCGGCGCTGGAGCTCGACGGCACTGGTCGGGCGGTTGCAGACCATCACCTCCCCGGTGTCCTTCTCGTACCAGCGGAAGGCGGGGACGTCGTGGTTGCTGCCGTGCAGGATGCCGAGCTGGCTGGCGCCGGTCTGGCTGGACCAGTCGGTGCGCCAGGGGGTGAGGCGGTGCGTCGCACGCGGCGCGCGCCCCGGTGCGCCGGCGCCGCCGACGGCGGGCGCGTCGCCCAGCCACCGGGCGACGGTCGGCATCAGCCCCTTCCGTACGGCCGCGACCAGCACGTCGTGGCCCACGCCGTCGAGCTGGAGGAAGACAGTGCCGTGGGTGGCGGGACAGGCGGGGCCGCCCCTGCGCCGGCGGTCGGCGAGACGGTACAGGCGGCGACGGTAGGCGTCGTCGTCGCGTACGGCCAGGGCTCCACCCGTCGCGGAGGCGACGGCGGACATCACGGCGGCGACGATGACGGCGGTCTCGGGAGCCGCCTCGCTCTGCCCGGAGGGGTTCAGCCGCAGGGCGAGGAGCAGCAGCGAGCCGTTGAGGAAGAACACCAGCAGGCCGAGGACCAGCGCCGGCACCAGCAGCAGGAGGCGCACCAGCAGTGGCCAGGCCAGGGCGGACAGCACGCCGAAAACGCCCGCGCCGACGGCCGCGGTCACCGCGATGGTGGTGGCGCTGTCGCCGTCGGGCGACTGAAGCCGGAAGTCCGGCAGGATCCCCGCCAGCGCGAGCATCGTGAGAGTGGAGACGGCCCACACCGCGATGCTCCGCCCCGCCTGGCTGACGGCACGCCGCCATCGCACCCCACGCACGCCCCGTACACCTCGCGTTCCGGCCCCGACGCCCGTGGGAGCCGTCTTCCACCCTGCCACACCGCGGCGAGGGGCACCCCGGGGACCGGGTCCGGTGTTCGGATCACCCCGCTCGCCGGCGTCGGCAAGCCCCGTCGACGCCCTGCCGGCGCCCTCCCGACGCCTGCCGGCGCCCCGCCGCCGGGCGCGGATGCGGGCGGCGGGTCCTACCGGCCGTCGTAACCGGCGGTCGGCATGGACAGCCTCCGGTGCACCCGGGCCTTCATCTGGGCGTCGTAGGCGGGTTCGGCGCTGCCGACGGTCTCCACCCGCACCCCGCGCCGCGCGCACTCGGCGGCGAACTCCTCGACGGACGACAGCGCGCTCTCCAGCACCCGGCGGCTCGGGGCGACGAACAGGTCGCATCCGGGCTCCACCCCGTCCCACAGCACGCTGTGGTCGGGGCGCAGTCCGCGCACCAGCAGTTCCCGGCTGACGACGTGTCCGCGTTCCGCGGCCCACCGCGCGCACATCGCGTGCTGGCTGCGGGAGTCCACGAGAAAGGGATCGGCGTCCAGTTCCTCGAGCGGCGTCAGACTCGCGATCGCGGTGACCCGCATGACCCGCGGCGGTCCCATGGCGTCCCCCCTCACCTCCGGGTTCAGTCGCCGACCCTACTCCTGCCCGTAGGCTTCGGGGAGTCGCGCGAAGGAGGCAAAGAGGTGCCGGTGGAGATCACGTGGTGGGGTCACGCGACCTGCACGGTCGAGGATTCGGACGTGCGTGTGCTCACCGACCCCTTGTTCGCCCGCCGCCTCGCGCATCTGCGCCGCCGCCGCGGCGCGCTGCCCCCGCCCGGGGCCTGGAAGGCCGACGTCGCGCTCGTCTCGCACCTGCACGCCGACCATCTGCACGTGCCGTCGCTGGCGCGCCTCGCGCCGGGCACGCGCCTGCTGGTGCCCCGGGGCGCGCCGCGCGCCGTGCCCGGGCTGCGGCGGCTGCGGCATCTGCGGCTGAGCGAGATGGCGCCGGGTGACGAGACGACCGTGGGCGGGGTCCGCATACGGGCGGTGCCCGCGCGGCACGACGGGCGGCGGCTGCCGGTCGGCAGACGCTCCTCCCCCGCGCTCGGGTACGTCGTCGAGGGCGAGGCACGGACGTACTTCGCCGGGGACACCGGCCTGTTCGAGGACATGGCCGAGGAGGTCGGGCCGGTCGACGTGGCGCTGCTGCCGGTGGGCGGCTGGGGGCCGCATCTGGGCGAGGGGCACCTGGACGCGGGGCGGGCGGCCGAGGCACTGGCCCGGCTTGGGCCGCGCAGCGCGGTGCCGGTGCACTACGGCACGTACTGGCCGATCGGCATGGACGCGGTGCGGCCCCACGAGTTCCACGCGCCCGGCGAGGAGTTCGTGCGGCTCGCGGCGGAGCGTGCGCCGGACGTGGCCGTGCACCGGCTGGGGCACGGGGAGAGCGTGCGCCTGGAGGAGGCGCGGTGACCGTGTCGGCCGCCGTGGTCACCGCGGTCATACCGACCGAGGCGACGCAACAGGCGCTCGGCTATCCGTCGTTGTTCCTGCTGGTGCTGATCGGTGCGCTGGTGCCGGTGGTGCCGACGGGGGCGCTGGTGAGCACGGCGGCCGTGGTCGCGTTCCACCAGAAGGCGCCGTTCTCGCTGCTCCTGGTGTTCGTGACGGCGTCGCTGGCCGCGTTCTGCGGGGACGCGGCGCTGTACTGGCTGGGGCGGCGCGGGATGGGCTCGAAGAACGGCTCGCGGTGGCTGGAGGCGATCCGCTCGCGGGCGCCCGAGGAGCGGCTGGCGCAGGCGCAGGGCAAGCTCGCCGACCACGGCACGACGGTGCTGGTGCTGTCCCGGCTGGTGCCGGCGGGACGCATCCCGGTGATGCTGGCCTGTCTGATGGCGAAGTGGCCGCTGCGCCGCTTCTCGCGCGGCAACCTTCCGGCCTGTCTCGCCTGGGCGGTGACGTACCAGCTGATCGGCATCCTCGGCGGCTCGCTGTTCCCCGAGCCCTGGGAGGGCGTGGTCGCCGCGGTCGCCCTGACCGTGCTGGTCGGCGCGGCCCCTGCCCTGTGGCGCCGGATCAGGGGGACCCGCACCGCCTGAGCGCCACCGTCAGGAGGACCCGGACGGTCCGAGGGCCCCCGTCGCGAGGGCGCGGCCGGCCGGGGCGTCCCGCCCCTCGGGGGACTCGTCCAGTACCCGCGAGCCTCCCACCGGCAGGTCCCACAGGTCGTCGCGGGCGAGGCCGGCCTTCTGCCAGGCGGCGCGCACACGCGTGAGAGGTTCGAGGACGGGCTCGGCGGAGAGCACGAAGGTGCCCCAGTGCATGGGGGCCATGCGCCGCGCGCCGAGGTCGAGGGCGGCGCGGACCGCCTCCTCGGGATCGCAGTGCACGTCGCGCAGCCACCAGCGCGGGTCGTAGGCGCCGATCGGCAACAGGGCCAGGTCGATGCCGGGGTGGCGGCGGCCGATACGGGAGAACCAGTGGCCGTAGCCGGTGTCCCCGGCGAAGTAGACGCGCCGGCCGTCCGGGGCGGTCAGCACCCAGCCGCCCCAGAGGGAGCGGCAGGTGTCGGTGAGGCTGCGCTTGGACCAGTGGTGCGAGGGCACGAAGTCGAAGCGCACGCCGGACAGTTCGGCCGCCTCCCACCAGTCCAGCTCGGTGACCCGGGTGAACCGGCGGCGCAGGAACCAGCGTCCGAGCCCGGCCGGCACGAACACCGGGGTGTCGCGCGGGAGTCGGCGCAGCGTGGGGGCGTCCAGGTGGTCGTAGTGGTTGTGGCTGATGACGACGGCGTCGACGCGCGGCAGCGCGTCCCAGGGGACGCCGACGGGGGTGATCCGCGCCGGGGTGCCGAGGATGCGGCGGGACCACACCGGGTCGGTCAAGACGGTCAGGCCGCCGATGCCGACCACCCAGCTGGCGTGCCCCGCCCAGCTGACGGCGAGGGTGCGGGCGTCCACGCGGGGCAGCGGGGCGGGCGCGAAGGGCAGTCGGGGGATGTCGGCGAGGCCCTCCCTGCCGGGGCGCACGGAGCCTTCGCGGGCGAACCGGGCGATGGCCTTGAGGCCGGGCAGCGGCGCGGTGAGCCGGTCGTGGAAGGTTCTCGGCCAGATCCGGCGCTCGCCCGGCGGCCGGGGTTCGGCGAGCGGCGGGACGGCGGGCGCCGGTGCGAGGGGGGACAGGGTCGGCGCGGCGCCGACGGCCCCGCCGGTCACGGTGCTGGTGGCGGTCGACTCGGACTGCTGCGTCATCGAGGAGGCTCCCATCGCTGAGCTTCGTCACCGAGATCGTCGAAGACCGATCTCATGAGCGTCAACGCACGTTGCACGTGGGGTAGTTCCCACGGTGTGGGCGAGGTGAGGCGTTCCGTGCGCCGGGCGTCCGCGCCATTGAGCAGCATGCCGGTGGAGAACCGGACGTGCAGGGCGCTGAGGTCGTCCCCGAAGCGGTGTCCGCCCGGCGCGGGCATGCCGAGCCGGGCGGAGAGGTAGTCCTCCAGTTCCTGTGCGTCGCCCACGCCGTGGGCGGACAGCGCCTCGCGCAGCGGCCCGAGGTCGGCGTAGAGGTGGCGGCCGGCCCGGGGCGGAAGAGCCAGGCCGCCCGCGGCGACCACCGCGGCGTGCATCTCCCGCGCCAGGTGCGCGTGCAGGCGGACGGCGGCGGCCGCGCGCGCGGTGACCGGCTCGGGCTCGGTCAGGGCGTACGCGGCCGCGGCCGCGACCGGACCGGCCACCCGGGCGTCGAGGGCCGTCAGCACGTCGAGCACGCGCGCGTGCAGGGCGTCTCCGGCAGCCGAGGCGGGGAACCGGGCGACGGCCGCCGGCCAGCCGACGGGCAGCAGGGCCCCGGCGAGGTCGCTGACGACGGTGACCTCCCCGGGCAGCATCTCGGCGGGGCTGACCAGCACGGTTTCCTGCGGGGTGTGCACGGTGTCGCGCCAGGTCTCGTCGCTGACCAGGTGCAGGCCCTCCCCCGCGGCGGCCTCCACGGCCTCGTGCAGGACTTCCGGCGGCGCCACGGTGGCCGTCGGGTCGTCGGCGACGGACAGCACCAGCAGGCGCGGGTCGCCGCCCTCGGCGCGCACCCGGCGCACGGTCTCCAGCAGGGCGTACGGGTCCGGGACGCCGCCGCACTCCGCGGGCGTCGCGACGTGGAACACGGGCCTGCCCAGCAGCCTGGCGTACGGCGCCCACCAGGCCGCGCACGGCCGCGGCACCAGGACGTCGCCGCCGAGAGCTGCGGTCAGCGCGAGCAGGAGGGCGGGGGCCCCGGGTCCGGCGACGACCCGACCCGGCTCTGCGGGGCCGCCGCGCCGGGACCAGTAGCCCCGGGCCGCGTCGAGGAGGGCGCGGCCGCCGCCGACCGGCTCGCCGTCGGCGCGGTCGGCGGCCCCGGCGAGGACCGAGGCGAGTTCGGGCAGCACCGGCAGGCCGTCCGGGGGGAGCGGCGGGCCGTAGCGGACGGGGCCGTGGTCCTCCGGTTCGGTCCGCCGCATCTGGCCCTCCGTGCAGTCCCTGCCTGGCGCCCAGCCTGTTGCCTTGCCTTGCTTCTTGCCTTGCCTGGCACCCAGCCTGTTGCCTTGCCTTGCCTTGCTTCTTGCCTTGCCTGGCGCCCAGCCTGTTGCCTTGCCTGGTTCCGTGCCCGTGCCCCGTGCTTCCCGCTGCCTGGGGTCGCCGGACATCGTCGTGGACCGTGGAGCAGGGGCCCGCGGGCCCTGGGGCGTTACGTCTCGTACGGGGCCCGGCGCTCGTACGGGACGTCAGGTCTCGTACGGGGCGGGGTCGTGCTCCCGAGGTGACGAGTACCCGGTGAGGCGGCGCGTCATGGCCGGCTTCGCGCGTTGCGCCGGTCACAGCGCGGGCCGGCGGGCCGCGGACAGCCGGTGTCAGACGTCGTCGGAGGGGCCGCGGCGGCGCAGCCGGTGCACGGCGGCGCCGAGCGCGCCGGCGATCAGCAGACCCCCGGCGGCCAGCGCGGGGACGGAATCGGTGAAGGCGCCGCCCGCACCGGCCCGTACTCCGTGGTCGACGCTCGCGGGCGGGCAGTCGGCGGGCGACGCGGCACCGCGGGGCTGCGCCTCGGGCCGGCCGCAGGGCGGTGCGGTGCGGCAGCCCGCGGGGTGCGGCTGCGCGGCGGTCAGGGGCTGCGGGCAGGGCCCGGCGGTGGAGCAGGACGCTCCGGCTGCCGGTCCGCACGGCGGGGCCGGGGTGCGCGCCACGTCCAGGGTGGCGCTCCACGGCTTCCCCGGCCCACCCGGCGCGGCCGGGCAGGTGCCGTCGACGGTCCAGGCGGCGTCCGGTCCGACCGCGTCGGGACTCACCTCGAGCTCGGCGGCGGGGGCGACGACGGCGGTGCCCCGGTAAGCGGCGTCCGCCTGCGCGTCGCCACCGGGGACCTTGGTCAGTTTGACTGCGCCGTCGGCGAAGGCCTGCGAGGTGGCCTCCAGGGTCTCGGGCGCGGCGGCGCCCAGGGCGCCGCAGGAGACGGACACGGTGACGCTGCCGCCCGGGGCGACGCTGCCGGGGCTGACCTCCGCCGACGGGTCGGCCGCCGCTGCCGGTCCGGCGGCGACCAGCACGGCACCGGCCACGGCGAGGGCGGAGAGGAAGTGGGCGGTGCGACCCATGGGACGGCTCCTTCGGCCGGTGACAGCGGGGCGGGGCTTTCCTGCCCCACCGCCATCACAGCCCGGGAGATCGCCGGCCGCGCGCGGCCGGACGCCATTGGCGGGACGGGCGGCCCCCAAGCGGGTGACGCCGCCCCGCCCTGGCCGTCGCCGCGGCGATTTCTGCAGCGCTTCCCGAAGCAGCTTCTGCAGGGGGCTACGCAAGGGCTTCTGCAAGGGTTTCTGCAACGGCCGCTACGGCCGTCTCTACAGCGGCTCCTGGGACGGGTTTCTCAAGCGGTTTCCGCAGCCGCGCTCCCCCAGCGGTTTCTCAAGCGGTTCCCGCAACGGTTTCTCACACGGTTCCCGCAGCCGCTCCGCCAAGGTTTCGAAAGCGGTTTCCGCAGCCGCTCCCGCGCGGGCTTCCGCAACGGTTGCTTCAGGGGTTGCTGAAGGGGTTGCTTCAGCGGTTCATGCAGCGAAGCTTGCGACAAGGGTTACTCCGGCGGCTCCGGCGGTTCCTGCAGCACCTGTTCCCGCAGCCGGTCGCAGCACCGGCTGATGAGGCGGGAGACGTGCATCTGCGAGATGCCCAGCTGTTCCGCGATCCGGCTCTGCGTCATGTCCCGGTAGAACCGCATGTAGAGGATCGCCCGCTCGCGCTCGGGCAGGGCGGCGAGCCGGGGCCTGACCGCCTCCCGGTCGACGACGATGGCCAGCGCCGGGTCCGTCGCGCCCAGCGCGTCGCTCAGCGAGTACCCGCCCTCGCTGCCGGACAGTTCCGCGTCCAGGGACAGGGCGGAGAAACTGTCGAGCGCCTCCAGACCGGTGCGGACGTCCTCCTCGCTGAGCTGCGCGCGTTCGGCGATCTCGGCGACGGTGGGACCGCGTCCGGAGACGGTCTGGGAGAGGTCCTGTCCGGCGATGCGCACCCGGTTGCGCAGGTCTTGCACCCGGCGCGGCACGTGCAGGGTCCACATGTGGTCGCGGAAGTGCCGCTTGATCTCGCCGGTCACGGTCGGCACGGCATAGCTCTCGAAGGCGTTGCCGCGCGCGGGGTCGTAGCGGTCGACGGCCTTGACCAGGCCGAGGGCGGCGACCTGGCGAAGGTCCTCGTGGTTCTCGCCGCGGTTGCGGAACCGTCCGGCGAGGCGGTCGGCCATCGGCAGCCAGGCCTCGACGATCCGGTCCCGCAGCGCGTCGCGCCGGGGTCCCGCGGGCAGGGCTGCCAGTTCACGGAAGGCGTCGGCGGTGTCGGGGGCGTCGTCGTGCGGGTGGCGCCTGGTGTTCGTTCGGTTCGACATGGGGTACAGCAACTCCCTCTGACGTGCTCGGGATCGGCCGGGTCGCAAGAGGCGACAGCGGCTCGACCGGGCCTGCCGGGGGCCGCGCGGCGCGGCGTTCCCACGGAGGTGCCTCCGGTCCGAAGCACTGAGGCTGCGCCTGCCCGCGACGCCCGCCTCCAAACACCGTGCAGGTTTTGCCGCCGGAGTCCGGGTCACCCGTCACGCCTCGGACCGGTGCACGAGCACTGCCCCGTGACCATGTCCCCGCCCAGCCCAAGTCCCTGTCCGCGCCCGCCTCCACACCCGCTCGACACTCGCTCGACACACAGCTCGCCACCCACCTCCCCACTCACCTTCACACCCGTTTCCACGCCCGCCCCGAGACCCGGCGGGCGTGGTTCCCCGGCCCCGGGAGGCCTCTTCCATGAGCGTCAGAGTCTCCGATCACGTCCTGCGACGGTTGCGCGCCTGGGGGGTCGAGCATGTCTTCGGGTACCCCGGCAGCGGCCTACGCGGGCTCCTCGCGGCCTGGGGGCGGGCCGGGGACGAGCCGCGGTTCGTGCAGGCGCGGCACGAGGAGGCGTCGGCGCTCCAGGCGGTCGGCTACGCCAAGTTCAGCGGGCGGCTGGGGGTGTGCGCGGCGGCCTCGGGGCCGGGGGCGGTCCGTCTCCTGAACGGTCTGTACGACGCGAAGCTCGACCGCGTCCCGGTCCTGGCGATCATCGGCACGACGGACGAGGTGACGGACGGGACCGCGAACGGGTCGTCGGACGGGTCGGCGGACGCCACGGCGTTGGGCGGCGGCGGCCGGCGCGGGGTGGACCTGCACTCGCTGTTCGGGGACGTCGCCTCGGAGTTCATGGCGACGGTGACCGTCCCCGAAGAGCTGCCGGACGTCCTGGACCGGGCGATCCGTACGGCGTACGCCCGCCGCTGCCCGACCGTGGTCGTCATCCCCGCGGACGTCCAGGATCTCGTCCACGAGGCCTCCGAGGACGAGTTCACGACGGCGGCGTCCGGCCCGGACCGGGGCGGCCCGACGACCGTACCGCCGCCCTTGCCGGCCGACGTCCCGTCGGACGAGTCCCTGCGGCAGGCGGCGGAGATCCTCAACTCCGGTGACAAAGTGGCGATCCTGGTCGGCCGGGGCGCCGCCGGGGCCCGCGCGGAGGTGGAGCGGATCGCCGCGCTGCTGGGTGCGGGCGTGGCGAAGGCGCTGCTCGGCAAGGACGTCCTCAGCGACGAACTCCCCTGCGTGACGGGGGCGGTCGGTCCGTTGGGCACCCGGCCCTCCTACGAGCTGATGCGCGACTGCGACACGCTGCTGACGATCGGATCGTCCTTCCCGTACGAGCGGTACCTGCCGGGGCCCGACAGGGCGCGCGGCGTGCGGATCGACGTCGATCCACGGACGAACGAGAGGCGCCATCCGCACGAGGTGAGCCTGGTCGGCGACGCGAAGGAGACCCTGCGGCGGCTGATCCCGATGATCCGGGGCGCGGAACGCGGCCGCGAGTGGTCCGACACCGTCCGCGCGAACGTCCGGCGCTGGGACGAGGTGTCCGAGCGCCGGGCCGGGCTGTCGGCGGATCCGGTCAACCCCGAGTACGTGGCCCGGGTCCTGGACCCGTTGCTGCCGCCCGACGCGATCGTCGCCTGCGACTCGGGCTCGGTGGCGACGTGGTTCGCCCGCGGCCTCAGGCTGCGGCCGGGCATGCGCGCGTCCCTCTCCGGCACGCTCGCGACGATGGGCTGCGCGGTGCCGTACGCCATCGGCGCCAAGTTCGCCCACCCGAACCGGCCCGCGATCGCCCTGCTCGGGGACGGCGCCATGCAGATGAACGGGCTCGCGGAGCTGGTCACCGCCGCCCGCTACCGCGACCGGTGGCGGGATCCGCGGCTCGTCGTCGCCGTGTGGAACAACCGCGAACTCAATCAGGGCGCCTGGGAGATGCGTGCCGTGGAGGGCGCTCCGTCCTTCCTTCCCTCGCAGCGGCTGCCGGACGTGCCGTACGCGCAGTTCGCCCGTTCTCTGGGACTGACGGCGGTGCGCGTGGAGCGGCCCGAGGACGTGGCGCAGGCCTGGCGGACGGCCCTCGACGCGGACGGGCCCGCTCTCGTGGAGTTCCTCACCGACCCGGCCGTGCCGCCGCTCCCGCCGCACACCACCTGGGAGCGGCTGGAGGCCACGGCCGCGTCGGTCCTCGCCGGCGATGCCGAGGGGGGCGCGGTGATCCGGCAGGCGTTCAAGGCGAAGCTCCAGGAGTTCCTGCCGGGGCGCGAAACGGGCGACGACCGCCCGTGACCGACGAGGCCGGCGTGACGCACTGCGGCCACGGGGCGGCGGACCGGCGGACCGCCGGATCGGCGGATCGGCGGACGCTACGCCGTCTGCGGGTGCGTCAGCCGACCGAGCAGGTCGTCGAGGGTGACGATGCCGGAGAGCCGGCCGGCGCCGTCGCGGACGACGGCGAGCGAGGCGCGGCGCCGGCGCAGTTGCTCGATGGCGTGGCTGATCGTGTCCTGCTCCGTCAGTTCCGGCAGCGGACGGGCCAGGTCGCGGGCGGTCGCCGATCGTCCGCGGGCTCGGGCGATGAGCGCGTCACGCGCGTGCACCGAGCCGACGACGCGGTCCCCGTCACGCACCAGCAGGCGGTTGCGGTCGTGGGCGGCGGCCAGGGCGAGGATCTCCTCGGTGCCCGCCCGGGCCGGCACCGAGGTGATCTGCGCGGCGGGCACCTGGAGGTCGCTCACCGGATTGTGCGGCTGGGTGAGCGAGCTGGTGAGCAGCCCCGAGTCCGTATCGCTGATCAGCCCGAGCCGGTGCGACTCCGCGACGAGACGGGTGAGCTGCTCGCGGTCGTGGACGGCGGTCAGCTCGTCGCGTGGCGTCACGCGGCACAGTCGTACCAGCGCGTTGCTCACCTTGTCGAGCAGACCGATGACCGGCCGTACGGCCTTCACCGCGGCGCGGAAGGCGGGCGAGAGCAGCATCGCCGATCGCTCCGGGTGGGCGATGGCCCAGGACTTGGGCGCCATCTCGCCGAGCACCATGTGCAGGAAGACCACCACGATCATCGCCACGGCGAACGCGATCGCGTAGCTCAGTGAGGCCGGCAGGCCCAGTTCGTGCAGCAGGGGGTCGAGTTCGTGCGAGATCGCGGGCTTGGAGACCGAGCCGAGTCCCAGCGTGCACACGGTGATGCCGAGCTGGGCGCCGGCCAGCATCAGCGACAGCTCTCGCATGCCGGCCAGGGCGGCCCGGGCGCCGCGCCGCCCCTCGGCCACGGCCTTCTCCACACGGTGCCGTCGGGCGGCGACCAGCGCGAACTCGGCGGCGACGAAGAACCCGCTGCCGATCAGGAGCAGCACGGTGACGAAGAGCGCCATCGGGAAACTCATGCCTGCTCCTCCCTCTCGTCCACCTGCTCGTGCGCCTGCCCGTCCGATCGCTCGATCCCCAGGCGTTCGGTCCCCACGCGCTCGATTCCCAGGCGCTCGATCCGTACGCGCTCGGGCACGTGCCTGTTCAGCGTGCGGACGTCGATGACGGCGCGGCCGCCGTCCGGCAGCTCGACGGTGACACGGTCGCCGATGGTCGGGAAGCGGCCCAGCCGGTCCACGATCAGACCGGAGACGGTGTCGTAGTCCTCCTCTGCGGGCAGCTCGACGCCGGTGGCGTCGGCCACCTCGTCGAGCCGGCGGCCGGCGTCCACCAGCCAGCCCTCTCCGTCGGCGATGGCGAGTTCGGTGACGGTGTCGGACTCGTCGACGATGTCGCCGACCAGTTCCTCGGCGATGTCCTCGTAGGTGACGATGCCCGCCACGCCGCCGTGCTCGTCGAGGACGACCGCGAACTCGTCACCGCGCTCACGCATCTGCTCGACCGCGTTCGGGAGCGGCAGGGTGTCGGGCAGCAGGAGCGGACGGCGGGCGAGCGTGCCGGCGGCGGTGGCGGTGAGCAGGCCGGCGGGCAGACGCGTCAGCTCGCGCACGCCCAGCACGCCGGTGACGTCGTCCGGGTGGTCGCCGAGGACGGGGTAGTTGGAGTGCCCGTGCACGCCGATCAGGTCGATCGCGTCGGCGGCACTGGCGTCCTTGCGGACGAAGACGGCGTCCGCGCGCGGCACCATCACCTCGTCCAGGGTGCGTTCGGAGAAGTCCAGCGCGTGGTCGAGGAGTGCGGCCGTGTCCTCGGGCAGTACGCCCTGCTCGTGGGACTCGCCGATGAGGTGGCCGAGCTCCTTCAGGGTGGCGCCGTGGTGCAGTTCCTCGACGGGCTCGATGCCGACCGCGCGCAGCAGCCTGTTCGCCGCGCCGTCGAAGACGCGCACCACCGGGCCGACGATCTTCAGGTACGCGATCGTGGAACCGGCGAGGGACTTCGCCAGCCGTTCGGGCACGGCGATCGCGAGGTTCTTCGGGGCCAGCTCGCCCAGCACCATCTGGACGACCGTCGCGCCGCCGAAGGCGATCACGACGGAGGCGGCCGAGACGGCGGCGTCGGGCAGAGCCAGGCCGGACAGCGCGGGCTCCAGGAGCGCGGACACGGACGGTTCGGCGACGAAGCCGACGACCAGGCCCGTCACGGTGATGCCCAGTTGCGCGCCCGACAGCATGAACGACAGCCGCTCGAGCACCGTCAGCGCGCGGGCGGCCTTCCTGTCCCCCGCTTGCGCCTCGCGGGCGAGGGCGAGCCGGTCGGCGGAGACGTAGGCGAATTCCTGGGCGACGAAGTATCCGGTGCCGGCGGTCAGCACGAGGACCGCCAGCAGGCCCAGCACGGCGCTCGTCACACTCACGCGGCATCACCGCCCTGCCGTGCGCGGCGCGGTGACCGGGCGTGACCGGATGACCGGGGATCGTGCCCCGAGGGGTCCGTCGACGTGGCGGACAAGCGTTGCTCTCCTGAAGTAGCGGTGTGCTGGGAGAAACGACCGTGACCGCGTCCGAGTTCCCGGCGCCCGGGAAGGCGGTATGGCGGCAAGGCGGTAAGGCCGGAAGGTTCATGCGGTTCGCGTCACGGCCGACACTGTCCCGTGCTCCCGCGCTCCCGCGCTCCCGTGCTCCCGCCTGCTCCTCGCGGGACTAGGCCGTGTTCCGGACCGTGCCGACGGCCCTCAGCGTGCGTAGCGCCGCGCCCTTGAGGGCGGGGTGTTCGCGCACCAGCCGGTGGGCTGCCCGTAGCGGCTCCCGGCGGAGCCAGTGCAGGGCGGCGCCCGGGCCGGACGTGCGCAGTGCTCCTTCGTGGACCATGAGATCGCCGGTCTTGAAGGAGTTCTTGTAGGCGGCCTCGCCTCTGCCGAAGTCGACGAGACGGATGCCGGACGCGGCGGCCGCCTCGATCATGCGCAGGTAGAGGATCCTGCCCGGGGAGAAGGTGGCGACGCCGCGGTCGTAGGAGGGGAACCAGCAGGACAGGACCGTGCGGGAGCGCAGGCCGAAGTGGGCGGCGACGGGCCTGTCGCCGGCGTAGAGCACCGAGAGGTCGCCGCGGCAGTGGGGCGAGTCCGCGGCGGCGAGCAGGGCGATGAGCTGGCTGATCCACGGCTGGGTGAAGGGGTCGCGGCGGCCGGTGCGCCGGTAGTGGGCGGACTTCCAGCCGACGAGGGTCCGCAGGGCCGCCGGGTCGCGTTCGCCGTGGACGAACCGCAGCGGGCCGAGGTGCCGGGCCAGGCGGCGCTCCTGGGCCCGGGTCGTCTTCAGCAGGCTGCGCGAGTGGGCGCGCAGGTAGGTCTCGTACGCCGCGAATCCGTGGGCGAGGTCGACGACGGGGGACGCGAACCGGCCCGTCGCGTACGGCAGGAAGAGGTCCTGGCCGTTCTCGAGGTGGTTGAACTCCCAGGCGTTCAGGGAGCAGGCGCGCATGAGGTGGTGCGGGTCGAGGAGCGTGTCGTCGGGGTCCAGGACGGCGCCCTGGCAGTCGGACACCCCGAGGCCCACCGCTCGGCCGTGGCCCCATCGGCCCCGCTGGTAGGGGAAGAAGCCGACCGCCTGCCGCTTGCGGCGCAGCACCGCCACCCGGGCGTCGCGGCGCACCCGGCCGATGGCCTGCGTGAACTCGGCGCTCATGAAGGGGTTGGCGGGTGCGGCGGTCGTGGCGCCCCGGAGTTCGTTCCAGCGGGCGAGGTCGCCGGGGGTGAGGTCGCCGGCGTGCACGATGTCGATGCGGGGGGTCGTCATGGGCGTCATGGGGGGTCCCTGGGTTTCTGGTTCGCGGCGAGAGGGTCGTCCGCCGGGGCCGTGCGAGGCGCGCGGCGGGGTCGGACATGCGGGGGGGGGGGAGGGGTTCGGCGCGACGGCGTGCGGGGACGCGTCGCGTGTGTGCGGCACAGGTCGGGGTCCGGCAGTGTTAGGGAGGGCCCCGCCTGCCGGACGCGCCGGTGAGCAGCACTTCGGAGAGGCACCGTTCGTCGGCGGGGCGGGCGCCCGGGAGGCGGCTCGGGTCCCCGGCCGGGGACGTGGCCGTCCGCGCGGACAGCAGGGCGCGCAGGCGGCGGAAGAGGCTGCGCAGACCCGACTGGACCCGGCCCGGGAGCCGCAACCGCGAGCGCGCCGCGGCGCGCAGCGCGCAGACCGTGACCAGGGTCATCGCCAGGTGGATCGCACCGCCCGCGCCCTCGTGGAGCGTCCCTTCGGCGGGGCCGGGGCCGGCGGCCGTGAAGGAGAACCAGCAGCACGCCGCGACCTGCGCCGACACCATGGCGCCGAGGTCGGACAGCAGGGCGCCGGACCCGGCGGCGGCCGGCCGCAGGAGGGCGACCGTGAAGAACACCAGGGCCGCCACCAGACAGGCGGCGAACGAGGCGGTGCACGCGAAGACCAGGTGGTAGCCGGCGGCGGCCAGGGCCGTCGTGGTCGCGGCCAGGCCGACGGCCGACAGCGCTCCGGCGCCGGCCGCGCCGTCGGCGTGCGGGAGGCCGCGGCAGGCGAGCGGGAGCGGGTGCACGGTCATGTCCCGTCCATGGTCGAGGAGACACGCGTGCCGACGGTCCGGAACGGCGAAACCGCCGGGGGCGAACGTTCGGGCGACCGGTCACGTCTGCGGGTGAAGCCGGACGGACACCGGGTGAGAAGGACAGAGGTGCTGACGGGACGGGCCGGCCGTCAGCCGTCCTGCCGTGCCGCCGCGTCCTGGCCGGCCGCCGCGTCCAGGAGAGGGCGCAGTTCCCGCGTCACGGCCCGCAGGGCCCGTACGTCGTGCTCGGCGCGGGCGATGAGAAGCGCGCCCTCCAGGGAGCTGATCATGAGGGTGGCGAGCGCGCCGGACCGCTCCTCGGGCACGCCCATGTCCGTCAGCGCACGGGCCACCGGCTCCGTCCATGCGGCGAACGCGGCGGCCGCGGCCGTCCGGCTGGACTGCGCGGTACGGGCGCAGTCGACGGTGGCGGCCGCGACCGGGCAGCCTCCCGCGAAGCCGACGGCCTCGTACTCGTCCGTCCACTGCCGGACCATCTCGGCGAACAGGGCGCCGGGCGTCGGCTCGGGCAGGGCGGCGAGGAAGCGGGCGACCCGGTTGCCCGCGTACCGGCCCGCCCAGCCCACCGCCTCGTTGACGAGCTGCTCCTTGCCGCCGGGAAAGTAGTGCTGGAGCGAACCGCGGGGCGCTCCCGCGTGGGCGGCGACCTCGCGCATCCCGGTCGCGGCGACACCGTCGCGCCGGATCAGCTGTGCGGCACTGAAGACCATCCGCTCGCGCGGTCCGCGCTCGGACACCGCCATCGCCCGCCTCCCACGCCCTGTCGTCCGGCTCCGCCTCGGCCCCACCCTATGACCGGCGTCATAGAACCGGCTACTATGACCGCTGTCATAGTCAGCGGCGGCAGGGGCGCGGGCGGCAGCGGTCCGTGGCGGCGGTCCGCCCTGCGCCGCCCGGCGGAAAGCGCGGTGCATCGTGGACGACGTCGGATCCGCCGGTCTCGCCGGCTTCATCGGCCTGGGGGTCATGGGGCAGCCCATGGCGCTCAACCTCGCCCGCGCCGGTGTCCCCCTCGTGGTGTGGAACCGCACCGCGGGCCGGTGCGACCCCCTGCGCGCCGCCGGGGCGGAGGTCGCGGCGGGTCCCGGCGGGGTCTTCGCCCGGGCCCGCACCGTGATCCTCATGCTGGCCGACGAGAACGCGGTGGACGCGGTGCTCGCACGCGGCACGGCGGAGTTCGCGGCGCGCGTCGCCGGGCGCACCGTCGTGCACATGGGCACGACCTCGGCCGAGTACTCGCACGGTCTGCAGGAGGACGTCCGGGCCGCGGGCGGCCGCTATGTCGAGGCCCCGGTCTCCGGCTCCCGCGTCCCCGCCGAGCGGGGCGAGCTGGTGGGGATGCTGGCGGGCGACCCGGAGTCCGTGGCGGCCGTGCGGCCGCTGCTCGGCCCGCTGTGCCGGGAGACCTTCGTCTGCGGGGCGGCGCCTCAGGCCCTGCTCATGAAGTTCTCGGTGAACCTGTTCCTGATCACGCTGGTCACCGGCCTCACGGAGGCGTTCCATTTCGCCGACCGGCACGGGCTCGACCGGCGTCTGTTCCGGGACGTCCTGGACGCGGGCCCGATGGCCAGCGCCGTCTCCCGGACGAAGGCGGCCAAGCTGCTGACCCGGGACTTCAGCGTGCAGGCGGCCGCCGCCGACGTCCTGAAGAACAACCGGCTGATCGCCGACGCCGCCCGCAGGACCCGGCTGGCCTCACCGCTCCTCGACGTCTGCCACGCGCTGTACGGCGAGGCCGTCGAGCAGGGGCACGGGGGCGAGGACATGGCGGCCGTCCTGCACGCGCTCGAGGCCCGGACCACAGGCGGCACCGGAGCGGTCCACGGGGCCTGAGCCTCCGGGGCCGGGCGGGAGGAGGAGCTGCCGGCGTTCGGTGAGGCCGTGTCGGCCTCGTGTCCTCGGGTACGCGGTGCTCACCCGACGCGGCCGCACACGGCCGTCGGCCGGGTCGGGCGTACGGCGGACGGTCGTGCCCCCGAGGGACGCGGACCAGGCCGCGAGGACACGGAAAGGACGTGGGAAACCATGCGCATCGCGTTTCTGACGGCGCCCGAGGGCGTCGAGCAGGTCGAGCTCACCGATCCCTGGCAGGCGGCGGTCGACGCAGGTCACGAGCCCGTCCTGGTGTCGACCGAATCCGGCAGCATCCAGGCGTTCAACCATCTCGACAAGGCGGACACGTTCGGCGTGGACGAGGTCGTGGGCGAGGCGTCCGCGGACTCCTTCGACGGCCTGGTCCTGCCCGGCGGCGTCGCGAATCCGGACGCCCTGCGCTCCGACGACAAGGCCGTGGCGTTCGTCAAGGACTTCTTCGACCAGGGCCGGCCGGTCGCCGCGATCTGTCACGCGCCGTGGACCCTCGTCGAGGCGGACGTGGTACGGGGCCGGGTGCTCACCTCGTGGCCGAGCCTGCGGACGGACATCCGCAACGCGGGCGGCACCTGGGTGGACGAGGAGGTGAAGGTCTGCGACCACGGGGCCGGCAAGCTGGTCACCAGCCGCAAGCCGGACGACCTCGAGGCGTTCTGCGAGACGTACCTGCGCGTGTTCGCGCAGGAGACCGGCTGAGCGGGCCCGACGCACCTGGGCCCCGGCCGTACGAACCCTGGCCGTACGCACCTTGGCCGTACGACCCGGGCAGGTCCCGGCCGGGGCTCAGGCTCCGCCGGGGCCCCTGCCGCTCACGCCCGGACCCCTCGTGCCGCCCGGGCCCGTTGCGCCCGGCCCCCACTTGCCGACGGGCGTGGCCGCGGGCTCGGGCTCGCCGGCGGCCCTGGTCCCGGCCGGGGTCCGGCGGGCGCCGCCGTTCGACCCCGCGCCGCGTTCCCTGGCGCCGTCGCGGGTGCGCCCCGGGGAGACGAACCGGCGCGGGTTGCGGCGCAGATACTCTCCCTCCAGCTGGGCCATGCGGTCGTTGTGGGCGCGCAGGGCGTCGTTCGAGCCGTGCAGCAGGGTGTCGTGGCGCGTGCGGTGGATCGTCTCCAGCTCTTTCATCAGCTGCTGGTCGTCCAGCCGGTCCGGGTCGACTCCGGTCATCGTGGTGCCCCGCTCGTCGTGTGCGTCCATGCGGTCCGGGTACCCCGTCCGGGAGCGGTGCCAGCACTCCCCGGCGGCGGGACCCGGGAGGGAACCGGGGAGCTCGTGTCTCTGCCTCCACTGTACGAACATTCCGGCCCCCGGGCCTCCGTGCGCACCGGCGCCTCGCGCGTGCGGGCCGCGTGGGCTACCTTGCGCGCTCCACGCGCCGCTCGTCCCACACGGGCTCCGCGGTCTCCCGGACCCGGCCGTCGCTGCCGAAGACCAGGTACCGGTCGAAGGAGCGGGCGAACCACCGGTCGTGCGTGACGGACAGGACGGTCCCCTCGAAGGCCTCAAGACCCTCCTGGAGCGCCTCCGCGGACTCCAGGTCGAGGTTGTCCGTGGGCTCGTCGAGGAGCAGGGCCGTGACGCCCTGCAGTTCGAGCAGCAGGATCTGGAAGCGGGCCTGCTGTCCGCCGGAGAGGCGGTCGAACGTCTGCTCCGCCTGCTGGGTGAGCTCGTAGCGCCGCAGCCGGGACATGGCCGCACCCCGGTCCTGGGAGTGTTCGCTCCACAGGATGTCCAGCAGGGTGCGGCCCAGCAGCTCGGGATGGGCGTGGGTCTGGGCGAAGTGCCCGGGCACCACCCGCGCGCCGAGCTTCCACTCCCCGGTGTGCGCCACGGTCTCACCGGCCAGCAGCCGCAGGAAGTGCGACTTGCCCGAGCCGTTGGAGCCGAGGACGGCGACCCGCTCGCCGTAGAACACCTCCAGGTCGAAGGGCTTCATCAGGCCGGTGAGCTCGAGCCCCTTGCAGGTGACGGCCCGCACGCCGGTGCGGCCGCCCTTGAGGCGCATGGTGATGTCCTGCTCGCGCGGCGGCTCGGGGGGCGGTCCCGCCTCCTCGAACTTGCGCAGCCGGGTCTGGGCCGCCTGGTAGCGGGACGACAGCTCATGGCTGATGGACGCGGCCTGGCGGAGGTTCAGCACCAGCTTCTTCAGCTGGGCGTGCTTCTCGTCCCACCGGCGGCGCAGTTCCTCGAAGCGGGCGAAGCGTTCGCGGCGGGCCTCGTGGTAGGTGGCGAAGCCGCCGCCGTGCACCCAGGCGTCGGCGCCGGCCGGCCCCGGTTCGACGGAGACGATCTTCTCGGCGGCGCGGGAGAGGAGTTCGCGGTCGTGGGAGACGAAGAGGACCGTCTTGCGGGTCTCCTTCAGCCGCTCCTCCAGCCACCGCTTGCCGGGCACGTCCAGGTAGTTGTCCGGCTCGTCCAGCAGCAGCACCTCGTCACCGCCGCGCAGCAACGCCTCCAGCACGAGCCGTTTCTGCTCACCGCCGGAGAGGGTCCGCACCAGACGGAACTGGGCCTTGTCGTAGGGGATGCCGAGCGCGGCCGTGGTGCACATGTCCCACAGCGTCTCGGCCTCGTAGCCGCGCACCTCGGCCCAGTCGGAGAGGGCCTGCGCGTACTGGAGCTGAGCGGCCTCGTCGTCGACGGTCATGATGGCGTGCTCGGCCCTGTCGACGGCCTGCGCCACCTCGCGCAGCCGGGGCGGGGCGACGGACACCAGCAGGTCGCGCACGGTCGTCTCGTCCCGCACGGAGCCGACGAACTGGCGCATCACGCCCAGGCCGCCCGAGACGGTGACCGTCCCGCCGTGCGGCTTCAGCTCACCCGAGATCAGCCGCAGCAGCGTCGTCTTGCCGGCGCCGTTGGGCCCGACCAGGGCCACCACCGCGCCTTCGCCCACCCGGAAGGACACGTCGCCGAGCAACGCCCTCCCGTCGGGGAGGTAGTACTCGAGGTGCGCGGCTTCCAGGTGTCCCATGGTCAGGCATTCTGCGGGCCGCCCCCGACCCGCGGCAAACCGAATATCCGCACCGCCCACGCGGTCCGTGCGCCGCCCACGCCTTGTCCATATGGCGAAACGAAATGTCTCACCATACGAGCGGCAGCGTACGGTAGCGACGCCGGGCACCCGGTTCGCCGAGCAGCCGAGAAGGGGTACAGCCATGCCGAAAGCGCAGGAGACCGCCGTCTACACGCACGGACACCACGAGTCGGTGCTGCGGTCGCACACCTGGCGGACCGCCGCCAACTCCGCCGCCTATCTGCTCGGCTCCCTGAAGCCGCACATGAAGATCCTCGACATCGGCTGCGGCCCGGGCACCATCACCGCCGACCTGGCCGCCCTCGTCCCCGACGGACACGTCACCGGCGTCGACCACGCGCCCGGCGTCCTGGAGCAGGCCCGCGCCACGGCGGCCGAACGGGGACTCGCCAACGTGGACTTCGCGGTCGCCGACGTGCACGCGCTGGACGCTCCCGACGACACGTACTGCGTCGTCCACGCCCATCAGGTCCTCCAGCACGTCGGCGACCCCGTCCAGGCGCTGCGCGAGATGCTGCGCGTGACCAGGCCGGGCGGCTACGTGGCGGTCCGCGACTCCGACTACGCGGCGATGACCTGGCATCCCGCCTCGCCCGGCCTGGACGACTGGCTGGACCTGTACCACCGGGTCGCCCGGGCGAACGGAGGCGAACCGGACGCCGGCCGCCGGCTGAAGTCATGGGCGCTGGCGGCCGGGTTCACCGACGTCACGGCCACCTCCGCCACCTGGACCTTCAGCACACCCGAGGAGCGGGCCTGGTGGAGCGGCCTGTGGGCCGACCGCACGGTCGCCTCGGCGTACGCGGAGCGCGCCACGCAGGGCGGTCACGCGACCGCGGAACAGCTGCACGCCGTGTCACGGGCCTGGCGGGAGTGGGGGCGGCGGGAGGACGGCTGGTTCGCCGTGCTGCACGGAGAGATCCTCTGCCGCAAGGCCGCCTGAACAGCGGAGGGGCGCCGCCGCGCGGCCGCCCGGCTCTCCCGGACGGCTCATTCCCTGGGAAGCAGCGGTCCCAGCGGCCCGAGGTCCAGGTTGAGGTCCTCGGGCCGCAGACCGTAACGCTCGCGCAGCTCGGTCATGCGCTCGTCGAGCAGCATCAGCGTGAGCCCGATGCGCTCCTCCTGCTCCTCGCTCAGGTCCCCCGTGTCGAAACGGCGCACCGCCTGCCGTTCCATCAGCTGGCGCAGCAGCTCCACGACGGTCAGGACGAGCTTGACCAGATCGCGCTCGACGGTGTCGGGCTCGAGGTCGACCCGGTGGCTACGGTCCGTCACAGCAGATCCCCCCAGGGCGCCGGCACGTTCTCGTTCACCGAGCTGATCAGCGCGTTGAGGTCGATGCGGACGAGGTCGACGTCCGCGATGCGCAGGGTGATGTCCCCCGTGATGACGACCCCGCCGGCCAGCAGCCGGTCCAGCAGGTCGACGAGGGCGACCTCGCGCCGCTCCACGACGGTCATGCGCCCTCCCCCGGTCCGCCGGCCCCGACGTCCTCCGTCATGTCCACGAAGGAATAGGCCGCCCACGGGCCGGTGAGCTCCACCCGTATCCCGGGCTCCTCGCCCTTCGTGCGGTCCACGATCTCCACGAACTCCTCGGACTGCGCGCGCGGCACCAGATAGGCGGCGTTCAGCACGTTCTGCCCGGACACCCCGGAGAGCGCGGGATTCTGCGGCGGATGGAGGCGGGCGTCCTGGGCGTGCGCGGACAGCGTCGCGTGCAGCCGCGCCGCGAACCGCTCGGCGCGCTGCCAGGTGTCCTCCTGGGCCCGGGCGCTCGTGCGCCGCTGCCTGAGGTAGTCACGGCCCGAGACGGGCCTGGCCGCCGGCTCGGGCTCCCGCGTCTGCGGCTCGACGTACACCTTGACGCCCCACTCGACCCGCCCGTCGAGCCGGTCCAGGGTGCGCAGGAAATCCTGCTCGTGCTTCTCCATCATCACGCGGACGGCGCTGTCGTCCCGGAAGACGGTGGCGAGCCGGAGCGGCAGGGGCGTGGTGACGGCCGTCAGCGCGTCGACGACCTGCTGGTGGGCCCTGGCGGTCTCGGTGAGCCAGTCCAGGTCCTCCAGACGGCGGCGGAGCGGCTCCTCCGAGAAGTCGCGCTCCGGCACATGGCTCACCACGGCGATCAGGCCGTGGTGAGCCAGCAGCCGGGGCGGATCCCCCGCCACGCCCGACAGGGCGGCCTGCAAGGGCGCGCCGAGCGGGCGGCAGACGGCGTACACGTAGCGCAGTCCGGTCACGAGGGCTCCTTCCGGGCGTTCCCACGGGCCTCACGCGGAGCGTCCCGCCGGGGTTTCTGCCGGGGACGGGCCGCCTCCAGCTCCTCCAGCTCCTCCGGGTCGGCCAGCTCCTCCAGCCGGGCCAGCCGCTCGCGGAGCTCGGCGTTCTCCCGCGCGAGCTCCTTGCGGCGGGCGCCGGAGGACAGCGCCGGGTCGTCCTCCCACCAGTCGATCCCCATCTCCTTGGCCTTGTCGACGGAGGCCACGATGAGCCGCAGCTTGATGGTGAGCAGTTCGATGTCGAGCAGGTTGATCCGGATGTCGCCCGCGATCACGATGCCCTTGTCCAGGACTCGCTCGAGGATGTCGGCCAGGTTGGCTCCGCCGCCCTGGCCGTACGGCTCCGGCATCCGGCTCGCCATGGTCATCGACGACTCCTGCGCTTGTCGTCCACGTCCTCGTCCTCGGGCTCCTCCTCGTCGTACTCCTCGTACTCGTCCTCGGCGTCCGCCGGCTCGCCGCCCTCTTCGGCTTCGGGCTGCTCCTCGTCGTCCGCCTCGTCCTCGTACTCGTCGTCGGCCCCCTCCTCGGCCTCGGCCTCGTCGTCGTACTCGTCCTCGGCGTACGGGGCGTCCTCGTCGCCCTCCTCATCGTCCTCCCGGCGGGCGTCCTCGGCATCCCGCGGCTCGTCGTCGTCCTCGACGTCGCCGTCGTCGGCCCGGGCCTCGGCGTCCTCGTTCTCGTCGTCGTCCCGGTTCTCCTCCTCCTCGGCCATCGCGTCCTCGTGGGAGGTGACGACCTCGCCGTCGCGGATCTCCCCGCGCCAGCTGTCCTCGGCCTCCCCCTTGATGGTGATGAAGCGGGCGAAGTTCTTCAGGTCGAGACGCGCACGGCGGCCCTGGGCACGCCAGATGTTGCCGGTCTTCTCGAACAGGCCCGTGGGGTAGTACTCGATGATCAGCAGAATCCGGGTGAGGTTCTCGGCGAGCTCGTGGAAGGAGACGACACCCTTCGTGGTGCCCTTGGCGCCCTCCGACGTCCAGGCGATCCGGTCGTCCGGCACCTGTTCGGTGGTCTTCGCCTTCCAGCTGCGGTTGGACCAGAAGACCTTCGCCTGCCAGTCGCTCGTGGTGTCGTCGGCGCGGTTCGCGCTCTTGACGCCCTTGGCGAAGGTGCTGAAGTCCTGGTACTGCGTCCACTGGTCGTAGGCGGTGCGCAGCGGCACACCGACATCGATCGTCTCCATGATCACGGTCGGCTTCTTGCCCGCGCTCTTCTTGCCCTTGCCGCCCTTGCCGCCACCGAGGCTCTTGAAGGCGCCGGTGACCTTGTCCTTGGCCCGTGAGGCGCCCAGTTCCAGCGCGGAGCGCAACGGCCCCTTGCCCTCGGCGAGCTTCTTACCGCCGTCGAGGGCGAGTTTGGCGAAGCCGGGGCTGTTGCCCTCGGCGATGTCGTTGAGCTTGGACGTGGTGTCGCCGAGCTTGTGGCCGACGCCGGTCAGCAGGCGGGTGGCCTGGGCGGCGAGGTATTCCTGCACCTCTTCCTTGAGCCGGTCGGCGGCCTCGCTGTGCGCGATGCCGGAGAGCGGGCCGCCGTTGCCGCCCGCCGCCTCGCCCGCGGCGTCGGAACCCGCGGACGTCGCGGACCTGGCGGATCCGAGGGTCTCGGTCATCGGTCACCGCCTCCCTTCGGCCGCCGGGACCGGGACGTGGCGCCCGAGGCGGTCTTCGCTGCGGTCCGCGTGCCCGTCTTCCCGGACGACGCGGTCTTCTTCGCGGCCGACGTGCGGGCCGGGGCCTTCCTGGCGGGCGCCTTCTTGGCCGGTGCCTTCTTCGCCGGCGCCTTCTTCGCCGTCTTCTTGGCCGGCGCCTTCCTGGCCGCGGTCCTCCTCGGCGGCGCCTCCTCCTCGTCCTCGTCGTCCTCTTCGTGGTCCTCGGCTTCGTCGTCCGCAGCCGTGTCCTCCGCGTCCTCGTCCCCGGCGGCGCCGGTGCCGTCCTCGTCGTCCTCGTGGGCGTCCTGAGGCTCGTCGTTCTCGTCGTCCGCCTCGTCGTCCGCGCCCGGCACGACGCCCTCGAGCTGGTCGCGCACCTCGGCGGTGCGCCCGTGCAGACGGTCGGCCAGAGCCTCCATCTGCCGCTCGACCATCGCCCCGGAGGCGGCCTTGCCGACGCCGCGCAGGTCGGTGCGGAGCTGGTCGCCGATCTCCTTGAACTGCGGGTTGTCCCGCAACTGCTGGGACACCAGGTCGGCGATGCCCTTAGGTGTGAGGTTCAGCTTCTTGCCCGCCACCAGCGAGCCCACCGCCAGGGCGAGTTTCAGCTTCCTGGTACGTCCGAGGAGATACCCGGCCCCTATCGCGAGGCCCATTCCCGTTCGGTTCATCCTGCCCACCCGTCGTCCGTTCCCGCGCTTCTGCGCGTCGCGATCTCCATCCGGTCGAGGAGTTCGTCCTCCTGCCGGTCGAACTCCTCCTCCGTGATCTCACCGGCGTCCAACCGCTCCTCCAGCCGGGCGAGTTCAGCCCGAACGGTGCTCGGGTCGTAGTAGATCCGCTCGGCCTCCTTCAACACCTGGCCGATCACCCAGCCGCTGCCGCGGACCGGGGCGAACGGAAGAAGGAGCACCTCTGAGATGAGTCCCATGACACGCCTACTCCCCGGTGGCGCCCGCGGGTTCGGGTTCGGCCGGACCGGGCTCCACGAAGCTGTACGGCGGCAGCGGTCCGTTGACCCGCACCTCGAGATGCGGGCGGCCCTTGCGGAGTTCCTCGGCTGCCTCCAGGAACCCGGCCGCCGCGTCGCGGTCCACCAGGAAGGACACGTTGACCAGCCAGCCCGTGGACTCGGGGCCCACGCTGACGTGCGCGGCGAGCGGCTCGAGCTGCTGCCGCACGTCCGCCGCGTCCTCGGCCTCCTTGGCCTTGACGGCTGCGGCCACCATCTCGCCGAGCTGCAGCCGCTGTTCGTAACTGCCGCCGCCGGACTGGCGGTTGGCCTCGGCAAGGCCCCGCAGCTCGGGGCTCTCGGCCATCACCTGGTGCAGCACCGCCTCCTCGACGTGCGAGGCCTTGACGTTGTACTCCACCCGGCCCTCGAGGACGTCCAGCCGCTCCTTGTAGTGCCCGGCGCGCTCGGCGAGGACCCCGGTGACGGAGCTGTCGTCGGGCGCCACGCTGCCGAACCGCATGGGCAGCACGCAGCCGCCGGCGCCCGCCTCGGCGAGCACGGTCTGGTGGGCGAGCAGCTCCCTGCGCTTGGGCCGCAGCCCCTCGGGGGCGTCGCTGACGATCGCCGCCAGCTCGCCCTCGGTCAGGACGCGCACCGGCAGCGGCGGCTCGCCGACACCGGCCAGCCCGTCGGGAAGGGCGGGGTGTGACCGCGCGACGATGCCGTAGACGTAGGTGCTCACTCCTGCTCCTCCTTCCGGCGCGTGGAGGAGGTGCTCTTACGGGCCCGGGGCCTGGCCTCGCGCTCGCGCTCCGGTGCGGAGTCGTCGCCACGGGCCTGCTTGAACGCGTCGGATATGGTCTCCGCCGCGCCGGACAGCGCGCCCTTGGACTTGCCGCGCGCCCCGGACTCGGTCATCTCGCCGACCAGGTCGGGCAGGCCCGGGTCCTTGCGCGGCCCTGCCTCGAGGTCGAGCCGGTTGCACGCCTCGGCGAAGCGCAGATAGGTGTCGACGCTGGCCACCACGACCCTGACGTCGATCTTGAGGATCTCGATGCCGACCAGGGACACCCGCACGAACGCGTCGATGACGAGACCCCTGTCGAGGACGAGCTCCAGCACGTCGTAGAGGCCGCTGGAGCCGCCCCCACCGCCGGTCTGTTGTGCCGGGACAACGGTCATGTCTACCGCGCCTCCTTGTCTGGAAGATCTTGAAGTGGATGGTCGGACAGCAGTTCGGGCGGGCGGCCTAGCGACCGCCCTGCCGATGTGCGTCGGCCCGCCCGCGCTCGTAGCGGCGGACCCGTCGGTAGCCGGTGAGCTGTCCTGCGGAATCGAGGTCGACCTGGTAGCTCGCCATCAGGCTCATCGTGTCGGGCACCCGGGCCAGCTCCATGACCTCGATCTCCAGGGCCCAGCCGTCCTCGGTCTGCTCGAAGGACGAGACGCTCTCGGCGGTCATGCCGGTCAGCTCCGCGAGCTGGGCGCGCGCCTGGCGCAGCACGTCCATGGGGCCCGGCCGGTCGTCTGCCACGTCGTCTCCGCCTTTCCCGTGCCGAGGAGCCTTCGGCCTGTCCGGGCTCCTCGAACCGTCAGAACTGTTCGAACTCTGTGAGCTGTGTGAGCTGCGTGAGCTGTGTGAACTGCGTGAATCACCTGAAGAGCGTGAAGTATCCGTATCGTCCCGATCGCGCGAGCCTTCGGGATCACGAGATCTGTGTCTGTGTGCCGGTGATGTGTTTTTCGTGTTCACGATGGCCACCTCTTCCTCCGGGTGGCCGGAACTCCCCTGGCCAAACCTTCACGAGCCCCGCAGTGCGTCGAGGCGGCGCCGGGCGGGACCCAGCGCCCGCCCCCGCCCAGACGTCCCGGACCAGGGCCGCGTGCCGGCCTGCTCGACGGCGTCGGCGATGGTCCAGCGGCGCGGGCCGAGCTCGGGGTCGTCGAGCTGCCCCCAGCTGATCGGCGTGGCCACGGGCGCCCCCGGCAGCGCGCGGACCGTGTAGGGGGCCACGGCGGTCTGTGCGTACCCGTTGCGCTGGACGTCCAGGTAGAGCCGCTCCCCGCGGTCCTTCTTGCGGGCTGCCGTGGTCAGCCGGTCGGGATGCTCGGCGGCGAGCAGCTCGGCGACCTCCCGGGCGAATCCGCGGACCCCGTCGAAGTCGTCCTGCCCGTCGACCGCGACCACGACGTGCAGCCCCCGCGAGCCCGTCGTCATCAGGTCGGCGGGCAGCCGCAGCTCGTCGAGGAGCTCGCGCAGCCGGACGGCCGCCTCGCGGACGGCGGCGAAGGAGGAGCCGTCCGCCGGGTCGAGGTCGAAGACCATCAGGTCGGGGCGGTCGGCCCGGTCGGACCGCGACAGCCAGCGGTGCAGGGTGAGACAGGCCTGGTCGGCGAGGAAGGCCAGCGTGGCGGTGTCGTCGCACACGGTGTGACAGACCGTGCCGCCCTCCTTCGCCAGCTCCACCCGCGTGATCCACTCCGGGTAGTGCTCGGGCGTGTTCTTCTGCATGAACCGCGGCCCGTCGACGCCGTCCGGATGCCGCTCCAGCATCAGGGGGCGGCCGCGCAACTGCGGAAGCAGAAACGGGGCGACGTCCCGGTAATAGGCGACGAGGTCGCCCTTCGTGTACTCCTTCGCGTCCCCGTCGCCCGGGAAGAGCACCTTGTCCGGCCGGTGCACCTCGAGGGTGCGGCGGCCGGCGCGCACCGTGTGCACCCGGTCGCCGCTCACGGCGTGATCGCCTGCTCCACCAGCAGCCGTGCGGACGCGGCGATCGACTCGGCGTCGATGCCGGCGGCGTGCAGCTGCTCCGCCGGGCTCGCCGAACCGGGCATCGTCCGGACGGCGAGCCGCACCAGGCGGGGCACCGGGCGGCCGTCGAGGAAGGCGTCGAGGACCGCGTCCCCGAGGCCGCCCTCGGCGTGGTGGTCCTCCACCGTCAGCAGGCAGCCGGTCTCCTCGGCGGCCCGCCGCAGCGTGGCCCGGTCGACCGGCTTGACGGAGTACAGGTCGACGACCCGGACCGCGATGCCCTCGCCGTCCAGCGCCTCGGCGGCCTTCAGCGCCTCGTGCACGGTGACGCCGGCCGCGACGATCGACAACCGGTCCCGCTCCGAGGAGCGCAGCACCTTGCTGCCGCCGACCGGGAACTCCTCGTCCGGCCCGTAGAGGACCGGCGCGGCGCCGCGCGAGGTGCGCAGGTAGCGCACGCCGTCCAGGCCCGCCATGGTGGCCACGAGCCGGGCGGTCTGGTTGGCGTCGCACGGGTACAGCACGGTGGAACCGTGCACCGCCCGCATCATCGCCAGGTCCTCCAGGCCCATCTGCGAGGGGCCGTCCTGCCCGATGGCGACCCCCGCGTGGGAGCCGACCAGGTTGACGCCGGCGCCGCTGACGGCCGCCATGCGGATGAAGTCGTGGGCGCGGCTCAGGAAGGCCGCGAAGGTGGAGGCGTACGGCGTGAGGCCGCGCGCCGCGAGGCCGACCGCGGCGGCGACCAGCTGCTGTTCGGCGATGTAGCACTCGAAGTAGCGGTCGGGGTGCTCCTTGGCGAAGTCCTCGGCGCGGGTGGAGTCGCCGACCTCGCCGTCGAGGGCGACGACGTCCTCGCGGGTGGCGCCGAGAGCGGCGAGGGCCTTGCCGAACGCGTCCCGGGTAGCCGCCTGATCGCCCTTCTGCCAGCGCGGCAGGTCGGGCTGCCCCGAGGGGACGGAGTGCAGTGTCCGGGCGTCGGCCGGCTCGTGCACGCGGACCCGCAGGTCGCGGACGCCGCCCAGTTCCTCGATCGCCTCGTCGGCGTCCGGCAGCGGCTTGCCGTGCAGGCCCTCACGGTCCTCGACGGAGGCCACTCCGCGGCCCTTGAGGGTGCGCGCGAGGATCGCGGTGGGCTGCCCGCTGGTGGAGACGGCCTCGCCGTACGCGCGGTCTATCGCGTCCACGTCGTGCCCGTCGACCTCGACCGTGTGCCAGCCGAAGGCCTGGAAGCGGCGGGCGTAGGCGTCCAGGTCGTGGCCGTGCCGGGTGGGGCCGCGCTGGCCGAGCCGGTTCACGTCCACGACGACGGTGAGGTTGTCCAGGTGCTCGTGGCCCGCGTGTTCGGCGGCCTCCCACACCGAGCCCTCGGCGAGCTCGCTGTCCCCGCACAGCACCCAGACGCGGTACCCGATGTGCTCCAGCCGCTTCCCGGCCAGCGCGATGCCGACACCGACCGGCAGGCCCTGGCCGAGCGATCCGGTGGCGGTCTCCACCCACGGCAACCGCTGCGGGGTGGGGTGCCCCTCGAGCCGGCTGCCGAGCTTCCGGAAGGTCAGCAGTTCCTCGTCGTCGACGGCTCCGGCGGCCTTGTAGGCGGAGTACAGCAGCGGGGAGGCGTGGCCCTTGGAGAGGATGAAGCGGTCGTTGCCGGGGTGGGCCGGGCGGTCGAAGTCGTAGCGGAGGTGGTGGGCGAGGAGGACGGCCATCAGGTCCGCGGCCGACATCGAGGACGTCGGGTGCCCGGACCCCGCGGCGGCGGACGCGCGCACGCTGTCCACCCTCAGCTGCTGTCCGAGTTCGACGAGTTCGGCGGATTCCATCGGGTCAGCGGTCTCCTTCCGCGCGGTCGTCGCGCTGGGCGGCCCCGGGGACGGGCCGGTTCTTCGCGGGCTCCCCGCCGGGCTGGTTCTTCGCGGGCTCCCCGCCGGGCTGGTTCTTCGCGGGCTCCCCGCCGGGCTGGTTCTTCGCGGGCTCCTCGACGGACTCGCCGTCGCGGTCGTCGCGCGACGTCCTGGCCGGTCCTGAGCTGTGCCGTCCCACCTCGGGCGTCGGCACGTCGATCGACTGGGAGCCGTCCTCCGGGGACGGCGACGAGCGGCCGGCGGCGGATCCGGGGGCGCCGTCGCCGTGCCGCCCCACCCCGGGCGTCGGCGCGGTGATCGACTGGGAGTCGTCCTCCGGGGAGGGATGCGGTGCGCCGGACCGGGCGGTCGCGGGATTCTGGTCGTTCACGTCGTTCCCCTCTCATCGTGGCCGGCGCCGTACCGGCCGCCGCCGTCGGTGTGCCCGCCCGCGTCGGCGCGATGCGGCACGCGGGCCCGGCGCGGCGTTCGCCTCGCCGCGCCGGGGCCGGACCGCTCCGCCCTGCCGGGCCGGGCGGCGCCGCCGAGGCCGGCTCGGGCGGTGTCCCGGCGGGTGTCGTACGCGGGTGCCGTACGAGGGTTTCCGCGTCCCCCGGGCAGGGGCCGCCAAACGTGCGCCGGTTTCCCGTCCGGGCCCCGGGTACCCGGGCGGCGACGACGAATCGCCCAGTCGCGGAGGTGCCCCCATGGCCGAGTACGGCTACTTCCTGGCCTGCGAGGAGTTCGCTCCCGCGGACCTCGTCGAGCAGGCGCGCATGGCCGAGCAGGCCGGATTCCAGGCGCTGTGGATCTCCGACCACTACCACCCGTGGAACGGCGAGCAGGGCCAGAGCCCGTTCGTCTGGTCGGTGCTCGGCGCGCTGTCGGAGGCGGTGTCGCTGCCCATCGAGACGGCCGTGACCTGTCCGACGGTCCGCATGCATCCGGCGGTGGTGGCGCAGGCCGCCGCCACGGCCTCGGTGATGACGCAGGGCCGCTTCCGTCTCGGCGTCGGCTCGGGCGAGGCGCTGAACGAGCACATCCTCGGCGACGCCTGGCCGCCCGCGAACGTGCGCCTGGAGATGCTGGAGGAGGCGGTCCAGGTGATGCGCCGGCTGTTCACCGGCGAGGAGGTCAGCCACTACGGGTCCCACTACACGGTGGAGAACGCCCGTCTGTACACGGTCCCCGACGAGCCGGTCCCCATCGACGTCTCCGGATTCGGCCCGAAGGCCACCTCGCTCGCGTCCCGGGTGGGCGACGGCTACATCACGATGATGCCGGACGGGCCGATGGTCGAGCAGTTCCGCAAGGGCGGCGGGGGCGCGAAACCGGTCAGCGGCGGCACGAAGGTCTGCTATGGCCCGGACCGGGCGGAGGCCGTCCGCACGGTCCGGCGCCTGTGGGCCAACCAGCTGCTGCCCGGTGAGATGGGCCAGATCCTGCCCACCCCCAGCCACTTCGAGCAGCTGGATCCGCTGGTCAGCGAGGAGATGGTCGCCGGGAACACGGTGTGCGGCGACGACCCGGACGAGCACGTCGCCGCTCTCACCGCGTTCTCCGACGCCGGCTTCGACCGTGTCTATGTCGGCCAGATCGGCCCCGACCAGCGCGGCTTCTTCGACTTCTACCGCACCAAGGTGCTGCCGGGCCTGCCGTGAGCGGCCCGACGCCGCGGAAATTCCCGGTGGGCGGCCGCCCCTCGCCCGTAGAGTCGCACCTTTCGACGGCGTCGACGGCGTCGCGGGCCTTTGCGAAGGAGCGGCAGTGAGTGAGCAGCACACCTACCGGGTGATCGTCCGGGGCACGTGGGAGGGCCTGCGGGAGGAGGACCGTGCGCGGCTGATCGCCGAGGCGGCCGACCACGGGCTGACGAGCATGCGGTTCACCGAGGAGGGCACGCTGACGTACGAGCCGTCGCCGCTGAAGCACTTCTCGATGCGCTACGTGGTGGTGTCGGACGCGGCGGACGGCGACGAGATGGCGGCCGCGCTCGCCGAGGAGCGCGCCGAGACGACGCTGCGGGAGCTCGGTCACGGCTTCACCGGGCTGAGGTCGACGGTCACGGACCTCGACACCATGAAGATCAACCAGAAGTCCGCGGCCCGGTCCGCGGCCCGGCGGTGATCGCCCACCGTTCGTGGTCACGCCACTCCCCGTCGATGTGGATCATCTCCGGGGAGAATCCCTCCAGCCGGAAGCCGCAGGCGCGGGCGAGGGCGATCGAGGCGGCGTTGCCGGGCTGCACGTTGATCTCCAGCCGGTGCAGCCGCAGCGGTCCGAACGCGTACCGCACCACGAGGCCGAGCGCCTCGCGCATCAGCCCCCGTCCGGCGGCGTGCGCGAAGGCGCCGTAGCCCAGTGCGCCGCTCTGGAACGCGCCCTGGACGATGTTGTTGACGTTGACGAACCCGGCGATGGCGTCGTCCTCCCGGGTGCACACCAGGAAGCCGGCCTTGGACGGATCCTCGATGAGCCGCCCCGCATAGGCCGTGTAGGCGTCGGCGGTGGCGGGCGGGAACAGCCACGGACGGTGCAATTCCTCGCTCTCGCGCACACGCGAGGTGAACTCCGGTCCGTCCTCGTAGGTGAAGTGGCGTATGCCCACGCGGGGGCCCTCGGCGAGGTAGCGCGATGCGGTGTGCGGCATCCGGCCAGCCTACGGCCGGGTCACCGGCGCCGGGTCCGGGAGTAGGCGAAGTACGACCCGCACAGCGCGCCGACGATCCCCGTGGCCAGCAGGGCGGCCCACAACGGCATGGTCACCACCGGGATCAGCAGCCGGATCTCCGTGTCCTGGGTGTTCTCGAAGATGAAGACCAGGGCGAGGACGGCGAGCACCAGGACGGCGATCCGGCCGGGCGTCATCGCCGTCCTCCCCCGGCTCCCGGAGGTGCTGGCGCTCTTCGAGGTCTTCGGACTCATGCCTCCAGGGTCGGGCCCGGCGGCCCGCTCACGCACGGTGAGGGCTGCCCTTCGGGTGACGCGGCGGCGAGGACCGCTCTCGCCGGGGCCCGCCGGTGTCGGCGGGCGAGGTCAGCGCAGGGCCGGGGTGTCGAGCGCGAGCGTGCCCTCGTCGGCGTCGAGCACGGCGCTCACGCCGAAGGGCACGGTCAGCGCTCCCTCGCAGTGCCCGAACCCGAGGTCCTCCACGACGGGGACGCCGAGTCCGCCGAGCCGGTCGGCGAGGACCGGACGGAGTTCCTCGTAGGGGCCGCACCGGTCCCAGGAACCGAGGGCGACGCCCGCGACGCCGTCCAGCCATCCGGTGCGCAGCAGTTGGGTGAGGGCCCGGTCGACGCTGTACGGCGGCTCGGCCACGTCCTCGATCAGGAGCAGCCCGCCGCGGGCGCCGGCCCGGGTGTGCGGGGTGCCGTACCCGGTGGCGAGCAGCGTCAGGCAGCCGCCCAGCGTGACGCCCCGCGCCCGGCCCGGGGCGAGGGCCGAGCCGGCGCCGACGACGCGGACGGTCTCGGGGGCGAACAAGGTGGCCCGCAGGTGGTCCTGCGCCCGGGCGTTCTTGATGAAGTCGATGCCCGCGGCCACCGGCCCGTACAGCGTGACCAGGCCCAACCGGAGCGCGAACGCCTCCTGCAGGGCGGTGCTGTCGCTGAAGCCGACGAACACCTTCGGGCCTGCGGCCCGCATCGCGTCCCAGTCGAGCAGGTCGACGACGCGCTGGGCGCCGTAGCCGCCGCGGGCGCACAGCACCGCGTCGACGCCTGGATCGCACCAGGCGCGTTGGAGGTCGGCGGCCCGGTCGGCGTCGGTGCCCGCGAGGTGCGGCAGGTCGGGGTGCCGGTCCAGTACGTGAGGGGCGGCCACGGGGTCGAGATCCCAGCTGCGCAGCACGTCGAGACCGGCCTGCAGCCTTTCCTCCGCCACCGGTCCGCTGGGGGCGACGACCGCGACCCGGGCGCCGGGGGCGAGCCGGGAGGGCCGTACGAGTTCCTTCACGGTGCGAGCTCCAGCCTGGGAACGCCGGGCGCCTTCAGCCCGAACACCTGAGCGTACAGCGAGAGCTCGGCCTCCAGCGCGCGCACCGTCGTGGCGGCCCGCCGGAACCCGTGCCCCTCTCCCTCGAACGTGAGGTACGCGTGCGGCACGGGCCGCCCCGCCAGCCGTCGAAGGAACCGCTCGCACTGGGCGGGCGGGCAGATCACGTCGTCCAGGCCCTGCAGCAGCAGGAACGGCACGGTGATCCGGTCGGCGTGCTCCACGGGCGAGCGCTCCGCGTACCGGTCGGGCGTTCCGACGAGCCAGTCCAGATAGCGCGACTCGAAGTCGTGGGTTCCGCCCGTCGCCCACCCGACGAGATCGAGCACCGGGTAGCGGATGACGCCGCAGGCGTAGACGCCGCCCCGGGTCAGCGACACGGCGGCGGTCCAACCGCCCGCGCTGCCGCCGCGGATCGCCAGCCGTGCCCGGTCCGCGAGGCCCTCGTCGGCGAGGGCCAGGGCGACGGCCGCGCAGTCCTCGACGTCGACGACACCCCACTGTTCGCGCAGCCGCTCCCGGTACTCCCGGCCGTACCCGGTGGAGCCGCCGTAGTCGACCTCGGCGACCCCGATGCCGCGGGAGGTGAAGTAGGCGATCTCCAGGTCCAGCACGAGCGGGGAGCGGTCGGTCGGGCCGCCGTGCGCCCACACCACGTACGGCGGCAGCTCGTCGTCGGGGCCGACGACGCCGGGGTGGCGGGGCGGGTGGACGTGCGCGTGGACGTCGCGCCCGCCGGGTCCGGCGAAGGTCCGCACCCGGGGCTCGGAGTAGTGGGCGGGATCCACCGGGTCGTGGTGCGCGGCGCCCACGACGCCGGCCCTGCCGGTGCGGGCGTCGATCTCGACCACCTCGTACCCGCTGCGGGGACTCGCCGCGACGGATACCACGCGTTCGCCGCGCACCGCGAGGGTGGGGGCGAACTCCGTCCACGGGCCGGCCGCGTCGGCGAGTTCGCCGGTCTGCGGGTCGAGGATGCCGAGCGCGGCGGTCCCCCGGCCGTGGACGACGGCCACGCGCCCGTCGTCCAGCGGCGCGAACCAGCGCAGTCCCGGCTTCCACAGGGCCCCGCCGAACTCCTCCTGCCGTGGGCACAGCGGCTCGTGGCCGCGATACAGGTTCCACCAGCCGCTGCGGTCGCTGACGTACAGCAGCGCGTCGTGCGCCGGCTGTCCCCCCTCGCCCGCCGTTGCCGCCCGGTCGCCCCCCGCCCTCGCCCAGTCGACCTGCGCGACCGACTCCCGCGGGCCGCCCGCCACGACCCGCGCCCCGCGCAGGACGCCGTCCCGCGTGACGTCGGCGACCAGGACCTCCGTGCCCTCCCACGGCATCCGGGGATGGTCCCAGACCAGCCAGGCGGCCCGGCGGCCGTCCCGGGTCAGCCGGAGACCGGTGACGAACCGGTGGCCGTCGTCGGTGAGTTCGCGCACCGCGGCGCGGTCGGCGGCGGCCGAGCCGTCCAGCGGAACGGCCGCGAGCACCCGGCGCACGTCGCCGGGCCCCTCGCCGGTGAACTCCTCCAGCACGCACCACACTTCACCCCGGTCGAGCAGCAGCTGCGGCTCGGCCCAGCGCAGTCCGCCGCCCACCGTGGAGAGGGGGGTGAGCGGTCTCGGCGCGCCGCCTGACCCGGGCTCGTACGCGTAGAGCCGCTGGTCGGCGAAGTGCGCGAACACCACCAGGACGCCGCCGTCGCGCACCGTGGCCGCCCAGGGCTGCCCGCCGTACTCGACGACCCGGCTGCGCACGTTCCAGGGCGGCGCGAGCACCGGCTCCTGCGTGCCGTCCACACGCCGCCGGACGAGGGTGCGGCGGCCGTCCTCGGCCGGCCGGGGCGCGGTCCACCACACCTCGTCGCCGACGAAGCCCACGTACTCGGGGCGCCCGTCGTGGGCGGCCGCGAGGGACGCGTCGACGGGGGACGGCCAGGATCCGTACGGCAGGACGCGCACCTCGCGCTCCGGGGCGCCCACGACGCGGTTCACGCCGTCCGCAGGAGCCGGTCGAGGACGCGGACGCCGAAGTGCAGCGCGTCCACGGGCACCCGTTCGTCGACCCCGTGGAAGAGGGCCTGGTAGTCGAAGCCGGGCGGCAGCTTCAGCGGGGCGAAGCCGTAGCCGGTGATGCCGAGCCGCGAGAACTGCTTGGCGTCCGTGCCGCCGGACATGCAGTACGGCACCACGTGCCCCTCCGGCGCGAACTCCTCGACCGCGGCCCGCATCCGGGCGAAGAGCGGCGCGTCCACCGGCGCCTGCAGGGCGAGCTCGCGGTGGGCGAACTCCCAGTCGACGTCGGGCCCGGTCAGTGCGTCGAGCGTCGCCCGGAACTCCTCCTCGCCGCCGTGCAGATACCGTCCGTCGACGTACCCGACGGCCGTCCCCGGGATCACGTTGAGCTTGTAACCGGCCTCCAGCATCGTGGGGTTGGCGCTGTTGCGGACGGTGGCCTCGACGAGGGAGGCGGCCGGCCCGAGCTTCTCCAGCAGACCGTCGACGTCGCTCAGGTCGGTCTCGATGCCGTACAGCGCGGCGAGTTCGGTCAGCGCGGCCCGGACGGTGGGGGTGAGCCGCAGCGGCCACTCGTGCTCGCCGATCCGGGTGACGGCCGCGGCCAGCCGGGTCACCGCGTTCTCCCGGTTGACCTTGGAGCCGTGTCCGGCGCGCCCGTGCGCGGTGAGCTTCAGCCAGCCGGTGCCGCGCTCGCCCGCGGCGACGGGATAGATCTCGCGTCCGGCGCCGTCGTGGAAGGTGAAGGCACCGGATTCGCCGATGGCCTCGGTGCAGCCCTCGAACAGCTCCGGATGCCGGTCGGCGAGGAACCCGGAGCCGTCCACGGCGCTGGCCTCCTCGTCGGCGGTGAAGGCGACGACCAGGTCGCGCCGGGGCCGCACGCCCTGCCGGGACCAGGCCCGCAGCACGGCGAGGATCATCGCGTCCATGTTCTTCATGTCGACGGCGCCGCGGCCCCACACCACGCCGTCGCGCACCTCGCCGGAGAACGGGTGCACGCTCCACTCGGCGGGCTCGGCCGGGACGACGTCCAGATGGCCGTGGACGAGCAGGGCGTCCGCGCCGGGGTCCAGGCCCTCGATCCGGGCCACCACGTTGGTGCGGCCCGGGGTGCGTTCGAGCAGCGTCGGCTCGACGCCCGCCTCGGCGAGCAGCGCGGCCGCGTACTCGGCGGCGGGGCGTTCACGGCAGTCGCCGCCGCCCCGGTTCGCGGTGTCGAGGCGGATCAGGTCGGAGGTGAAGCGGACGACCTCGTCCAGCGCACGTGCGTCAGCCATACTGCTCCTCGATCGCGGCCGAGACGATCGTGGTGACCGCCTTGAAGGTGCGGATGCCCTCGTACATGGTGCCGCTGGTGTACGCGACCTTGCGCTCGCCGGCGCGGGCGACGCCGGGCACCACGGTGGCCGCCATCGCCAGGTGCTCGGCGTCGAACTCCACGGCGACGGTGAACGGGCCTGCGCTCAACGGCTCCTGACGGACCGCCAGCACTGCCGCCTCCTGTGCCGCCGCCCGGATGTCGGCCGCGGTGCGGGCCGGGGGGCGGCACACCGCCGCGTAGCGTGAGACATGGTCCTTGACCGCCACCTTCAGCGCCTCGGGCGCGTAGCCGAGCGCGTCCTCGCAGGCCACGTCGTCGCCGGTGACGAGGACGACCGGCACGCCGAACTCGGCGGCCACCCGTGCGTTCAGCAGCCCCTCGCTGGCCCGCACGTCGTCGAGCCAGACGCCGGTGATGGAGTTGGCGAGGTAGGTGTGGGCGAGGACGCCCTCCATCCCGGCGCCCGCGTGGTAGCCCACGAACGCGATGCCGTCGACGTCGCCGTGCTGGACGCCCTCCACCATGGACAGCGACTTGTGCCGCCCGGTGAGCATCTGAGCCCGCTCGTCGAGCTGCTCCAGGAGCAGGTTGCGCATGGTCCAGTGGGCCTCGTTGATCAGAACCTCGTCGGCCCCGCCGGTGAAGAACCCCCGCACGGCGGCGTTCACGTCGGAGGTGAACATCGTGCGGCAGCGTTCCCACTGCGCGGTCCCCGGCAGCACGTCGGCGGGCCAGGTGACGCCGGTGGCGCCCTCCATGTCGGCACTGATCAGGATCTTCACGTCCGCGGCCCCCGTCCGGTCCAGGAAGTCCGAGCCTAGGACCTCTGCGGTCGATCACGGTGGAGAAAGGCCGCAACGCTCCCGGGCACAGCCGTCGGCACCGCCGTTGGCACCGCCGCGGGCTGACGTGCTGTGATCTGTCGCGTACACATCCGCACCGCGGTGATCGCGTGTCCGCGCCGCGGTGACCACGAGGGGATCGGCCATGACCGCACACACCACGCTGTCGGCGGAGCGTTTCGAGGCCGACCGGCCACGGCTGCGCGCCGTCGCCCACCGGATGCTCGGCTCGCTCGGCGAGGCGGACGACGCCGTGCAGGAGACATGGCTCCGGGCGAGCCGGGCCGACGTCGGCGACGTGACGAACCTCAGCGGGTGGCTGACCACGGTGGCGGGCCGGGTGTGCCTGAACATGCTGCGCTCCCGTGGGCGGCGACCCGAGACGCCGCTCGACGTCTGGTCCGCCGACGCCGCCGGGGCGGCCGCCGCACCGGCGGAGGGCGGCGACCCCGAGGAGGAGGCGCTCCTCGCCGACGAGGTCGGGGTGGCGCTCCTGGTCGTCCTGGACACGCTGGCCCCCGCCGAGCGGCTGGCGTTCGTCCTGCACGACCTGTTCTCCGTGCCGTTCGACGACATCGCCCCGCTGATCGAGCGCACACCGGCCGCCACCCGCCAACTGGCCGGGCGGGCCCGTCGCCGCGTGCGGGGCGGGGGCGCTCCCGCCGTCGACCGGGTCAGGCAGCGCGAGGTCGTCGACGCCTTCCTCGCCGCCACTCGCGGCGGCGACTTCGAGGCGCTCCTGGCGCTGCTGCACCCGGACGTGGTCCTCACCGCCGACCGTTTCGTGATCCCGACGCCCGGGCCGGTCTCCGTGAGCGGCGCCCGCCCGGTGGCCGAGGGCGCGATGGCGGCGACGGGGCGGGCCCGGTTCACCGGCCCCGCCCTGCTGGACGGCACGGTGGGCCTCGTGATGGCGCCGCACGGAAGGCTGCGGCTCGTGCTCGTCTTCACGTTCGCCGAGGACGGGATCACCGCGATCGACGTCGTGGCGGACCGGGAGCGGCTGGCCGGGATCGAGGTGGCGGCGCTCGACGCCGCGGCCAGCGCCGCCCCCTCGCTCGACGACTGACGCACCCGCGAGGCGGCGGCCGTGGTGTGCGGCCGCCGCCTCGCGCGGGGTCAGAACGCCAGGATCAGCGAGGCCGCCGCCGGCGCCGCGTACAGCAGCGGGAACGGCACGTGCGAGAACCAGCGGGCCCGCAGCACGGTGACCGCCGCCCCGAGGAAGTACAGGACGAGACCGGTCGCGGCGGCCACGCCGACTCCGGGCACGAACAGTCCGGCCAGCAGACCGGCCGCTCCGGCGGCCTTGGCCGCGCCGAGCCACGGACCCCAGGCGCGCGGCACTCCGTAGTCGGCCAACGGCTTCAGCACCCATTCGGCGCCGAGCAGGACCGAGGCGGCCGAGAAGCCCGCCATGGCTGCGGCGACGACGGTGACGACGACATAGGCAGTGGACATTTCAACAGCTCCTCTTGGGGTTCCTTGTGCTCCTCACCCCCCTGACACCGTTCGCGGCGGGGATGTGACAGCACGAGAGGCCGTTGCCGTGTGATGGCCGTCATATGCTCCGGGCGGCCACCAGCCACCTGGACGGCAGCTCGATCCTGGTGCCGTCGGCAGTGGACTCGGTGGTGAACAGCGGCAGTTCGCCCGACGCCAGCACGACGAGCCCGGCGTCCCGCAGATGGACGGGCACCGCGGCGTCGGCGACCTCGCCGGGGGCGATGCCGTGCCGGAAGACGGGCGCGAGCTTCGGCGGCGGACCGGACGGACTCTGCGCCAGCGCGCCGAGGACGGGACGCGCGGCCTCCGCCGGCTCGACGAGGAAGACCCTGCCGCGCTCCCCCGCCAGCGCGGCGATGCCGTCCACCAGCGGCTGGCGGTCGGCGGGCTCGCACTGGTGCAGAACGCCCCGCACATAGACGTTGGCGTCCCCGAGTTCGGCGTGCAGCGCCTCGGCCGCGCCCCGGTCGGTCGCGTCCAGCTCCCGGTACCCGGCCTGCCCGGCGGGGTCGGCGCGCCGTGCGTGGTCGAGGGCGGCCGCGGACAGGTCGGCGCCGATCACCCGAGGGAAACGCTCCGCGAGATACCTGGTCTGGGTGCCGTTGCCGCAGCCGAGGTCCACCAACGCCAGCTCCGGATCGAGGAGATAGGGCTCGAAGAGGGCCAGGTGGAGCGCGGCGGTGACCTTCGGGTCCGCGTCCCAGAACACTTCGCCCGGCTCCTTGGGGGCCTCCCGCCAGAAGCCCTCCCACGCCTGCCGGTACCGACTCGCCACGCTCATGCCCAACTCCCCAGGGTGCACAGCCGATCCGCCGTAAGCGACGGGCGAGTACGGTCTACCGTCCCCCGTGAGACCGCGACAAGCACGGTGCACGTTCCTTCACGCCGCGTTCGCGATCCGCGGGGCGTGGCGCGCCGCCCCGCTCCCCGGTGCGGGCCGGGGCGGGTCAGCGCCGTGGAAGCGTCAGTTCGAACCACACGGACTTGCCCGTGCGCGTACGGCTGGCGCCCCACTCGCGGGCCAGCGTGCCCACCACGCGCAGTCCCCGCCCGACCTCGTCGCCGGGACCGGCGCTCAGCAGGGTGGGCAGCTCGTGATCGTCGTCGTCGACCTCGCACAGCAGGGTGTCGCCGCGGACCAGGCGCACGGCCACGGGGTTGCGCCGGGAGTGCCGTACGGCGTTGGTGACGAGCTCGCTCACCAGCAGCTCGGCGGGGTCGGCCGACTCGCCGAGCCCCCAGTCGTGCAGTTGCTCGCGGACCGCCGCCCGCGCCCGGCCGACCTCCGCCGGGTCCGGGAGGAACCGCCATTCGGCGACGTCGTGCGGGGCGATGCCGCCGAGCCGGGCCATCAGCAGGGCGACGTCGTCCTTGCGGCCGCCGCGGGTGTTGAGGGCGCGGACGATGGTGTCGCAGGCGTCGTCCATCGAGGCGGCCGGATGGGCCGCGGACTCGCACAGGGTCGCCAGACCGACGCCGATGTCCTCGCCCCGCATCTCCACGAGCCCGTCGGTGCACATCACCAGCCGGTCGCCCGGCGCCACGCGCACCCGCACCGCCTCGAACGGCACGCCGCCGACGCCGATGGGCGCGCCGGTGGGGAGTTCGAGGAGCTCACTGCGGCCGTCGGCGGCGCGCACCAGCACGGGCGGGATGTGGCCCGCGTTCGCGAGGTGCAGTTCGCCGGCGATCGGGTCGTACACGGCGTACAGGCAGGTCGCCAGATAGCCGTCGCCGAGCCGCTGGGCGAGGTCGTCGAGGTTGCGCAGCAGTTGCGCGGGCGGCAGGTCCAGGGCGGCCATCGTCTGCACGGCGGTGCGCAACTGGCCCATCATGGCGGCGGAGTTGAGTCCGTGGCCCATGACGTCGCCGACCACGAGGGCGGTGCGCGCGCCGTGCAGTTTCACCGCGTCGAACCAGTCGCCGCCGACCCGCCCGAGCAGGGTGCCCGGCAGATAGCGGGTGGCGATGTCACAGCCCGCCATCCGGCGCGGGATGTGCGGCAGCATGCTGTCCTGGAGGGTCTCGGCGACGGACTCCTGGTAGGTGTACATGCGGGCGTTGTCGAGCACGAGGCCCGCGCGGGCGGCGAGTTCGGCCCCTGTGACCCGGTCCATGTCGTTGAACTCGACGCGCTCGGGGTGGCGCAGCAGGATCATGAACCCGAGGACGACGTTGCGGGCTTTCAGCGGCACGACCAGCATGGAGCGGCCGGTGATGAGGGGCCGGATGTCGCGCTTGTCGAACTGGGAGGCGATGGCGTGCCCCAGCTGTTCGCCGATGCGCGGCACGAGGACCGGCTCGCCCGTGGTCATGCACTGGAAGAACGGGGTGTGCGCGGGGAACGGCATGGCCTCGCCGACGGGCACGACGTCGTCCCAGCGGCCGGGTTCGTCGGTGTGCTCGAGGGCGACCCGGTGCCACATCGTGGTGGTGTCCGGCACGCCGTCGGGGAAGCCCTCGCCGGCGACGACCTGTTCGCGCAGATAGGTGCCGGCCACGTCGGTGAAGCGCGGCACGACGGCTCTGCTGACCTCGACGATGGTGCGGGAGAGGTCGAGGGAGGTGCCGATCCGCCCGCTGACCTCGTTGAGGAACTCCAGGCGCTCGCGGACGGCGACGTACTCCAGGTCCTCGCCGTCGTCGCCGGGCTGGTCGGGTATCGGCAGCCCTTCGGCGGCGGCGCGGGCGGCGTGCTCGCGCCGCTCTCTGCGCTCGACGCGCCGGGCGACGCCCCAGTCGGGGGTGACGGGCACCCGGTCGTTGTGGCTGAACTCCAGTACCGGGTAGCCGAGTTCGAGGATCTGTCCGACGATGCGGGCGCTGTCGCCGACGCTCATGCTGGGCATGATCTCGGGCAGCCGGCGGGCGAGTTCGTCCGCGCCGGGGAAGTCGGTGTGCACGGCGAATCCGGGCGCGACGCGTTCCACGGCCGAGAGGTTCGCCGGTTCCCCCTCGTGACGCAGGACCGTCGCGTCGGCGGCCAGCACCAGCAGCCGTTCCGTCCCCGGTCCGACCAGCGGGTAGGCCCACCACAGGACGTCGACGCGATCCCGCTCCGGCACGGTCAGCCTGGCCCGGCCGGCCGCCGGGTAGCCGAGCCCGCGGTCCAGGGAGGAGTCCAGTCCGGGCCCGAGGCCGTCGTAGGCGCCGTACTCGCTGTAGGCGCCGCCCGGGAAGTCGCCGTAGGGGAGGTCGTCGTCGGGTTCGGGGAGGGCGCCGGCGACGGGCAGCAGATCGATCGCCGGGCGGCCGATCGCCTCGTCCTTGCCGACGCCGAAGAGCCGGCGTGCGCCGGTGCTCCAGTGGGAGACGAGGCCTTCGCGGTCCACGACGACCACCGCCAGCGGGACGCGCCCGGCGTCGACGGGCGTGTCGTCCTTGGCCCGTACGGGCTCCCGCTTCGCGTGGTCCGCCGGCTCGCCGCCGGCTCCGCGGCTGGGAGGCGCGTCCCTCTCGGTGCCACGGTCCATGGCCCAGGCCCTCTCTCCCCAGAGCTGTGCAAGATCTGTCCCGCAGCACCACCGTACGGCCACGCCGGTGGGCATGTGCGGCAATGGCGGAATTGGTTTCCCCTGGTGCCCGCCTGGGTAAGCCGCAGGTCGCGCGGTCCCCGGGACGGGCCCCGGAACTCGTGGCCGGGCGGCGGATCGCGTCCCGTGCGGCCGCCGTCGGCCGCCTGGAGAACGGCGGCGACCCGCCGGGTGACCGGCGGCGGCGATGCACGCGCCGCGGGAGACCCCGTCACCTCCGTGGCGAAGGGGACCCCGGTCGCACGCGCAACCGGCCGCCGTCGCCCTCGACGGTCCCGGCCGGCGGGTCCTGCGCACAGACGCGGCGAGGGGCCCGCCCTTCACCGAAGCGGTCCCGCTCACGCGCCGGCCCCGCGCACGCGCGGCTCTCCTCTTCGCGCCTGTCGCACGGTCGCCGCGCGGAGCGGCCACCGTGGACGGGTGCGACGGGTCACCGCGCCGTCCCGGTCGCGAGGAAGGACCCCCCAGCGGCGAGGCGTCGTCAACGCGCGGGGAACGCAGGCGTGTCGGGCTACTTCTCGACCTCGGCGGCGAGGTTGGCGAGGATCGCGTCGTAGATGCGGCCGAGGCCCTTGGGGGCGAAGGTCCGCTCGAAGAAGCCGCCGATGCCGCCGGCGCCGTCCCAGGTGGTGGTGACCACGACGCGGGACCTGCCCTCGCCGGCCGGGGTGACGCGCCAGACGGTGACCATCGAGGAGTTGCGGTCCTTCTCCACGAGTTCGCCGTCGGTCGGTTCGGTGACGTCCAGGAGGCAGTCGCGCACGCGCTTGCTGGTGGCCTGGAGCTTCCAGTGGACGAGGGAGCCCTCGCCGTCGCCGCCCTCGCGCACCTCGTACTCGCTGAAGTGCTCGGGCAGCAGCTTCGCGCGCACGCCGCTGTAGTCGGCGATCGTGTCGAACACCTTCTCCGGGTCTGCCGCGACGACCCGCTCGGTGGTGGCCTCGACCTGCGCCATGGGGTTCCTCCAGGTCCGTGTTGCTCAGGGTTGCTCAGGGTTCTGCGACTTCGGGGCAAGCCAACCACCCCGGTCCTCGGCCGCCCAAATCGGGGGTCCTGCAGCGATCGTGGGGCGATCGAAAAACGCCGCCGAGCGCCCTTCTCACGATCATGGGAACACATGTTCTATTGTGGGGGCCGTGCTACCGAGGAGGCGTCATGCGCTGGGAGTACCTCACCGTGAGACCCGCCACGAACGGCCGGCCTGCGCCGCGCTGTTCGACGAACCCCTGCCGGGGCTGCACCCACGCCTGCGTCCACTTCACCGCCTGACCCTATTGAGCCCGGGAGGGCCGATGCTCAGCACTCCGAACGCGGACAAGGCCTGGAAAGCCATGACGAGGTCGTTCCCGACCCCGGAGGCGCCAGGCCGGTATGCCGCCCCGAGCAAGGCGGAGAGGACGGCTTACGCCGTGCTGCTGCACGGACCGGCTGCGCGCCCGGGCGACGCCGACGCGAGCCAGTGGCTGCTGCTGCGCGACCGCACGGCGAAGCGCCGGTGACCGACACACCAGCAGCCACACTTGAGGAACGCGTCGGCCGCCCAGGACGCCGTCGCCGTGGTCCCGCACCGGCCGACCGCGGTCGGGACCACCGCTCGGGGACAGGCCCCCAACTCTTGACCGTGCCCGCGTGGCCGGGTTTGGACGTGGGCCCGTATCCGTCGACCGTGAGGTGCGGGCCCGCACAGCCCTTGCCTCCCAGCTGATCCGCATAACCCGCGTAGTTCTTGTGCAGCTGCTCGATCAGGCCGCGGAAGACCCCGGCGGCCTTTCCGTGCCAGGAGGCCTGCTCCGAGCCCAGGGCCCGCGCCGTGCCGTGCACCAGGTCGTCGCCGGCCATGGTGCCGATGGCGAGGACCGGGTTCTGGTTGAGCGTCTCGCGGGGGCGCCCCGCCGGATCCCGCAGCCCGTGCCGGCCGAGGAGCCGGCCGCGTCCGGGCCGACCCGACCGACGCCGGCCTGAGCGCGTTCGAGCGCATCCGGCGACCCGAACGGGTGGGCCGACGCCGGAACAGGTTCATCGGGGCGGACTTTCCGGGACGATCCGGCAGGGGCCGTGACCTGCGCGGTCCGACCACCTCCGCCCTGGGAGCGCTCCATGAACCCACGCGCAGCCGCGCTGTGCGCCGCCGTCGCCGTCGTGGCCGCGACGGTCACGGCCGTGCCCGCCGACGCGAGCCCGACACGCCCTTCGGCGCCCGCCCCCGCGGCGAAGCTCGCGTGGAAGAGCTGCGGCACCACCGACCAGCCGCGGCTCCAGTGCGCCTCGCTGAAGGTTCCGCTCGACCACACGCGGCCCGACGGGAAGCAGATCACGCTGGCGCTGTCCCGCGTCCCGCACACCGCGAAGACCTATCAGGGTCCGCTGCTGGTCAACCCGGGCGGCCCCGGCGGCCGGGGGCTGAGCCTCGCCGGCTTCGTCGCCTCGGCGCTGCCGAAGGCGGTGTCGGCGCAGTACGACGTCATCGGCTTCGACCCGCGCGGGGTGGGCAGGAGCACACCGGCCCTGAACTGCCGGCCGGGCCACTTCGCCCCCGTCCGACCGGACTCGGTGCCCCTCACCGAGGCGATCGAACAGGCCAACCTCACACGCGCCCGGTCCTTCGCCGAGGCCTGCGCCGCGAAGTACGCCGACGTCCTGCCGTACATCGACACGCTCGGCGCGGTACGGGACATGGACGCCATCCGCGAGGCGGTGGGCGCACCGCGGCTGAACTACTTCGGCTACTCGTACGGCACCTACCTCGGCGTCGTGTACGCCAGGCTGTACCCGGGGCGGGTGCGGCGCCTCGTGCTGGACTCGGTCGTGGACCCCACCGGCGTCTGGTACGAGGACAACCTGACGCAGGACCTCGCCTTCAACGACCGCCATCGCGCCCTGATGGCGTGGATCGCCAAGCACGACGCGACCTACCGGCTGGGCGCCGATCCCGCCGAGGTCGAGACGAAGTGGTACGCGATGCGTGCGGCCCTCGGCAAGAAGCCGGCCGAGGGCACGGTGGGCGCCTCGGAGCTGGAGGACACCTTCCTGCCCGGCGGCTACTACAACGGCTACTGGCCCCACCTGGCCGAGGCGTTCGCCGCCTACGTCAAGGACGGGAAGACCGGCCCGCTGGTCAAGGCGTACAAGAACCTCGCGGCCGTCGACGCCGCCGGGGACAACGGCTACAGCGTCTACACCTCGGTGCAGTGCCGTGACGCCTCCTGGCCGGGCGACTGGGACCAGTGGCGTTCGGACAACTGGGCGGCGTACGCGAAGGCGCCGTTCATGACATGGAACAACGCCTGGTACAACGCCCCGTGCGCGTTCTGGCCGACCCGGCCGCGGATCCCGGTGAACGTGACCAACGGCGCGCTGCCGCCGGTCCTGCTGTTCCAGGCGACGGACGACGCGGCGACCCCGTTCGAGGGCGGCGCGACGGTCCACGCGCTGCTGCACGGCTCCAGCCTGGTGGTCGAGGACGGCGGCCAGAACCACGGCATCACGCTGAGCGGCAACGCCTGCCTGGACAAACACCTGGCGGCGTACCTGACCGACGGCACGGTGCCGCGCGGGAGCGGCGAGGCCGACGCGGTCTGCGCGGCACAGCCCGACCCGAAGCCGCTCGGCTCGAAGGTCACCCAGTCCTCGGCCCGCGGCTCCACGCTGCACGGACTGCTGGGGTTCCGCGGCTGAGCGGTCCCGGCCGGCCCTTCGGGCGGGTCGGGCGCGGGGGCCCGCCGGGGCGCCCGGGGCGCCTGCCGCGAGGGTGGGGTGCGCACCGCCACTCGGCACGCCCGCTCAGGCCCGCCTGTCCGGACGCGAGCCGTCCCGTGCCGTCCGTGCGTGCTCAGCGCTGGCGGGGGATCCGCGCCAGCGCGTGCACGGCCGCCTCGGCGAGGACCGGGTGCGCGAGGGCGTCGTTCAGCACCGGCCGGGCGCGGCCGTCGCCCAGCGCGCCGAGCCCCTCCACGCAGGCGAGCGCCACCCGCCGGTGGGGGTCGTGCGGCCGCAGGCGGCGCCGCAGCGTCGTGATCAGCGCGGGCACGGACTCGGGGGCGCGGAGTTCCACCAGCAGCCGGACGGGCTGCAGGGCGTAGGCCACGCGCAGTTCGTTGGTGGCCAGGGCGGCGGCCGCGCGGGCGGTGCGCGGGTCGCCGAGGCGGGCCAGCGCATGGGCGGCGGAGGCGCAGCGCGGCGGGTCCCGGTGGTTGAGCAGCAGGACGAGCGCCTCGAAGGCGCGGCGGTCCCCGGCCACCCCCAGCCGGAACGCGGCCAGTTCGCGGGCCCACAGCGGCTGCCCCGGCTCGGTGAGAACCCGTGCCAGCGCGTCGTGGTCGGCGGTGACGACGAGCCGCTCGTGCAGTGCCGTGCCTCCCGACTCCCGCCGTAAGCGCTCCGTGAGCGATCGCAACTCTTCGTCCATGCGGTCGAGCCTAGGGGCCACACCGCGGAAGGGAGGTGCATCACAGCCAAAGGGCTGGCGCGCTCGTTACCGACTGGTTAAGCTCATTAGAGCGAGTCACCCACTCGCAGCACCTCCTCGTGGCGGCCTGGTGACGCAGTCGCCGCGAGATGTCGGTTCGGTACCGCGTGTACCGCTGTACGACCCGGCCACGGGACAGGGCCGGTCGGAATCCCGTTCGTCGGTGGGCGTGTGCACGCCCGCACTGACGGCACCGGGCGTGTGCGCATGCAGCCCGGCAACACCCGCACTCCTTTTCTCCGCACCCGGTGCGCCCGGCCCTCTCGAGGCCCCGGCGCACCCGGGGCGTTCCCAGTCGTCACCTCATTACTGGAGTCCCGCGATGGCCGCTCCCCTGTCCGACACCCCTCTGTCCCCGCTCCAGACGATCGCCGTCATCGGCCTCGGCACCATGGGCTCCGGCATCGCCGAGGTCCTGGCCACGGCCGGCCGCGACGTGATCGGCGTCGACGTCAGCGAGGCCCAGACCGCGCGCGCCGTCGCCGCGCTGGAGGCCTCCACCGCCCGCTCCGTGCAGCGCGGGCGGCTCACCGAGCAGCAGCGCGCGGACGTCCTGGCCCGGGTCCGGGTCTCCGCCGACCTGCGCACCGCGGCCGACGCCGACCTCGTGATCGAGGTGGCGCCGGAGTCGTACGAGGTCAAGCAGCAGATCTTCCGCGAGCTGGACGGGATCGTCCGTCCCGGGACCATCCTCGCCACCGGCACCAACGCGCTCTCCGTGACCCGTCTCGCCGCCGACTCGGCCCACCCGGAGCGGGTGCTGGGCCTGCACTTCTTCAACCCGGCCCCGGCGATGAAGCTGGTCGAGGTGGTCTCCTCGGTGCTGACCGCCCCGGCCGCCGTCGCCGCCGTCACCGACCTCGCGCTCGACCTGGGCAAGGAGCCCGTCGCGGTCGGCGACCGTCCCGGCTTCGTCGCCGACGGGCTGCTGTTCGGCTACCTCAACCAGGCCGCCGCGATGTACGAGGCCCGGTACGCCTCCCGCGAGGACATCGACGCGGCGATGCGGCTCGGCTGCGGCCTGCCGATGGGCCCGCTCGCGCTGCTCGATCTGATCGGCGTCGACACGGCCCGCACGGTCCTGGAGGCCATGTACGCCGAGTCCCACGACCGGCTGCACGCCCCCGCGCCGATCCTCAAGCAGCTCAGCGAGGCCGGCCTGACGGGCCGTAAGTCGGGACGCGGCTTCTACACCTACGAGGCGCCGGGCAGTGCGACGGTCGTCCCGGACGCACTGACCCCGCTGTCGGGCGGGGCCGGGGCGGCGGGACGTGCGGTGTCCTCGGTCGGCGTCGCCGGCTCCGGCACCATGGCCTCCGGCATCGCCGAGGTGTTCGCCAAGGCCGGCTACGACGTCGTCCTCGCCGCCCGCAGCGAGGAGAAGGCGCAGACCGCCAAGGCCCGCATCGGCAAGTCGCTCACGCGCTCCGTCGACAAGGGCCGGCTGACCGCCGAGGCCGCCGCGCAGATCCTGGACCGGATCACCCCGGCCGGCTCCTACGACGCCTTCGCCGACGTCGACCTGGCGCTGGAGGCGGTCGCCGAGGACCTCGAGGTCAAGCGGCAGCTCTTCGCGACCCTCGACAAGGTGTGCAAGCCCGGCGCGGTCCTCGCCACGACGACCTCCTCGCTGCCGGTCGTCGCCTGCGCCCGCGCCACCTCGCGCCCGCAGGACGTCATCGGGATGCACTTCTTCAACCCGGCGCCCGCGATGAAGCTGGTCGAGGTCGTCCGCACGGTGCTGACGGGCGAGGACGTCCACGCCACGGTCCGCGAGGTGTGCGCGCGGATCAAGAAGCACGCCGTCGACTGCGGGGACCGGGCGGGCTTCATCGTGAACGCCCTGCTGTTCCCCTACCTCAACAACGCGATCAAGATGGTGCAGGAGCACTACGCGACCCTGGACGACATCGACGCCGCGATGAAGCTGGGCGGCGGCTACCCGATGGGCCCCTTCGAACTGCTGGACGTGGTCGGGCTGGACGTCTCCCTGGCCATCGAGAAGGTCCTGCACCGCGAGTTCCGCGACCCCGGACTGGCGCCGGCGCCGCTGCTGGAGCACCTGGTGGCCGCGGGCTGCCTCGGCCGCAAGACCGGCCGCGGCTTCCGCGAATATGCCCGCCGCTGACGGCGCCGGCGACTGGCTGGAAGCGACGGAGGACTGGGGCGGCCTGCTCGATCCCACCGGGCCGCCCCCGCCCGCCAAAGGCGGGGGGAACCCCGGACACGCGCACCGAGCTGCGCACATGCAGTACGTTCGGGTCATGTCCCAGCCCGCCAGGTCCTCACGTACACCAGCCACGCCCGACGCGCCGGAGAGCGCCGCAGGCAGCCGCGCGGCCGCCCAGCGGCTCAAGATGCGCCGAGAACTGGCGGCCGCGGCCATGGAGCTGTTCTCGACCAAGGGGTACGAGGCGACCACCGTCGACGAGATCGCGGCGGCGGCCGGCGTCGCCCGCCGCACGTTCTTCCGTCACTTCCGCTCGAAGGAAGAGGCGATCTTCCCCGACCACGACGACACCCTGATCCGGGCGGAGGCGGTGCTGAACGCGGCCCCCGCGCACGAGCACCCGCTGGACACGGTGTGCCGGGGCATCAAGGAGGTCATGCGGATGTACGCGGCGCGCCCGGAGATCTCGGTCGCCCGCTACCAGCTCACGCGCGAGGTGCCCACCCTGCGCGAGGCCGAGATCGCGTCGGTGGCCCGCTACGAGCGGCTGTTCACCCGCTACCTCCTCGGCCACTTCGACGAGCACGCGCACGACGACGACGCCAACGACGACCCGCTGCTCGCCGAGGTCGCCGCCTCCGCGGTGGTCACCGCCCACAACCACGTCCTGCGGCGCTGGCTGAGAGCCGGCGGCCAGGGCGACGTCGAGAGCCAGCTCGACCACGCCTTCGCCATCGTGCGCAAGACGTTCGGGACGGGCATCGGAGCCGGCCGCGGCAGCGCCGGCGCCCCGCAGCCGGTCGCGGCGGCGGTCTCCTCCGCCCAGGGCGAGGTGCTGGTGACCGTCGCCCGGACCGACGCCTCGCTGGACGAGGTCATGCGGACCATCGAGCAGGCGCTCAAGGAGCGCTGAGCCCTCGCGTCCGCTGTGATGACGGCCACCCCTCGGGGGTGGCCGTTTTGGCATGTCAGAGCACCTTTTCGCGCGGAATTGCGCGCCCGTTCGATCGATCATCGCTCATCTGTTACGCAAAGATTTCAGCTGAGATGAAGTTCTGGCACTCAGTGCCTTGCGAGGTGACACGCGGTGTCATACGTTGAAGATGTCCGGGCGGCCGGCGTGCAGAGACCATGCGTACGCCGGCTGTCCCCGCAACCGCATGGATTGCGCGCCCGGACGCCTGCGTCACAGGCAACCTCCCGCGCCACAAAGCGCTGCCGGACCACACCGCCGAACCGACGGCACCTCCCCGAACCCTCAGCAGCACCGACGCAAACCCCAGCGCCCCTCCCTCAGGGCGCTCACCGCCGGAGGCAACACCGTGACCATGAACAAGATCCTGGACGCGATCCAGTCGCCGGAGTCCACCCCGGACGACTTCGCCGCTCTGCCGCTCCCCGAGTCCTACCGCGCGATCACCGTGCACAAGGACGAGACGGAGATGTTCGCGGGCCTGGAGACCCGTGACAAGGACCCGCGCAAGTCCCTCCACCTGGACGAGGTGGCCCTGCCCGAGCTCGGACCGGGCGAGGCCCTGGTGGCCGTCATGGCCTCCTCGGTCAACTACAACTCCGTGTGGACCTCGATCTTCGAGCCGGTGTCGACGTTCTCCTTCCTGGAGCGCTACGGCAGGCTCAGCGAGCTCACCAAGCGGCACGACCTGCCGTACCACGTCATCGGCTCCGACCTCGCGGGCGTCGTGCTGCGCACCGGCCCGGGCGTCAACTCCTGGAAGCCGGGCGACGAGGTCGTCGCGCACTGTCTCTCCGTCGAGCTGGAGTCCTCGGACGGCCACAACGACACGATGCTCGACCCCGAGCAGCGCATCTGGGGCTTCGAGACCAACTTCGGCGGCCTGGCCGAGATCGCTCTGGTCAAGTCCAACCAGCTGATGCCGAAGCCGGACCACCTGAGCTGGGAGGAGGCGGCGGCCCCCGGTCTCGTCAACTCCACCGCCTACCGGCAGCTGGTCTCCCGCAACGGCGCCGGCATGAAGCAGGGCGACAACGTCCTGATCTGGGGCGCCAGCGGCGGACTCGGCAGCTACGCCACGCAGTTCGCGCTGGCCGGCGGCGCCAACCCGATCTGCGTCGTCTCCTCGGCGCAGAAGGCGGAGATCTGCCGGTCCATGGGCGCCGAGGCGATCATCGACCGCACCGCCGAGGACTACCGGTTCTGGAAGGACGAGAACACCCAGGACCCCAAGGAGTGGAAGCGCTTCGGCAAGCGCATCCGCGAGCTCACCGGCGGCGAGGACATCGACATCGTCTTCGAGCACCCGGGCCGCGAGACCTTCGGCGCCTCCGTGTACGTCACCCGCAAGGGCGGCACCATCACCACCTGCGCCTCGACCTCGGGCTACATGCACCAGTACGACAACCGCTACCTGTGGATGTCGCTGAAGCGCATCATCGGCTCGCACTTCGCCAACTACCGCGAGGCCTGGGAGGCCAACCGGCTGATCGCGAAGGGCAAGATCCACCCGACGCTGTCGAAGGTCTACTCCCTGGAGGAGACCGGCCAGGCCGCCTACGACGTGCACCGCAACCTCCACCAGGGCAAGGTCGGCGTCCTCGCGCTGGCCCCCCAGGAGGGCCTGGGCGTGCGCGACGAGGCCAAGCGCGCCCAGCACATCGACGCCATCAACCGCTTCCGCAACATCTGAGACACCCGGGGTCATAGATGACTGAGCGTCAGCCCGCCGAAGGACTGCGGGAGAAGGACCGGCCGTGGCTCATGCGCACGTACGCCGGTCACTCCACGGCCGAGGCGTCCAACGAGCTGTACCGGCGCAACCTCGCCAAGGGGCAGACGGGTCTGTCGGTCGCGTTCGACCTGCCGACCCAGACCGGCTACGACTCCGACCACGTCCTCGCCCGCGGCGAGGTCGGCCGGGTCGGCGTGCCGGTGGCCCATCTCGGCGACATGCGCAGGCTGTTCCAGGACATCCCCCTGGAGCAGATGAACACCTCGATGACGATCAACGCCACCGCCATGTGGCTGCTGGCGCTCTACCAGGTCGTCGCCGAGGAGCAGGGCGCGGACGTCACCCTGCTCCAGGGCACGACCCAGAACGACATCGTCAAGGAGTACCTCTCCCGGGGGACGCACGTCTTCCCGCCGGGGCCGAGTCTGCGGCTGACGACCGACATGATCGCGTACACGGTCTCCCACATGCCGAAGTGGAACCCGATCAACATCTGCAGCTACCACCTGCAGGAGGCCGGGGCCACGCCGGTGCAGGAGATCGCATACGCGATGTCCACGGCGATCGCCGTGCTGGACGCCGTCCGGGACTCCGGGCAGGTGCCGGCCGAGAAGTTCGGCGACGTCGTCGCCCGCATCTCCTTCTTCGTGAACGCGGGCGTCCGCTTCATCGAGGAGATGTGCAAGATGCGCGCCTTCGGCCGCATCTGGGACCAGATCACCCGCGAGCGCTACGGCATCGAGAACCCCAAGCAGCGCCGTTTCCGCTACGGCGTCCAGGTCAACTCCCTGGGCCTGACGGAGGCGCAGCCGGAGAACAACGTCCAGCGCATCGTGCTGGAGATGCTCGCCGTGACGCTGTCGAAGGACGCCCGCGCGCGTGCCGTGCAGCTGCCCGCGTGGAACGAGGCCCTGGGCCTGCCCCGGCCCTGGGACCAGCAGTGGAGCCTGCGCATCCAGCAGGTCCTCGCCCTGGAGAGCGACCTGCTGGAGTACGAGGACATCTTCGCGGGCTCGCACGTCGTCGAGGCGAAGGTCGCCGAGCTCGTCGGGGCGTCCCTCGCGGAGATCGAGCGGATCCAGGAGATGGGCGGCGCGATGGCCGCCGTCGAGTCCGGATACCTGAAGTCGCAGCTGGTCTCCTCCCACGCGGAGCGACGCGCCCGCATCGAGTCGGGCGAGGAGAAGATCATCGGGGTCAACGTCTTCCGGACGACCGAGCCCAACCCGCTCACCGCCGACCTCGACACCGCGATCCAGACGGTCGACCCGGCGATCGAGGCCCGTGTCGTCGCCTCCCTGGAGAACTGGCGCGACACGCGGTACCAGCCGCCCTTCAACCACCCGCGTCCGTGCAAGGCGCTGGAGCGGCTGAAGGAGGCCGCCAAGGGCACCGCCAACCTCATGGAGGCGACCCTGGAGTGCGCCCGCGCCGGCGTCACCACCGGCGAGTGGGCCGGGGCGCTGCGCGAGGTGTTCGGCGAGTTCCGGGCGCCGACCGGCGTGTCGTCCGCGCCGGTGGCGGTCCCCGCGGAGGAGGGCTCGGCCATGGCCGACGTCCGCCGCCGGGTCGACCTCACCGCGAAGGACATGGGCGTCGGCAAGCTGCGCTTCCTGGTCGGCAAGCCCGGCTTGGACGGCCACTCCAACGGCGCCGAGCAGATCGCCGTGCGGGCCCGCGACGCCGGCTTCGAGGTGGTCTACCAGGGCATCCGGCTGACGCCCGAACAGATCGTGGACGCGGCGCTCGAGGAGGACGTGCACGCCGTCGGCCTGTCCATCCTCTCCGGATCGCACGCCCAACTGGTGCCGGACGTCCTCGAACGGCTGCGTGTGGCCGGTGCCACAGACATCCCGGTGATCGCCGGTGGCATCATCCCGAATGGAGACGCCGAGCAGCTCAGGGCCGCCGGCGTGGCCGCGGTCTTCACCCCGAAGGACTTCGACATCACCGGAATCATCGGCCGCATCGTCGACGAGATCCGCAAAGCGAACAAGCTCGACCCCCTGGAGGTCCCCGCATGACCGTCAACCGTCTTCGTCCGCGGCGCTCCTGTCTCGCCGTTCCGGGCAGCAACCCCCGCTTCCTGGAGAAGGCGCAGGGTCTGCCGGCGGACCAGGTCTTCCTGGACCTCGAGGACGCGTGCGCGCCGCTCGCCAAGCCCGAGGCCCGCCACACCATCGTCAAGTTCCTCAACGAGGGCGACTGGACGGGCAAGACGAGGGTCGTGCGCGTCAACGACTGGACGACCGAGTGGACGTACCGCGACGTCGTGACGGTGGTCGAGGGCGCCGGCCCGAACCTCGACTGCATCATGCTGCCGAAGGTGCAGAACGCCCAGCAGATCGTCGCCCTCGACCTGTTGCTGACGCAGATCGAGAAGACCATGGGCTTCGAGGTCGGCCGCATCGGCATCGAGGCCCAGATCGAGAACGCCCAGGGCCTCAACAACGTCAACGAGATCGCGCAGGCCTCCTCGCGCGTCGAGACGATCATCTTCGGCCCGGCCGACTTCATGGCGTCGATCAACATGAAGTCGCTGGTCGTGGGCGAGCAGCCGCCCGGCTACCCGGCGGACGCCTACCACTACATCCTGATGAAGATCCTGATGGCCGCCCGCGCCAACGACCTCCAGGCGATCGACGGCCCCTACCTGCAGATCCGCAACGTCGACGGCTACCGCGAGGTCGCCGGGCGCGCCGCGGCCCTCGGCTTCGACGGCAAGTGGGTGCTGCACCCCGGCCAGGTCGAGGCGTCCAACGAGATCTTCTCGCCGTCGCAGGAGGACTTCGACCACGCCGAGCTGATCCTGGACGCCTACGACTACTACACGTCCGAGGCGGGCGGCAAGAAGGGCTCGGCGATGCTCGGCGACGAGATGATCGACGAGGCCAGCCGCAAGATGGCGCTGGTCATCTCCGGCAAGGGGCGTGCGGCCGGCATGCAGCGCACCGGCAAGTTCGAGATCCCGGAGGGCTGAGCGCCATGCAGTTCGGACGCACGTACGAGGAGTTCGAGGTCGGGGCGACGTACAAGCACTGGCCGGGGAAGACGGTCACGGAGTACGACGACCACCTGTTCTGTCTGCTCACCATGAACCACCACCCGCTCCACATGGACACGAACTACGCCGAGAAGACGACCGACTTCGGCAAGAACGTCGTCGTGGGCAACTACATCTACTCGCTGCTGCTCGGCATGTCCGTGCCGGACATCTCCGGCAAGGCGATCGCCAACCTGGAGATCGAGTCGCTGCGGCACGTGGCGCCGACCTTCCACGGCGACACGCTGTACGGCCAGACGACCGTGCTGGACAAGTGGCCGTCGAAGTCGAAGAACGACCGCGGCATCGTCTACGTCGAGACCAAGGGCTACAAGCAGGACGGCACGCTCGTCTGCGTGTTCCGCCGCAAGGTGATGGTGCCGACCGAGACGTACATCAAGGAGCGCGGCGGCGAGCAGCCCGGCCGCCCGCCCGTCTCCCACCACCACCCTCAACCGACGCCCCCGCGGGGCGACACCCCCGGTCCCGAGCTCAGCGAGCAGGAGAAGTAGCCATGGCGCGACTCGCCCAGACCGCCGGTCTGACCGACATCCAGCAGGAGATCCTCTCCACCGTCCGCGACTTCGTGGACAAGGAGATCATCCCGGTCGCCACCGAGCTGGAGCACCGCGACGAGTACCCGCAGCAGATCGTCGACGGCCTCAAGGAGTTGGGCCTGTTCGGTCTGATGATCCCCGAGGAGTACGGCGGTCTGGGCGAGTCGCTCCTCACCTACGCCCTGTGCGTCGAGGAGATCGCCCGCGGCTGGATGTCGGTCTCCGGCATCATCAACACCCACTTCATCGTGGCGTACATGCTCAAGCAGCACGGCACGCAGGAGCAGAAGGACCACTACCTGCCGCGGATGGCGGCCGGCGACGTCCGGGGCGCCTTCTCGATGTCGGAGCCGGGGCTCGGCTCGGACGTGTCGGCGATCACGTCGAAGGCGGTGAAGGACGGCGACGAGTACGTCCTCAACGGCCAGAAGATGTGGCTGACGAACGGCGGTACGTCGTCCTTGGTGGCCGTTCTCGTGCGAAGTGACGAAGGACACCCCGAGGGCACGGCCCCCCACAAGTCGATGACGACCTTCCTGATCGAGAAGGAGCCCGGCTTCGGCGAGGTCCGCCCCGGCCTGACCATCCCGGGCAAGATCGACAAGATGGGCTACAAGGGCGTCGACACCACCGAGCTCATCATGGACGGCCTGCGGCTTTCCGCCGATCAGGTGCTCGGCGGGGCCACCGGCCGAGGTTTTTACCAAATGATGGACGGCGTCGAGGTTGGGCGCGTGAACGTCGCGGCGCGTGGCTGCGGTGTCGCACAGCGTGCCTTCGAACTCGGCGTCCGGTACGCCCAGCAGCGCCACACCTTCGGCAAGCCGATCGCCCAGCACCAGGCGATTCAGTTCAAGCTGGCCGAGATGGCTACCAAGGTCGAGGCCGCGCATGCGATGATGGTGAACGCCGCACGCAAAAAGGACTCCGGAGAACGAAACGACCTCGAGGCAGGGATGGCGAAGTACCTCGCCTCCGAGTACTGCAAGGAGGTCGTGGAGGACTCCTTCCGTATCCATGGCGGCTACGGCTTCTCCAAGGAGTACGAGATCGAGCGCCTCTACCGGGAGGCCCCGATGTTGCTGATCGGTGAAGGCACTGCCGAAATCCAGAAAATGATCATCGGGCGCCGGTTGCTCGAGGAGTATCGGTTCCAGGGCTGATTGTCCGAGTTGGGGGTGTTTTCTTCGAGAAGAAGATCACACCCCGTCAACTTCCCTGTGCCGTCGACTCGGCTTCCTGACTTACCCAGTTGCGGCCCCGAACCGCTACGATCGCGGAAAGCCGCCGTCCCCCCGTCGAAGCGCGGCATCATCCGCTACGAAGGTCATCCATGCCCCACAGCCAAACCTCTGCACACCGCGACAGCCTGGTAGGCGCACGCCTCGCGCGCGGAGCATCGCCGTGGCTTCTGCCGACCGTCGCCACCGCAGCCGTCAGCCTGCTGCGCGCCCGCCGCTCGGGCGCTGCCAAGGCCGTCGCCGTGCCCGCCACCGCTCTCGCGGCGGGCATGCTGTGGTTCTTCCGCGACCCCGAGCGAGAGATCGCGGAGGGCCGGGTCATCTCCCCCGCCGACGGTGTGGTGCAGAGCATCATGCCGTGGAAGGACGGGCGCACCCGGGTCGCGATCTTCATGAGCCCGCTCAACGTCCACGTCAACCGCGCGCCGCTGGCCGGCACCGTGACGTCGGTCGAGCACATCCCCGGCGGATTCGTGCCGGCGTTCAACAAGGAGAGCGAGAACAACGAGCGCGTCGTCTGGCACTTCGACACCGAGCTCGGTGACATCGAGATGATCCAGATCGCCGGAGCCGTGGCCCGCCGCATCGTCCCCTACATCCCCGAGGGCACGAAGGTCGAGCAGGGCGAGCGGATCGGCCTGATCCGCTTCGGCTCGCGCGTCGACATCTACCTGCCCGAGGGCGTGGACGTCGCGGTCGAGGTGGGGCAGAAGACCGTGGCAGGGGTGACTCGCATTGACCGTGATTGACCCGGAGACCCAGGCGGGCTGGGTGCCCGAGGCCGACGAGGTGGACGACGAGGAGGAGATGCCGCTCTCCCTGCGTCTGTCGATAGCGGACACCCTCACCCTCGGCAACGCGACGTGCGGCTTCATGGCGGTGTACTTCACCACCACCGGCATCCTGATCCCGCACCTCACCGGCAGCCAGGAATCCGGCATGGCCCGCCACAGCGCGGCCACGGCGGTCATCCTGATGCTCTGCGCGGCGATCTTCGACCTCTTCGACGGCCTGGTCGCGCGCAAGCTGCGCTCCTCCCCGATGGGCGCGGAGCTGGACAACCTGTCGGACCTGATCAGCTTCGGTCTGGCGCCGGCGTACTTCGTCCTGGTCTACGGCATGGTCGCCGACGACGCCCACCAGCGGGTGGCGGCGGTCGGCGCGATCGTGGTCCTGTTGGCGGTGGTGCTCAGGCTTGCGAGATTCTCGTGCGTCACCGTCAAGGACGGCACCTTCCAGGGCATGCCGTCGCCGTTCGGCGCGCTCACGGTCGTCTCCATCGTGCTGCTCGGCCTGCCGTTCGAGGCGACGCTGATGGCCATCCTGGGCACCGCCTGGCTGATGGTGAGCCGGGTCGAGTACCCGAAGCCGCGGGGCCGCCTCGCCGGCGCGGTGCTCCTGTGGATCGTGCTGTCGATGGGCCTGCTGGCGGCCTGGGCGTTCGACGCCCCGAGCGGTCAGCTCCTGCTCCAGACGGGCTGCGCGCTGCAGCTGGTCATGGGCGCGGTCATCCCGCTGTTCGCCACGGCCCGCCGGGTGAACAACTTCCGCGACAACCGGCGCGAGGCCCGCGCGGGTCAGCTGCCGTAGCGCATCCGCGGTCGTACGACGGCGAAGGGCCCGAACCTGACGGTTCGGGCCCTTCGCCGTTCCTGCTGTTTCTGCCGTTCCTGCTGTTTCTGCCGTTGGGCGCGGCCCGGCCGTCAGCTCAGGAAGTCGCGGCCGATCCGCTCGGCGACGCGTTCCAGGATCGGCCCGGCCTCCGCGATGCACGTCGCGACGTCCGGCTCGGCGTCGGTCAGCGGATACGCCCTGCGGATCCCCGCCCGTCCCAGCTCCGCCGGCTGCAGCGCGAGGCGGCCGCAGACGGCGACGACGTCCTTGCCGGCGGCCCGGGCGGCCGCGGCGACGCCCGCGGGCGCCTTGCCGTGCAGGGTCTGCTCGTCCAGCGAGCCCTCGCCGGTGATCACCAGCTCGGCGCGCTCGAGCGCCGGCGCGAAGCCCAGCACGTCGAGCATCACCTCGATGCCGGCGCGGAAGCGTGCGCCGACCAGCAGTGCCCCGTAGCCGATGCCGCCCGCGGCGCCGGCCCCCGGCGCGTCGGCGTACTCGGCGGCACGCGGGCCGGCCGACGCCTCCAGCACGCGCGCGTAGTGCGCGAGCGCCGCGTCCAGCGTCCCGACGTCGTCCGGCGAGGCGCCCTTCTGCGGCCCGTACACCGCCGCCGCGCCCTTGGGACCGGTCAGCGGGTTGTCGACGTCGCTCGCCAGCACCAGCTCCACGGCGGCGAGGCGGGGGTCCAGCGCCGAGAGGTCCGCGCGGGCCAGCCGCGCGAGGCCGCCGCCGCCCGGGGCGACCGGCTCGCCGTCCTCGTCGAGGAACCGCGCGCCGAGCGCCGAGAGCATGCCCGCGCCGCCGTCCGTGGTCGCACTGCCGCCGACGCCGAACACGATCGTCCGCACGCCCGTGTCGAGCGCGGCCCGCAGCAGCTCGCCCGAGCCGTACGTCGACGCCGTGAGCGGGGCGAGGACGCCGGCCGGGAGCCGTTGCAGTCCGCTCGCCTCCGCCATCTCCACCACCGCGGTGTCGCCGCGCACCGCGAACGCGGCCGTCACCTCCTGGCCGAGCGGCCCGGCGACCCGCACCTCACGGCGGGCGAACCCGGCCGCGACCGCCGCGGCCACCGTCCCGTCACCGCCGTCCGCGACGGGCAGGGCCTCCACCTCGACGTCCGGCACGGCCCGGCGCAGCCCGGCCGTCACCCGCTCGGCGACCTCCACGGCCGTCAGCGAGCCCTTGAACTTGTCCGCGGCCACGAGCACCCGTCGGGTGCCCTGCCGTGCAGCGTCCGCCACCTTGCCATCCCCTTGCTCTCCGGGCCCCGCGCACGTCAGGGCCGGTCGCGCCGATGTGACCTTAACCGCAGCAGGCCCGCGCCGTCATGCGGTGACCGTCCCGGCGGACCCGTGCCCGGGCCCGCCCCGCCGCGTACGCTTCCGGGATGACTGCCTCCAGCCCGCCCGGCTTCGCCGCGTACGTCGCCTCCCTGCCCCGCGTCCTGGCCGGAGCCGCCGCACTGTTCCGCGACGCGCAGGGGCGGGTCCTGCTGGTCGAGCCGAACTACCGGGCCGGCTGGGCCCTTCCGGGTGGCACCATCGAGTCCGACGAGGGCGAGAGCCCGCGGCAGGGCGCGCGGCGCGAGACGCTCGAGGAGATCGGGCTCGACCGCGAGCTCGGCCGGCTGCTCGCGGTGGACTGGGTGCTCGGCCCGGACCGTCCGCCGCTGGTGGCGTACGTGTACGACGGCGGGGTCCTCGACGAGGACGACCTCGGGGCGATCCGGCTGCAGGAGTCGGAGCTGCTGTCCTGGCGGCTGGTGCCGCGCGAGGAGCTCACGGGCCATCTGCTGGGAGAGCTGGGCCACCGGGTGCTGGCCGCGCTGGACGCCCTGGACGACGGTTCCGTGGCCGAGCTCGAGGACGGCCGCCCCGCGCGCTGACCGGCGCGTCGCCGCTCACCCCCCGGCATCGCGCCGGGCGCCCGGACGGGTAATGCGCTCGCGGCTGCCGGAGGCCCGCCCTACGCTCGAACACATGAACAAGCCCCTTGTCGCCATCCTCAGCGGTGCGGGCATCTCCACCGATTCCGGCATCCCCGACTACCGAGGCCCGAACGGGCTGTGGCGACGCGACCCGGAGGCGGAGAAGCTCGTCACCTACGAGCACTACATGGGCGCCCCGGAGATCCGGCGGCGCTCATGGCAGATGCGACGCACGAGCCAGGCGCTGAAGGCCGAGCCGAACGCCGCGCACCTGGCCGTCGCCGAGCTGGCGAAGTCCGGGGTCCCCGTGCGGGTGATCACCCAGAACGTGGACGGGCTCCATCAGCTCGCCGGCCTGCCCGGCCGCAAGGTCCTGGAGCTGCACGGCAGCGCCCGCAGCGTCGTGTGCACGAGCTGCCGTGCCCGCGGGCCGATGGAAGACGCCCTCGCCCGCCTGGAGGCCGGCGAGGAGGACCCGCACTGCCCGGAATGCGGCGGCATACTCAAGTCGGCCACCGTCATGTTCGGCGAGCGGCTCGACCCGGTCGTCCTCGGCCAGGCGCTCGCGATCAGCAAGGCCTGCACCGTGTTCATCGCCGTCGGCACCAGCCTGCGCGTCCAGCCCGCCGCCGGGCTCGCGGGCGTCGCCGCCGACCACGGAGCCCGCCTGATCATCGTCAACGCCGAGCCGACGCCGTACGACGACATCGCAGGCGAAGTGATCCGCGAGCCCATCGGCACCGCCCTGCCCCGGCTCCTGCGGGGCCTGGAGAGGGAGAGCGCGTAGGGCCCTTGCGGACGGACCGCGCGACACGTCCTAGAACAGGGTCCGTCCGACCGCGGCGGCGCCGCTCTCGAAGTCCAGCAGCCGGCGTTTGCGGTGCAGGCCGCCGCCGTAGCCGGTCAGGCCGCCGCCGGCCCCGATCACGCGGTGGCACGGCACGATGATGCCGATGGGGTTCTTGCCGTTGGCGAGGCCCACCGCGCGGGAGGCGCCCGGACTGCCGAGGGCTTCGGCGAGTTCGCCGTAGGTGCGGGTCTCGCCGTAGGGGATCGCGCGCAGCCCGGCCCAGACACTGCGCTGGAACGGGGTTCCGTGCAGGCGCAGTTCGAGGGTGAACTCGGTCAGCTCGCCCGCGAAATAGGCCGTCAGCTGCTCCTCGGCGGCGCCGAAGCCCGTGTCGTCGCGGGCGCCGAAGTCCTCCTCGGGCGGCCGGTGACGCTGATCGGTCATGTAGAGGCCGCACAGGACGCCGTCGTCGGCGACGAGAGTGAGCGGGCCGTACGGACTGTCGAAGATCGTGTGGTGCTTCACGGAACGTCCTTATACCGGAAGGAAGTTGATCGGGTGGCTGTCCGTCGCCCAGAGGTACTGGACGGCGTACGCGCGCCAGGGGCGCCAGGAGGCCGCCCGCGCGGTGAGCGCCGCCGGTGTCGAGGGCAGGCCCAGCTCCTGTGCCGCGCGCCGGATTCCGAGGTCGGTGGGCAGGAACGCGTCGGGGTCGCCGAGGGCGCGCATCGCGATGACGTCGGTGGTCCAGGGACCGAAGCCGGGCAGCGCCAGGAGCCTGGCCCGGGCCTCGGGCCAGTCGCTCTCCGCGCCGAGGCGCAGGGTGCCGGCGGCGAGTTCCCGCACGAGGGTCGTGAAGGTGGTGCGGCGGCTGCGCGGCATGGCGAGGGACTCCGGATCGAGCTCGGCCAGCGCCTCGGGGGTCGGGAAGAGGTGGGTGAGGCCGCCTTCGGGATCGTCCACCGGATCGCCGTGGGCGGTGACCAGGCGGGCGGCGTGGGTGCGGGCGGCCGCGGTGGACACCTGCTGGCCCAGCACGGCGCGCACGGCGAACTCCGCCTCGTCGACCGTGCGCGGCACCCGCCGTCCGGGCGCCTTGTCCACCAGGGGCGCGAGCAGCGGGTCCGCGCGCAGCTGGTCGTCGACGGCGACCGGGTCGGCGTCCAGATCCAGCATCCGCCGGCAGCGACTGATGGCCACGGTGAGATCGCGCAGGTCGCTGAGGGTGAGCCGGCAGCCGATGTGGTCGGGGTTCGGGGTGAGCGCCACCACGCCGTGCCCGTACGGCAGCCGCAGCGTGCGCCGGAACGCGCCGTCCCGCCACTCCTCCACGCCCGGGACGCCGGTCGCGGCGAGATGGCCGAACAGGTTGTCGGGGTTGAGGGGGGCGCGGAAGGGGAGGCGCAGCGACAGCGTTCCGGGCGCCGCCGGGCGGGCCGGGGCGTCCTGGCGCGGAACGCGGGCGCGCAGGTCGCTCGGCGCGAGGGCGAAGACCTCGCGCACGGTGTCGTTGAAGGTGCGCACGGAGGCGAAGCCGGCGGCGAACGCGATGTCCGCCATGGGGAGCGAGGTGGTCTCGATGAGCAGCCGGGCGGTCTGGGCGCGCTGGGCGCGGGCCAGCGCGAGCGGCCCCGCGCCGAGCTCGCCGAGGAGTTGGCGTTCGATCTGGCGGGTGCTGTATCCCAGCCGGGAGGCGAGTCCGGGCACGCCCTCGCGGTCGACGACGCCGTCCGCGATCAGCCGCATGGCCCGCGCGACCAGGTCGGCCCGCCGGTTCCACTCCGGGGAGCCGGGGCTGGTGTCGGGCCGGCAGCGCTTGCAGGCTCGGAAGCCGGCCTGCTGGCAGGCGGCGGCGCTCGGCCGGAACACCATGTTCTCCGGTTTCGGCGGCACCGCCGGGCAGCTGGGCCGGCAGTAGATTCCGGTGGTCACGACCGCCGTGAAGAACCAGCCGTCGAAGCGCGCGTCCTTGGACCGGACAGCGCGCACACAGCGTTCGCGGTCCGTGTGCATCCCGTTCTGCATGGGTCCAGCATCGTCGGGGAAACGCGGCGGCGCTGGCGGGAATCCGACATCAACCTCGTGTGCCCTGGGCCGCCGCGCGCTCCTGCCAGGACACCAGCGCCCAGATCACGAAGGCGTCGACCGCCATGACGACGACCGACCAGAGCGGCTCGTACGGCAGGAACAGGAACTGCAGCACGAGGCTCAGCGCGGCGAGGAACAGGCCCGTGAAGCGCGCCCAGGCCATCCCCCTCAGCAGGGCCGCGCCGGTCACGGCGGCGAGGACGCCGAGCGCGAGGTGGATCCAGCCCCAGCCGGTGAGGCTGAGCTCGTAGACGTAGGAGCCGATACGGGCGTAGACGTCGTCCTCGGCGATGGCCGCGATGCCCTGGAGGACGGCCAGCACGCCGCTGCAGAGCATCAGGACGCCGGCGAAGACGATGCCGTCGCCGAGCCGCCGGCGCCCCGGGCCGGGCGGGTGCGGTCCGCCGCGCGGCGCGGACCAGGCGGTGCCGATCTCGCCGTGCGGGCCGCCGGCCGGGGGGTGCGCGCTCATGCGGGGAGGTCCTTTCGGCGGGGCCGGGTGGCGAGGAAGTCGACGACGGCCAGCGCGAAGAGCAGGGCGAGGGCGAGACCGACGACGACCCAGCCCGTCGGGTAGGGCCACAGGAGGAAGGCCAGGACGGCTCCCCCGGCCAGGATCCATGTGATCCAGGTGCGGTAGCGGTCCACGAACGGCCCGACGGGGCCGGTGCGCAGTCCGGCGTGATCGGCGGTGGCGCGCACGGCGCCGATGCCCGAGTGCCACAGCCGCCGTACGAGCTCGGCGTGCCGGCCGGGCCCGGTCAGCCACGCGGCGAGGGCGATCACCACGCCGAGGGCCACCGCCGACCGCACCGAGGTGCGCAGGAACCTCACGAGCGTGTCGTACACGGACCCGGCGGCCGGCTGGGAGACGCCGGCCGGCAGGGCGTCCAGGTAGACGACCCGGAAGACGGTCAGCGCGACGCCCAGGAGGAGCGTGGCGAAGGCGAAGCAGAGCGCGGCGACGATCAGGACGCGGCGGCGGTGCGCCGACAGCAGGACGCCGGCCGCGATCAGCAGGACCGCGACGACGGGCAGCCAGAAACCCGCCAGTTGCAGCACCCGGAAGTACGTCTTGACCTTTCCGATGTCCTCGGACCTGACGACGGTGAAATCGGTGTGGATCTCCGGGATCTTCCCCGCGATCGTCAGGCCGGAGTCGACGAGACGCTGTTTGACCTGGTCGACGACCGGCGCGAGGTCCAGCGTCACCGTGTCGTTCTTGATCTTCACCGCGCCGCCGCCGCTGCCGGTGAGCGCCTTCTCCACGGAGCTGTGGATCCTGCGGTTGGCGTCGGACCAGATCGTCTGGAAGGCGTCGGAGGCGACGATCGCCTGTGCCTTGTCGTGCACGAAGCTGCGGACGGCGTCCTCGAGCGAGGGGCCGAGTCTGCCGAGGGCCTTCTCCAGCAGGGGCCGCTGGGCGGGGGCGGCGTCCTGGAGGAGCGCGGTGAGGTCGATGCGCTCCATCAGGGCGTCCGTGACGCGGTCGGCGACGGCGTTCTGGACGTCCTTGTCGGCGGCCAGCGGGCGCACGGTGGCGACGTAGCGGTCGGTGTCGCCCACGATGCTGGACGTCCATGCCGCCACCAGCCCCAGGGGGGCGAGGACGCAGCCGAGGACGATGAGGAGGACCGCCAGGACCGAGCGGACCCGGTGGTGGGCGGGCGGACGGCTGCGCTCCGCCTCCAGTGCCACGACGCGCGCCCGGAGCATCTCCAGCTCCGCGTCGGCGGGAACACCGCTCTCCGCCATGCCGCACTCCTCGCCGTCGGCTCTGCCGGCCCCGGGTGGGTCCGGTAGGTGCCAGCACACCCCGCGCGTGGGGCGGCGGCGAGTACGGCCGGGCCGTCCGGGTGAACGACCCCGCCGCCCGCTCCCGGCCCGCTACATGTTGATCATGTGACCGGCCAGGCCGTGCACGGCCTCCTTGACGGCCTCGCCCAGCGTCGGGTGGGCGTGGACGTTGCGGGCGACCTCGTGGACGGTGAGGTCCCACTGCTGGGCCAGCGTCAGCTCGGGCAGGAGCTCGGTGACGTCGGGGCCGATCAGGTGGCCGCCGAGCAGCTCGCCGTACCGGGCGTCGCTGATCAGTTTCACGAAACCGGTGACGTCGCCGAGGCCGTGCGCCTTGCCGTTCGCGGTGAACGGGAACTTCGCCACCTTGACGTCGTGGCCGAGCTCCCGGGCCTGGGCCTCGGTGTACCCGAAGCTGGCGATCTGCGGCTGGCAGTAGGTGGCGCGCGGGATCATGGCGTAGTCCAGCTCCATGGTCTCCGCGCCGGCGATCGTCTCGGCGGCGACCACGCCCATCGCCTCGGCGGTGTGCGCGAGCATGAGCTTGGCGGTGACGTCGCCGATGGCGTAGATGTGCGGGACCGAGGTGCGGCAGCGGCCGTCGACGTCGATCGCGCCGCGTCCGGTGACCGCGACCCCGGTGTTCTCCAGGCCGTAGCCGGTGACGTTCGGGGCGAAGCCGATCGCCTGCAGCACCTTGTCGGCCTCGAGGACCTGCTGGGCGCCGTCCTTGCCGGTGACGGTCACCCGCACCTGCGGGCCGGAGTCGTCGATGGACTCCACCCGGGTGGAGGTGAGCACGTCGATGCCCAGCTTCCGGTACTGCCTGGCCAGTTCGGCGGAGACCTCGGCGTCCTCCAGGGGCGCGACCCGGTCCAGGAACTCGACGATCGTGACCTTCACGCCGTAGTTGTGCAGGACGTAGGCGAACTCGATGCCGATGGCGCCGGCGCCCGCGACGACGATCGACTGCGGGAGGTCGTCGGCGAGGATCTGCTCCTCGTACGTCACCACGCGGGAGGTGCGCCTGGTGCCGGGCAGCAGTTTCGGGGTGGCTCCGGTGGCGATGACGCAGGCGTCGAAACCGATGGTGCGGGTTTCCCCGTCGCCGCCGGTCACCGTGAGGGTGTGGTCGTCCACGAACGTGCCGCGGCCGTCGAACTCGGTGATCTTGTTCTTCTTCATCAGGTAGTGGACGCCCTTGACCCTGCCGTCGGCGACCTTGCGGCTGCGGCGGTAGGCCTCGCCGTAGTCGAAGGAGACCTGTCCGTCGACCTTGATGCCGAAGGTCTTCGCCTCGCGGGTGAAGATGTGGGCGAGTTCCGCGTTGCGCAGGAGCGCCTTGGTGGGGATGCAGCCCACGTTGAGACAGACGCCTCCCCAGTACTTCTCCTCGACTACGGCGACGCGCTTGCCCAGTTGGGCGGCGCGGACCGCGGCGACGTAGCCGCCGGGACCGGCGCCGAGGACCACGACGTCGAAGCGTTCGTCCTGCTCGGCCATGGGAGGTTTCCTTTTCCGTGGAGTGCGTGACGGGTGATACGTCGTTCCCTGCCGATTCTTCCGTGTCGCCGGGGAGAATGCGTGCGTGATCGAACACTGTTGTGACGCGATGAACAGCCAGGTGAACCAGCGGTGCGAGGCGCACCCCGACCCCTTCGCGTGTCCGGACGCGCTGGTGCGGTTCGTGCCCCGGTTCCGGGAGTACGGGCTGATCGTGCACGACGGGGGCACGGCGTCGGTCGGGATCGCCCACTGTCCGTGGTGCGGGGTGCGGCTGCCCGCGTCGCAGCGGGACCGGTGGTTCGACGAGCTGGAGGCACGGGGGATCGACCCGTGGGAGGACGAGGTTCCTCCGGAGTTCGAGGACGAACGGTGGCTGCGGGCGGACGGCGGCGGTGCCGCGGCCGGGTGAGCGTGCCGGTGGGCACGGTCACCGTCCGGCGCGCGGCGACCGTGCCCACACTGCTGCTCCGTCGGGTCCGGCGTTACCGGGCCTTGCCGGCGTTTCCGGGCCGTTCCGGGGCGGCGGTGGTGCTGAAACCGATTGCTACGACGTTGCCGTGGGCCGTCGCGAGGCCTTCGTCGCCTCGGTGACGTCCGTCAGCGGCCGCAGCCGGTAGGTGTACGCGTAGTCGTGGTCGGCGAACAGCTTGTACTCGTCGTGGGTGTGCGCGCCCCAGCTGTTGTCGCCCCCGACGCCCATCTGCCGGTGCGCGAGGCGCAGGACGACCTCCTTGCGCGGCGTGAGCTGGTAGTCGTGCCGGGCCCCGACCGACAGGTCCTCCGGGGTGAAGTGCGAGGCGTTGACCTCCAGGAGCGGCTCGCCGGAGACGAGCAGTCCGTTGCCGTCGTCGTCGGTGAGGGCGACCCAGCGGACGTCCGTCCTGTTGCCGTTCTCCTGCGGCCGCAGATAGGACGTCCACTGCCCGCTGACGGTGCCGGAGTACAGACCGACGTCGGTGGCGTCGTTGCGGTCCCAGTGGTTCTCCTCGGGGCCGCGGCCGTAGTAGTGCAGGTTCTCCAGGCTGCCGGGCAGCAGGAGCAGGGTGCCGACCTCGGGGATGTAGGGCAGCGAGGCCGCGCCCGGGTGCAGGGTGTTGTCGACCTTGATCTCGCCGTTTCCGAACACGGTGTACGTGGTGGTGTACGTCGACTCCGTCGTGGTGGGCAGGGTCCCGGTGACCTTGATCTCGACGGCCCGGTCGCGCAGCGCGCGCACGCCGACGCCGCTCACCCGGCGGCGGGCGCCGGCGTCGCGCCAGGTCTGGTTGCGGGTGTGCTGGCCGTTGCCGCGGTCGTTGTCGGTGGGCGCCCGCCAGAAGTTGGGGGCCGGCCCCGAGGTCAGCAGCCGTACGCCGCCGGCCCGGTAGGAGCTGATCAGGCCGGTTCCCTTGTCGACGACGACCGAGAAGCCCCGGCCCCTGACGGTGACCGACGCCGCGCCGTCCTCATGGGCGAGGGCCGGGACGGAGCCCAGCGGCACGGGGGTGACCGCGGGGCTGCCCGCGTCCACGGCGATCTGCACGCGGGCCGCCTCGAACCCGGCCTTCGCCCACTTGGTGGGCCGGCTGGTGGTGAACGACAGCTGCAGGAAGTATTCCGCGCCCGCCGCCGGCCGGGCCGGCAGCCGGAACGGCACGGTGATCTCCTTGCTCGACAGCGGCGCCACGTCCAGCTGGGCGCGGCTCAGCCTGCCGTGCTGCACCACCTTGCCGTCCGCCACCAGCTCCCACCGTCCGTCGTACTCGCGCAGGTCGGTGAAGAGGTTCTCGTTGGTGAGGGTGACCGCCCCGCCCGGGGCGAGCCGGGCGCCGCTCGCGGGGGCCGCGCCGATCGTCTGGTAGATCCGTTTGACCTCGGCGGACTTGCCGGTGAGCCCGCGGTCGGCGGTGACGATCCCGTCGCCGGAGAACGCGCCGTCGTTGGGGTTGTCGCCCCAGTCGCCGCCGTAGGCGTAGAACGTCCGGTGCCGCGGCCGCTTCTCCTCGAGGCCGACGGTGGCGGCGTCGAACCAGAAGCGCACCCCGTCGTCGCCGGGTCCGCGGCTCTCGGAGGCCAGCTCGGCCGCGCTCAGCGCCCGGGCGTACACGCGGGCCCGTCGCACGGTTCCGCTGAACTCCCGGGTGGGGTTGTCGACGTCGGTCGCCAGGGACAGCGGCGCGGTGTTGACGGCGGGGCGCACCGAGGTCGTCCGGGTGGCCCGGACCGAGCCGTCGACGTACAGCGTCAGGGTGCCCGCCGCCGCGTCGAAGACGCCCGCGACGTGGTGTTCCGCGCCCGTCCAGCCGGCCGGCAGCGCCCAGCTCACGGCGGCCCACTGGCCGCTGCCGTAGATGAAGAACTCCAGTGTCCTGTCGGTCTGTTTCAGCGCGTAGTGGGTGTCGCCCTTGGCGAGGATCGGCTGGTGGTAACCGGTTACGTGGGGTGTTGCCCAGGCTTCCAGGGTGAGGGAGCCGGTCAGGTCGAGCCCGGCGTCGCGGGCGAAGACGGTGCCGCCGAAGACGCCCTTCTCGCGGCTGAACCCGCCGCCGGGCGCGATGACCTCACCGCGCAGCGCGGCGGGGCCGGACTCGGCGAACAGCTTGCGGGTGGGGGTGGGCCAGTCCAGGGCCTGGTCGACGAAGTCCCAGATCCAGCCGCCCTGCAGCACGTCGTGACGGCGCACGAGGTCCCAGTACTTCTTGAAGTTTCCGCTGGAGTTGCCCATCGCATGGGAGTACTCGATCATCACGTACGGCCGGGTGTCGGCGGTGTCCTTCGCCCTCGCCTCGACGCGGGAGGGGCTGTCGTACATCTCGGAGCGGATGTCGCTGATCCCCGGCCGGTCGTCGCCCTCGTACTGGATGACGCGCGTGGTGTCGTACGAGCGGATCCAGTCGTGCATGGCGTTGAACGTGGTGCCGCCGCCGGCCTCGTTGCCCAGCGACCAGATGACGACCGAGGCGTGGTTCTTGTCGCGGTGGACCATGTTCTGGGCGCGGGCCACGCAGGCCGTCGTCCACTCGGCGTGGTCGCCGGGGTACTGGCCGCGGATGCCGTGGGTCTCGAGGTTGGTCTCGTCGACGAGGTACAGGCCGTACTCGTCGGCGAGTTCGAGCCACTGCGGGTTGTTGGGATAGTGCGAGGTGCGGACGCTGTTGATGTTCAGGCGCTTGATGATCCCGATGTCCTCGACCATGTCGGCGCGGGTGAGTGCCGAACCGTGCCGGGGATGCATCTCGTGACGGTTGGTGCCGCGGAACGAGACGGGCCGGCCGTTGATGCGCATCAGGCCGTCCCGCAGGGCGAACTCACGGAAGCCGACACGGTGGGAAAGGGTTTCGATCACCTTGCCGGCGGGGTCGCGCAGCCGGAGGACGGCGGTGTAGAGGTTCGGCTGTTCGGCCGACCACAGGCGCGGCGCGGGCACGGCCTTCGCGGCCCGGACGGTGCTCTCGTCGCCGGCGGCGAGGGCGACGGGCTGGACCAGCGGTCTCGGCCACACCGGGTGGCCCTTCTCGTCGTACAGCTGGGTCTCGACGGCGTACCGGCCGGCGCCCTGTCCGCCGTAGTCCCGCACGCTCGCGGTGACCGACAGCTCGGCCGCCCGGTAGTCGTCGCTCAGCGGGGTGTCCAGCCGGAAGTCGCGCAGGTGGACGGCGGGTGTGGAGAAGAGGTAGACCGAGCGGAAGATGCCGCTCAGCCGGATCATGTCCTGGTCCTCCAGCCAGTCTCCGTCTGAGTAGCGGTAGACCTCCACGGCGATCTGGTTGACGCCCTCCTTCAGATGCGCGGTGATGTCGTACTCGGCCGGGTCGTAGGAGTCCTCGTGGTAGCCGACGAGCGCCCCGTTGATCCACACGTAGTGGGCGGACTTGACGCCCTCGAAGTGGAGGAAGGTCCGCCGTCCGGACCAGCCGCGCGGGACGGTGAAGGTGCGGCGGTACTGGCCGACGGGGTTGTGGCGGGTGGGCGCGGCGGGCGGCTGCGCCTCCTCGCCCAGGCCGTTCGGGCCCCACCAGGGGTAGGTGATGTTGACGTAGATCGGACGGTCGTAGCCGTGCAGCTGCCAGGCGGAGGGCACGGGAAGGGTGTCCCAGCCGCGGTCGTCCAGGTCGGTCCGGTGGAAATCGGCGTCGCGGTCGTCGGGGCGTTCGGCGTGGGCGAACTTCCAGACGCCGTCGAGGCTCAGCCGGTACGGCGAGCGCGTACGGTCGGCCGCCAGGGCCTGGGCGAGGTCCGCGTAGGGCATCAGGGTGGTGTGCGGGGCCTCGGCGCCGAGACGGAAGACGTCGATGCGGCCGTTCCATTCGGGGGCGCCGTCGGCCGGCCCCGCCTCGTCGGACGCCACGGCCGCGCGGGCGGCGGCGGGCGTGGACAGGGCGAGCGCGCCGAGCACGGCGGCCGACCCCTCGAGCAGCCGCCGGCGGCTGACGGCCGTCCGCGGGAGATGGTCCGGCTCCGCCCACCGGGGGCGGTCCGGCCGGTCCATGGGTGACACGTGCGGGTGCGACATGACCACGACCTTCCTCGGGGCGATCCATGCGGCTGTGCACGGACCGAGGTGTGTCAGATCGTGTCCAATCCTGTTGATAAAACGAACACAGGCGCGCCGCGATGGCCGAATTTCAACTCTCTTCGGCGCAACGTCACTTGGTGCACCCACGGCACACGCGCTCTTCTGGTGACTTGCGTCAATAGACGTCGCGCACGTACCGCTTGTCGGCGGCGAGCTGCTTCACATACGCCGCCGCCTCCGGCTCGCTCAGACCGCCGTGCACGACCGCGACGTCGCGCAGCGCCTGGTCGACGTCCTTGGCCATCCGGGAGGCGTCGCCGCAGACGTAGAAGTGCGCGCCGTCCCGCAGCCAGGACCACAGGTGGGAACCGTGCTCGCGGATCCGGTCCTGGACGTAGACCTTGGCGCGCTGGTCGCGGGAGAAGGCCGTGTCCAGGCGGGTGAGGACGCCGTCGGCCCGCAGCGCGGTGAGCTCCTCCTCGTAGTAGAAGTCCGTCGCCCGGTGCTGCTCGCCGAAGAAGAGCCAGTTGGGCGCCCGGTGACCGCGCGCGCGGCGTTCCTCGAGGAAGCCGACGAACGGCGCCACTCCGGTCCCCGGACCGACCATCACCATCGGCGTCGAGGCGCCCGCGGGCGGCCGGAAGTGCGGGGAGCGCTGCACGTGGACCGGGACCTCCGCGCCGGCCGCGGCATCCGCGAGGAAGGGCGAGCAGACGCCCTGCCGGGGGCGGCCGGCCAGGTTCTCGTAGCGCACCACGGAGACGGTGAGCGAGACGAGGTGGGGGTCGGTCAGCGGGCTGGAGGAGATGGAGTACAGGCGCGGCTGCAGCCGCCCGAGGACGTCCGCCCATTCCTGGGCCCCGGCGCGGACGCCGGACTCGGCCGCCAGGTCGACGGCCTGCCGGCCCCAGGACCACTTCGCCAGCTCGTCCTTGTTGTCCGGGCGCAGCAGTTTGCGCAGCTCGCGCGGGTCGCGGGTGCGGTCGGCCGTGAAGCGCAGCAGGGCCGGGGTGATCCGGGTGATGTCGAGGTGGCGCAGCAGGGCCTCGCCGAGCGCCGTCTCCCCGACGCCGTTCACCTGCACGCGCGCGTGCGCGTCGAGTCCGGTGACGGCCAGCCACTCCCCCACCAGGTCCAAGGAGTTGAGGGGCCGCACCGCGAGCGCGTCGCCCGCCTCGTAGACGAGCGGGGTCTCGCTGTCGCGTGTGTCGAAGGTGAAGCGCCGGACCTCCTTGCCGGAACCGGGCAGGCTCAGCAACCGGTTGCCGGTGAGCCGGGCCGTGACCGGCGCGGGCCGCCTGGAGCGGGCGGGGGCGGCGGACGGGGCCGTGACGACGGACGGGGCCGCGGGCGCCGCGGCGACGGACGGGACGGCGAGGGCGGCGTCCGGCGAACCCGTGGAGGCGGGGAAGGGTGCGGGGGCCGCAGCCGCCGCGCGTGTGGCGCCGGGGGGCGCGGGCAGGAGCTCCGTCGCGTCCTTCAGGGCGGTGAGCACCTGGTCCAGCCAGAGCTCGGCCTCCGTCTCGTAGTCCGGTTCGCAGTCGGTGCGCGGGGCCAGCCGGACCGCGCCGAGCTCGTCCATACGACGGTCCAGGCGCCGGCCGTGTCCGCAGAAGTCGTCGTAGGAGGAGTCCCCGAAGGCGAGGACGGCGTAGCGGCGGCCCTCCAGGCGCCCGGTGTCCAGGGCGTCCAGGCCGTCCCAGAAGCCGGCGCCGTTGTCGGGCGCGTCGCCGTCGCCGAAGGTGCTGGTGATCAGCAGCAGGTCGGCGTCGGAGGGAAGGGCGGCGGGGTCGGCCTCGTCCATGGCGACCAGGGCGGCCTGGTGGCCGCCGGCGGAGAGCCGCGCGGCGGTGGCGGCGGCGAAGTCCTCGGCGGTGCCGGTCTGGGAGGCCCACAGGATCACGACCCGTCGCGCCGGGTCCGGGGACGGGGCGGGCGTGGCCGGGACGGCGGCGGTGCGGGAGTACATGCCCGCGAGGGTGCCGTTGACCCACAGCGCGTGCTCGGGGCTGAAAGGGGCGTCCGGCGGCAGGACCGGCACGCCCGGGGCGCCGGCCGGGATGCCGGCGAGGAAGCCGACCAGATAGCGCCGTTCGTGTTCGGTCAGCACCGGCGGCGGTGCGGGATCGAGGCCGAAGACGGCGGCGGCGGAGGAGGGCTGGATCGCGCCGGGGACGACCGCGGCGGGGACGACCGCGGCGGAAGGGTCCGCGGGTGCGCCGGTCGCGCAGGCGGCGGCGAAGGCCGGGGGCGCGCCGGGCACGAGGGCGGCGGGTCGCGGTGACCGGTCGACCGGGGCCCCGGTCGCCGGAGGAAGCACGGTAACCGGTGTCGAGACCTTCGTCAGCGAGACCGCGCACACCTTCAGTTCGGGCTGGAAGGACAGCGGGTCGACGGCGTCGCTGGTGACCGCGTTGACGCTGAGGTATTCGCCGAACAGGTCGTTCCAGTGGAACGGGGCGAAACAGGATCCGGGCAGCACCCGGTCGGTGACGACGGCCGGCAGGACGGCCCGCCCGCGCCGTGAGGCGACCTCCACGGAGTCGCCGTCGGCGAGACCGAGCGCGGCCGCGTCCTCGGGGTGCACCTCGACGAACGGACCGGGGTCGAGCTTGTTCAGCTTGGCCACCTTGGCGGTCTTCGTCAGGGTGTGCCACTGGTGCTGCAGTCGGCCGGTGTTGAGGACGAACGGGTAGTCGTCGTCCGGCATCTCGGCGGGCGCCACGTGCGGACGCGGATGGAAGACGGCACGGCCGGAAGCCGTGGGGAAGGTGAGTGTGCCGTCGTCGTTCACGTACCGGATCGGGTTGCGGTCGGCGCCGTCGACGGCGGCCGCGGGCCACTGGACCGGGGCGGCGCGCAGCCGCTCGTACGTCACTCCCCGCAGGTCGTAACCGGTTGCCGGGTTGTACGCCCGCTTGATCTCCTCGAAGACCTCCTCGGCGCTGTCGTACGAGAAACCGCTCTCGTAACCCATGGCACGGGCGACGGCGGCGATGAGCCGCCAGTCGGCCGTCGCCTCACCGGGCGGGTCGACGGCGGGACGGGCGAGGGTGAGGTTGCGCTCGCTGTTGATGAGCACGCCCTCGGTCTCGGTCCACAGGGCGCCGGGCAGGACCACGTCGGCGTAGGCGTTGGTCTCGGTGTCGGCGAAGACGTCCTGCGCGACGACGAACTCGGCCGCCTCCAGACCCTCGATGACCGTCCTGCGGTTGGCCACGGAGGCGACGGGGTTGGTGCAGATGATCCAGCAGGCCCTGATCTCGCCGTCGGCCATCTTCCGGAACATCTCCACGGTGCCCTTGCCGACGCCGTCCGCCCGGACCGTGCCCGCCGGCAGACCCCACAGCTCCTCGGCGAAGGCGCGGTCGGCGTCGACGAGGACGGAGCGCTGACCGGGCAGCCCCGGCCCCATGTACCCCATCTCGCGCCCGCCCATGGCGTTGGGCTGGCCGGTGAGGGAGAAGGGGCCGCTGCCCGGGCGGCAGATCGCGCCGGTGGCGAGGTGGAGGTTGATGAGCGCGTTGGTGTTCCAGGTGCCGTGCGTGGACTGGTTGAGGCCCATGGTCCAGCAGCTGGTCCACTCCCCCGCCTCGCCGATGGTGCGGGCCGCCTCGCGCAGGTCGGCCTCCGGTATGCCGGTGAGCCGCGCGACGGCCGCGGGCGGGTGGTCGGCGAGGAACCGGGGCATGTCCTCCCAGCCCTCGGTGTACGCGGCGATGAACGCGGGGTCGGTGTGGCCGTTCTCGTGCAGGAGGTGCAGCAGGCCGTTGAGCAGGGCGAGGTCGGTGCCCGGCCTGATCTGCAGGAACAGGTCGGCCTTCGCGGCGGTGGCGGTGCGCCGCGGGTCGACGACGATCAGTTTCGCACCCGCTTTCACCCGTTCCATCATGCGCAGGAAGAGGATGGGGTGGCAGTCGGCCATGTTGGAGCCGATGACGAGGAAGACGTCCGCGCGGTCGAGGTCGTCGTAGGAACCGGGCGGGCCGTCGGCGCCCAGAGACAGCTTGTAACCGGTTCCGGCGCTTGCCATGCACAGTCGGGAGTTGGACTCGATCTGGTTGGTCCGCAGGAAACCCTTGGCAAGTTTGTTGGCCAGGTACTGCGCTTCGAGGCTCATCTGGCCGGACACGTAGAGCGCGACCGCGTCGGGGCCGTGCTCGTCGACGACGGCCCGCAGCCGCCGTGCCGTCTCGGCGACCGCCGCGTCCACGGAGGCGGGCGCCGGCTCCTCGCCGCGGTCCTGGCGGACGAGGGCGGTGGTGAGCCGGCCGGGCGCGGCGAGCATGTCGGCGGTGGTCGCGCCCTTGGTGCACAGCCGTCCGGAGTTCGCCGGGTGCCGCTTGTCGCCGGAGGCCTTCAGCACCGTCCGGCGTCCGTCCGGCCCGAGGCCGATGTCGAGGACCATGCCGCAGCCGACGCCGCAGTACGAGCAGACCGTGCGCACCTTCGTCTCGGTCGCGCTGTCGGTCCGCGGGTCCGGCACGGCCACGGGCGCCCCCTTCCTTGTGACGATCGGCCCGGCGAGAGCCTCTCCAAGCCTCTGCGACGGTACGAACCGTGCATTACGCAGGTGTCTCCCGGACCGGCCGCCGGGAGTTAAGCCCGGCGCACACCATGGGGCGGCCCGATGTGAGCGTACGGCGGACGAGGGGCGCACGAGAACGACGAAGCGGACGGCGCAGCGGGCGGGCGGACGGTGGGACGGCCGAGCCCCGGCAGGCGACGGGCCCGGCCGAGGGCGTGGTCCCCGCCGGTGAGCGGGGGCGCCGCGTCCGCTTCCGGTACCGACCCTTTGCCCGCCGCGGATGGCATGCCCGCGTCAGATCTGTCAGGCTTCCGGCAACCGTCGCGCACCGCCCCGCGGCACACCCACGCCGTCGGGGGACAGCCACCGAGCAGGCCGGAAACCCGGCCGTCGCAAAGGAGCAACGCGTGAGACCCACCCCCCGCAAGGCGCTCGCCGCAGGCGCGCTCGCCCTGGCCGCCCTGGCCGCCGTCTCGCTCCCCGCCGCACCCCCGGCAGCCGCCGCGCCGAACGGGGCCGCACCCGCGGGCGCCGGCGCCGCGTCGCGGGGCGTCGCATCCGCGCCGGGCGCGTCCGTGCGCACCGCGGGCGGCGGCGCGGTCCCGTCGGCCGCCGTCTGCACCCCGGCCCAGGTCGTCGTCAACGGCGGCTTCGAGAGCGGCGCGTCCTCGTGGACCCAGTCCTCGACCACCGTGATCACCAGCCGCGCCGGGCAGACCGCCCACGGCGGCACCGCCTTCGCCTGGCTGGGCGGGGTCGGCAGCACGCACACCGACACCCTCGCGCAGAGCGTCGCCATCCCCTCCGGGTGTTCCTCCGCCACCCTCACGTTCTGGCTGCACATCGACACGACGGAGACGACCTCGTCCACCGCGTACGACAAGCTCACCGCCAAGATCGGCACGACGACCCTGGCCACGTACTCCAACCTCGACAAGAACACCGGCTACGTCCGCAAGTCGTTCGACGTGTCCGCGTTCGCGGGCCAGACCGTGAGTCTCGCCTTCACCGGCACCGAGGACTCCAGCCTCACGTCGAACTTCGTCCTCGACGACATCGCGCTCGACACCTCCGGCGACACCGCACCGCCCGCCGACTCCGTCCGCACCCCGGCGGCCCCGTCGTACACCGTCAGCCTGACCAGCGACGCCGCCGGCACGGTGTGGAACGGACACGAGAGCGCGACCTTCACCAACGCCTCCGCGACCGCGCTCACCGAGGTGTACCTGCGGCTCTGGGACAACTACCACGGCACCTGCGCCGCGATGCCGATCACGGTCGGCAACCTCACCGGCGGCACCGCGGGCGCCCTCTCGGTCGGCTGCACGGCCCTCCAGATCACCCTCGCCGCACCCCTGGCCCAGGGACAGAGCGCCACGATCGCCTTCGACCTCGGCATCACGGTGCCCAGCGGCGCCGACCGGTTCGGCCACGACGGGGCGTTCAGCTTCATCGGCAACGCGCTGCCCGTGCTGGCGGTGAAGGACGGCGCCGGCTGGCATCTGGACCCGTACACGAACAACGGCGAGTCGTTCTACTCCCTGGCCGCCGACTTCCGGGTGACCCTCGACCACCCGACCACCCTGCTCGTGCCGGCCACCGGCGCCTCCGTCGACACCGCCGGCTCCAGCGGCCGCACCGTCACCACGGCGACCGCCTCCCAGGTGCGGGACTTCGCCTGGGCCGCCGGCCCGTTCAGCAAGATCTCCGGCACCTCGGCCGCCGGCACCCCGATCAACGTCTACTCGGTCTCCGGCATCAGCTCGGCCAACGCCCAGTCGATGCTCACCACGGCGAAGACCGCGGTGGACGCCCACTCGTCCCGCTTCGGCGCCTACCCCTACGGCGAGTTGGACGCCGTCATCGACAACAGCTTCTGGTTCGGCGGCATGGAGTACCCCGGCTTCGTCCTCGACCTGGTCAGCACCACGGCGCTGACCCATGAGATCGGCCACCAGTGGTGGTACGGGATCGTCGGCGACGACGAGTACACCAGCCCGTGGCTGGACGAGTCGTTCACCGACTACGCCACCGACCTGGCGCTGGGCAAGACCGGCAGCGGCTGCTGGAGCAGCGTGTCCTGGGCCTCCTCGGCGGAGAAGATCACCAACTCGATGGCCTACTGGGACGCCCACTCCTCGCGGTACTCCACCGTCGTCTACGGCTACGGCAAGTGCGCGCTGCACGACCTGCGGCGGCTGATCGGCGACACCGCGATGGCCAAGCTGCTGAAGGACTACGCCACTTCGCACTGGTACGGCGTGTCGACCACGGCCGCGTTCAAGGCGGCCGCACAGGCCGCCACGGCCACGGACCTGACGTCGTTCTGGACCACGCACCGCATCGACGGCTGAGACGGCGGCCGGGCGGCGGCTCGGGCGGCGAACGACGGCAGAGGCGGAAGTGGCGGCAGTGGCAGAGGCGGTGGCCGACCGGAGCCTGCGTCGGCCGCCGCCCTCGGTGCGCGGCCCGCGAACCGCGCCTGGGGCGCGTCCGGTCGGCCGGGCGGGCGTCCCGCTCGACGGCGTGCGGGGCGTCAGCCGACCTGGCCGGCGAAGGCGCCGTACGCCTGCTCGTCGAAGAGCACGAACCTCACCTCGGCCACGTTCGTGCGCGCCGCCCGTACCGTCTCCACGGCGATGCGGGCGGCGTCGTCCATCGGCCAGCCGTAGACGCCCGCGGAGACCGCCGGGAAGGCCACCGTGCGGGCGCCCAGCTCGTCCGCGACGCGCAGCGACTCCCGGTAGCAGGAGGCCAGCAGGTCCGAGCGGTCCTCGGTGGCGCTGTGGACGGGTCCCACGGTGTGGATCACCCAGCGCGCGTCCAGGTCGCCCGCGGTGGTGGCGACCGCTTGACCGGTGGGCAGGCCCTTTCCGTAGTGCGAGGCGCGCAGACGGCGGCAGTCGGCGAGGATCTCGGGGCCGCCGCGCCGGTGGACGGCGCCGTCGACGCCGCCCCCGCCGAGCAGCGAGGAGTTGGCCGCGTTGACGATGGCGTCCACCGACTGCCGGGTGATGTCGCCCTGGACGAGCGTGATCGTGGTCATGCCGGTGTGTATACCAACGCGCGGCGGCCCTGGCTCACCTTTCCTGCCGCAGCCTCCGCCAGACGGCCTTCGCCGCGTTGTGGCCCGACATGCCGTGCACACCGGGGCCGGGCGGGGTGGCCGACGAGCACAGGAAGACGGCCGGGTGCGGGGTGGCGTACGGGAAGGCCGTCAGCTTGGGACGCAGCAGGATCTGCAGACCGGAGACGGCTCCGGCGGCGATGTCCCCGCCGACGTAGTTGGCGTTGCGGGCGGCGAGTTCGGCGGGGCCGGCGGTGGCCCGGGCCAGGACCCGGTCGCGGAACCCCGGTGCGAAGCGCTCCAGTTGGCGTTCCATGGCGTCGGTCAGGTCGCCGGTCCAGCCGTTGGGCACATGCCCGTACGCCCAGAACACGTGCTTGCCCTCGGGGGCGCGCGTCGGGTCGACGACGCCGGGCTGCACGGTGATCAGGAAGGGGCGGTCGGGCGCGCGGCCCTCACGGGCGGGCGCGCGCAGCGCGGCGCCGATCTCCGCGCTGTCCGCCCCGATCTGCACGGTGCCGGCCCGCCGGGCGTCCTGCGCGGTCCAGGGGACGGGGCCGTCGAGGGCGTAGTCGATCTTGAAGACGCCGGGGCCGTACTTGTACCCCGCGTAGTAGTCGCCGAAGCCGGCGATCCGGCCGAGGGCGGTGGGCGAGGTGTCGAAGACGTACGCGCGGGCGGGCGGCAGGTCGTCGAGGCGCTTGACCTCGTAGTCCGTGTGGACGCTGCCGCCGAGATCCTCGAGGTACGCGGCGAGGGCGTCGGAGAGGGACTGGGAGCCGCCGCGGACCACCGGCCAGCCGCGGGCGTGCGCCGCGAGGGCGAAGACCAGCCCGACGGCGCCGGTGGCGAGTCCGCCGAGCGGCGCCATGACATGGGCGACGAGGCCGGCGAAGAGGGTCTTGGCCCGCTCGTCGTGGAAGCGGCGGGTGAGCCAGGTGGACGGGGGCAGGCCGACCAGACCGAAACGGGCCAGGGTGAGCGGGTCGCGTGGAAGGGCGGTCAGCGGCAGCGACATGAAGTCGCGGACCAGGGCGTCCCACTTGGGCAGGAAGGGCTCGACGAGGCGGCGGTAGGCGCCCGCGTCGCGTGTGCCGAAGGAAGCGGCCGTCTCCGCCACCGACCGGGACAGCACGGCGGCGCTGCCGTCCAGGAAGGGGTGGGCCATGGGCAGCTCGGGGTGCAGCCACTCCAGGCCGTAGCGCTCCAAGGGCAGGGCGCGGAAGGCGGGCGAGTTGATCCCGAGCGGGTGGGCTGCGGCGCACGGGTCGTGGCGGAAGCCCGGCAGGGTGAGCTCCTCGGTGCGGGCGCCCCCGCCCACGGTGTCCCGCGCCTCGAAGAGCGCCACGGAGAAGCCGCGTCTGGCCAGCTCCACCGCCGCGGTCAGCCCGTTGGGCCCCGCTCCCACCACGACCGCATCGAGCATCGACGGCACTTCGACCCCTTCGTCAGCCGGTGACCTCCGACATCGGTGGCCCCCGCAGTCAGGATATGCCGGGGGCGATGCGAGACCTGCGGCGCGGGGCACGAAACCGGCCGGGCCGCGCGGGCGCGGGCCGTCCGCCGCCCGGCGGGCAGCGGTCGGCGGGCCCTGGGACGGGCGGCGGGCCGACGGGGACGCCCGCCGACCCCCGGGCCCGGGCACCCGTGCCCGAACGGCTGGCTCGCGCCGCGCGGACTCGCGCCGGGACGGCTCGCGAGGGCTGCCCGGGGCCGCACCCTGCGGTCGACCGGGCCGCAGGGGCAGCGCGCTGCCGAAGGCCCGGCGGCATGACGCACCGGCCGGAGCCGGGCCGACCGCTGCGCTCGCGCGGTGCAGGGGCAGCGCGCGACCGGAGGCCGCCCGGCGGCGTCACGTACCGGCCGCGGCACGGCCCCGCCGGTTCAGGCGGTGCGGCGGCGCGGGTCCGCGCCGGGCAGGCGGCGGGGTTCGCCGCCCGCGAGCAGCGCCGCCACACGACGGGCCGTGGCCGCGTCCCTGGCTGCCGTGAACGGCAGGGAGTTGCCGCCCCTGACGCGGAACGGCTCGCCGGTGAGGGTGAGGTGGGCGCCGCCCGCCTCCTCGACCAGGAGCAGCCCGGCCGCGTGGTCCCAGGCCGCCTCCCAGGAGAAGGCTGTGGCGTCCAACTCGCCCCGGGCGATGGCGAGGTACTCGAGGCCGGCCGAGCCGCAGGGGCGCGGCGCGACGCCGTCCGCCCAGAGCCCCAGCAGGGCGTGCTTCTGTTCGTCGGTCGTGTAGTCGGGGTGCGAGGTGGCCACGGTGAGATCACGGCCGGGCTCGGGCGGGCCGGCGAACAGCCGCTCGCCGTCGAGGAAGGCGCCGCCGCCGCGGACGGCCGTGGCCAGCTGGCCACGGGCGGGAGCGTAGGTCCAGGAGGCGTGCAGGACGCCGTGCCGGACGAGCGCGACGAGGGTGCAGAAGCCGTCGTCCCCGTGCACGAACTGCCGTGTGCCGTCGACCGGGTCGACGATCCAGACCGGTGTCCCGCCCTGTATCGCCTCGTACGTCGACGGGTCGGCGTGCACCGCCTCCTCGCCGACGACGACCGAACCCGGCAGGAGGGCGCCCAGCGCCTTGGTGAGGTACAGCTCCGCGTTGCGGTCGGCGTCCGTGACCAGGTCGTGGGGGCCGTTCTTCTGGTCGACCTCGTGCGCGGCGAGCTGCCGGAAGCGCGGCATGATCTCGGCTGCGGCGGCCCGGCGGACCGCCTCCTCCACGTCGGCCGAGTGGCGGACGAGAAACTCGTCGATGGTTTCCGTGTCTTCGATCATGCCTCCATGACAGCACGCCGCACTGACAATCCCCGCCCGCCCGGTGCATCACGGGTGGAATCGGGATGAAGAACGGGGGCCCGCACGTCCCGGCCCGTCGGGCGCGGACGGCGCGGGCCCGTCAGCGGCCCACCGCATACCCCTGCATCCCGCGCGGGTTGGCGGCCGCCGACAGGATCCCGGTCGCCGGATCGCGGGCGACCGCGCACAGACGGCCCTCGGACCAGGCGTCGCCGACGGTCACCCGGTGGCCGCGCCGCCGCAGCCCCTCCACCACCGCCGCCGGCATCCGGGACTCCACGGTGAGACTGCCGGGCCGCATGCCGCGCGGGAAGAAGGAGCCGGGGAAGCCGTCGGTGTGCCAGTTGGGCGCGTCGATCGCACCCTGCAGGTCGAGACCGCCGCGCACCCGCGCGCGCAGGGCGACCCCCAGGAGGAAGTGCAGCTGCCACTGGTCCTGCTGGTCGCCGCCGGGCGTGCCGAACGCCAGGACCGGGACCCCGTCGCGCAGCGCGAGCGAGGGCGTGAGGGTGGTGCGGGGACGGCGCCCCGGCGTGAGGGAGTTCGGCAGGCCCTCCTCCAGCCAGGTCATCTGCAGCCGCGTGCCGAGCGGGAAGCCCAGCTCGGGCACGACCGGGTTGGACTGCAGCCAGCCCCCGCTGGGCGTCGCCGCGACCATGTTGCCCCAGCGGTCGACGACGTCGAGGTGACAGGTGTCGCCGCGGACGGCCCCGTCGACGCCGACCGCCGGCTCGCCGGACACGGGCGACGCGGGCCCTTTGGCGACGGTCGGCTCGCCGACGCCGAGGGGGCCGGCGGCGGGGTCGTCCACGGCGATCAGATGCGCGAGCGCGCTCAGCCGCGGGGTGCGCCCGCCGGGGCTGCCGGGCCGCAGCCCGTACGACGCCTCCTCGCCGATCAGCCGTCGGCGAGACGCGTTGTAGCCGGGGGCGAGCAGGGCCTCCAGCGGGACCTCGGCCGCGTCGCCGTACCAGGCCTCGCGGTCGGCCATGGCGAGCTTGCAGCCCTCCACCAGGAGATGGACGTAGGCGGCCGAGCCGTACTCGGGGAGCTCGGGCGGGAGGAGGGCGAGCTGCTGCAGGAGGGCCGGGCCCTGGCTCCAGGGGCCGGCCTTGCACACGGTCCAGCCGTTCCAGTCGTACGTCGACGGCGTCTCGTAGGACGCGGACCAGCCGGCGAGGTCGGCGGCCGTGAGCGTGCCCGTGTGACGCTCGCCGCTGGTGTCCAGGGTGGGCCGCTCGGACTGCCGCACGAGCGCCTCGGCGACGAACCCCGAACGCCACACCTCCCGCGCCGCCTCGATGCGGGCCTCCCGGTCGCCCGCCGGCGCCGTCTCGGCGAGCAGCCGCTTCCAGGTGGCCGCGAGCGCCGGGTTGCGCAGCAGCTCACCGGGGCGCGGCGACCGCCCGCCGGGCAGGTACACCTCCGCCGACGAGGTCCACTCCGTCTCGAACAGCTCCCGTACCGTCTCGACGGTCGCGCCGACGTTCTCCACGGGCGCGTGCCCGTGCTCGGCGTACCCGATCGCGTACTTCAGCACGTGATCGAGGGACTTGGTGCCGTGGTCCCGCAGGAGGAGCAGCCACGCGTCGACCGCACCGGGGACGGCGGCGGCGAGGGGGCCCGTGCCGGGCACGAGGTCCAGGCCGAGACCGCGGTAGTGCGCGACCGTCGCCCCGGCCGGCGCCACACCCTGCCCGCACAGCACCCGCACCTCGCCGCCGGCCGGGGCGAGCAGGATCGGGACCTCGCCCGCGGGCCCGTTGAGGTGCGGCTCGACGACGTGCAGCACGAACGCCCCGGCCACGGCCGCGTCATAGGCGTTGCCGCCGTCCTCCAGCACGGCCATCGCCGACTGCGAGGCCAGCCAGTGCGTGGAGGAGACCATGCCGAAGGTGCCCTGGAGGGTGGGGCGGGTGGTGAACACCGGGGCTCCTCACTGCGCGTGCGGCCGACCTCGCGATCGTACGCATCCACCCTCCGCCCGGGCCCCGGAGACCGCGGTCCCCGCCGTCGCGGGATCGCGGCGTCCGCCGTCGCGGTCCCGCCCCGGACGACGCACCCGCCCCCGCACCACGCCCGGCGTCCCCTATGCGCGTGAAGGGCAGTGATGTCCCGGTAGATCCGGGCCCCTTCGTCATCGCGCGGCCACGGAGCGAGTTCGCACTTCCGCCCCACAGGGAGTCGTGTGACACTGGCGTCTGCCGTCCGCACAGCGGACCCCGTCCACACCGTCCCCCACGAAAGTGCTCCGTGCGCTCTCTCCCACTGCCGCTCGCCCTCACCGCGCGTCTGACCCCGGTGGTCGTGCTCGCCTGTGCCGGCTGGGCGATGTCGTCCGGCCCCTCCGACGAACCGCAGGACACGGCGAGCAAGGACACGCGCAAGGCCCAGTCCGACGCGTCGTCCGGACAGTCCTCCAGCGCCGCCCCCAAGACGTACGCGGCCGCGCCCGCTCCGTGCACCGGCGTGACCGTCAAGACGGTCGCCTCCCTCGTGCCGGGCGCCAAGCCGGCGGGCAAGGAGATCCCGTCCACGGACACCGCGCTGCGCCGCACCTGCTCCTGGAACGCGCTCAAGGGCTACGACTACCGCTGGCTCGACGTCTCCTTCGAGATCGCCGACTCGGACGAGGCGGCAGGCAGCTCGTACAAGGAGCGCACCACGGAGAAGAGCGGCGGCGGGGCGGTGCCGGGGCTCGGCGACGAGGGCTACTCGGTGGTGAACCTCACGACCGAGGACAAGCAGCAGACCCGCGAGGGCGTCGTGATCGCCCGGGTCGCCAACGCGCTGGTGATCGTCAACTACAACGGCAGCGACTTCGAGACGAAGAAGGCGCCCGCCACGGACGAGATCAACAAGGGCGCGATCAGGGCCGCGAAGGAAGCGGTGGCCGCCCTGCGGAGCGGCGGCAGGACCTGAGGGCCGCGCGCGCCGTTCGTCCCGTCCGGCGCGCCTGCGGCACGCGCGCGGTGATGCGCACGTGCCGCGGGCGCCCGTCTCAGACGGCGCTCTCCTCCTGCCGGCCGCGCGGCAGCATCAGGGCCAGGTACACCACGATCGAGGTGCCCAGGCCGACGGCCCAGCCGTAGTCGGCGAGAGGTTCAAGCGCCGGGACGGGACGGCCGTCGAACAGCGGCTTGAAGCTGGCGCCGCCGATCGCGAGGACGCCGCCGGCCACGAACGCGGCCACGGCCCGCCAGTTCCAGCCGCCGTCGTACCAGTAGCGGCCGCCGGCCCGGTACAGGTCGGTCAGGTCGAGTCTGCCGCGGCGCAGGATCCAGTAGTCGGCGATGAGGATGCCGGCGACCGTGCCCAGCAGACCGCCGACCAGACCGAGCCACGTGAAGATGTAGCCCTGCGGGTCGGAGTACAGCTTCCACGGGAAGATCAGCACGCCGAGCACGCAGGTGACGAGTGCGCCGGTGCGGAAGCTGACCTTCCGGGGCGCGACGTTGGAGAAGTCGAAGGCGGGCGACACCAGGTTGGCCGCGATGTTCACCGACAGGGTCGCCACCAGCACGGTCACCAGCGCGAAGAGCAGCCCGACGGCGTTGTCCGTCTTCGCGGCGAGCTGTACCGGGTCCCAGATCGTCTCGCCGTAGACGGCCTGCGAGCCGGAGGTGACCATCACCGACAGCAGCGCGAACAGCGTCATCGTCGTGGGAAGACCGAGAGCCTGTCCCCAGGTCTGCGCCCGCTGCGACTTCCCGTAGCGGGTGAAGTCGGGGATGTTCAGCGACAGCGTCGACCAGAAGCCGATCATGCCCATGAGGGACGGCCAGAAGAGCTTCCAGAAGCCGCCGCCCCAGCCGAGCTTGGAGGGCTGGTCCAGCAACGGGCCGAAACCGCCTGCTTTGTTGCTCATCCAGATCAGCATCACGAGCGCGCCGACGAGGACGAAGGGAGCCGCCCAGTTCTCGAAGCGGCGGATCGTCTCCATGCCCCGGTAGATGATCGCGACCTGGATCGCCCAGAAGATCGCGAACGACAGCCACATGGTCCAGGCGTAGCCGCCGATCTTCCCGGCGTCGCTCCAGCCGCCGCCGATCAGCTTGCCGGCGAGGAAGTAGATCGCCTCGCCGCCGATCCACGTCTGGATGCCGAACCAGCCGCACGCCACCAACGCCCGTACCACGGCGGGGAGGTTGGCGCCGCGTATGCCGAAGGAGGCACGGGCGAAGACCGGGAAGGGAATGCCGTACTTGGGTCCCGCGTGCCCGGTGAGCAGCATCGGCACCAGCACGATCACATTGGCCAGGGCGATGGTGAGCACCGCCTGCTTCCAGTCCATGCCGACGGCGATCAGACCGGAGGCCAGCGTCCACGACGCCGTGTTGTGGGCCATGCCGACCCACAGCGCGGAGAAGTTGTAGGTGGTCCAGGTGCGCTTGTGCACCGGGACCGGGAGCAGGTCCTCGTTGGCGTAGGGGCCGCTGGGCTGCGGCGAACCGGGGGCGATCTCCACCCGGCCGTCGGCGAGGGTGACTTGGGCGGTCGGCGGTATGGCCGTGGGAGCGGTGTCGGTCATGGGCAGGCCAATCAAACGAGGGGCGGATCCGGAAAGGCCGTGCGGGGTCTCCGGCCCCCTCCTCCCCGGACGGTGGAGGAGGGGAGAACTGGAGTGGGGGGACGGGGAGGGCGGCGGTGGGGAGCCGCGCGCGGGAGGAGAGGGGTCAGCCGTTGACGGCGGGGATCACCGTCGCGCCGTAGGCGTCGATGACCTTCTCCTGCGCGTCGTGCATGTCGTAGACGGCGAACTGGTCGACGCCGAGGTCGCGCAGGGCGTTCAGCTTCTCGATGTGCTTCTCGACCGGTCCGACGAGGCAGAACCGGTCGACGATCTCGTCGGGCACGAACGCGGTGTCGGGGTTGTCGCTGCGGCCGTGGTGCGAGTAGTCGTACCCCTGCCGGGCCTTGATGTAGTCGGTGAGCTCCTCGGGGACCTGGGAGGAGTGCTCGCCGTACTTCGACACCAGGTCGGCCACGTGGTTGCCGACCATGCCGCCGAACCACCGGCACTGCTCTCGGGCGTGGGCCAGCGCCTGCGGGGAGTCGTCGTCCGTGACGTACGCGGGGGCGGCGACGCAGATCTTGACCTCGCCCGGGTCGCGTCCGGCGGCGGCCGCGGCGTCCTTCACCGCCTTCACCATGTACTCGGTGAGGTACAGGTCGGCGAGCTGGAGGATGAAGCCGTCGGCCTCCTCGCCGGTCATCTTCAGCGCCTTGGGCCCGTACGCGGCCATCCAGACGGGCAGCCGGGCGTCGTCCTTGATCCAGGGGAACCGCACGACCGTCCCGCCGAGGTCCGCCTCCCGGCCGGAGCCGAGCGCCCGGATGACCTTCATGGCCTCGCTGATCCGGGCGAGGGTGTTGGGCGCGCGGCCGGCGACGCGCATCGCGGAGTCGCCGCGTCCGATGCCGCAGACGGTGCGGTTGCCGAACATGTCGTTGAGGGTGGCGAAGGTGGAGGCGGTGACCTCCCAGGTGCGGGTGCCGGGGTTGGTGACCATGGGACCGACGGTCAGCCGGTCGGTGTTCGCGAGGATCTGACTGTAGATCACGAACGGTTCCTGCCACAGCACGGCGGAGTCGAAGGTCCAGCCGTAGGTGAAGCCGTTCCGTTCGGCGCGCTGCATCAGGCTGACGACCTTGGAGGCCGGCGGGTCGGTCTGCAGGACGAGTCCGAAGTCCATGGGCGCTGCTCCTAGTTGAGGTACTGACAGGTGGAGCGCGGGGTGTAGACGCCGTGTCCGGCGTGTCCGGTGTACTCCCGCTCGGTGATGACGGGCTCGCCCCGCGACAGCACCGTCTCGACGCGGCCGGTGATCCGCTTGCCCTCGTAGGCCGAGTAGTCGACGTTCATGTGGTGGGTCGCGGCGGAGACGGTCTGCTCGGCCTGCGGGTCGTAGATCACGACGTCGGCGTCGGCGCCCGGGGCGATGGTGCCCTTCTTGGGGTACATGCCGAACATGCGGGCGGGGGTGGCGCAGGCGATCTCGATCCAGCGCCGGCGGCTGATGTGCCCGTCGACGACGGCCTGGTGGAGGAGGTCCATGCGGTTCTCGACGCCCGGGAGGCCGTTGGGGATCTTCGAGAAGTCGCCCCGGCCGAGCTCCTTCTGGCCCTCGAAGCAGAAGGGGCAGTGGTCGGTGGAGACGACCTGGAGGTCGTTGGTCCGCAGCCCCTGCCACAGCTTGGCCTGGTGCTCCTTCGGCCTGAGCGGAGTGCTGCACACGTACTTCGAGCCCTCGAAGCCGGGTTCGGCGAGGTTGTCGGTCGACAGGAACAGGTACTGCGGACAGGTCTCGCCGAAGACGTTCAGCCCGTCGTCGCGCGCCCTGGCGAGTTCCGCAACCGCTTCCATCGCCGATACGTGCACGACGTACAGCGGCGCCCCGGCGACCTGCGCGAGCTTGATCGCGCGATGCGTGGCCTCGGCCTCCAGGAGGGCCTTGCGCACCTCGCCGTGGTACCTCGGGTCCGTCTCGCCGCGTGCGAGCGCCTGTTCGACGAGGACGTCGATGGCGATGCCGTTCTCCGCGTGCATCATGATCAGTCCGCCGTTCTCGGCGGAGCGCTGCATGGCGCGCAGGATCTGGCCGTCGTCGCTGTAGAAGACGCCGGGGTAGGCCATGAACTGCTTGAAGGAGGTGACGCCCTCCGCCACCAGGTGGTCCATCTCCTTGAGCGTGTCCTGGTTCACGTCGGAGACGATCATGTGGAAGCCGTAGTCGATCGCGCAGTTGCCCTCGGCCTTCGCGTGCCAGGCGTCGAGGCCTTCGCGCAGGCTGTGCCCGACGCTCTGCACGGCGAAGTCGACGATGGTCGTCGTGCCGCCCCAGGCGGCGGCGCGGGTGCCGGTCTCGAAGGTGTCGGAGGCCGAGGTGCCGCCGAACGGCAGCTCCATGTGGGTGTGGACGTCCACCCCGCCCGGGATCACGTACTTCCCGGTGGCGTCGATGACGCGCTCGGCGGTCCAGGCCCCGGCGGCCGGGGTGCCGGAGGCGGCGAGGGCGGCGATGCGGCCGTCCTCGATGAGGACGTCGGCGTGGATCTCGTCGGACGCGGTGATGACGAGACCACCCCGGATGACGGTTCGGCTGCTCATTCTCCCTCTCCTGCCGTGTTCAACGCTGTCGTCGTGTCTGAGGGGCGCCGCCGGTCCGGCCCCCGTGCACCGGACCGGCGGCGGTCGCGGCCGGTTACGGTGCGGTCAGCGGGCCGTAGGCGTCCGGACGGCGGTCGCGGTAGAACTGCCAGCGGTCGCGGACCGCGCGCAGCTTCGCCATGTCGAGGTCGCGGACGACGAGTTCGGGCTCCTTGTCGCTGGCCACCTCCCCGACGAACTGGGCCTCCGGGTCCACGAAGTACGAGGTCCCGTAGAAGTCGTTGTCGCCGAGTTCCTCGACGCCGACCCGGTTGATCGCGCCGACGAAGTACTCGTTGGCGACGGCCGCCGCCGGCTGCTCCAGCTGCCACAGGTACGCGGACAGACCCCGGGAGGTCGCCGACGGGTTGAAGACGATCTCGGCTCCCTCGAGCCCCAGCGCACGCCAGCCCTCGGGGAAGTGGCGGTCGTAGCAGATGTACACGCCGACCCGGCCGACGGCCGTGTCGAACACCGGCCAGCCGGCGTTCCCGGGGCGGAAGTAGAACTTCTCCCAGAAGCCCTTCACCTGGGGGATGTGGTGCTTGCGGTACTTGCCGAGGTAGGAGCCGTCCGCGTCGATCACGGCAGCGGTGTTGTAGAGGACGCCGGGCTGCTCCTCCTCGTACATCGGCAGCACCAGGACGATGCCGTGCTCCCTGGCGAGCGCCTGGAAACGCTTGACGATCGGGCCGTCGGGGATCTGCTCGGCGTACTCGTAGAACTGCGGGTCCTGGACCTGGCAGAAGTAGGGACCGTAGAACAGTTCCTGGAAGCACAGGACCTGGGCGCCCTGCGCGGCCGCGTCGCGGACCGCCTGCTCGTGCACCCGGATCATCGATTCCTTGTCGCCGGTCCAGGCCGTCTGGAAGACGGCGGCACGGATCACTCTGCTCATCGGGACCTCCGGTCGCTCGGTGTACGAGGAGCCTAGGAAGCCGACCGGCCTGCTTTGAGTTGCACGGTGTCACGCCTGCGCACGGGTGGCGTGGCATCGTGTCACGTCTTCCCGGACCCATGTTTCACCACCGTTTTCCCAGGTCGTTCCATGTTTCTCAGCTGTTTCCGCGTGCCGGCCGCGCGCTGTTCAGCCCTGCTGCGCGTCATGCGCGAGCAGCGCGATGTGCACCGAGGCGGCCTGTTCGAAGTCGTCGAGGTCCACGCCGAGCCGGCCCTCTATCGCCTCCAGCCGGCGGTACAGCGCCGGCCGGGAGACGTGGTGGAGCTGGGCGGTGCGGGACTTGTTGCGGCCGGTGGCCAGATACGTCCGCAGGACGGCGAGCAGGTCGTCCCCGGCCGCGCAGAGCAGTCCGTCCAGCTCCCGCTCGGCGAACGACTGCACGTGCGGGTCGTCCCGCAGCAGCCGGATCAGTCCGCGCAGATGGACGTCCTTGAGCCGCACGACGGGCGGCAGGTCGAGGACGGCGGCCGAGTCTGCCACGGCGTCCGCCACGTGCTGGGCCTCGCGCAGCCCGGCGGGCGTCTCGTCCCAGACGGTCCGCGGGGCGGCCGCCGCGACGACGGTGCGAGCCTGGCCCGACTCGGTGCGCAGCCGGGTCGCGAAGTGGGCGGCGAGCGCCTCGGCGTCCTGGTCGCGGGCGAGGCTGAGCAGCACCGCCGTCGCCCCGTCCGCGAGTTCCGCGACCAGTCCCGCGAGCCCCAGCAACCTCAGGACCCGTTCGAGTCGGTCGAGGGCGACGTCCCGCACGACGAGCGGCACGAAGGTGCGCCGGTTGACCGGCAGACCGGCCGCCCGCGCCCTGGGCAGCAGATGGCGTGCCGGGACGACGCCGGAGATCAGGTCCGTGAGCAGGCTCTGCGCGGACTGTTCCTCCCAGCTGTGGGCGGAGGCGCCGCCGAGCATGCGGTGCAGCACGAGCGCCTCGGCGGCCCGGTCGGCGAGCAGCCGTCCGCCCGCGGTGTCGCCGCGGTACCCGCAGAGCATGATCTGTCCCCAGCGTTCGCCGCGACCGCCGAGCTCGGCGCGGATCCAGCCGTCCCCCTCGGTGCCGCCGGCCTGGCGGGCGATGCGTTCCCAGTCCCGCAGCACGTCGTCGACCGCCGGCCGCTCCCCCGCCGTGGCCAGCACCCGGTGGGCGAGGTTGGTGACGACGACGGGACAGCCGGCGTGCTGGGCGATCTCGTCGAGCAGCGGCTGCAGCGGGGCTCCGGCGGTGATCAGCGTGGTGAGCGCGGTCCGCACGGCCTCCGAGAGGCTGACGGCGGCGAACTTGCGCCGCACCAGCCGGGACTGCACCTCCTCCGTCAACTCGGCGAAGGGGAAGGGGCGATGGAGCACGACCATCGGCAGCCCGCACCGTTCGGCGGCCCGCCGCATCGCGTCGGGCGTGGTCGGGAACGCCCGTCCGAGGCCCAGCACCACGGCCGCGGCCTCGGCGCGGTGCAGGGAGCGGACGTACTCCGTCTGCGCGCTCTCGTCGCCGGCGAGCAGCACCCCGGTGGTGAGCACCATCTCGCCGCCGGTCAGCATCACGCCGACGTCGGCCGCCTCGGCGACGTGCACCCAGCGCACCGGGCGGTCGAGCTGGCCGGCTCCCGCCACCACTTCGGGCTCTCCGGCCAGGACCCTTTCCAGGGACAGGACCTGACGGACCGACAGGGCGGGTTCCAGCGGCTCCACGGGCCCCCAGGGCTCCAGGGCAATGGTCATGGCGATGTTTCCCTTGGCTCAGGACTGCGCTATCGCGTGCTCCTCAGCGCGCTCTCGAGGATCGCGGCGCCCTCTTCGGCCTCCGCCACGGTCAGCGACAGGGGCGGTGCGACGCGCAGGGCGCTGGTGTCGTGGCCGCCGCCCTTGCCGATCAGCAGCCCGCCGGCGCGGGCCGCCTCCAGCACCGCGGACGCCCGGTCCGGGTCGGCCAGTCCGGTGCCCGGCCGGGTCAGCTCGACGCCGATCATGAGGCCGCGCCCGCGCACCTCCCGTACGCCCGGATCCTGGGCGGCGGCGGCCCGCAGCCGCTCGATGAGCATGCCGCCGACCCGCCGGGCGTTGCCCTGGAGGTCGTGTTCCAGCAGGTAGGAGAGGTTGGCGAGGGCGGCCGCCATGGTGATCTGGGTGCCGCCGAAGGTGGAGATGCTGTTGGCGTCCAGGCAGTTCATGATCTCGGAGCGGGCGATGACGCCGCCCACGGACATGCCGTTGCCGATGCCCTTGGCGAAGGTGACGATGTCCGGCGGACCGTTTCGGCCGTGTGCCTGCCAGCCCCAGAAGTGCTCGCCGGTGCGGCCCCAGCCGGTCTGCACCTCGTCGGCGATCCACAGGATGCCGCGTTCGTCCAGCACCTCGCGGAAGGCCGCGTACAGGCCGTCGGGCGGCGAGGTGAAACCGCCGACCCCCTGGATGGGCTCGGCGATCAGCGCGGCGGGCGGACGGGTGTGGCCGAGCAGGTCCTTGAGGTCGGCGACGCAGGCGTCGACGAAGGCCGCGTCGTCGAGACCGGCGAACGGTCCTCGTCCGCGGACCCCGCCGTGCACGTACACCGTCTGCAACGGTGACAGCGACGTCGGGGACCAGCCGCGATTGCCGGTGATGCCGACCGTGCTGAAGGAACGGCCGTGGTAACTGTTGCGCATCGCCAGCACGGTGTTGCTGCGCCGGTGGGCGGTGGCGAGCAGCAGCGCGGTGTCGTTGGCCTCGGTGCCCGAGGTGGTGAAGAAGACCCGGGCGTCGGGGATGCCGCTGATGTGGGCGATGCGCTCGGCGAGTTCGACCATGGGCCGGTTGAGGTACAGCGTCGAGGAGTGGACGATCCGACCGGCCTGCTCGGCGACCGCCTTGGTGACCTCGGGCAGCGCGTGCGCGGTCATGGTGGTGAGGATGCCGCCGAAGAAGTCGAGGTACTTGTTGCCGTCGGAGTCCCAGACGTGCCTGCCCTCGCCGTGGGTGATCTCCAGTGGCTCCTCGTAGTAGAGGGCGAGCCAGTCCGGCAGGACGCTCCGGTGCCGGGCGTAGAGGTCGCTCACGGCTGCACCAGCCCTTCGTAGGCGTCGGGGCGGCGGTCGCGGTAGAACGCCCACTGCTGCCGGACCTCCTCGACGAGGTCGAAGTCGAGGTCGCGGACGACGAGTTCCTCGTCCCGGTCGCTCGCGACGTCGCCGACGAACTTGCCGCGCGGGTCGACGAAGTACGACGTCCCGTAGAAGTCGTTGTCCCCGTACTCCTCGACGCCGACCCGGTTGATCGCGGCGACGAAGTACTCGTTGGCGACGGCGGCCGCGGGCTGCTCCAGCTGCCACAGGTGGGCGGAGAGACCGCGGTGGGTGGCGGACGGGTTGTAGACCAGCTGGGCGCCCCCGAGGCCCAGCTGCCGCCACCCCTCGGGGAAGTGGCGGTCGTAGCAGATGTACACGCCGACCCGGCCGACGGCCGTGTCGAACACCGGCCAGCCGATGTTCCCCGGCCGGAAGTAGTACTTCTCCCAGAAGCCCTTCACCTGGGGGATGTGGTGCTTGCGGTACTTGCCGAGGTAGGAACCGTCGGCGTCGATCACGGCAGCGGTGTTGTAGTAGAAGCCGGACTGCTCGACCTCGAAGACCGGCACGACGATCACCATGCCCGTCTCGCGGGCGAGGTCCTGCATGCGGCGCACGGTCGGCCCGTCCGGGACCGGCTCCGCCCAGCGATAGTGCTCGGGCTCCTGGACCTGACAGAAGTAGGGAGCGTTGAACACCTCCTGGAAGCCGATGATCTTCGCGCCCCGGCGGGCCGCCTCCCGGGCGTGCTCCTCGTGTTTCGCCACCATGGACTCGGTGTCGCCGGTCCAGGTGGCCTGGACCAGTGCGGCACGTACGACGTTGGCCATGAGCTGCTCCTTCGACGGGACGTCAGAGCCTCTACGCCCGTAGACGAAGGTCGTAGAGGGACGAACGTAAGCCTCCTGGACGGGCTTGCCAAGACCATCGTCGTCAACCCGCGGAGTCGATCGCGTTTCACACCCCTGTGGGTGAGTCGCGGTGCGTTCGGCGCAACGGGCGCGGCGCCGGTCAGGCGGTGAACCCGGCCACCCGCAGGGCGTGCACCAGGTCCCAGTGGCGTTGCTCCGAGGCCGACCGAGCCGCCTCGAGCAGCAGCGGGACGAGGGTCTGCGGGTGGGGCGCGGCGCTGCGGGCCGCCTCCTCCGGGGTGCGGACCCGGACGTAGGCGTCGAGCAGCGCGCGGGCCTCGCGCCGCCGGCCCTCCCGGACCAGGCCGAGGACGCCCTGGCCGATCTCCTCGGCCGGCCGGGCCACCCCCTGCCGCAGGATCTGCTCGCCGTCGGCCGTGCGCCCCACCGCGACCAGCGCGTCGGCCGCGGCGACCAGCCGGTCGGCGGGGAGGGAGGCGGCCTCCCAGAGCAGGGTCGTCCAGTCCGCGGTGAGCCCGGCGCTCCGTAGCTCGGCCGCGAGCAGCGGCATGCGCGCGGCGGGCAGCGCGGCCAGCTCGACGAGCAGGGCGTGCGCCTCGCCGCTGCGCCCTTCGGCACGCAGTCGCACCAGTCGCCGGACCGCGTCGACGGTCTCCTCGCGGGCCGTCGCGTCCAGCGGCTCGCGCGGCGGTGCGGACGGCCGTCCGGTCGACCGTGCGGCCGGCGTCTCGGCCGCTCCGGCGAAGCGGGCGCCGCGCAGCGTGCGGCGGGCGGGCGCGGCGGGCGCGGGCGTGTCCGGCCCGGGGACGGAGGCGGAAGAGGTGGGGGGAACGGCGAGGGGGGCGACGTCGGCCTCCTCGGCCATGCCGGCGAACCGCGCGCTGCCGCGGCGGCGTTTGCGCTGCTTGGGCACGGGGGCCGGATCGGAGACCGGTGCGGGGGCGGAGTCCGAGGCGGGGGCGGAGTCCGGGGCGGGGGCGGGCTCCTGGGCGGGCGGCGGGTCGGGCGCGGCCCACTCCCCGGGCGCTTCGGCAGCGCGCGCGTCGAAGGCCGTCCCGGCGTCGTATGCGATCCGTGCGTCGTCGTCGCGGCCCGCCTCGCGCCCTCGGCCCGCCTCGTGGCCGGGGCCCGCGCGGTGCGCGTGCTGTGCGTCGTGCCGGTCGGCCGTGGGTCCGGCCCGGCGCGGGGGCGCGCCGGCTGCCGGGAGACGGTCCGCCTCGGCGATCCGGCGACGCAGCTCGGCGCACCGGGCGGTGGCCCGCTCATGGTCGTCGTGGGCCCAGGCCAGGTCCAGACGGAACGCGTCGGCCTGCTCCCGGGAGGACGCCGAGGCGAGCCGGTGCCCCAGGTCGGCCTGGCGTTCGGCGGCGTAGCGCTGTTCGCGGAGCATGACGTCGAGCCGGTCTGCGAGGGCGTCACGGCCGCCGGGACGGGCGTCGTGCGCGGCGAGCGCGGCGGCATGCAGGGACCGGGCCCGTGACGTCTCCTGCCCGGCGGCCGCGGGGCCGTACGCGGCGGCCAGGTCCTGCAGCACCGCCTCCATGACGTCCCAGGGCGGTACCTCGTGTCCTTCGAGGCAGGCCCGCATACCGTCGGGATCGCGTTGCCAGAAGACCGCGCACCAGCCGGCGCCCTGGTCGAGGCGCGCCAGCAGCGCGTTCAGGTAGCTCGCGAACTCCCGCACCCTGCCCGGGAGTTGTTCCACAGCCATCGTTCGTCTCCCGCCCGACCGGAACACTCCGGTTCGTAGAAAACACCAGCCGTGTTACAGCGCGGCTACGGCCAGTTTTCAAAGCGGACGCGGCGGCGACATGGCGCAATCCCGCCCCAGGACCTCCGGGCGGATCGGGCCCGCCCCCGGCCGACGGCCGCGCCGATCACACCACGGCCGGCGAGCACAGCCCGGCCAGCTCGTCCATCGACAGCCCGAGCACGCGGGCGAGCGCGGCGACGGTGAAGAAGGCCGGGGTGGGCGCCCGGCCGGTCTCGATCTTGCGGAGGGTCTCGGCGGAGATCCCGGCGCTCGCCGCGATCTCGGCCATGCTCCGGCCGCCGCGCGCCTCGCGCAGCAGCCGGCCGAGCCGCTCGCCGCGCTCGCGCTCTTCCGGGGTGAGGGGGGTACGCACCATGCCGTCATTCTAATACCGGTATAGTAATTGGCATGGTGGAACTCAAGACGGACACATCGATCGACGCCATGTACGAGGCGGGCCAGGTGGTCGCCCGGGCCCTGACAGCCGTGCGGGAGGCCGCCGACGTGGGCGTGCGTCTGCTGGAGCTGGACGAGCTGGCCCACGACGTGCTGCGGGCCGAGGGCGCCACGTCGCCGTTCCTCGGCTACCGCCCGGAGTTCGCGCCCACGCCGTTCCCGGCGGTGCTCTGCGCGTCGGTGAACGAGGCGATCGTGCACGGCATCCCCACCCGCTACCGGCTGCGCGACGGCGACCTGGTCTCGCTCGACTTCGGCGCGCAGCTGGGCGGCTGGGCCGGCGACTCGGCCGTCAGCTTCACCGTGGGCAGGGCGCGCCCGGCGGACGTCCGGCTGATCGAGACGGCCGAACGGGCCCTGGCGGCCGGCATCGAGGCGGCGGTCGTCGGCAACCGCATCGGCGACATCGCGCACGCCATCGGCACGGTGTGCAGGGCGGCCGGCTACGGCATCCCGGCCGGCTTCGGAGGCCACGGCATCGGCCGCCATATGCACGAGGACCCGGCGGTCCCCAACGAGGGGCGCCCGGGCCGGGGCCTGCCGCTCCGCCACGGCATGGTCATCGCCATCGAGCCGATGCTCATCGCGGGCGGCACGGACGGCTACCACGCGGCCCCCGACGGCTGGACCCTGCGCACGAACGACGGCTCGCGCGCGGCCCACGCCGAGCACACGGTGGCGATCACCGCCGGCGGCCCGCGGGTCCTGACCGAGCGAAGATAGCCACGACGGCGGTCCGTCCGCGGCCCGGGCGGGCCCGGGGGCGCGGGGGTGGGTGCACGAGGGGGCCCGTCCGCGGGGTGGCGCCGGGCCCCGATCCGGGGGCTTCGCTGGGCGTGCCCGCGGTCGGCGACCGTGCGAAGGTGGGGGTAAAGCCCCAGCCGAGGGCACCCGGCACCGCATCGCACGTCGATCGAACGGAACGCCATGACCAGCGGCTTCAACGGCCCGGAGGGCTACGGCGACCCCTTCGGCGAGTTTCTGGCCCGCTTCTTCGGCGGGCCGCGCCCCGGCCCCCGCCAGATCAACATCGGCCAGCTCCTCAGCAGGCCCGCGCGCGATCTGGTCCGCGGCGCCGCCCAGTACGCCGCCGAGCACGGCAGCCGCGACCTGGACACCGAGCACCTGCTGCGGGCGGCCCTCTCCGCGGAGCCCACCCGCTCGCTGCTCAGCCGGGCGGGCGCCGACCCCGACTCCCTCGCGACGGAGATCGACGAGCGGTCGGGGCCGGCGCAGTATCCGCCGGGCGAGGCGCCGCCGCCCACCTCGCTGTCCCTGACGCCCGCCGCCAAGCGCGCCCTGCTGGACGCGCACGATCTGGCGCGCAGCCGCGGCGCGGGCCACATCGGCCCGGAGCACGTGCTCGGCGCCCTCGCCTCCAATCCGGACTCCGCGGCCGGGCACATCCTGAACGCGGCCCGCTTCGCCGCCGCCGGCCTGCCCGCCGACGCCACGGACGCCGCCGGCCCGGCCGGCGCCGCGGACGGGCAGCGGCCCACGGCCACGCCCACCCTGGACAAGTACGGCAGCGACCTCACCGAGCTGGCCCGGCAGGGGCGCATCGACCCGGTGATCGGCCGGGACGACGAGATCGAGCAGACCATCGAGGTCCTCTCCCGGCGCGGCAAGAACAACCCGGTGCTGATCGGCGACGCCGGCGTCGGCAAGACCGCCGTCGTGGAGGGTCTCGCCCAGCGGATCGCCGAGGGGGACGTGCCGGACGTGCTCGCCTCCCGGCGCGTGGTCGCCCTCGACCTGCCGGGCGTGGTCGCGGGCACCCGCTTCCGCGGCGACTTCGAGGAACGGCTGAACACCGTCGTCGACGAGATCCGCGCGCACTCCGACCGGCTGATCGTCTTCATCGACGAGCTGCACACCGTCGTCGGCGCGGGCGGCGGCGGCGAGAGCGGGGCGATGGACGCCGCCAACATCCTCAAGCCGCCCCTGGCCCGCGGCGAGCTGCACATCGTGGGCGCGACGACGCTGGAGGAGTTCCGGCGCGTCGAGAAGGACGCGGCGCTCGCCCGCCGCTTCCAGCCCATCCTCGTCCCGGAGCCGTCCGTCGCGGACGCGCTGGAGATCCTGCGCGGGCTGCGCGACCGCTACGAGGCGCACCACCAGGTCCGTTACGCCGACGAGGCGCTGGTCGCGGCCGTGGAGCTGTCCGACCGCCACCTCAGCGAGCGTCGGCTCCCCGACAAGGCCATCGACCTCATCGACCAGGCCGGCGCCCGGGTGCGGCTCGGCGCCCGCACCAAGGGCAGCGACGTGCGGGCGATGGAGCGCGAGATCGAGGACCTCGCCCGCGACAAGGAGCGGGCGGTCGCGGACGAGCAGTACGAGGAGGCCACCCGTCTGCGGGACCGCATCGTCGAGCTGAGGCAGCGCGTCGCGGACACCGGCGGCGAGGACGCCTCCGACGACGGCCGGCATCTGGAGGTCACCGCGGAGGCCGTCGCCGAGGTCGTGTCCCGGCAGACCGGCATCCCCGTCGCCCGCCTCACCCAGGAGGAGAAGGACCGGCTGCTCGCGCTCGAGGAGCATCTGCACGAACGGGTGGTCGGCCAGGAGGAGGCCGTACGGGTCGTCTCCGACGCGGTGCTGCGCTCCCGTGCCGGCCTCGCGAGCCCCGCCCGGCCGATCGGCAGCTTCCTGTTCCTCGGCCCGACCGGCGTCGGCAAGACGGAGCTGGCCCGGGCGCTCGCCGAAGCGCTGTTCGGCAGCGAGGAGCGGATGGTCCGGCTCGACATGAGCGAGTACCAGGAACGGCACACCGTCAGCCGGCTGGTGGGCGCACCGCCCGGCTACGTCGGCCACGAGGAGGCCGGGCAGCTCACCGAGGTGGTGCGCCGGCACCCGTACTCGCTGCTGCTGCTCGACGAGGTGGAGAAGGCCCACCCGGACGTCTTCAACGTCCTGCTGCAGGTCCTCGACGACGGCCGCCTCACCGACTCCCAGGGCCGCAGGGTCGACTTCACCCACACCGTCGTCGTGATGACCAGCAATCTGGGCTCGGAGGAGATCACCCGCCGCGGCGCCGCCATCGGCTTCGGGCCGGGCGGCGGCGAGGCCGACGAGGAGGCGCGGCGGGAGCGGATCCTGCGGCCGCTGCGCGAGCACTTCCGGCCGGAGTTCCTGAACCGGATCGACGAGGTGGTGGTCTTCCGGCAGCTCACCGACGGGCAACTGCGGCAGATCACCGACCTGTTGCTGGAGGGCACGCGCCGGCTGGCGCGGGCGCAGGGCGTCACGGTGGAGTTCGCCGCCAAAGCCGTCGACTGGCTCGCCGAGCGCGGCTACCAGCCCGAGTACGGGGCCCGTCCGCTGCGGCGCACCATCCAGCGCGAGGTCGACAACGAGCTCTCACGGCTGCTGCTAGACGGCCAGGTCGGCCAGGGCGACCGGGTGCGGGTGGAGGTCGAGGACGGGCGGCTCGCGTTCCGCACCCCGCCGCCCGTCCCGGCCGCCGAGCTGTGACCCCTACCGCGCGGGGCGCACCACCTGCGCCGAGCCGCCGCCGCGCCGGACGGTCTCGGCGGCGGCCAGCCACCTGCCGTCGGGCAGCCGCTGCACGGCCGTCGCCGCGCCGATCTCGGGGTTGAGCTTGAAGGAGTGGCCGATGGCCTCGAGCCGGGCCCGCAGGCCGCCCGGGGAGGTGTCGCCGTAGAGGGCGGGCTCCAGCTCCGTCTGGGCGGCGTTGCGCTGGCTGGCGCGCGGGGCCGCGATCGCGTCGACGAGCGGCAGGCGGCGGTCGAGGAACTCGGTCAGGGTCTGCAGCACGGTGGTGATGATCGTCGCGCCGCCGGGCGACCCCAGTGCCACGACCGGCCTGGCCTGCTTGTCCAGGACGATCGTCGGCGAGATCGACGAACGCGGCCGCTTGCCGGGGCCGGGCAGGTTCGGGTCGTGCACGGCCGGGTTGGCCGGGGCGAAGGAGAAGTCGGTCAGCTCGTTGTTGAGGAGGAAGCCGCGGCCGGGGACGGTGATGCCGCTGCCGCCGGTCTGCTCGATGGTGAGTGTGTAAGAGACGACGTTGCCCCACTTGTCGGCGACGGTGAGGTGGGTGGTGTTCTCGCCCTCGTACGTCGTCGGGGCGGCCGTGCCGCCGGTGGGGCAGGCGGCCGGGTTGCGCGGGTCTCCGGGCGCGACGGGGCTGGTGAGGACGGCGTCGTCCTTGATGAGGCAGGCGCGCGAGTCGGCGTACCGCTGCGACAGAAGCTGCTTCGTCGGGACGTTCTCGAAGGCGGGGTCGCCGACCCAGCGCCCGCGGTCCGCGAACGCGATCCTGCTGGCCTCGATGTAGTGGTGCAGGTACTGCACCTCGCTCGCCTTCGACAGGTTCGTCCGCTCGAGGATGTTGAGGGCCTCGCCGACGGTCGTGCCGCCCGAGGAGGAGGGGGCGATGGAGTAGACGCCGAGGCCGCGGTACGACGTCCTGGTGGGCGCCTGCAGCTTGGCGCGGTAGGCCGCGAGGTCCTTGACGGACAGGTCGCCCGGCCGTGCGTTCCAGCCGGAGGCCGGGTCCACGGGCGGGTGGTTCACCGTGGCGACGATGTCCTCGCCGAGGTCGCCTCGGTAGATCGCGTCGACGCCTTTCCTGCCCAACTCCTGGTAGGTGCGGGCGAGATCGGGGTTCTTGAACGTGGAGCCGACGACCGGCAGCCGTCCGCCGGGCAGGAACAGCTCCGCGGAGTCCGGGAAGTAGCGAAAACGCGTCTCGTTGGCCGCGGTCTGGGAACGGAAGGTGTCGTCGACGGTGAAGCCGTCGCGGGCCAGCCGCTCGGCGGGCCTGAGGACCGTGCCGAGGCGTTCGCTGCCCCAGCGGGACAGGGCGGTGGCCCAGGTGGCGGGCGTGCCCGGCGTGCCGACGCCGAGGCCGCTGGTGACGGCGTCGGCGAAGGCGAGCGGCTTGCCGTTCTCCAGGAAGAGGCCGGAGTCCGCGGTCAGCGGAGCCGTCTCGCGGCCGTCGATGGTGTGCACGGCACGGGACTTGGCGTCGTAGTAGACGAAGTAGCCGCCTCCGCCGACACCGGACGAGTAGGGCTCGGTGACGCCGAGGGCGGCGGCGGTGGCGACGGCCGCGTCGACGGCGTTGCCGCCCCCGCGCAGCACCTCGATGCCGGCCGCCGAGGCGTCCGCGTCGACGCTGGCGACGGCTCCGCCGTAGCCGACGGCGACCGGGACCTTGGCGACAGGGGCTCTTGGGGGGGCGGGTGGCGCGGCGGCCCCCACCGTGACCACGGCGGCCGAGACCGCCAGGACCGACAGTTTCCGCGCGACAGGGCGACGCATCCGTACCTCCAGTGCGGGACCGTCCGCGCAGCGTAACCACATTCGCGGGGCCTCGACAGACACCTTCCGGGCACTGTCATACGACTGCCACACCTCGAACACGGGTACGCCTCAGGCGTGCTCGACCGCTACCATGCGCGCCCATGAACGACGACGTGCGCAATATCGTCCTCGGCGTCATCGCGGCCGGCGTCAGCGCCGCGCTCGGCTGGGTCGCCCGGACCTTTCTGTGGCGCCGCAGACTGCGGCGCAAGCAGGCGTTCTTCGGGCTGCCCGAGAACTCGGAATGCCTGCTCGTCGTCAACCGCGACGCGGGCAGCGCCGACCTCGCGGTGCACCGGTACGACGTGTTCGCGCTCCTGGAACTCGCCGCGCTGATCAAGGACTGCGGCGCGGGCGCCGAGGTGGTCACGCAGGACGCGGCACGGCAGGGTTTCGGGGAGCGGACGGAGTTCTGCGTCGGCGGTCCGGGCTCCAACCGGCGCATGGCGGCCCACGTCCAGGCCCTACTCCCGGGGGTGCGGGTCAACACCGACCGGGAACCGGGGCCGGAGCGGCTGGCGTTCCGGATCGGCGACGAGGACTACCGGATGGAGTCGGGGGTCGTCGAGTACGTCCTGCTGGCGCGGCTCACCGCGGGGCGGCGGCGCGGGGCCCGGCCGGTGTTCCTGTTCTGCGGCCAACGGGCCATCAACAACCAGGCCGCCACCCGGTATCTCGTCCGCCATCACGAGCGGCTGGCGCGCAAGTACGGGGACGGCTCCTTCGTGCTGCTGCTGAAGGTCGTCAACTCCCATGCGTACGGGCCGGACGTGGTCGAGCTGGTGGCGGACGTGACGCGGCAGGCCCAGACTCCGCTGCCGGAGCCGACAATCGTTACTGGCACGTAACTTACCGGCGGGTTACCTACGGTACGGGATGCGGTTACCGTCGGGTCACTTTGCAATGCGGCTCGTTGAGGAGTGAACCGTGGGACAGCACCGCAGGGCTCTGCGCACGACCGCCGTGGGCGCCGTCTCCCTGTCGCTGACGGCCGGCGCCGTCCTCGCCCTGGCGCCCTCGGCGCAGGCCGCCGGGAACACCGTGCGGTACGTCGACATCGCCGGGGACGGCGCGACCGTCCTCAAGGCGAACGTCGTCACCCCCGCCGGCGCGGACGGCACGCGCCGCTACCCGCTGATCGTGCTCCCCACGAGCTGGGGCTTCCCCCAGGTCGAGTACCTGGCCCAGGCGCAGAGACTCGCCGACTCCGGTTTCGTCGTGCTCAGTTACAACGTGCGGGGCTTCTGGCAGTCCGGCGGGGAGATCGACGTGGCGGGCCCGCGTGACGTCGCCGACGCCTCCGACGTCATCGACTGGGCACTCGCCAACACCCCGGCCGACGCCGCGCACATCGGCATGGCGGGCGTCTCCTACGGCGCCGGGATCAGCGTCCTGGCCGCCGCCCACGACCCCCGCGTCAGGGCCGTCGCCTCGCTCAGCGGCTGGGGCGACCTGATCGACTCGATCTACTCCGGCCGCACCCAGCACCTCCAGGCCGCCGCCGTGCTGGACACCGTGGGCACGGTCACCGGCCGGCAGAGCGCCGAGTCGCGGGAGGTCTTCTCGGCCTTCTACGAGGGCGACCTGTCGAAGGAGAAGGACCTCGTCGCCTGGGGGAAGAAACGTTCCCCCTCGACCTACGTCGACCAGCTCAACCGCAACGGCGCAGCGGTGATGCTCGCCGGCTCCTGGGGCGACACCGTCTTCCCGCCCAACCAGTCCGCCGCACTGTACGAGCGGCTGACCGGCCCCAAGCGGATGGAGTTCCGCCCGGGCGACCACGCCACCGCCGAACTGACCGGCCTTTTCGGACTGCCGGGCGACGTGTGGACGGACACCCGCCGCTGGTTCGACCACTACCTCCGGGGCGCGGACAACGGCGTCGACCGGGAACAGCCCGTGCGGCTCAAGTCCCGTACCGGGGGCGGCTACGAGGGCTATCCGGACTGGAAGTCGGTGAACGCGACGCGCAGGAAGATCGCCCTGGCCGGCTCCACCACGATCCACGCCAACGTGGACTCCGGCGCGGACGGCGGGATCGTCTTCCTCTCCAGCATCCTCGACCAGGTCGCGCAGCTGCCCCCGGTCGCCGCGATCCCCCTGCTCCCGCGCCGCTGGGCCGCCGTGTGGCAGTCGGAGAAGTACGCCACGCCCCAGCGGGTGCGCGGCACGGCCCTGCTGCACACCACGGTGACCCCGACCGCGCAGAGCGGCACCCTCGTCGCCTACCTGTACGACGTGGGGCCGCTCGGCCTCGGCAAGCTGGTCGGCAACGCGCCGTACACCTTCCACGGGCGCACGCCCGGCAAGCCGTTCGGCCTCGACCTGGAGCTGGGCTCCACCGCCTACGACGTCCCGGCGGGACACCGGCTCGCCCTGGTCGTCGACACCGTCGACCCGCTCTACCTGGAGCACAACCCGTCCGGCGCGCGGCTGACCTTCTCCTCGCCGGCGAACGACCCGTCGTACGTGTCGGTCCCGCTGCGCGAGCAGTGATCTCCGGCCGCTGCCGGGGCGGGTGCGCCCCAGGGCTGGCGCCGTCCGGAGTCAGTGCTTGAGGATCTTGGAGAGGAAGTCCTTGGCGCGGTCGCTGCTCGGGGCGGTGAAGAACTCCTCCGGAGTGCGGTCCTCCACGATGCGGCCGTCCGCCATGAAGATCACGCGGTTGGCGGCCGAGCGCGCGAAGCCCATCTCGTGGGTGACGACGATCATGGTCATGCCCTCGCGCGCCAGCTGCTGCATCACCTCGAGGACCTCGTTGATCATCTCGGGGTCGAGTGCGGAGGTCGGCTCGTCGAACAGGAGCGCCTTGGGGTCCATGGCCAGGGCGCGGGCGATGGCCACGCGCTGCTGCTGGCCGCCGGAGAGCTGCGCCGGGAACTTGTCGGCCTGGTCGGCGAGGCCCACGCGCTCCAGCAGTTCGCGCGAGCGCCGGTCGGCTTCGTCCTTCTTGCGCCGGCGGACCTTCACCTGCCCCAGCGAGATGTTCTGCAGAACCGTCTTGTGGGCGAAGAGGTTGAACGACTGGAAGACCATGCCGACCTCGGAACGCAGGCGGGCCAGCCCCTTGCCCTCCTCGGGCAGCGGCTGACCGTCGAGCGTGATCGAGCCGGACCGGATGGGCTCCAGCCGGTTGATCACACGGCACAGCGTCGACTTCCCCGACCCCGAAGGGCCGATCACCACGACCACCTCCCCCCTGCCGACCGTGAGGTCGACGTCCTGCAGGACATGCAGCTCCCCGAAGTACTTGTTGACGTCACGCAGCTCGATCAACGGATCGACGGCCATGCGCAGCCCTACTCACTCTCAGCTGTGTCGTGGTCGCCGCAAACTATCCGCGAAAGAGCAGGGGGAGGAGGCGACACGCACCCTGCGGGCATTAGCCGTATTTACATCGCCCGTCGCCCGTACGCCGCTCGCCGCGGCGCCGGCTCGGGCGTCCGGCCCCGCGGTGGGGGGGTCAGTTCTCGGCCACCTCGCCGTACAGCTGGGACAGCTCGGGCGTCCCGCTCACGGCCCACTCGCGCCCGGCGGCGACCACGTCGACCTCCCGGCCCGACGACAGCCGGACGACCACCTCGCCGCCGGGCCGGATCGCCCAGGCCGCGCCGGGCACGGTCCGCACGACGACCGTCCCCAGGTAGAGCCCCGCGTCATGGCCGAACCAGGGCAGGTTCTCCTCGTCGTCGCGCCAGCGGGGCGCCAGCTGGTCGAGCGCCTCCAGCGAGCCCGCCGTGTCGTCCAGCCCGATCCCCTGCCGGGCCGCGTGCGAGCGCAACAGCTCGCACTCGGCGAGGAGTTCGGCGATCCCTTCGGGGTCCTCGGCCAGGACCGCCGCACGGTACTTCTTGCTCCTGCTGCCCAGGAAAGGGATGTTCATGGACCCAGCGTGACATTCGCACCGGCGTGCACACCACAGGGCGCGCTGGCCCGCGCGCCCCGGCGGCCGGACGCGCCTAGACCTCGAGGTCGACCACGACGGGCGCGTGGTCCGAGGCCCCCTTGCCCTTGCGTTCCTCGCGGTCGACGTAGGAGTCCTTGACCGCCTTGGCGAACGGCTCGTTGCCGTACACCAGGTCGATGCGCATGCCGCGGTTCTTGGGGAAGGCGAGCTGACGGTAGTCCCAGTACGTGAACGGGTGGTCGTACTTCAGGGGGCGCGGGACGACGTCCGACAGCCCGGCCTCGCGCAGGGACGCCAGGGCGGCCCGCTCGGCCGGGGTGACATGGGTGAGGCCCTCGAACGCGGCCCGGTCGTACACGTCGTCGTCGGTGGGCGCCACGTTGTAGTCGCCCATGACCGCGAAGGGCCTGCCGCCCGCCGCGTCCTGGGCGACGGCCGCCTTGAGGGCCTCGAACCACTGGAGCTTGTAGGCGTAGTGCGGGTGGTCGACCTCGCGGCCGTTGGGCACGTAGACCGACCACACGCGGACCGGACCGCAGGTCGCCGAGATCGCGCGCGGCTCAGGCGCGCCGTCGTAGCCGGGATCGCCGGGCAGGCCCTTGACGACGTCCGCCAGGCCGACGCGGGAGACCACCGCCACGCCGTTCCACCGGCCGGTGGCGTGGACCGCCGCCTCGTAGCCCAGTTCGCGCAGCTGCTCGAACGGGAACTGCTCCTCGGCGACCTTGGCCTCCTGGAGGCACAGCACGTCGGTGCCGCTGCTCTCCAGCCAGGCCAGGAGCCTCGGCAGGCGGGCGGTGATCGAGTTCACGTTCCAGGTCGCGATACGCATGTCCCACAACCTACCGGGCGCCACCGACACTCACAGTGCCGCGCTCTCCCCCGGCGCCAGCCTCAGGTGTTCCGCGTCCGCGAGACCGCCGATCTGCCGGTCGTAGATCGGCCGGGCGAGGTCGGTCAGCAGGGCGTCGTGGACGTCGTAGGCGCGCTGCGGGCGGACCTCGCGGACGTAGTCGATGACCTCGGAGATCTTGCTCCAGGGAGCCATCACCGGAAGCATCAGCGTCTGCACGGGGTGGCCGGGGACGGTGAGGGCGTCGCCGGGGTGGAAGACCCGGCCGCCGTCGATCAGATAGCCGACGTTGGTGATGCGCGGGATGTCCGGGTGGATGACGGCGTGCAGTTCGCCGTGCACCTGGACGTCGAAGCCCGCCGCGGTGAACGCGTCGCCGTGGCCGACGGTGTGGACGCGGCCGGGGAAGGCCGCGGAGATCTTCTCGGCCACCGACCTCAGGGTCCAGATCTCGGCCGCCGGGTCGGCCTCCAGGGCGGTGCGCAGCCGCTCCTCGTCGAAGTGGTCGGGGTGCTCGTGGGTGACGAGGATCGCGTCCGCGCCGAGTGCGGCGTCCGCCTCGCTGAACCCGCCCGGGTCGACGACGAGCGTGCGCCCGTCCTTCTCCAGGCGCACGCACGCGTGCGACATCTTCGTGAGCTTCAGTGCCGTCATGCGTCCCATCCTGCCCCCACGCCGTCCGCCCGGCTCACTCGCCGGGGGTGGTCTCCTCGCGGACGACCTGCTGCGCGACCCTGAACGCGCCGCTCGCCGCCGGCAGACCGCAGTAGACGGCCGCCTGGAGCAGCACCTCGCCGATCTCGTCCGGGGTGAGGCCGTTGCGCAGCGCGGCCCGGGTGTGCACGGCGAGCTCCTCGAGGTGGCCGCCGGCGACCAGCGCGGTGAGCGTGACGCAGGAGCGGGTGCGCCGGTCGAGGCCGGGACGGTCCCAGACCTCGCCCCAGGCGTAGCGGGTGACGAACTCCTGGAAGTGCGCCGCGAAGTCGTCGGCCTGCGCCAGCGTCCGGTCCACATGGGCGTCGCCGAGGACCTCCCGGCGCGCCTTGAGTCCGGCGTCGTAGGGGTCGGGCCGGCCCATGACCTGCGGCGGCTGCAGGACCGGGGCGGCCGCGATCTCCGCGACGGCCACCGGCTGCTGGGACTGCAGGGGCTGCAAGGGCTGCGGCGGCATGGTGGGCATCGCGCGGACCGGGATGCCCGGGACCGCCGTCTGCCCGGTGACCGAGTCGTAGGCGGGCTGCCACGCGGTGGAGAAGTGGCGGACCAGCAGGTCGGTGACGGCGGCCGGCTGCTCCACCGGGACGAGGTGGGAGGCGCCCGGTACGACCGCGAGCCGGGCGTCCGGGATGCCGGCGACCAGGGTGCGGGCCTCGGCGGGGCCGGTGACCTGGTCGTCCGAGCCGGCGAGGACCAGCGTCGGGACGCCGACGAGGCCGATCTCGGCCCGTACGTCGAACGCGGCGAGCGCCTCGCAGGCGGCTATGTAGCAACCGGGGTCGGTGGTGCGCACCATCTGCACGGCCCACTCGGTGATCGCCGGCTGCGCGGCCGCGAATCCGCCGGTGAACCAGCGGTCGGGCGAGGTGCGGGCGATGGGGTCCAGGCCGTTCGTGCGCACGATCACGCCGCGCTGGCGGAACTCGTCGGCCGTGCCGAACCGGGGCGACGCCGCGATCAGCGCGAGCGAGGCGACGCGCTCGGGGTGGCGCAGGGCCAGTTCCAGGCCCACCGCCCCGCCGAAGGCGCAGCCCGCGTAGCCGAAGCGCTGCACCCCGAGCCCGTCCAGTGTGACGAGCAGCCGTGCGGCGAGGTCCGTGACCGAGCCCGCCGGGTGGGCGGGTGCGCCGCCGTGGCCCGGCAGGTCGAAGCGGAACACCCGCCACTGCTGGGCCAGCTCGGGAACCTGGCGGTCCCACATGTGCCAGGTGGTGCCCAGTGAGGGACCGAGGATCAGGACCGGGGCGTCTTCCGGCCCGTCGAAGCGGTATTGCAGGGTGTTCATCGGTGTCTCACTCACCCGCCTGAGCCTTTCATCTGTCACGGCAGCCCCTATGAGCAGGGTGCCGACTGTAGCTGTTTCGACCAGGTGGAAGACCTCGCATGTCGCGTAGCGTGCGGGAAAGCGGACGATTCACGTCGGGTCCTGTCCTCCCCGTGACCACCCGCGCTGTACTTCACCGCGTTCTCGTGGGACGCCTGCCGGGCGGACAGCACCGGGACCGGGACGCGGGTCCAGCCGCGCGGGCCCTTGACGGCGCCCGGCCGACCGGCGGCCCGGATTCCCCCGGGCCGCCGGCTTCCGCGCGGGTCGCGTGAACGCGTGAAGCCGTCGGCTCATCGGCCTGTCGGCTTGCGCTCTTCTCGGCTTCCGCGCTCTTCGGCTCCTGCGCTCTTCAGCTCTTCGCCACCAGGTCCTTGAGCGCGATGTTGAGCTCGAGGACGTTCACGCGAGGCTCGCCGATGAAGCCGAGGGTGCGGCTCTCGGTGTGCTCCTTGAGCAGCTTCTCCACCCGGGCGACGGACAGGCCGTTCCTCTCGGCGACCCGGTGCACCTGGATCTCCGCGTACTGCGGGGAGATGTCCGGGTCCAGGCCGGAGCCGGAGGAGGTGACGGCGTCGGCGGGGACCTCGGACGGCTCGACCTTGTGGTCGGCGGTCGAGTTGTCCCTGACGACGGCGGCCTTGGCGGCGGTCACCCAGTCGATCAGGTCCCTGTTGTCGGCGGACCGGTTGGTGGCGCCGGACAGGATCAGCTTGTACCGGGTGTTGACGCCATTGACGCCGAGGCCGTTCTGCGGGCGGCCCTGGAACCACCGCAGGTCGGGCTCCGGGGTCTGCTCCCCCTTCTTCAGCGGCAGGTTGTACGGCTGCCCGATCAGGGAGGAGCCGACGACCTTGCCGTCCGCCTTGATCTCGGAACCGTTCGCCGTGTCGCTGAATAGTGCCTGGGCGATGCCGGTGACGACGAGCGGATAGATGGCGCCGGTCACCAGGGTCAGCACGAGGAGGGCGCGCAGGCCCGCCCCGAGCAGGCGGAGGGTGTTGGTTACCGAGTTGTTCATGGCCTTCAGCCGATCCCGGGGATGAGGGAGACGAGCAGGTCGATGAGCTTGATGCCGATGAACGGCGCGATCAGGCCGCCGACACCGTAGATCGTGAGGTTGCGCCGCAGCATCCTGTCGGCGCTGACCGGCCGGTACTGCACGCCCCTCAGGGACAGCGGGACCAGCGCGATGATGACCAGCGCGTTGAAGACGACGGCGGACAGGATCGCGGAGTCGGGCGAGGACAGGCCCATGACGTTGAGCCTGTCCAGGCCCGGGTAGACCGCCGCGAACAGCGCCGGGATGATCGCGAAGTACTTCGCCACGTCGTTGGCGATCGAGAAAGTCGTCAACGCGCCCCGGGTGATGAGGAGTTGCTTGCCGATCTCGACGATCTCGATGAGCTTGGTCGGGTTGGAGTCGAGGTCGACCATGTTGCCGGCCTCCTTGGCGGCCGACGTGCCCGTGTTCATCGCGACGCCGACGTCCGCCTGGGCCAACGCGGGCGCGTCGTTCGTACCGTCACCCGTCATCGCGACGAGCTTGCCGCCCGCCTGCTCCCGCTTGATCAGGGCCATCTTGTCCTCGGGAGTGGCCTCCGCCAGGAAGTCGTCGACGCCTGCCTCCTCCGCGATCGCCTTGGCCGTCAGCGGGTTGTCACCGGTGATCATGACGGTCCTGATGCCCATCCGGCGCAGTTCGTCGAACCGCTCCCGCATGCCGTCCTTGACGACGTCCTTCAGGTGGATGACGCCCAGGACACGGGCTCCGCCGGCGTCCTCGACGGCGACGAGCAGCGGGGTGCCGCCGGCCTCGGAGATGCGGTCCGTCAACTGCGAGGCGTCCCCGGCGACTTCACCGCCCTGTTCCCTCACCCACGCGACGACCGATCCCGCGGCGCCCTTGCGGATCTTCCTGCCGTCGACGTCGACGCCGGACATCCGGGTCTGGGCGGTGAAGGCGATCCACTCGGCTCCGGCCAGTTCGCCCTGATGCCGCTCGCGCAGGCCGTACTTCTCCTTCGCCAGTACGACGATCGAGCGGCCCTCGGGCGTCTCGTCGGTCAGCGACGACAGGTGGGCGGCGTCGGCGACCTCGGCCTGCGTGGTTCCCGACACCGGCACGAACCCGGACGCCCGGCGGTTGCCCAGGGTGATGGTGCCGGTCTTGTCGAGCAGCAGGGTCGACACGTCACCGGCGGCCTCGACCGCGCGGCCGGACATGGCCAGGACGTTGCGCTGCACCAGGCGGTCCATGCCGGCGATGCCGATCGCGGACAGGAGCGCACCGATCGTGGTCGGGATCAGGCATACCAGCAGCGCCACCAGCACGACCGTCGTCAGGTGGGTGCCCGCGTAGTCCGCGAACGGCGGCAGGGTGGCGACCGCGAGCAGGAAGACGATCGTGAGCGAGGCGAGCAGGATGTTCAGCGCGATCTCGTTCGGCGTCTTCTGCCGGGACGCGCCCTCGACCAGGTTGATCATCCGGTCGATGAAGGTCTCGCCCGGCTTGGAGGTGATCTTGACGACGATCCGGTCGGAGAGGACCTTCGTACCGCCGGTGACGGCCGAACGGTCGCCGCCGGACTCACGGATGACGGGCGCCGATTCACCCGTGATCGCGGACTCGTCGACCGAGGCGACGCCCTCGACGACGTCACCGTCGCCGGGGATGACGTCACCGGCCTCGCAGACGACCAGCTCACCGATCTTCAGGTCCGTACCCGGCACCCGTTCCTCGGCGCCGTCCTCGAGCAGCCGGCGGGCGACGGTGTCGGTCTTGGCCTTGCGCAGGGTGTCCGCCTGCGCCTTGCCGCGGCCCTCGGCGACCGCCTCCGCCAGGTTGGCGAAGACGACCGTGAGCCACAGCCAGGCGCTGATGGTCCAGCCGAACCAGTCGCCGGGGTCCTTGAAGGAGAAGACGGTGGTCAGGACGGACCCCACCCACACCACGAACATCACGGGGGACTTGACCATCACCCGCGGATCGAGCTTGCGCAAGGCGTCCGGGACGGACTTGACGAGCTGTTCGGGGTCGAAGAGGCCCGCGCCCACGCGGCCCTCGGCGGGCCTGCGCCCGGTGGGTACGTCGCTGTGCGGCGCCTGGGTCGGGGTGACTGGGGACATCGCGTCCTCTTGCTTCGTTGCGTCGGTCGTCATGACGCCAGCCCCTCGGCCAGCGGACCCAGCGCGAGGGCCGGGAAGTACGTCAGACCGGTGATGATCAGGATCGCGCCCACCAGCAGCCCCGTGAACAGCGGCTTCTCGGTGCGCAGGGTGCCCGCCGTCACCGGCACGGGCTTCTGTTCCGCCAGCGAACCCGCCAGCGCCAGGACGAACACCATCGGCAGGAAGCGGCCGAGGACCATGGCCAGGCCCAGGGTGCTGTTGAACCACTGGGTGTCCGCGTTCAGCCCGGCGAAGGCCGAGCCGTTGTTGTTGGCGGCGGACGTGTAGGCGTAGAGGATCTCGGAGAATCCGTGCGCTCCGCTGTTGGTCATGGAGTGCGCCGGGGTGGGCAGGGCCATCGCGGCGGCCGCGAGGACGAGCACCAGCGCCGGGGTGACGAGGATGTAGCAGGCGGCCAGCTTGATCTCGCGGGTGCCGATCTTCTTGCCCAGGTATTCAGGCGTGCGGCCGACCATCAGACCGGCGATGAACACCGCGATGACCGCCATGATCAGCATGCCGTAGAGGCCGGAGCCGGTGCCGCCGGGGGCGATCTCGCCCAGCATCATGCCGAGCATGGTGATGCCGCCGCCGAGGCCGGTGAAGGAGGAGTGGAAGGAGTCCACCGCGCCGGTCGAGGTGAGGGTGGTCGCGACGGCGAAGATCGAGGACGAGCCGACGCCGAAGCGGACCTCCTTGCCCTCGTACGCGCCGCCCGCGATCTGCGGCGCGGGGCCGTGGTGGGCGAACTCGGTCCACATCATCAGGGCGGTGAAGCCGATCCAGATGGTGACCATGGTGGCGAGGAGGGCGTACCCCTGCTTCACGCTGGCGACCATCACACCGAACGTGCGGGTCAGGGAGAGCGGGACGACCAGCAGCAGGAAGATCTCGAAGAGGTTGGTGAAGGGGGTCGGGTTCTCGAAGGGGTGGGCACTGTTGGCGTTGAAGTAGCCGCCGCCGTTGGTGCCGAGCTCCTTTATGGCCTCCTGTGAGGCCACCGCGCCGCCGTTCCACTGCTGCGAGCCGCCCGTGAACTGGCCGACCTCGTGGATGCCGGAGAAGTTCTGGATGGCGCCGCAGGCCACCAGGACGATCGCCGCGATGAAGGCGCCCGGCAGCAGGATGCGGGTGACACCGCGCACCATGTCCGACCAGAAGTTGCCCAGTTCACCCGTGCGGGACCGGGCGAAGCCGCGCACCAGAGCCACCGCCACCGCGATGCCGACGGCCGCCGACACGAAGTTCTGCACCGCGAGCCCGGCCGTCTGCACGACGTGGCCCATGGCCTGCTCGCCGTAGTACGACTGCCAGTTGGTGTTGGTGACGAAGGACGCGGCGGTGTTGAACGCCTGGTCCGGGTCGATCGAGGAGAAGCCGAGGGAGCCCGGCAGCACGCCCTGCAGCCGCTGGAGCAGGTACAGGAACAGCACGCCGACGGCCGAGAAGGCGAGGACGCCGCGCAGGTAGGCGGGCCAGCGCATCTCGGTGTCGGGGTCGGCGCCGATGCCCTTGTAGATCCACTTCTCGACCCGCCAGTGCCGGTCGGAGGAGTAGACCCTGGCCATGTGGTCGCCGAGGGGGATGTAGCAGAGCGCCAGGGCGCCTGTGAGTGCCAGCAGCTGGAGGACGCCGGCGATTACGGGACCCATGTCGGACCTCAGAACCTCTCCGGGAAGATCAGGGCGAGGACGAGATAGCCCAGCAGGGCGACGGCCACGATCAGGCCGACGACGTTCTCGGCGGTCACAGCTTCGTCACCCCCTTGGCGACGAGGACCACCAGCGCGAACAGCGCGATCGTGGTGACGACGAAGGCCGCATCGGCCATCGCGAACTCCTAGGAAGAGGTTCGGAAGAGAACGGACAGACAGAGCAAACCCCCGCTCCGGCCGGAATCGGTCGGCGTTGACGAGTCCCGTACGGCGGCCCCCGCACCTTTGACGGGACTCTTACGGCCCCCGTCCGTACCGGCCCTCACAGCAGGCGCAGGCGCAGCCGGCGTCTCCGGGAAGCGGCCACCGGCAGCGGCAGCACGACCACGACCAGCCAGGCGCCCTCCTCGAACCAGCCCGCCGTGACGACGACCGCCGCCATGCCGGTCGGCGGCGCGCCGAAACTCCGTTTCCGGATCGTGACGAGGGGCCGGCTCACCCCGCTCACCTGCGGGGCCGTACGCCCCGTCATACGCAGAGCACTCCCCGTATACACGTGATGTATACATGCGGCGTATACACCGCGTGTAGAGTGGTCTCCATGTCCATCGGTCACACCCTTTTAGGGCTCCTGGAGTCCGGCCCGCGCCACGGCTACGACCTGAAGCGGGCCTTCGACGAGACGTTCGGTCACGACCGGCCGCTGCACTACGGCCAGGTCTACTCGACGATGTCCCGGCTGCTGAAGAACGGCCTCGTCGAAGTCGACGGCGTGGAGGCCGGGTCCGGCCCGGAGCGCAAGCGCTACGCGATCACCGACGCCGGCGTCACCGACGTGGCGCAGTGGCTCGCGACCCCGCAGAAGCCGGAGGAATACCTCCAGTCGGAGCTCTACACCAAGGTCGTCCTCGCGCTGCTCACCCACCGGGACGCCGCCGACATCCTGGACGCCCAGCGCTCCGAGCACCTGCACAGCATGCGCATCCTGACCGACCGCAAGCGCAGGGGCGGCCTGGCGGACCAACTGATCTGCGACCACGCCCTCTTCCACCTCGAGGCGGACCTGCGCTGGCTGGAGCTGACCGCCGTCCGACTCGACAAACTCCGTGAGGCCCTGGCCCGATGACGACTTCTCCCCCCGGCGCCCTGCTCACCGCGCAGGACCTGCGCAAGACCTACGGGCCCACCCACGCCCTCGACGGCGCCGCGTTCTCCATCCACCCCGGCGAGGTCGTCGCCGTCATGGGCCCCTCCGGCTCCGGCAAGTCGACGCTGCTGCACTGCCTCGCCGGCATCCTGCCGCCCGACTCCGGGTCCATCCTCTACAACGGCCGCGAGGTGACGACGATGAGCGACGCCGGGCGCAGCGCGCTGCGCCGCTCCGAGTTCGGCTTCGTGTTCCAGTTCGGCCAGCTCGTCCCGGAACTGACCTGCGTGGAGAACGTCGCCCTGCCGCTCAGGCTGAACGGCACCTCCCGCAAGGAGGCCGAACGGGCGGCGCTCGGCTGGATGGAACGCCTGGAGGTCGACGACCTGAAGGACCAGCGGCCCGGCGAGGTCTCCGGCGGGCAGGGCCAGCGCGTCGCCGTGGCGCGCGCACTGGTCACCGGCCCCCGGGTGCTGTTCGCCGACGAACCGACCGGCGCGCTCGACTCCTCCAACGGCGAACGGGTGATGGGCCTGCTCACCGAGGCGGCCCGGTCCGCCAACGCCGCCGTCGTCCTCGTCACCCACGAGGCACGGGTGGCCGCCTACTCCGACCGCGAGGTCGTCGTACGCGACGGCAGGTCCCGGGACATGGAGCGCGCCGTATGAGTGCGCGCAAGGAGCGCTCGGCAGGCACGCGGGCCGGCCTGCTCGGGCGAAGCCGGGGGCCGGGGACGGGCCGGGTGTGGGGAAGGACCGCGGACCTGGCCATGGGAGCCCGCTTCGCGGTCACCGGCGGCCGCGAGGGCTGGGTCCGCACGACGCTGACGGCGGTCGGCGTCGGCCTCGGCGTGGTTCTGCTCCTGCTGTGCACTGCGATGCCCAACGTGATGGCCTCCCGCACCAGGGTGGAGGACGCCCGCTACGCCGACGTGTACTCCCGCGATGTCCCGGCCAAGGCCGATAACACCCTGCTGGTCGCCGACGCCGACACCACCTGGCACGACGACGACGTCCGGGGCCGGTTCCTCGAACCCGAGGGCGCGCGGGCGCCGCTGCCCCCGGGGGTCGACCGCTTCCCGGCCAAGGGCGAGATGGTGGTCTCCCCCGCACTCGGGAAGCTGCTCGACTCGGGCGACGCGCAACTGCTGCGCGAGCGTCTGCCGTACAGGATCATCGGCACGATCGGCGAGCGCGGGCTGATCGGCTCGCACGAACTGGCCTACTACGCGGGAGCCGCGGGGCTGACGCTGTCGGACGGCGCCCTGGCGACGCGGCTGACCGCGTTCGGAAAACCCGACGCGACGCCCGAGAAGACCGACCCGGTGCTGCTGCTCATGATCGCGGTCGTGTTCGTCGCGCTGCTGGCGCCGGTCGCCGTGTTCATCGCGGCCGCCGTCCGCTTCGGCGGCGAACGCCGCGACCGCCGCCTCGCCGCGCTGCGCCTGGTCGGCTCCGACCGGGGCATGACCCGGCGGATCGCGGCGGGAGAGGCGCTGGCCGGATCCCTGCTGGGCCTGGCCGTGGGCACCGGTCTCTTCCTGCTCGGCCGGCAGAAACTGGGCACCAGCGAGTTGCTCGGCGTGAGCGTGTGGCCCAGCTACCTCGACCCCGCTCCGGCCCTCGCCGCGCTGGTCGCGGTGGCGGTGCCGGTCGCCGCGGTGCTGGTCACGCTGCTCGCGATGCGCGGCGTGGTCGTCGAGCCCCTCGGCGTGGTGCGCGCGGCCAAGCAGCGCCGCCGCCGGCTGTGGTGGCGGCTGCTGCCCCCGCTGGCCGGCCTCGCGATGCTCTACCCGATGATCGGCCAGGGCCACAAGAACGGGGACTTCAACCAGTACCTCGTCATCGGCGGCGTCCTGATGCTGCTGATCGGCATCACCGCCCTGCTGCCCTGGGTCGTGGAGGCGGTCGTCGCACGGCTCGGCAAGGGCCCGCTGTCCTGGCAGCTTGCCGTGCGACGGCTGCAGCTGAGCAGCGGCACCGCCGCCCGCATGGTCAACGGCATCGCCGTGGCGGTGGCCGGCGCCATCGCGCTGCAGATGCTCTTCACGGGCACGCAGGACCAGTACACCGAGAGCACCGGCCAGGACCCCGACCGGGTCCAGATGCAGGTCGACTTCAGCGGCCCACGGCAGCTGTCCGGCGTCGAGCGCGAATTCGCCGGCGCCAAGGGCGTCCGGGCCGCGGTGGCCCTGGCCCGCTCCCAGTACGGGGACGCCCGGCTCAACCCGGAGAACAGCGAAGGCCTGACCGTGGGCGACTGCACCGCCCTGCGCGAACTCGCCACGCTGCCTTCCTGCAAGGACGGCGACGTGTTCGTCACGAGAACGCGGAGCGGCTACGCGGACCCCGGCAACGCATCCGAGATCGCCCTGATCAAGCCCGGCCGACAGCTCTACATCGACCCGTCGTACGACGGCGGCGGCCGCGGCCGCGAAGTGCCCTGGACCGTTCCGGCGGGCGTCAGGGTGGTGGACGCGCGCAAGGACTCGCTCCTGAACTACACCAGCCTGCTGGTCACCACCGCCGCCCTGCCCCCCGCGGCCGCGCCCGCGGTGTTCTCGGACGGCGTCTACCTGCGCCTGGACCCCTCGGTGCCGGACTCACGGGAGTACGTGCGCAACGTCGCCGCACGCATCGACCCGCTGGCACAGACCTACGGGTGGACGGCGACCCAGGAGAACTCCCGGTACACCTCCATCCGCACCGGATTGTTCATCGGCACCGCCTTCGTGCTGGCGCTGATCGGCGCGAGCCTGCTGGTCTCCCAGCTGGAGCAGCTGCGCGAGCGCCGCAAGCTGCTCTCCGCGCTGGTCGCCTTCGGCACCCGGCGCCGCACGCTGAGCATGTCGGTGCTGTGGCAGACGGCCCTCCCGGTCGGGCTCGGCCTCGTCCTGGCCACGACGGTGGGGGTGACCCTCGGCGTCGTGCTGCTGAAGATGACCCGGACACCGGTCACGATGGACTGGACGAGCGTGCTCGCCATGACCGGCGTGGGCGCGGCCGTGGTCTGCGTGGTCACGCTGCTGAGCCTGCCGCCGCTGCTGCGCATGATGCGGCCTGGGGGCCTGCGCACGGAGTAGGCCCCCCGGGCCGCACCCGTCCGACGGAGTCGGGCTCCTCCCGCCGGGAGGGGCCCGCTCCCGCATGGGGGCCGGTCCGGTCGGAGCCGGCCGGGTTCGCGTCGCTGACCGGCCGAACCGGGGGCGCCCCGCCCGGTCCGGCCGGTGAGGACGACGGCGCGACCGGGCGGCGGCGTCAGACGCCGGACGCCGCCGCAGGACGGCGCCCGCCGGACCCGGTCACGTGGACCCGGTGCCCGTGGGGACGGGCGACGAGGCCCTGTGGTCCTCGTCCGGCGCCGGGTCGGCGGGTCCGGGCAGCCCGCCGAGGCCTCCTCCCGAGGCCGCGCTTTCCCGGGCCGGGCCTACCGGGGCCTGGCTTTCCTGCGCCGGGCTTTCCTGCGCCGGGCTTCCCTCGGCGGGCTCGGTGCTCTCGCCCAGGAAGCCGCCCGACTGGTGCTGCCACAGCTTGGCGTACGCGCCGTCCGCCGTCAGCAGCTCGGCGTGGGATCCCTCCTCGACGACGCTTCCGCGGTCGAGGACGACCAGACGGTCCATGCCGGCGACGGTGCTCAGACGGTGGGCGACCACCAGGGCCGTGCGCCCGTCCATCAACCGCCACAGGGCGTCCTGGACGAGAAGCTCGCTCTCCGAGTCCAGCGCACTGGTCGCCTCGTCGAGCAGCAGGATCGGGGCGTCGCGCAGAATGGCCCGGGCGAGGGCGACGCGCTGACGCTGGCCGCCCGAGAGCTTCACTCCCCGCTCCCCCACCAAGGTGCCGAATCCTTCCGGGAGTTGGTCGGCGAACTCCGTGACGTGCGCGGCCAGGGCCGCGGCGCGGATCTCGTCGTCGGTGGCGCCGGGCCGGGCGAAGGCGATGTTGTCCCGCAGGCTTCGGTGGAACATGGCGGGTTCCTGCGGAACGTAGGCGATCAGGGAGCGCAGGTCGCTCTGGCGCAGCCGGCTGATGTCCTGACCGCCGATCAGGATGCGCCCGCCGTCGATGTCCGACATCCGCAGCAGGAGCCGGGTCAGCGTGGTCTTGCCGCCGCCGGACCTGCCGACCAGCCCGATCCTCGCCCCCGCGGGCACGTCCAGTTCGAGTCTCCGGAAGATCGGCTTCGCGCCCGCGTGGGCGAACGTCACCGCCTCGAAGCGGATGCCGGTGTCCCGCACCGCGAGCGGTTCGGGTTGCGCCGGATCGAGCACGGTGGGCGGATCCAGCAGCAGTTCCGTGAACTGCGCGGCCTCGGTCATCGAGCTTTCCAGCCGACGGTAGATCTGGTTGAACTCGAACATGATCTGGGTCGCGTTGGAGTAGTAGGTGAAGGCGATGACGACCTCCTCCACTCCTCGTCCCGGGCCGCCGAAGGCGATGGCGACCACCAGGCCCAGCACGTTGGTCAGCACGGACAGCGGGGCGATCAGGGTGTCGACGCGCAGATTGCCGTAGTCCCACGACCTCAGCGTCAGACGCCGGGATTCCGCGACGCGCCTGCGGTGTTCGTCGGCCTCCCGCCGCTCGGCCGCGAACGCCCGGATGGTCTCCATGTTGGCGAGACTGTCCGCGACGTGTCCGGAGACCCGGGCGATCGCCGCCTCACGGTCGTGGACGAGCCTCTGCCGACGGCGGATCAGCGGTGTCGCGGCCAGCGCGGTGAGCGCGATCATCACGAGCAGTCCGGCGACGAGCATCGGTTCGTAGCTCCACAGCACCACGGCCCCGAACACCAGGGGGACGAGACTGCCCACGATCCGGTACGTCATCGTGTCGACGAAGTCCTCGAAGCGCTTGCCGAAGCTCAGCACCCGTTTGGTCAGGGAGCCGGCGAAGTTGTCGTGGAAGAACGCCGCGTCCTTGGCGAGGAGTTCGTCCATGCCGCTCACGTACAGGTGCTCCATGCCGAGGGCGCCCACCCGGTTCAGGCAGTGCTGCCCGACCCGCCACACGGCCTCGGCCAGCAGCAGCGTCGCGCCGAAGCCCAGCACGTACGGCAGCGCCGAGGGGAGGTCGAGACCGCTGTCGTCCGCGGCCCGTCCCGCCAGTTTGGCGATCAGCAGGGGGGCGACGTAGCGGATGCCGATGTTGCCCACGGCCGGCAACAGCAGCGCGGGCAGGGCCAGTCGTCGTAGTCGCAGCAGTTCCAGGCCGTAGCGGCGCAGCGCCAGGACGACGGCGCTCCTGCCCGGCGTCGACGCTGGCGTATCTGTTGTTCCCATCACACTCCCGGTGGTTCGGAAGTCGGAAGTGTCCCGTTCAGGAAGGGCCGCAGTCCAGGCATTTACTGCGGAACGGCGACAATCGGACACCAGCGCACTTCCCGATACCTACCGGACCTGTCCGATCGCGGCGGCCCGTGATCAGAACTCGCCCGTGCCGCCCAGTCCGGTGAGCGCGCCCACCGGGTCCGGGTCGGGGGTGCCGCGCGGCCACCAGTCGTCACGGCCCGGTTCGGACTCGTACGCGTACCACAACCCGTCCCGGCCGAAGCGGAGTTGCACATGGCCGCGGGGGTGGGTGAGGTGGTTGCGGCGCGGGCGGAAGGCGGGCAGGTCGGCGGCCAGAAGGAGGGGCCTGGCCCGGTCGAAGCGGCCCGCGGGCGGGTCCCAGGACTCCTCCAGGACGGCGAGCCCGTCCGGTCCGCCCTGTCGCCAGGCGGCCACCGCGCGCGCCAGTTCGGACGGGGTGCGGCCGGCGGCGGAGGCCAGCGAGGCGTAGAGGGCCCGGGTGGCGACGGTGAGCCCGGAGCCGGGACGGGAGGCGGCGAGCCGTACGGCGTCCTGCCAGAGGGTCAGTGCGCCGATCGCGTCGTGGCCGCTGGTCAGCAGGGCGTGGGCGCGGGCGGCCGCGTCGGTCGCGAGATGGTCCAGCGCGAAGGAGTCCGGGCCGTTCGGCGCGGACGGGTACACCGGAGGCTGCTCGGGGTGCGCGGGCGGGGGCAGCGGGGCCGGCAGGGGCGGCAGCCGGCGCTCGGCGAGGGCCTCCGCGGCCCGCACGCCCGGCAGCGGCCGCGGTTGCCGCTCCTGTGCGGCGCGGGCAGCCCGGGCGGCGTTGCGCCGGGACAGCGCGTCCAGCAGCTCGCGCTCGCCCCGCCCGCGCAACAGGAGCAGCACGAACGGGTCGGCGTCGAGCAGCCGTGCGGTCTGGTAGCAGAGCGCGGCCGCGTGCTTGCAGGGGTGACCGCGGTCGGGACAGCTGCACTGCGGTTCCAGGTCGCCGGGGCCGGGCAGCAGCGGCACCCCGCAGGCGGCCAGCGACTCCGGCATCTCCTTGTCGAGCAGTGCGGCGATGTGCCCGGGGTGCTCGACGGCGGCGGCCAGGAAGCGCTCCCAGTCCTCCTCGCCGAGGGTGCGCAGCCGGACCTGGACGCGGTACGGGCGGGGGCGGCTGCCCTGCACGTAGGCGAGGACGTGTCCCGGCGTGACCGTGATCGCGTCCACGTTCCCCTGTTCGGCGTAACCGCGCCCGCGGACCACGCGCCGGGGGTCGAGGGCGCCCTCCTCGAGCGCGGCGACCCATGCGTTCCCCCACCAGGTCCCGGCGAAGGCCTCGCCGGTGCGGGGAGGGAAGGCCGGAAAGGTGCGGCGGTGATCGCCGTCCCGGGAGGGGGCGGCCATGGAACGGGGAGCGGGGGGCGGGACGTCGTCGAGCGCCAGGGAGACGGCGCGGCCGTCCGGGCCTTCGGGACCGTCGAAACCGTCGAGGCCGTCGAGGCCGTCGAGGCCGTCGAGGCCGTCCGGGCGGCTCTCCGCGCGGTCCCGGCGATTCCCTCGCACGCGCTCCGGTCCGGGGCCGGGCTCGAACCGGGGCTCGGGTGCGGATTCGCGATCGGGTGCAGGGGTGGAATCGGGTGCGGCTGAGAAATCGGATGCGGAATCGGAACCGGGTGCTGCGGAATCGGGTGCGGGCTCGGCGCTGTCGTCCGACGGCATGCGGAAGGAGTCGGCCAGCAACTCCCTTACCGCGCGGGCGCGTTCGTCGGCGATCCGATCGTGTCGGCGGTCCGCTCGCCGGACGTCGGCGGAGCGCGAGGCGGGCGGCGCGGCCGAGCGCGTCCCGGGGCTCCGGTCGGGACGGTGACGTGGCCGGCGCAGGGCCGTCTCGGGGGCCGGCTGTGCGGCTGTCTCCGCGGGCGCCCCGTCAGGTGTCCGCGGCTCGGTTGCGGACGGGCCGCGGCGCGCCTGGGCCCGGGCCGCGCGCAGGGCTTCACGGGCGACGTCCCCGGGACGCGGGCCGGCCGTCGCGGGCGCAACGGTCGCGGCGTCCGGGACGGGCCCGGTCCCTGGGTGCGCGGTGTTCCGGACGCCCGTCAGGCGCGGGGAGGACGGGGTGGGCGCGGTGGGCGGCGTGTCGGACGGCGGGGCGCCGGCCCCCGCCGGATCCGCGGCGGCCTGCCCTGCGGCGGGCGGCGCGGCGGCGGCCTGCCCTGCGGCGGGCGGCGCGGCGTCCGCCGTGGACCGGGAACGGGCCACGGGGACGGTCTCGGTGCCGGCGGAGGCCGTCGCCTCCGCCGGATCCGCGGCGGCCTGCCCTGCGGCGGGCGGCGCGGCGTCCGCCGTGGACCGGGAACGGGCCACGGGGACGGTCTCGGTGCCGGCGGAGGCCGTCGCCGCGGCGCCGGCGGCTGCGTCGACCACCGGAGCGGAGCCGCCCGCAGGACCGCTGCCGGACGGGAGAACCGGGCCGGCCCCCGGATCGGGGTCGGCCCCGGAGTCGGCCCCGAGGCGGGCCCCGGCCGTGGGCGCCGGGCCGGCGTCGGTCACCGGACCGATGCCGGCCGCCGCGCCCTGGGCTTCGGCGGCCGCGGAGTCCGCCGCGGCACCAGGCGCGTCGACGGGACCGGGGTCCACCGCGGAGCCCGGTTCGGCCATGGCGGGAGCGGGCTGCGGGGGCCGGCGCAGGGCCGCGCGGGCGACGTCCCCGGGCCGGGGGGCCGCTGGGGCCGGGGGATGGTCGGACCGGTCGGTCCGCCGCTCGGCGCGCTGCTCCGGCGCGGTCTGCTGCGCGCTCTGTTCCTGCTGCCGCTCACGCGCCGCCCGCAGTGCTCGGCGCGCCTCGTCGGCCGGCCCCGGACTCTTGTGCGGTTCGCTCATCACGCCTCCCTCCGCAGCCTGACCAGGTCGGTGAGCTCACGGTCCGTCAGTTCGGTCAGGGCCGACTCGCCCGAGCCGAGGATCGCGTCGGCCAGGGCGCGCTTGGCCTGGAGCATCTCGGCGATGCGGTCCTCGACCGTGCCCTCGGTGATGAGGCGGTGCACCTGAACCGGCTGGGTCTGGCCGATGCGGTAGGCGCGGTCGGTGGCCTGCTCCTCCACCGCCGGGTTCCACCAGCGGTCGAAGTGCACGACGTGTCCCGCGCGCGTCAGGTTGAGGCCGGTGCCGGCGGCCTTCAGGGACAGCACGAGGACCGGGGTCGCGCCGCTCTGGAAGCGGTCCACCATCCGTTCCCGCTCCGGCACGGGAGTCCCCCCGTGCAGCAGGTCCACGGGGACGGCGCGGGCGGCGAGGTGGGCGGTGATCAGACGGGCCATGCCGACGTACTGGGTGAAGACGAGGGCCGAGCCGTCCTCCGCGAGGAGGGTGTCCAACAGTTCGTCCAGCAGGGCGAGTTTGCCGGAGCGGGCGGCGAGGGCGTCGCCGACGGAGGCCGCGTCCTCCTTGAGGTAGAGGGCGGGGTGGTCGCAGATCTGCTTCAGCGCGCCGAGGAGCTTCAGCACCAGGCCGCGGCGGGCGATGCCGTCCGCCGTCTCGATGGCCAGCAGTGATTCGCGGACCACCGCCTCGTAGAGGGCGGCCTGTTCGCGGGTGAGCGGGACCGGGTGGTCGGTCTCCGTCTTGGGCGGCAGCTCGGGCACGATGCCGGGGTCGGACTTCTTGCGGCGCAGGAGGAACGGGCGGACCAGCCGGGCGAGTCGCTCCACCGCCTGGTCGTCCTCGCCGTTCTCCACCGCGCGCGCGTGCCGGGCGCGGAAGGACTTCAGGGGGCCGAGGAGACCGGGTGTCGTCCAGTCGAGCAGCGCCCAGAGCTCGGACAGGTTGTTCTCGACGGGGGTGCCGGTCAGGGCCACGCGCGCGGGCGTGGGGATCGTGCGCAGCGCCTTCGCCGTCGCCGAGTAGGGGTTCTTGACGTGTTGCGCCTCGTCCGCGACGACCATGCCCCACGGCTGTTCGGCCAGGGCCGGGGCCGCCGAGCGCATCGTGCCGTACGTGGTGAGGACGAAACCGCCGGACAGCTCGGCCAGGCTGCGGCCCGGTCCGTGGAAGCGGCGGACGGGCGCCCCGGGCGCGAAGCGGTTGATCTCGCGCTGCCAGTTGCCCAGCAGCGAGGCCGGGCACACCACCAGGGTGGGCTCGGTGCGGGCGCGCTTGAGGTGCAGGGCGATGACGGTGATCGTCTTGCCGAGGCCCATGTCGTCGGCGAGACAGCCGCCGAGGCCGAGCGAGGTCATCAGGTCCAGCCAGGCCAGACCGCGCAGCTGGTAGTCGCGCAGGACGGCGTGCAGACCGGCGGGCGGCTCGGCGGGCCGCACCCCGGCGGTGAGGCGGTCGCGCAGGGCGGCCAGGGCGCCGACGGGCACCGCCTCGACGGTCTCGCCGTCGACCTCGGCCACGCCCGAGAGGGCGACGGACAGGGCGTCGACCGGGTCCAGCAGGCCCAGTTCGCGTTTGCGGGCCTTGCGCACCAGCGCCGGATCGACCAGCACCCACTGGTCGCGCAGCCGCACGACCGGGCGGTGGGCCTCCGCCAGCGCGTCCATCTCCGCCTCGCTGAGCGGGTCGCCGCCGAGCGCCAGCTGCCAGCGGAACTGCAGCAGTTCCTCGCCCTCGAAGAAGCCCGCGCCGTCGGTCGCGGAGCCGGGCGCGGGACGGACCACGGCGGCCGCGCTGAGGTCCTGCGCGAGGTCCCGGGGCCAGTGCACGGCGACCCCGGCCGCGGCGAGCCGGGCGGCGGCCACGCCGAGCAGGTCGCCCAGCTCGTCCTCGGAGAGGGCCAGGACGTCCGGCGCGTCCTGGTCGGCGAGCCGGGCGAGCGGCGCCCACACACGGGCCGCGCGCCGCACGGCGAGGGCCGCGTCCACGCGGGCGCGTGCACCGAAGGCCGCGTCGGCCTCGCCCGCCCACAGAGCCGCCGCGTCCGTCACCAGGGTCGGGTCGGCGAGGCTGTGCACCTGGACGATCGCCGCGCCGGCGCTGCGCACCCGCGCCCCGCCGTGGCCGTCGTCATCGGGCGCGTCGAACATGTCGTACGCCGACAGGTCGAGGCGGAGCGAGATCCGCACGCCCGCGTCCATGCCGGCGGCGACCTCCGCGGCCCAGTCGTGGGCGCCGGGCAGCCGCTGGGGACGGCGGTCCGCGAAGGGCCTGCCGCAGGCGTGCGGCGCCGCCGGGGTGCGCGGCAGGGTGTCCGCCACCGCGTCGAGGAAGGAGCGCATCAGGGGCTCGGGCCGGGGCAGCAGGAGCGGGCCGGGACCGTCGAGCGGCACGGCGTGGCCCTCGTGCGGGAGGGCGGCGGCGACCGCGCGCAGATGCGCGATGTCCTGCGGGTCCAGCGGGCCCGCGCGCCAGGCGTCGTGTCCGGTGGGGGTGAGGCCGGGGAGCAGGCGGCCGCGGGCGGCGAGCCGCAGCGCGTGCAGCGCGGCCGCGCCCCAGCAGGCGGTCGCCGGGTGGGCTGCGGGGTCGTGGCGGGCGCGCACGAGCAGCGGGAGCGCCGCGTCGAGCGGCAGGGACAGGGCGGGGGTCCGCCTGCGGCGGATCGTGGCGCCGTGGCGCCGGACGACGGTGAGCTCCATGCGTTCGGCTTCCGCCGTGTCGGGCAGCGCGCCGTCCGCCGGGTCCCAGAAGGCGACGCGGCCCTCGCGCGGGAGGGGGGCGGGCAGGAAGACGGCGGCGAGGCGCACGCAGGAGGACGCGGAACCTGGCTCGGCGGCAGCCGCCCTGTCGGCCATGACGCTCATGCCGGTGTCCACCTCCCGCCGTCTCGGATCAGTCGTCTTCGACTCTACGGGCGGGGTCCGACAATCGGTCCCGGGCGGCCGGCCGGTCACCCCGCCGGGTCCGTCCGGGGCGCTCCGGGAGCCGGGTCAGGGGACCGTGCGGGAGACGACGTACACGAACGGGAAGACCGCGTTTCCGGTGTTCACGACGATGTCCAAGGTCGGCTGCGGGTTCTTGCGCTCGAGGACGACGCCGAAGTCGTCCCCCGGGCGCGAGCCGGGGCCGCTGAACTTCCAGCCGGTGATCTCCTGGTCGCGGTCGCTGATGGCGATGTCGCTCTTCTTCAGGTCGTCCCGGCCGACGCCGATCTCCGCGAGGAACTGGTCGAGGCCGGCCTGTGTGGTCTGGAACTGCACATAGAGCCGGCTGGTCTTCCAGTTGTTCGTCTCGTAGTAGGCGACCTTGTTGGCGGGGTGCGGGACCGGCACCTGGTAGAGGCGGCGCTGCACCTTCGAGGGCCAGCCCTCGGTCAGGCCGGTCGCCGAGTACTTCGCCTCTTTGTCCTTGCCGCTGCTGCGGCTCTGGTTGGCGGAGATCACCAGGTAGCCGGCCGGGACGCCGATGAGCAGCACGATGATCAGCAGGGTGAGGGCCCTGCGGCGGATCATGTGCCGGCGGTCCTCCGGCGGGCGGGGCGGCTCGCCGGAGGGCGCGGCCTGGTGGGGCAGCGGTGCTGTCATGCGGTGTCCGAGGTGGTGCGGGGCGGCGGCGGTACCGGGGTCATGCGATGTCCTGGGCGGAGGGCGGCACGGGCGCGAGGACCGTGGCTCGGGCGGAGGGCGGCACGGAGGTCACGCCGTGTCGCGGACGGGGGGCGGCACGGACGCCATGGCCGTGTCGCGGGGAGAGGGCGGCACGGACGTGGGGCCGTGGTCCGGGCGGACGCGGCACCCGCGTGTCACGCCGTGTCCTGGGTGCGGCGGGCCGCCTCCGTGAACCGCTCGAAGCGCTCGTAGCGCTCCACGCGGCGGCGCTTGGCGCGCCGGAAGCGGCGGGCCACCAGACGGGCCAGGTCCGCGGCGCCGACCATGCCGGCCTCGGGGCCGAGCTGGGCGCGCACGATCCGGGCCTCGGGGCGGTAGCCGCGACCGGTGAGCTGGCGCTTGAACGCGTCCCGCGCGGGGCTGATCAGCAGGTCGTCGGCGGCCGAGACGCCGCCGCCGATCACGAAGCAGGACGGGTCGAGGGCGGCGGCGAGGTTGGCGATGCCGACGCCCAGCCACTGACCGATGTCCTGGAGCAGCTCGATGCACATCGCGTCGCCCTCGCGGGCCAGCTCGGTGATCATGGGGCCGCTGATGTCCCCGATCTGCCCCTTGACGTGCTCGATGATCCCGTAGGCCACCGGAGAGTCGGCGGCGGCCAGCTCCTTGGCCTCTCTGACCAGGGCGTTGCCCGAGCTGTACTGCTCCCAGCAGCCGCGGTTGCCGCACGGGCAGCGGTGGCCGCCGGGCACGACCTGCATATGGCCGAACTCGCCGGCGACGCCGTACTTGCCGCGCTTGACCTGGCCGTCCTCGAGGATCGCGCCGCCGATGCCGGTGCCGAGGGTGATCATGACGAGGTGGTCCTCGCCGCGGCCCGCGCCGAAGCGCCACTCCGCCCAGGCGGCGGTGTTGGCGTCGTTGTCGACGAGGACGGGCACCGCGAGACGGCCGGAGAGGCGGTCCCGAAGGGGTTCGTTGCGCCAGGACAGATGGGGCGCGAACAGCACACGGTTGCGGTCGGCGTCGACCCAGCCCGCCGCGCCGACGCCGACGGCGTGCACGTCGTGGCGGTCGGACAGGTCCAGGACCAGTTCGACGATCGTGTCCTCGACGACCTTCGGGCTCTTCGACTTGTCCGGCGTCTCGGTGCGGACCTTCTCCAGGATGTTGCCGTCGGCGTCGACGACGCCCGCCATCACCTTGGTGCCGCCGATGTCGATGCCGACGGTGGGCACCCGTGGCGCGGTGAGGAGCGAGCGGCGCTCCCTGGTGCCCACCGTGCGGAGTGCGGGGGCGCGGCGGGAGCCGATGGGGGCGCTGAAGTTGCCGTAGGTGCTCATCGTCGCCGATTCTGCCTCACCCTCACCTCGGGTGCCGAGCCGGGCGACGACGGCGCGCGGCCTTTGACGACGGCGGACGCCCGGCGAACGCGACGGCTCGGCCACGGGCTCCCGCGCGACGCCGCAGCTCGTGGCGGGGGTCGCCGGGGCGGCTCTGGTCGGCGTCCCCGCCGTCGGCCTGCCAGGGTGACGGGGGTCACAGCGTCACGGATGTCACGCGCTCCGCTCATGTCGCCCGCGGGCCGGCCCGCGGTCGCCGTGGCGCTCAGGGGCGCACGAGCAGCTGGAACTCGAAGGAGTAGCGGGTCGGGCGGTAGATGTGATCGCCGAACTCCACCGCGCGGCCGGTGTCGTCGAAGGTGGTGCGCTGCATGGTCAGCAGCGGGGCGCCCCGGTCCTCGGCGAGCCGCTCGGCCTCGTCCTCGGTGGCGGCGCGGGCGCCGATGGACTGGCGGGCGCTGTGCAGGGTGATGCCGGCGGCCCGCATCAGGCGGTACAGGCCGGTGGCCTGGAGCTGTTCCGTGTCGAGGTCGAGCAGGCCGGAGGGCAGGTGGTTGCACAGGTACGCCATCGGTTCGCCGTGCGCCAGGCGCAGCCGCTCCACCCGGTGGACGTCGCTGCCCTCGGCCACCCCGAGCGCGGCCGCCACCTCGGCGGACGCCGGCAGCACCGTGTTGGCCAGGACCGTCGTCGCCGGACGCTGCCCGGCCGCCTCCAGGTCGTCGTAGAGGCTGCTGAGCTCCAGCGGGCGCTTGACCTGGCTGTGCACGACCTGCGTGCCGACGCCCCGGCGGCGCACCAGGAGCCCCTTGTCGACGAGCGACTGGATCGCCTGGCGGACGGTCGGCCGGGACAGGCCGAGCCGTGCGGCGAGCTCGATCTCGTTGCCCAGCAGGCTGCCGGGGGTGAGCGATCCGTGCTCGATCGCGGCCTCCAGCTGCTGGGCGAGCTGGAAGTACAACGGCACCGGCGAACTGCGGTCCACACGTAGTTCCAGCTGCACGGTCGGGTCCACTCCTGGTTTCGGCACGGCCCGAGCGTAGCTCCGCGACCGGTTGACGGGAAGTTGTGTAGTCCGATTGTCCGGACATGCACATTGACAGGTGCGGTCTGCGACGTCACTTTGGTTTCATGCGCATCGGGGTCATCGGGACGGGCCGCATAGGCACCATTCATGCGAACACACTCAGCCGTCACCGCGAGGTCGGATCCCTCATCCTGACGGACGCGGACCAGGCGCGGGCCCAGGAGCTCGCCCTGCGGCTGGGCGAGACGGCCGCCCCCGGGGTGGACGAGATCTTCCGCTGGGGCGTGGACGCCGTGGTCATCACGACGGCCACCTCGGCCCACGCCGAACTGATCGGTCGGGCAGCGCGCTCCGGACTGCCGGTCTTCTGCGAGAAGCCGATCGCCCTGGACCTGGCGGGGACCTTACAGGCGATAGCCGAGGTCGAGAACGCCGGGACCGTCCTCCAGATGGGCTTCCAGCGCCGCTTCGACGCCGGGTACTCGGGCGCCCGGGAGGCGGTGCGCTCGGGACGGCTCGGACGGCTGCACACGGTGCGGGCGCTGACCTCCGACGAGTCGGCGCCGCCGGCCGCCTGGCTTCCGGTGTCCGGCGGGATCTACCGGGACGCGCTCATCCACGACTTCGACTGCCTGCGCTGGGTGACCGGGCGCGAGGTGGTGGACGTGTACGCGGCCGGGTCCGACGCCGGTCCGGCGATGTTCCGCGAGGCGGGGGACGTGGACACGGCTGCCGCGGTCCTCACCCTCGACGACGGCGCCCTCGCCACCGCGACGGCGACCCGGCTGAACGGGGCGGGCTACGACGTCCGCATGGAGCTGGCCGGGGAGCTGGACCAGATCGTCGTGGGCCTGGACGACCGCACGCCGATCGCGTCCACCGAGCCCACCGGTCCGCCTGCCGCGGACAAGCCGTGGACGGGATTCCTGGAACGCTTCGAACCCGCCTACACGGCGGAACTGAACGCCTTCGTGGACGTCGTCCGCGGGAAGCGCGCCAATCCGTGCGACGGCCGGGAGGCCCTGCAGGCCCTGCGCATAGCCGAGGCGTGCGAGGTGTCCCGCCGCGAACGCCGGGCGGTACGGCTCGCGGAGATCCCGGCCGCCCTCGGGACGGCGTGAGCCGGGACGCTGCCCCTCGGGACGCCGTGAGCCGGGACGGGGAGCCACCGGGACGGCGGACGGTGCCCCGGGACGGCGGACGGAGCCCTCGGGACGGCGTGAGCGGACACGGCGGGCCTGCGCGGCGAAGGGCCGCGGGTCCTGCCGCCGTCCGGATCCGCTCCAGGATCCGCCGCCCGGCCCTTCCCCCGGATCCGCCGCCCCGATCCGCTCTCCCCGGATCCGCCGCCCGCAGTCTTCGCCCGGTCACGGCACTAGACGATCCCCGCCCGTCCCGCCGTGTCCGGTCCGTCGTCCAGCAGGTCCGCTTCGTGGGCGAGCAGGGCGATCTGCACACGGTTGTTGAGCCCGAGCCGGGCGAGGATGCGCGAGACGTGCGCCTTGACGGTGGCCACGCTCATGAACAGCCCGGCGGCGATGTCCGCGTTGGACAGCCCCCGGCCCACGGCGACGGCCACCTCGCGTTCGCGTTCGCCGAGGGCCGCGAGCCGCACGCGCGCGTGGGCGCGCCGGGTGTCGGCGGCGGCGCCGGCCGCGTGGTCCATCAACTGCCGGGTGACCGTCGGCGACAGGACCGGGTCGCCGGCCGCCACCTTGCGCACGGCGTCGAGGATCTCGGCGGGCGGGGTGTCCTTGAGGACGAATCCTGCGGCCCCCGCGCGCAGCGCCCGCAGCACCTGTTCGTCGGCGTGGAAGGTGGTGAGGACGACCACCTGCGGGGCGTCCTCGCGCGCCCGCAGCCGTTCGGTGGCGGTCAGTCCGTCCACCGCCGGCATCCGAATGTCCATCAGGACGACGTCGGGGCGGGTGCGCTCCACCAGTTCCTCGGCCTCGCCGCCGTCGGCGGCCTCACCGACGATCTCGATGTCGTCGGCGCCTCCCATCATGAAGGTCAGACCGGCTCGCACCAGGGGATCGTCGTCGACGAGGAGGAGTCTGATCGCAGTCATGGGCCCACGAAATCACGGTGGGGGCCCGCGGGTTGCGCGGTGCGCCGATTCACCCCCACGGCAGCCGCGCCCGCACCTCGAAGCCTCCGTCGGTGCGCGCACCGTGCTCCAGGCGTCCCCCGGCCAGCGTCGCCCGTTCGGTCAGGCCGATCAGGCCCTGGCCGGAACCGGGGACGGGCGGGACGTCGCCCTCCGGCGCGGGGTTGCGCACGCTCACGGCGATGCCCTCGCCGGGGCCGCCGGAAACGGTGACCGCGACCTGCGCGCCGGGGGCGTGCTTGCGGGCGTTGGTCAGCCCCTCCTGGACGATGCGGTAGGCGGTGCGGCCGACGGAGGCGGGGACCGCGGCGGCCTCGGCGACCCGCTGGTCGAGGGCGACCTTCATGCCCGCCTCGCGCGACTCGGCGACCAGCGTCTCCAGCGCGGCGAGCGTGGGCTGGGGCCGGCCCCCGTCGTCGTGCTCCCCGGCCCGCAGGACGCCGATGATCTCCCGCAGGTCCTGGAGGGCCTCGTGGGCGCTCTCCCGGATGACGCCGGCCGCCCGGGCGATCTCCTCACGGGACGCGTCGGGACGGAACTCCAGTCCGCCCGCGTGCACGCTGAGCAGCGTGAGCCGATGGGCGAGCACGTCGTGCATCTCCCGGGCGATGGCCTCGCGGGCCAGCCGCTGCGCCTGCTCGGCGCGCAGCCGGGCCTCCGTCTCGGCGCGCTGCGCCCGGTCGCGCAGGCTCAGCACCAGCTGCCGCTTCGACCGTACGAACATGCCCCAGCCGAGAATCGTGACGGTGATCAGCACGCTCCACACCACCGACGGCGTGTACGCCAGGTCCGGGTCCGGACGCACCAGCACGACCAGCGGGGTCAGCGCGAGCTCGACGCCGCCCACCCAGGCCGCGTACCGGAACGGCCGGTGCACGGCGAGCGTGAAGAGGGCGACGACGAGCGCGCCGGACGAGGAGGTCGACAGGATTCCGAGCGGGACCAGCACGACGGACAGGGCGAGCGGCCACCGGCGGCGCAGCCACACCGCCGCGCAGGCGAGGGCGCCCAGCAGCTGGTCCGCCACCGCGACGGCGGGCGGCAGCTCGCGCTCGCCCGGCATCGAGTCCACGACCGCCAGGCCGACGAGGACGGCCAGGAGGAAGCAGGAGAAGTCGACGATCCAGTCGCGTGCGGTGCGCCGGTGCCGTGGTCCGCGGCCCTCGGCGTCCGGGTCGAGCTCGGCGACCACCGCCGACGGCCACAGCCACCGGGGGCCCGTGAAACCGGGTGCCGGCGCGCTGCCCTCGTCTGCCCTCATGGACCGAGAATCTACGCAGGAAGAGGCCCGGTGACCTCCCCGCCGACGGCGATCGCCCACCGATGGACGACGACGGTCGACCTAAGTCGCGCCGCCGCCTCCTTTCGGCGGCGGCGGCCGGCCGGTGCTGCGCCTTCCGTCGCGCGGGCGCCGTCCCGCGGCCGATGGCGTGGGCGGGATCCGCGGGGCGAGGGTCGGGGACATGAAGGAACTGCTGGGTCTGCTCGGATTCTTCGCCCTGGTGCAGGGCGTCCTCGGGCTGCTGCACGAGTTCGCCCGCTGGCATGTGGGCCTCGTGCAGCGGATCGGCTTCCTCGACGGCCACGAGGTGTACGCGAGCGTCGCGCTGCTCGTGCTGGCGTTCGCGCTGTTCGCCGCAGGGGAGAGCCGGGGATCCGGCTGACCGGGCGTCCCCGGCGGCGGCCCTGCGGCTCCGCGGGTTCCCGCGAGGACGGCCCGGTCAGCCGCCCAGCTCCTGGTGGCGGGCCGTGAGGCGGCTCGCGCCCTCCTCCGTCAGCGAACCGAACAGGCGCAGACGGGAGATGCCGCCGTCCGGATAGATGTCCACGCGCGCGTGCGTCCCGACCGCGGGTTCGGGCAGGACGAAGCGGTGGTTGGCGTCGGGCTGCAGGCGGGTGCGCGGCAGGATCTCCGTCCATGCGCCGTCGTCGCCGTCCTTGACCGACACCGAGGCCCAGCCCGCGCTGTTGCCCTTGAGGTACGCGGTGTCGATCTCCAGCGCGCGGATCCGCGCCTGGGCGGCCAGCCGGTAGCGGATCCAGTCGTGGCCCCGGTCGCGGCGGCGGCGGGTCTCCCAGCCGTCGTCCATCTTGCGGGAGCGGCCCGGCTGGATGGTGTGGGAGGCCGGCGAGTAGAAGAGGTCGGAGGCGTCCTCGACCCGGCCGCCGTTCTCCAGGGCGACCACGTCGAACGCGCCCAGCACCGCCAGCCATCCGGGGTCGGGGACGACCTCGCCGTACACGCGCAGGCGGGCGATGCCGCCGTCGGGATGCTGGTTGACCCGCAGGTGCGTGAAGCGCTGCTCGGTCGCCACGGCGAAGCCGTTCGCCGCGTGGCCGCCGACCGGCGTGCGCGGGACCAGCGTCGACCACTTCACGTCGTCCCCGAGGAGCTCCTCCGGCGACGGCGAGCCCGCCACGGACGCGCCCTCGACCGACACCGCCTGCGGGTAGTTGCCGCGGAAGTGGGCCGTGTCGACGACGATGCCCCGGATCACGCCGGGTGCGCCGAGACGGACGAGCGCCCAGTCGTGGTCGTCGTCGGTGGGCCAGGGGTGTTCGGCGGAGGCGCCGCGGCGGCGGCGGGTCTCCCAGCCGTCCATGATCTTGCCCTTGTGCCCGAAGTGCTCCGGGTCGAACTCGGCCCGCCCGGGCAGCAGAAGGTTCTCGCGCTGGGCGAAGAACTCGTCGTTGGCGGCGACGACCGCGCCGCCGAGCCGCCGGTCGGCCAGGTCGACGTACCGGCTGAAGGGGAAGGCGGCGGTGCGGTAGTCCGCGTACGGGTCGCCGCCTCCGTAGGGGTTCGCGTCGCCGGTGAAACTGGTCGTCGCCGTCACGGTGATCAGATCTGCCTTTCGGGAGTCGGCCGCCGCGGGGTCGCGGGTGCGGGGGTCGCGGTGCGGGAGCGGGCGTCCTGCCGCGCCGGCGTCAGGGGCTGCGGGTGAGCAGCCGGCCCTTCGGTTCGGTGAACTCGCCGCCGGCGACGATGCGTTCGCCGCGCAGCCAGGTGGACTTCACGACGCCGTGGAGGGTTCTCCCGGCGTACGCCGTGACGCGGTTGCGGTGCTGGAGGGCCGCCGGGTCGACGGTGAAGGTCTCGTCGGGGGCGAGGACGGCGAAGTCGGCGTCGCGGCCCGCCTCGATCGCGCCCTTGCGGTCGAGGCCCACGAGGGCGGCCGTGCGCGTGGACATCCACCTCACGACGTCCTCGATGCCGTGCCCCCGTCGGCGCGCCTCGGTCCAGACCGCCGGGAGGCTGAGCTGCAGTCCGGAGATGCCGCCCCACGCGGTCGCGAAGTCGTCGGTCTTCAGGTCGGCCGTGGACGGCGAGTGGTCGGTGACCACGCAGTCGATCGTGCCGTCGGCGAGGGCCTGCCAGAGCAGGTCCTGGTTGGCGGACTCACGGATGGGCGGGCAGCACTTGAACTCGCTTGCCCCGTCCGGCACTTCCTCGGCGGTCAGGGTCAGATAGTGCGGGCAGGTCTCGACGGTGATCCGGACGCCGTCGGCCTTGGCGGCGGCGATCAGCGGGAGCGCGTCGCTGGAGGAGAGGTGCAGGACGTGCACGCGCGCGTCGAGCCGCCGGGCCTGGTCGACGAGGTGCGCGACGGCGGTGTCCTCGGCGCCGCGCGGCCGGCTCGCGAGGAAGTCGGCGTACCGGGGACCGCCCTGCTGCGGGGCCGCGTCCAGGTGGTGCGGGTCCTCCGCGTGCACGATCAGCAGGCCGTCGAAGCCGGCGATCTCGGCCAGGGAGCGGGCCAGGCCGTCCTGGTCGAGGTGCGGGAACTCGTCCACGCCCGACGGGGAGAGGAACGCCTTGAAGCCGAAGACTCCGCGGTCGTGCAGCGGCCGCAGGTCCTTGACGTTGTCGGGCAGGGCGCCGCCCCAGAAGCCGACGTCGATGTGCGCCTTGTCCGCGGCGACCTCCCGCTTGACGCGCAGGTGTCCGACCGTCGTGGTCGGCGGCAGGGAGTTCAGGGGCATGTCGACGAGGGTGGTGATGCCGCCGGCCGCCGCCGCGCGGGTGGCGGTCCAGAAGCCCTCCCAGTGGGTGCGGCCGGGATCGTTGACGTGCACATGCGTGTCGACCAGGCCGGGCAGCAGGACGTCGTCGCCGAAGTCCTCCAGGCGGGCCCCCTCGGGGACGGGGGCGTCGTACGGCAGGACGGCCGTGATCGCGCCGCCCGCCACCGCGACCGCCGCGGGGCGCGTCCCGTCGGGAGTGACGACGCGCGTCGAGCGCAGCACCAGTTCGGCCTCGGACACCCGGACCCCTCTCTTCCGTGCACTCCGGTCAACTGTCAGAAACGCTCGGAAACTTTCACGTAACGGAATTCAACGTTCTGTTGAAGGAGTCTTCACTCCCGCCTCCGCGCCGTCAAGGGCGCACTCCCCCACAGTGCACCCGCCGCCACCCCTCCTGGATGTTTCCACAAAGCGGAATGACAATTCCATGCAGCAGAACGTAGCTACGCACAAGCCGGGAGTCAACCGACCGACGGGTAGGCTTCAGCCCCGCCCGCCCGTAGCGAAAGGACGCGCCGTGCCGACGTCGAGCGCCAGCACCACCGACTCCGCCAGGTCCGCAGGCGGAGGGGTCCAGTCACTCGAGCGCGCCTTCGATCTGCTCGAGCGGATGGCGGACGCGGGAGGCGAGGTCGGCCTGAGCGAGCTGTCCGCGAGCAGCGGGCTGCCGCTGCCCACCATCCACCGCCTCATGCGCACCCTGGTGGCCTGCGGCTACGTGCGTCAGCAGTCCAACCGCCGCTACGCGCTGGGCCCCCGGCTGATCCGGCTCGGCGAGTCGGCCTCCCGGCTGCTGGGCACCTGGGCCCGGCCCTATCTGGCCCGTCTCGTCGAGGAGACCGGCGAGACGGCGAACATGGCACTGCTCGACGGCGACGAGATCGTGTACGTGGCGCAGGTGCCGTCCAAGCACTCGATGCGGATGTTCACCGAGGTCGGACGCCGGGTCCTGCCGCACAGCACCGGCGTCGGCAAGGCCCTGCTGGCGGGCTTCCCCGACGGCGAGGTGCGCGCCCTGCTCGCCCGCACCGGCATGCCCGCCGCCACGAACAGGACGATCACCACGCCGGAGGGCTTCCTGGCAGCGCTGGCGGACGTCCGGCGGGCCGGATTCGCCGTCGACGACAACGAACAGGAGATCGGCGTGCGCTGCCTGGCGGTGTCCGTGCCCGACTCCCCCACCGCCGCGGCCGTCTCCATCTCCGGCCCCGCGGGCCGCGTCACGGAGGAGGCGACCGAGAGGATCGTGCCGGTGCTCCAGCAGGTGGCGGCCGAACTGTCGCGGGCCCTGGCCGACTCCGGCGCCGCGATCGGCTGACCCACGCCACGCCGCACCGGGCGCTGCGGCCGCGGTTCAGCCGCGCGGGCTCCGCCCGAAGCGTTCCACGGCACAGCGCACGTCGGCCAGGCCGCGGGCCAGCGCGCTCACCGAGCCGATGGCGCCGGCGATCAGCAGCAGGGAACGGCGTAACCGCACAACCTCGGGGGTGCCGTGGGCCGCCATCGCGGCGAGCGCGGCGAGTTCGTCCTCGGCGATGACCCGGTCGGGGAACTCCGCCGGATGCGCGGCGAGTTCGCGGCGGAGCCGGGACACCGCCGCCCGCAGTTCCGTCACCCTCGGATCCTCGTCGCTGCCGGTCACTGCCCTTTGCCCCAAGCTCCGCAACACAGCTCTCCCCCCCTCGCACCCCGCCGGGCACGAGTACGCGCCTTCCCGCCCCCGCCTCCCCGTGGCGCCGGTCGTGCGCCGGGGGACGCGCGGGCCAGTAAACGCCACCCCCTGCCGGGTGCGCCACAGCGCGGACCGAAATTCAGCCTCCGGAGACCATGTGTCCGACGCCGCGTCAGGTATGCAGGACGCATGACGCACACGGAACACGGGAGCACGAGCGACGCCGGGGACCAGGTCTTCGGCCTGGTCCTCGCGGCGGGTGGGGGACGAAGGCTCGGAGGGCGGCCCAAGGCCCTGCTCGAACACCGGGGGCGCCCTCTCGTGGAGCATGTGGTGCGCACGCTGCGCTCGGCGGGCTGCACGCGCGTGCACGTGGTGCTCGGAGCCGGCGCCGACGCCGTACGCGAACAAGCCCGGCTCGACGGGTGCGTGCTGGTGGACAACCCCGACTGGGCCCAGGGGATGGGCACGTCACTGCGCGCCGGCCTCGCCTCGCTGCCCCGTCCGGCCTCCCCCGCAGGCGCTCCGGCGGCCGGCGCGCGCGGGGCGCTGGTCCTCCTCGTCGACCAGCCCGGCATCGGTCCGCAGGCGGTGGCGCGGGTGCTCGCGGCCTACGAGGGCGAGTCCTCGCTCGTGTCGGCCGCCTACGACGGCGAGCGCGGCCATCCGGTCCTGCTCGGCTCCCGCCACTGGACGGGCGTCGCCGCGGCCGCGACCGGCGACCGGGGGGCGCGCGCCTATCTGAGCGCGCACCGGGAGGCGCTCACCCTCGTCGAGTGCGGTGACGTGGCCCGGCCGTTCGACATCGACACCCCGGACGATCTCGCCCACCTTGAGTGAGCCCCCTGGCACCGAGCGCCACGTTGCCTCGACAGGAAGACTCTCGACGTCAACAAACCATTGAACTTCCACGATGAGGAAACTAGTATCCACTGTTCAGAAGGGCTTGGCCCGTCCGGCGCCTCGCCCGCCGTACCCGGTTCGACTGGCACCCGGTGCCACCGCTGAAGGAAGTGACCGCTCATGTCCGCACCAGCGCCGTCCCCGCTGGCCATCGTCGACGCCGAGCCCCTGCCGCGGCAGGAGGAGGTCCTCACCGAGCCGGCGCTCGCCTTCGTGGCCGAACTGCACCGGCGGTTCACACCGCGCCGCGACGAGCTCCTCGCCCGCCGCACGGAGCGCCGCGCCGAGATCGCCCGCACGTGCACCCTCGACTTCCTCCCGGAGACCGCCGCGATCCGTGCCGACGACTCCTGGCGGGTGGCGCCCGCCCCCGCGGCCCTGGACGACCGCCGGGTCGAGATCACCGGCCCCACCGACCGCAAGATGACGATCAACGCCCTGAACTCCGGGGCCCGGGTCTGGCTCGCCGACTTCGAGGACGCCTCCGCGCCGACCTGGGAGAACGTCGTCCTCGGTCAGGTCAACCTGGCCGACGCCTACACGCGCGCCATCGACTTCACCGACCCGGTCTCCGGCAAGTCGTACGCGCTGAAGGAGAACGGCGAGCTCGCCACCGTCGTGATGCGGCCGCGCGGCTGGCACCTCGACGAGCGTCACCTCGTCGACGCCGACGGCCGCTCCGTGCCCGGCGCCCTCGTCGACTTCGGCCTGTACTTCTTCCACAACGCCCGGCGTCTCCTCGACCTCGGCAAGGGCCCGTACTTCTACCTCCCGAAGACGGAGTCGCACCTGGAGGCCCGCCTGTGGAACGACGTGTTCGTCTTCGCCCAGGACCACGTCGGCATCCCGCAGGGCACCGTCCGCGCCACCGTGCTCATCGAGACGATCACGGCCGCGTACGAGATGGAGGAGATCCTCTACGAACTGCGCGACCACGCCTCGGGGCTGAACGCGGGCCGCTGGGACTACCTGTTCTCGATCGTCAAGAACTTCCGTGACGGCGGGCCCAAATTCGTCCTGCCGGACCGCAACGCCGTGACGATGACCGCCCCGTTCATGCGCGCCTACACCGAACTGCTCGTGCGCACCTGCCACCGGCGCGGCGCGCACGCCATCGGCGGCATGGCCGCGTTCATCCCCTCCCGTCGCGACGCCGAGGTCAACAAGGTCGCCTTCGAGAAGGTCAAGGCCGACAAGGACCGCGAGGCGAACGACGGGTTCGACGGCTCGTGGGTGGCCCACCCGGACCTGGTGCCGATCGCCATGGAGTCCTTCGACAGGGTCCTCGGCGACCGGCCGAACCAGAAGCACCGGCTGCGCGAGGACGTCCGCGTCGAGGCCGCCGACCTCATCGCCGTCGACTCGCTCGACGCCAGGCCCACCTACCCGGGGCTGGTCAACGCCGTGCAGGTGGGCATCCGTTACATCGAGGCGTGGCTGCGCGGCCTGGGCGCGGTCGCCATCTTCAACCTCATGGAGGACGCCGCGACCGCCGAGATCTCCCGCTCGCAGATCTGGCAGTGGATCAACGCCGGGGTGGAGTTCGAGAACGGCGAGAAGGCCACGCCCGAGCTGGCCCGCAAGGTCGCCGCCGGGGAACTCGCCGCGATCCGCGACGAGATCGGCGAGGAGGCGTTCGCGGCCGGTCACTGGCAGCAGGCGCACGACCTGCTGCTGACGGTCGCCCTCGACGAGGACTACGCGGATTTCCTCACCCTGCCGGCCTACGAGCAGCTCAGGGGCTGACCTCGGGACGGTCCGAGTGGCCCAGGGTCCGTCCCGGGGCCACTCGGTCGCGCACCAGCCGCTTCACCGCCGTGGGCTCCGGGAAGCCCTGCGCACGGCGGTCCCAGACGACCTCGCCGTCGACCCGGACGACGAACACGCCGCCCGTGCCCGGCTTCAGCGACAGCTGCGCGAGCTCCACCTCGAAGGTGGTCAGCAACTCCTGCGCCAGCCAGGCCGCGCGGGGCAGCCAGCGGCACTGGGTGCAGTACTCGATCTCCACGGCGTGACTCATCCGAGGTGCACCGACCAATCCTGTTCCGCCGCCGGCTCGCCGTGCAGGTCGGGGACCTGTTTGAGCCAACTCGGGCGGCCCTGACGGGTCTTCTCCGCGCGCCGGGCCTCCTCGGCGGCGCGCTCCTCCCGGGTGGGGAAGCCGGTGGGCAGCCAGGCCGCCGAGGCCTTCACGCGCGCGTACAGATAGCGCACGTACGCCTCCCGGACGGCGTCCGGCGTCGCGAAGCCCGCCTCGCCGTCCAGCCAGGCGTCCGGGACCTCCGCCACGACCGTGCGCAGCAGCTCCTCGGTGACCCGGGGGGCGAGTTCGGCGTCGGCCGCGCGGGTGTCGGGGGCGTAGTGGCCGAGGGCGTGGTGGCGGAAGTCGTAGGCCCGCTCCGGCGCGGACGCGTCCCAGCGGTGGTGGAAGACGAGGGCGGCCCCGTGGTCGATCAGCCACAGCCGCGGCGGCACGGTCCCGGACGTCGGCCACACCATCAGGTTGGAACTGTGGACCGTCCGGTCGACGTTGACGGTCAGGGCGTCGAGCCAGACGATCCGGCCGGCCTCCAGCGGGTCCACGGCGAAGGACTCGGCGACCTGCGGGGTGAAGTCCTTCGCTCCCGGCAGCAAATCCATGCCTAGGTTGACGCCGTGGCTGGCGTCGAGGAGGTCGCGCACCTCCTGGTGCGGTTCGTGCGCCCCGAGCGCCGGGTCGAAGTGCACCAGGACCAGCTCGGGGAAGCGCAGTCCGAGCGCGCGCGCCAGTTCGCCGACGATCACCTCGGCGACCAGCGCCTTGCGGCCCTGCGCGGAGCCGGTGAACTTCACCACGTAGACGCCGAGGTCGTCGGCCTCCACGACCCCGGGCACAGAGCCGCCCGACCTCAGCGGGTTCACGTAGCGGACGGCCCTCACTTCGCGCAGCACACCGGTCAGCGTAGTTCAGATCATGTGCGGCGGGCGTCGGAGTCGACGGCCGGCGGATCGGCCGGCGCAACTGCCAGCGGGTTGGGCAGCGGCAGATAACGGGCGTCCGCGCCGTCCGCGCCCGTCCAGCGCAGCAGCAGGTTCGTCTTGCCGGGCAGGGTGGGCGCGGTGAGCAGGGCCGCCGTCTCGGGGAGGTCGCGGCGGGTCAGTGCGCGGCGTGCCGCGGGCCACGGGTCGAATCCCCGGTGGTGTGCGACGAGGGCCGCGGCGACCTCGCACAGGTGGTTCACCACCAGGCAGTACACCAGCCGCTCCCAGCCGGCCGCCCGCTCCACGTCCGGCAGGAGCTTGACTCCCTCGGCGTCCCGGAACAGGGCCTGCACCGGGATGCCGTCGGCGTCGACGGCGACGAGCGTGTTCTGCAGATGCGCCTCGAGGACGACGCCGTGGCCGGCGAACGCCTCCAGGGCCGGCGGGACGACGGCCGACAGGTACGCCTCCCACCACCTCGCCGGGTCTCTCGTGGCCGTCAGGGGGCTGCCGTCGAAGCCCTCGACGAGGCCCGCGGCGAGCAGCGGGGTCGCGCCGGGCAGCACCGCGGCGTCCAGCCCGTCGCGGACCAGGACGGCGAGCGCCTCGAAGGCGAAGGCGGCGGTGCGGTAGCCGCGGTCGCTCAGCCAGGCCGCCGGGCCGTCGAAGGCCGCGAGGGCCCGGGCCGCCGCCGCGTCGGTCCGGCGCAGTCTCAGCAGGTCGTGGCGCCACAGCCGGCGGATGTCGTTGGTGATGCGCACGTCCAGGCTGAACTTCAGACACAGGTCCCGCTCGGGTGCGTACACCGTGCGCACGGCGGCGGTCGGCCAGGCGTCGAAGGCGGTCGTGCCCAGCCGGAGCAGGCGGCCGTCGGCGAAGGCGGGCGCGAGCTCCCGGGCCGCGAGGTCGAGCTGCCAGGGATGGGCGGGCAGCAGCCGGTACCCGGGCGGGGCCTCGCCGAGGGCGTCCAGCGCGCCGGTGTCGCCCTCCTCGACGACGGCGTCCTCGCGCAGCCCCAGCAGGACGAGCGGGAAGCGGGCGTGCGCCTCGGGGGCGTACGGCAGCCATCCCGCCGCGGACCCGCCGCCGCGCGCCTTGGGGGCAGGATGGTGGGGGTGGCCGGTGACGAGGGACTGCTCGGAGCGCAGGTAGGGGCCGGCCGGCGGGGTGGCACGCGCGCGGGCCGGGAGCAGCGCCGCCACCACGTCCCTGCTGTCGGTCATCTCGACGGGCAGGTCGGGGTTGTCCACTCCGGTGCGCAGCCGCAGCGCCTCGGCGGTCAGGGCGACGAGCCCGCGGTGGTCCAGCGTGCGCCAGGCGCCGGCCTCGTACACCTGGGGTCCGGCCGGGCGGCGGTCGCCGCGCACGCGCAGCAGACGGCCGCCGGGCAGCCGGTGGACCCGCAGGCCGTCGTCGTCCGACGGGCGGGGCAGCGGCTCGGCGAGCTCCCGCAGCAGGCAGTTCAGCAGCGGCGCGGCGGCGTACGCGTCGGCCCGCCCGGCGACGCCGTCGCCGGGCGACGGCGTCCCGCCCGATGACGCCGGTGCCGCGGCGTCGTCGGCAGGCGGCCGCGGGGGCGGCGTCGCCCCGGGGGGCGGGGGGATGAGGTCCACGCGATCCACTGGTTCCCTGGTTCCCTACGGTTCTGCTGGGCGGAGACGATCAAGTATCGCTGTCGTCACGAGCCGTCCGCGACGCCGTACCCGTACCCCCAGGAGCTCCCCCGTGCACCGTCCCCTCAGCGTCGAGACCGACCTGGCCGAAGAACTGGCCGCCGTACGTCCCGATCTCGGCCCGCGGTTCGCGGCCTCGCTGCCCGGGGCGCGGGCGGCCGTGCTGACCCGGCTGTGGCGGGCGCTCGCCCACGAGCCGCTGCCCTGGGTGGCCGGCCGCGAGGGGTGCGGTCCGCGGGGCCGGGAGGGGCTGCTGCTGCGGCTGCGGGACGGCCGCCGTCTGCTCGGCCCGCCCGCGGACCCGTACACGACCGCCCCCGGTGTGACGGAGCTGCTCCTGGACGGCACGGCGTACGACGACCCCGCCCGGCTGCTGGCGGAGCTGGCGGTCCCGCACGGAGCGGGCTTCGCCGCCGAACTCGGCCACAGCGTGGCGTCGTTGGCGTTGTCCCGGGCCGGCCAGGACCCCGGCGACGCCTGCCTGAGGGACCCGAAGGAGTGGCCGGAGCAGGACTGGGAGTGGGAGCAGCGGGTCGTCGACGGGCACCCTTATCACCCCAACTGCCGTGCGCGGCCGGGCTTCTCGGTGGCCGAGCAGCTGGCGTACGGTCCCGAGCACCGGCCGCCGGTGCGGCTGGAGCTGCTGCCCGCGCCCGCCGCCGACTGTCTGGTGTCGGGCGAGTGGCCGCAGCGACTGCGCGACGGCGGGCGGCTGTTGATCCCGGTGCATCCGTGGCAGGCGGCGCATGTGCTCCACCGGACCGGCCGGGAGGGGATGGCGGCGCATCCGCTGATGTCGCTGCGCACGCTCGCCCTGGCCGACGGCCTGCACGTGAAGACCGCGTTGAGCACCCGGCTGACCTCCTCGGTGCGGGACATCTCCGTCGGCTCGGTGGCCGCTTCCGCGGTCCTGTCGGCGTTCGCGGAGACTCTGGAGCCGCACGCGCACGGTCTGCTGCACATGACCCGGACGCTGGGCGCCGCGACCGCCTGCTCGCCGGACCTGGCGGCCGTGCTGCGCGAGTCGCCGCGGGTGTACGGGGGGCCGGGCGAGCACGTCGTCCCGGTGGCCGCCCTGGCCGGCACCGAACTGCCGCGCGACAGCGCTTGGTTGGGCCGCCTGGCGCGGCTCGGCCTCACCGTCGGCCTGCGCATGCTGGAGCTGGGCGTGGCGTTGGAGGCGCACGGCCAGAACCTGCTGGTGGTGCTGTCGCCGTCGGGCGAGCCGCTGCGGCTGGTCTACCGCGACCTGGCCGACATCCGGGTCAGTCCGGCGCGGCTGGCCCGGCACGGCGTCCCGCTGCCCGACGGCCTGCCCGCACGGATCGTCACGGACGACGTGACGGTGCTGCGCCGCAAGCTGTTCGGCTCGCTGGTGGCGGGCGCGCTGGCGGGGACGGCCGGAAGCGGCCGGGCGCTGGGCGCGGCCCTGGAGAGCGCGGTACGGGATCTGCCGCGCACCCCCGACCTCGTGGCGCTGTGCGGGGAACCGCTGCCCGCGAAGGCTCTGACGCTGATGCGGCTGTCACCGGGGGCGCCCGGGGACCGGTGGGCCGAACTGCCCAACCCGTTGCGGGGGCAGGCGGACTGACCCCGCTTTGTGGCGGGCCGCCTCCGATCAATAGGATCCGCCGATGATCAGAACACAACGGCTGGCGGCGGGCGTCTGCGCCCTGCTCGCCGCGCTCGCGGCCGGGATCGCGTTCCCGGCCGGGGCGACAGCCGACGAGACCACCGCCGCCGCACCCAAGGTCGACCTGGTCCTCGACGTCAGCGGTTCGATGCGGACGAAGGACATGGACGGCGGGACGCGGATGGCCGCGGCCAAGCAGGCGTTCAACGAGGTGCTGGACGCGACCCCGGAGAACGTCCTTCTCGGCATCCGCACCCTCGGCGCCAACTACCCGGGCGACGACCGCAAGACGGGCTGCAAGGACACCGCGCAGCTCTACCCGGTCGGCCCGCTGGACCGGACCGAGGCGAAGACGGCGGTGGCGACGCTGTCGCCGACCGGCTGGACGCCGATCGGTCCCGCCCTGCTGAAGGCCGCCGACGACCTCGAGGGCGGCACCGGCTCCAAGCGCATCGTGCTGATCAGCGACGGCGAGGACACCTGTCCTCCGCTCGACCCGTGCGAGGTCGCCCGCGAGATCGCGGCCAAGGGCATCGGCCTGACCATCGACACGCTCGGTCTGGTGCCGAACGTCAAGATGCGCCGGCAGCTCAGCTGCATCGCGGAGGCGACCGGCGGCACCTACACCTCCGTGGAGCACACCGACGAACTCACCGACCGGGTGAACCAGTTGGTCGACCGGGCCGCGGACCCGGTGGTCACTCCGGTGGCCGCCGAGGGCGCGGCCTCCTGTGCCAAGGCGCCCACGCTGAAGTCGGGTCTGTACACCGACCGCGAGGAGTTCGGCCAGGAGCGCTGGTACCGGGTCGACGTCGAGCCGGGGCAGGAACTGCGCGCCTCGGTGAGCGTGTCGGCGGACCGGGCCGTGAACCCCGACTACGGGGTGCTGCTGCGGGCGGTCACCGTGCACGGCCGGGAGATCGTGCGCGGCGAGGCCGCGGGCATCGGCCGGACCGACGTCGTCTCGACGGGTCTGCGCTACCCGAAGGCGGAGAGCGACGAGGACGACGCTCCGGCCGAGACGGTGTGCGTCCAGGTGACCCACTCCTACTCGGCGGCGGCCGGTGTGAAGAGCACGCCGGGCATGCCGCTGGAACTGACCGTGGACGTGGTCGACGGCCCGTCGCAGGCGAGCGACGTGGCCGCCTTCGGCCTCGGCCGGGGCTGGTGGCTGCTGGGCGTCCTGGTGCTGGTGGGCTTCCTCGCGGGTGTGCTGTGGGGCTGGGCCTCTCGCTGGCGGATCGCGGTCTGGAGGACCAACTGATGCGGATCACACGTGTGCTGAGCAGCGTGGCGCTGGTGCTCGGGCCGCTGGCGGGGCTGGCGCTCGGCCCCGCGGCCGCACCGGCCGCGGCCGACTCCACGCCGTCGGCGAGTCCGTCCGGCGGCTCTTCCGCGCCGACCGAGGCGGGCACCTCGTTCCGTACGGCGACGGAGATCGAACAGGGGCAGACGGCGACGGCGAACGGCTCCGCGGGCGACTACCTGTACTGGTCGTTCCCGGCGGACACCGGTCAGCGCCCCACCGTCAAGGCGACGGTGAAGCTGCCCGGGACCCATGCGGCGCAGACCTGGCAGATCGACGTGTACGACGGTCTGCGACGCCGTCAGGCCTGCCAGTACGGCGCGCAGACGCGCACCGCCGCGGCGGGCGCGGGCTCCGTCGAACTGGCCTGCGTGCTGCGCACGGTGCGCGCCTGGTCGGAGCCGTGGGACGGCGACCCGCTGCCGGGCACGTACTACGTCCGGCTGACGGTCCTCGAGCTGGCGACGGCCGACCTGGGCCTGCCGGTCGGCGCGCAGCTGCGGGTGGACTCCAAGGACGTCGGCGGCGCCGCGGCCGTCGACGGTTCGCTGGCGAAGCCGCTCGTTCCGGGCATCGCGGTCACCTCCGAGGCGAAGAAGGACGATTCCTCGGCCTCGGCCGTGCTGTCGAGCATCGAGCCGGACGACGGCTGGGCGTCCGGCTGGTGGTCCGACCGGTGGGTGTGGACCGCCGTCGGCGCGGTGCTCGCCGCCCTCGCCGGGATCGGCGGATACACGCTGACCCGCGGCTCGGGACGACCGCGTCAGGTGCCCCCGGGCGCCTGACGCCTCTTCGGGAAGGGCCCACCGCACGGCGCGGTGGGCTCTTTCTCATGCCGTCTCATGCCGTCTCATGCCGTCTCATGCCGTCTCGTGCCGCCCGCAGCGCCTTGGCCGGCGGGCCGTCGCCTGCCACCTCGATCCGGCCGGCGCGCACGGCGTCCAGCACGCCCGAATCCCCCCGGGCGACGGCCGCGGCGGCGTCCGCGTCCAGGGTGAGCAGGGCGTCGGGCTCACGGGGGGCACGGCCGTCGCCGTAGACCGGCCCGGGCCCGTCCCCGACGTGGAGGTGGAACGCGCCTTCCTCCAGGCGTACTTCGACCAGCCCCTCGTCCACCCCGGCGCGGCGCAGGCCGCGCAGCAGCGGCAGCGCGAACCAGTGGGCGCGCAGGGCGTCCGTGGGCCGCCGCTCGCCGAGCTCACCCTCCCCCCAGGCCCCGAGGGCCTGCAGCACGGGCAGCAACTCAGCTCCGCGGCCGGTGATTTCGTAGACGTACACCGCTCCCGGCGGGGGCAGTCTTCGCCGGGTGGTCAGCCCGTCCCGCTCCATGTCCTTCAGCCGTGAGGCGAGTACGTCCGTGCTGACACCCGGCAGGTCGGCGTGCAGGTCCGTGTAACGGCGCGGGCCGGCGAGCAGCTCCCGGACGATCAGCAGGGTCCAGCGGTCGCCGACGACGTCGAGGGCGCGCGCGGCGGAGCAGTACTGGTCGTAGCTTCGGCGAGGTGACATGGCACGCAGTCTAGACATGTCGTTGGACTTTCCAAGCGGGGACTTGGTAAAACCAAGCAACACACCAACCGGAGGGGCGAGCGCGCATGGAGTTCCGGCAGTCGAACAAGTTGAGCGAGGTCTGTTACGAGATCCGCGGCCCGGTGATCGAGCACGCCGACGCACTCGAGGCGGCCGGCCACAGCGTCCTGCGCCTGAACACCGGCAACCCCGCGCTCTTCGGGTTCGAGGCGCCGGAGGAGATCCTCCAGGACATGATCCGGATGCTCCCGCAGGCGCACGGCTACACCGACTCGCGCGGCGTCCTGTCGGCCCGCCGCGCGGTGGCGGGGCGCTACCAGAGCCTGGGCCTGGAGGTCGGCGTCGACGACGTCTTCCTCGGCAACGGCATCTCCGAACTGATCTCCATGGCCGTGCAGGCGCTGGTCGAGGACGGCGACGAGATCCTCATCCCGGCCCCCGACTTCCCCCTCTGGACGGCCGTCACCACCCTCGCCGGCGGCAAGGCGGTCCACTACCTCTGCGACGAGCAGGCCGACTGGTACCCGGACCTGGACGACATGGCGTCGAAGATCACCGCGCGCACCAAGGCCGTCGTCATCATCAACCCCAACAACCCCACCGGCGCGGTCTACCCGAAGGAGATCATCGAGGGCATCCTCGACCTCGCCCGCCGGCACGGCCTGATGGTCTTCGCCGACGAGATCTACGATCAGATCCTGTACGACGACGCCGTGCACCACTCGGTCGCCGCGCTCGCCCCCGATCTGGTCGTGCTGACCTTCTGCGGCCTGTCGAAGACCTACCGGGTGGCCGGCTTCCGGTCGGGCTGGCTGGTGGTCACCGGCCCGAAACAGCACGCCAGGAACTATCTGGAAGGCCTGACCATGCTGGCGTCCATGCGGCTGTGCGCCAACGCGCCCGCCCAGTACGCCATCCAGGCCGCGCTCGGCGGCCGCCAGTCCATCCACGAGCTCACCGCGCCCGGCGGCCGGCTGCACGAGCAGCGCACCGTGGCCTGGGAGAAGCTCAACGAGATCCCCGGCGTGTCCTGCGTGAAGCCGAAGGGGTCGCTGTACGCGTTCCCCCGCCTCGACCCCAAGGTGCACAAGATCCACGACGACGAGAAGTTCGTCCTGGACCTGCTGCTGCGGGAGAAGATCCAGGTCGTCCAGGGCACCGGCTTCAACTGGCCGACCCCCGACCACTTCCGCATCCTCACCCTCCCCCACGCGGACGACCTGGAGGCCGCCATCGGCCGGATCGGACGCTTCCTGGGCGGATACCGGCAGTAGCGGCGGCGCGAGCGGGAGCAGGGGCGGCCGGCGATCGCCGCCGTGAATGTCAGACCCGCGTCGTAGCCTCGGACGCACGAGGGACGACGTGAGGACGACGCGAGGAGACGCAGTGGGCCCACCGGGGCCCGGCCCGTCGCCGGGAGGGAGCAGACCGTGACGCGACCGCCGACCGCTGCCCAGCGGCGGGTGATCGACGCCGCCGAACCGGTCACCGGGCGGCTGCGGGGCACGCCGGCGCAGCTGACGGCCCTGGTGCGGCACGGGCTGGCGTTCCGGCACCCGCGGCCGCCGCACGACCACTTCCTCACCCCGGCGGGCCACCGCGTCCGCGAGGCCGTGCCCGAACCGCCGGCAGCAGTCCCGCCGAAGGCGGACGGCGGCACGGAGGTGTTCGCCGCACGCGTCGGCGGCGAGGAGGCGGCCGGGCCGGCGGGCCCCGCCCGGGTCCGTGAGGTGCACAGCGCCTGGCAGGGCCTGCTGGAGCTGCGCCGCATGACCAACACGGACGGCGGCACGGACCGCCCCTGCGGCTGGGAGCGCGCGCACCTGGTGCGCGCGGCCGCGCTGGCCCTGGAAGCGGCCGGACACCGCCCCGCCGGCCCCGGGGGAACGGACGGCTACCGGGTGCGGGCCACCCCGCAGCCGGACGCGGTCGCGGTGCACGGGCCGGACGGCGCGACGCTGAGCGCGTGCGCGGCGACGCTGGAAGAGACTGGCTGGCAGGTCGGCGAGCACACCGATCCCCGGACGAGAGCGCGGTATCTGCTGGCTTCCCCCCGCCGGGTGTGAGGTGCATGCCAAGATCGGTTCCCGGTGCATCGGTGGTCGGTGCACCGATGAACACGGCACCGATGAACAGGGCATCGCGTGCTCGTCGACGAGAAGGGGAAGCAGTGAGCGAGCCGTTTTCCGTCCGGGTCACCGTCCGCGGATACGAGACCGACGTGCAGGGACACCTCAACCAGAGCGTGTACATCAACTACGCGGAACACGCTCGCTGGTCGTTGCTGCAGGCGGCGGGCGTCAGCCAGGCCGGCCTGATCGGCAGGGGCGTGGGCCCGGTCGCCCTGGAGACCACCATCCGCTACCGGCGCGAACTGCTCGCCGGGGACGAGGTCGACGTGTCCTGCGTCTTCGAGTGGGGCGGCGGCAAGACGTTCCGCATCGAGCAGACCATCACCCGGGCGGACGGCACGGTCGCCGCCGAACTGAGCGCGGTCGGCGGCCTGCTGGACCTGAAGAAGCGCCGGATGGTCGCGAACCCGCAGGACTACTTCAAGGAACTGGCCACCGAACCGGCCCTGTTCGGACTCTAGGGTCCGCGCCCCCCGTGGTCTCCCCCGGTCTCCCACGGTCCCCGCCGGCCTCCGAAGGGGCGCCCGCAGCCCCGCCCCGTCACCGCGCCCCGAACGCCTCCCGGTGATCCCTCGCCCACGCGCGGTACGTCCGCGCCGGCCGCCCCAGCAACAGGGCCACGTCCTCGGTGACGACCGCGTTGCCTCCCCGCCGGACGTACGCGGAACCCGTCGCGACGCCGTCGGCGACGGCCTCGTCCTGCCAGCGGTCCAGGACGAACGCGCGCACCTCGTGCTGCGCGAGGTCACGGGTCGTCACCGGCCGCCCCAGCAGCCCGGCGAGCACGGCGGCCTGGCCGGGCACGCTGATCGTCTCGGGCCCGGTCAGCGTGTACGTCCGGCCCGCCCGGCGCTCGTCGAGGAGGGCCACGGCGGCCGCCTCGGCGACGTCGCGCGGATCGACGACCCCCTGGAGTCCGTCGCCGCTCATGTTCGGCACCGGCTCCCCCGCCCGGACGGCCTCCGCCCAGCTCAGCGTGTTCGAGGCGAAGGAGGAGGGGCGCAGGACGACCCACTCGGCGCCGCTCTCCCGGACCGCCCGCTCGCCCTCGACGTGCCACTGCCCGGTGGGCCCCAGCCCGGGATCACCGGTGCCGATCGCGGACAGCTTGACCAGCCGGCCCACGCCGGCCGCGCGGGCCGCCGCCACCAGCGGCCCGTCGTGCTGCGCGGACGGCCCGGGCAGCCCCACCAGGAAGGCGGCCGCCGCCCCGGACATCGCGGCCTCCAGGGAAGCGGGGTCGAGGTAGTCGCCGCGCACCGCCTCGACGCCCGCGGGCATCCGGGCTTTCGCCGGATCGCGGGTCAGGGCGCGCACCTTCTCGCCGCGCGCCGCCAGGTGTCGTACGAGTGCGCCGCCGATGGTGCCCGTAGCACCGGTCACAAGAATCATGGCCACCACGGTGGCGGCCGCCGCCCTCCCGGCTCTAGGAGATTCCGGCACGCTTCGGCCGCCCGCGCATCGCTGCCGCGCGTTTACGGTGGAGGCGTGACGAACGCCCTGGCCGAGCAGCCCCTGCCCGCTCCCTCAGCGCTGCACACCTGGATCGACGGCATCCAAGACGTCGTCGTCGACCGCGCGCCCGAGGACGCCTACACGCACGTGCCGGACACGGCGACCAAGGTCGTGGTCCGCGTCGCGGGAAACGGCCGCCGCGACGCGCTGATCGTCGGGCCGCGCACGCGCGCCACGTATCACGCCGATCCGGACGAGCGCCTGGTGTCGTGCACGCAACTGCGGCTGGCGCCGGGGGCGGTGGGGCCGCTGCTCGGGGTGCCCGCGGGCGCTCTCGTGGGCCGGGCGGTGCCGGCCGACGATCTGCCGGCCCCGGCCGCTCGCCGCCTGGTCCGCGAACTGACCGTCGGGGAACCGCAGGACATCACCGCCCGCCTCGCCGACCTGCTGCCGCCACCCGTGCACGGCCCGCGCGAACGCCTCTTGCGGGCCGCCGTCGACGCGCTGTCCACCCGCCCGGACCGCGCCCCCGCCGCCGTGCGCGACGTCGCGCGCGAACTCGCCGTGAGCGAACGCCAGTTGCGCACCCTCTTCGCCGTCGGCGTCGGGGTCTCCCCCAAGCACTACGCCCGCATCGACCGCGTCCGTCACCTCCTCACGCACGCGGCCTCCGCCCCGTGGGCGCAACTCGCCGCCGACGCCGGCTACTACGACCAATCGCACATGACCGCCGACTTCCGCAGCCTCATGGGCGTCCCGCCGACGGCGTTCTTCACCGGCCGGCTGCCCCGGGCCACGCCCTGCCGGGCGCCGCGGCCCTGAAGCCCGGACGCCCCGGACGCGACCGCGAGCCGCCGGTGACCCCGCGGCCGGAGACGGTGTGCGGGCGGCCGCCCGGGGACGAGCGCGGCCCACAGACCGTTCCGGGGCGCGCGCGTCGAGCGCACGCCCCGGTCACGGCCGCCGTGCACCACGCGGGTGCACGGCATCCGGCCGAGGGCCGTCCCCCTCGGCCGGAGTCCTCGGCGGGTCAGCCCTGCGCGGCGATCCGTGCCAGCCGCCGGGCCTCTTCGCGGGTCGAGCGGGCGACGGCGTCCTCGTCGACGGTCGTCAGCCGTCCGTCCTCGACGATCTGACGGCCGTTCACGAAGGAGGCGGTGACCGGGGCTGCCGCGCCGAAGACCAGCGCCGTCACCGGGTCGGCGATCGAGGCGTGCGCGAGGGTGTCCAGCCTCCACAGGACCACGTCGGCGAGCTTGCCCGGCTCCAGGGAGCCGATCTGCGTCGCGCGGCCCAGCACCCGGGCCCCGCCGAAGGTGCCGAGACGCAGCGCCTGACGGGCGTTCAGCGCGGCCTCGCGGTGCGCTCCGAGGCGGTTGACGAGAAGGGCGTTGCGCAGTTCGGTGTGCAGTTCGCCGGACTCGTTGGACGCCGTGCCGTCGACGCCGAGGCCCACCGGGACGCCGGCCGCCAGCATGTCGGGGACGCGGGCGATGCCGGCCGCCAGCCGGGCGTTGGACGACGGACAGTGGGCGACGCCCGTCCCCGTGCGGGCGAAGGCGTCGATGTCGGAGTCGTTCATGTGGACGCAGTGCGCCATCCACACGTCCTCGCCGAGCCAGCCGGTGGACTCGAAGTAGTCGGTCGGGCCCATCCCGAACAACTCGTGGCAGAACTTCTCCTCCTCGACCGTCTCCGAGCCGTGGGTGTGCAGGCGCACCCCGAGCCGGCGGGCCAACTCGGCTCCTTGGCTCATGAGTTCGGTGGAGACGGAGAAGGGCGAGCACGGGGCGACGGCGACCTGGGTCATCGCGTCGAAGGAGGCGTCGTGGTGCTGGGCGACGGTCTCCTCGGTGGCGGCGAGGGCGCCGTCCAGCGTCTCCACCGCGAAGTCCGGGGGCAGCCCGCCGTCCTTCTCGCTGCGGTCCATGGAACCGCGGGCGAGGGTGAACCGGACGCCCATGTCCCGCGCGGCGCCGATGATCGCGCCGGAGAGGTCGCCGGAGCCCCGCGGGAAGACGTAGTGGTGGTCCATGGCGGTGGTGACGCCGCCGCGGGCCATCATCGCGAGGGAGCCCTGGGCGGCCGCCAGGACCATCTGCTCGTCGATGCGCGCCCACGTGGGGTAGAGCGCGACGAGCCAGTCGAAGAGGTTGTGGTCGGTGGCCAGCCCGCGGGTGATCCACTGGTAGAAGTGGTGGTGGGTGTTGACCAGGCCGGGCGTGACCAGGTGCCCGGCCGCGTCGATGCGGCGTACGACGTTCTCCAGGCCCTCGGGGGCTGGGCCCGCGCCGACCGACTCGATGCGGTTGCCGGCGAGGACGACATGGCCGTCCGCGTACTCGGTGTCCTGGGCGTCTACGGTCGCGATCGCGGCGTTCTCGATGACGATGCGCTGGACTGCTGCCATGGTGCGTCCTTCTCGCTCGGCGGACTGTGGGGAGCGGGCACGGCAGGACCCGGGAGCTTTGAGTGCCGCGGCCGGGCGGAGGCGGGCTCCCCCGGCCGCGGGTGCCGAAGAGGTGAGGGAGGGTCAGAGGTTGGTGAGGTCGGCCGGGATCCTCGCCTCGCAGCCGTCCCGCAGGACCGTCGCCTCGATCAGGCCGTAGGGCCGGTCGGCCGCGAAGTACACCTCGTTGTCGTTCTTCAGCCCGAACGGCTGCAGATCGACGAGGAAGTGGTGCTTGTTCGGCAGCGAGAAGCGGACCTCGTCGATCTCGTCGCGCCGGTCGATGATGCGCGAGCCCATCTCGTACAGGGTCTGCTGGAGGGACAGCGAGTACGTCTCGGCGAAGGCCTGCAGCATGTGCTTCCTCACCTGCTCGTAGGACGTCTCCCAGTCCGGCGCCGGCTGCTCGTCGTCCGACCAGCGAAAGCGCCAGCGGGCCGAGACCTGGGTGGCCAGGATGCGGTCGTGTGCCTCGGGGAGCGTCGTGTACTTGTCCTTGACGTAACCCCAGAACTCGGAGTCCGTCGAGTTCATCACGACCAGGTCCTTGAGCCCGGAGACGACCTCCCACGACGAACCGTCGTAGGTGATCTGGGTGAGCCGTGTCTCCTGGCCCTTGCGCACGAACGAGTGCCGGGGCTCGTCCGCGCCGGAGGATCGGGGTGCCGCGCCGCCGGACCGGGAGGAGGTGTCACCGGATCGGGAGGCTGTGGCGGAGGTGTCGATCCGCTCCCAAGCGTACTCCTCGACGCGGATCCGGGCCTTCTCTATGGGGTCCTGCGAGGTGACGAAGTGCCGGGCGAGGTGGATGCCGAACTGCTCGGCGGACTCGATGCCGTGCTCCTTGGCGAACGCGTACACCGTGTTCTTGGTGGTGTCGGTCGGCAGGACGTTGGCGTTCGAGCCGGAGTAGTGGACCTCGTCCATGTCGCCGCTCAGCGCGACGGAGACGTTGAGGTCCTTGATGTGGTGGGTGGCGCCGTCCCGCGTGATCCTCACGACGCGGTTCTCGGCCTTGCCGTACTGGTTCTGCCCCAGAAGCACGGGGCGCCCCGGGCGGGGGTGGTCTGCCATGTCTGCTAGCTCCCTCGGTATACGGAGTAGCCGAACGGGTTGAGCAGCAGCGGCACGTGGTAGTGCTCGCCCGGCACGACGGCGAACGTGATCGCCACCTCCGGGAAGAACACCGCCGGGGCGCCGCTGTCCCGATGCGCGGGGGCGTCCTGCTGCGGATCGGCTCGCTTGTTCTCGAAGTACGGCTCCACGGCGAAGTCGAGCCGTACGTGGGCGGTCCCTTCCGGCAGCGCCGGCAGGTCCCTGCACCGTCCGTCCGCGTCGGTCGCGGACCCGCCGAGCGCCTGCCAGTCGGCGTCCCGGCCCGGGCGGGCGAGGAGCCGGACGGCGACGCCCTCGGCGGGGCGGCCTGCGGAGGTGTCCAGGATGTGGGTGGACACCGAGGCGGTGGTGCTGGTGCTCATGGCGGCCTTCAGTCCTCTTCGACGAGTCGGGCGAGGCGGATGCGGTTGATCCTGCCCAGTTCGGTGCGGACGATCTCGCGCTCGCGCTCCGGCGCGTTGCCGAGGCGCTCGCGCACCGCGTCGCGCATCTGCTCGCCGGTGCGACCGGTGGCGCAGATCAGGAAGACGTGGCCGAACTTCTCCTGGTAGGCCAGGTTGAGTTCGAGCATCTCCGCCTTGAGCTGCTCGGAGGCGGAGGCCATGCCGCGCTGTTCGCGGGCCGACGTCGCGTCACCCGGCAGGGGGCGGCCGATCGGCGGGTGCCCGGCCATCGCCTCCGCGAGGCCGGCGGCGTCCAGAGCGGCCGTGGCGGCGTCGCTCACCGCGTAGAGGTCGTCGGCGGCGGTGTACGGGCGGGCCGCGAGGAGCCGGTCGGCCCACGCCGAGGAGGCGCACACCTCATGGAGCGCGGCGAGGGCCGCGGCCTCCTCGAGATGGTTGAACCGGGCGAGGCCCGGGGGCGGGGAAGTCGACGTCACGGAAGCCTCCGTGGCCGCGGCGGGCGGCCTTCGTACGTGAGCGGGCTGTCGCCAGCTAACGCCCCCCGACGACCCCACGTCAACACTTTGTTGAAAATTCTGGGTGACGAACCCTGCCGCGCCGGAGCGGTCGCGGGCCGCTCAGACGCCCTTGTCCCGGTTGAGGTAGTTGTAGACGGTGAAGCGGCTCACCCCGAGCGCGCTCGCCACCGTCTCCACGCCGTGCCGCACAGAAAAGGCGCCGCGCGCCTCGAGTATCCGCACGACCTCCTGCTTGGCCTTGCGGTCCAGATCGGCGAGCGGCTTGCCCTTCCTGCGCTCCATGGCGGCCAGGATGTGGTCGAGGGAGTCGGCGAGCTGGGGCAGACGCACGGCGACGGCCTCGACGCCCTGCCAGGTCAGCACGACGTCCTCGGCCCCGGCCTCGTCCGGCGGGAGCATCTCGCCGCCCATCGCGTCGACCAGCGGCTTCACGGCCGCGATGAAGGCGTCGTCGTCCGCGGCGGCGCTCATCGGGCCGCCCCGCCCACGCCGCCGGTCGCGTCCGGCGCGTCGCCGATGACGTTGACCTGCAGCGAGATCCGGGTGGCGCCCGCGCCGAGGGACGTGCGCAGCAGGTCGCCCACCGCGGCGAGCACGGCGTCGGCGGCGCCCTCCGCGGTGTTGCCGAAGGGGCCGACGTCCACCGCGTCCAGGGCCGCCTCCTCGATCACCGCACGGGCGGCCAGCGCGTGCGCCGGCGCCTCGTCGAGATCGAAGGGCTCGGTGGTGAACTCCACTTTCAGTCGCATCGCGCCCCCACACCTCTCCGAACGGGACCGGGCCGACGACGCCCGGACCCCGACCCTAACGGACCCGGCCGACACGCACCCGGGAGTCGGGCAGGCCCCCGGCGGCCGACCGCCCACGGGAGCGCCCCCGCCCGAGGGCCCGGCGGGCCCCCGCACTCCGCCACCCCCTTGACAAGTCCCGCAGCCCGGCGGCAATCTTCCAATAAGTAGAAATCAATTTCCGCATTATGGAAATTCTGACGGACATCTCGGCACGGAAGGGAGCGCGGAACCCCATGGGCTTCGATGAGCAGCGCTTCAACGTCAACCTGTCGATCCTCTTCACGGAACTCCCGCTCCTCGAGCGCCCCGCGGCAGCCGCCGCGGCCGGCTTCACCGCGGTCGAGCTGTGGTGGCCCTGGATCGACTCCCCCACCCCCGACCGGTCCGAGCTCGACGCGCTCGGGAAGGCGATCGAGGCGGCGGGCGTCCGGCTCACGGGCCTCAACTTCTACGCCGGACGGCTCCCGGGCCCGGACCGCGGCGCGCTGTCGATCCCCGGCGCGGAATCGGACCGCTTCCGCGCCAACGTCGACGTGGCCGCCGACTTCGCCGGCTCCCTCGGCTGCACGGCGCTCAACGCGCTCTACGGCAACCGGGTCGACGGCGTCGACCCGGCCGAGCAGGACGCGCTCGCGCTGGAGAACCTGTTGCTCGCCGCCCGCGCTGCCCACCGGATCGGCGCGATCCTGCTGATCGAGGCGCTGAACCGGCCCGAGTCGCCGCACTACCCCCTGGTGAGCGCGGCGGCCGCGGTCGGCGTCGTCGACAGGGTCAACGAGGCGAGCGGACTGGGCAACGCGAAGTTCCTGATGGACCTCTACCACCTGTCCAGGAACGGCGAGGACCTGCCGTCGGTGATCGAGCGGTACGCCTCGTCGACGGGGCACGTGCAGATCGCCGACGATCCGGGCCGCGGCGCGCCGGGCACGGGTTCGCTCCCGCTGGAGGAGCTGCTCGGCCTGCTGCGCAGGGCCGGCTACGACGGCTGGACCGGCCTCGAGTACAAGCCCGGCGACAGGCCGAGTTCCGAGGCCTTCGAGTGGCTCCCGCGCGCCGCCCGCTGAACGTCCCGCCCCCGCACCGCAGTCAGAGAGGATCCGCATGACCACCCTCCCCAAGATCGCCTGGATCGGCCTCGGCATCATGGGCTCCCCCATGTCCGAGAACCTGCTCAAGGCGGGTTACGACATCACCGGCTTCACCCTGGAACAGGACAAGCTGGACCGTCTGGCGCGCGCCGGCGGCACCGCGGCCGGGTCTCTCGCCGAGGCCGTGCGGGACGCCGACGTGATCATCACGATGGTGCCCGCCTCGCCGCAGGTCGAGGCCGTCGCCCACGGCCCGGACGGCATCCTCGAGAACGCCCGGTCCGGCGCGCTCCTCATCGACATGTCCTCGATCACCCCGCAGACCTCCGTCGACCTGGCGAAGGCGGCGGCCGACAAGGGCATCCGCGTGCTCGACGCCCCGGTGTCCGGCGGCGAGGCCGGCGCGATCGAGGCGGTGCTGTCCATCATGGTCGGCGGCGAGCAGGCCGACTTCGACGAGGCCCGGCCGCTCTTCGACGCCCTCGGCACGACGGTCGTGCTGTGCGGCCCGCACGGCTCGGGCCAGACCGTGAAGGCCGCCAACCAGCTGATCGTCGCCGTCAACATCCAGGCGTGCGCGGAGGCCGTGGTCTTCCTGGAGAAGTCGGGCGTGGACCTCGCGGCGGCCCTCGACGTCCTGGGCGGCGGCCTGGCCGGCTCGACCGTCCTGACGCGCAAGAAGGACAACTTCCTCGGCCGGGACTTCACGCCGGGCTTCCGGATCGACCTGCACCACAAGGACATGGGCATCGTCACCGACGCCGCCCGCGGCGTGGGCGCGGCCCTGCCGGTGGGCGCCGTGGTCGCCCAGCTGATCGCGAGCCTGCGGGCACAGGGCGACGGCGGGCTGGACCACTCCGCCCTGCTGCGGGCGGTGGAGCGGCTCTCCGGCGCACGGGTGTGACCCTCCCCGCCCCCTCTGCTTCCGGGCGGCGCCGCCGCCGACATCTGTCCTGTCGCGCCCAGGCGTCGGCGCCGCCCGGAATCCACCGAACCCACTCGACACCGGTTTCTCCGGCGGCGGACACCGCCGCCGCAGAGCCCCCGAAACGGCCCGCACCGGCCGGCCGGCCCGGATGAGGGGCTACCGGCCGGCATCGTGCGGGCGCCACGAGGACCGCGGCGGCGTGTGAGCCAGTGCGGTGGTGAAGGACCCGGTCCGCCCTCTCCGACCTGAGGGAAGGGCGACCCGGTTCCGTCACACCCGCCGCGGTCCCGGTTCGTCGCCGAAGCCCCGCCCGTCGGCGCGAACGCACTGTCGCGTCCGGCGGCGCGAACGTCCTGTCGCGTCCGGTCCCGCGCCGCCCGGGCGGCCGAGCACGACAGCCCAGCGCTCCCCCGCCGGCACCGCGCCGGACGAGGAGCGCTGCACGTCGTGGCGTGCCCGCTCCTCCGTGCCGCGCTGTCCCGCCCTCCCGCCGTGACGGCGGCGCCCGCGGTGTCCCTTGCCGTGCCGTGGGCGCGCGGTTCGCCGCACGGTGCCATGCGGGCCGCCGCCCCCTTGTCGTGCCGGGGCCGCCGTCCGCCGACGCGCGGTGGCCCCCGTCGGCCGAGCCCCGCCCGCACCGGGACGCCGTCCGCCGACCGCACCGTGGTGTGTCCCGCCGTGCCGCGACGCGTCGTGCCGTGCCTGCCGCCGACATGCGGATCGGCCCCTGCCGCAGGACGCTGAAGGCATGGGCGATCCGACGCGGCATCCGCACATCGTGGTTCATCCCCCGGCGCTGGACGGGTCGCGCCGGGTCACCTCGGGCGACGCCGTGCTCGGGGTCGCCTCGCATCTCGACGACGTCGTCGAGCTCCTGCGCCTGGCCGACCTCCTCGACCGGACCGCGGTGGAGCGCGGCGACCTCGTCGAATGGCAGGGCGGCGGCCCCGACGACTGGCCGGGCCTGTCGGAGGAACACCACGAAAGGTGAGTCGCGGGCGACGGCTCGCGGGCGGCCGCACAGGCGCTCCCGGGACCCCCGCCCGGGCGCGACGCGGTCCGTAACCTCAAATCAACCTCTGAACGGTGCTCAGCAGGCTTCGGCCGCCCCCCGGACGGGGCACATTGTGTGCATGCGGGGTCCGCCGGCACGGGGGCGGCGGACCCCGCCCGTCCGAGGGGGACGGACACGGAAGGGGCGGCCCGTCCTGAGGACGGGCCGCCCCTTCTTTCACCCCGTGCGTGCGGTCAGACCTTCAGCGTCCTGATCGCGGTGGGCGCGTGCCCGGGCTCGGTGGCGAGCTCCCCGAACTCCACGACGTCGCCGATGTCGTTGGTGACGCTCATCGCGATGTCGGTGACGCGCTCCAGGATCGCCTCGACGACGACCGGCACCCGGAACTCGGCCGCGAGCTTCTTCGCCCGCTCGAAGGCGGCTCCGAGCTCGGCCGGGTCCGTGACCCGGATCGCCTTGCAGCCCATACCCTCGGCGACCTTCACGTGGTCGACGCCGTACACGCCCAGTTCCGGCGCGTTGACGTTCTCGAACTCCAGCTTGACCTGGAAGTCGATGTCGAACGCCCGCTGCGCCTGCCGGATCAGCCCCAAGTAGGCGTTGTTGACGAGCACATGGACGTACGGGATCCGGTGCTGGGCGCCGACCGCCAGCTCCTCGATCATGAACTGGAAGTCGTAGTCCCCGGACAGGGCGACGACCTGCGCCCGCGGGTCCGCCCTGGCGACGCCGAGTGCCGCCGGGATCGTCCAGCCGAGCGGCCCCGCCTGGCCGCAGTTGATCCAGTGCCGCGGGCGGTGCACGTGCAGCATCTGGGCGCCCGCGATCTGCGACAGACCGATGGTGCTGACGTACCGCGTCTCGGGCCCGAAGGCCTTGTTCATCTCCTCGTAGACGCGCTGCGGCTTCATCGGGACGTCGTCGAAGTGCGTACGGCGCTGGAGGGTCGCCCGCCTGTGCTGCGCGTCCGCCGCCCACGCGGAGCGGTCGGGCAGCGTGCCCGCCGCCACCGCCTCCCGCGCCGCCTCGACGAGGAGCACGAGCGCCGCCTTCGCGTCCGACGCGATCCCGTAGTCGGGGGCGAAGATCCTGCCGATCTGGGTGGGCTCGACGTCGATGTGCACGAAGGTGCGGCCGGCCGTGTAGACGTCGAGGCGGCCGGTGTGGCGGTTGGCCCAGCGGTTGCCGATGCCGAGGACGAAGTCGGACTCCAGGAAGGTCGCGTTGCCGAAACGGTGCGAGGTCTGCAGGCCGACCATGCCGGCGTTCAGCTCGTGGTCGTCCGGGATCGCACCCCAGCCCATCAGCGTCGGCACCACCGGAGTTCCCGTCAACTCGGCGAACTCCACAAGGAGTTCGGTGGCGTCGGCCGAGATGACGCCACCGCCCGCGACGATCAGCGGCCGCTCGGACGCGTTCAGCATCCGCAGGGCCTTCTCGATCTGCGGGCGGGTCGCGGCCGGCTTGTACACGGGCAGCGGCGCGTAGGTGTCCGGGTCGAACTCGATCTCCGTCTGCTGGACGTCGACGGGCAGGTCGATCAGGACCGGCCCCGGCCGTCCGGAACGCATCAGATGGAACGCCTGCTGGAAGACGCCGGGAACCTGTGCGGCCTCCAGGACGGTGACCGCCATCTTGGTCACCGGAGCGGCGATCGCGGCGATGTCGACGGCCTGGAAGTCCTCCTTGTGGATCACGGCGGTCGGCGCCTGGCCGGTGATGCACAGGATCGGGATCGAGTCGCCGATGGCGGAGTACAGCCCCGTGATCATGTCGGTGCCCGCAGGGCCCGACGTGCCGACGCAGACCCCGATGTTGCCCGGGTGGGTGCGGGTGTAGCCCTCGGCCATGTGCGAGGCGCCCTCGACGTGGCGGGCCAGCGTGTGCTCGACGCCCCCGGCGGCCCCGAGCGCCGCATAGAAGGGGTTGATCGCCGCGCCGGGGACACCGAACGCGCTGGTGACGCCCTCGAGCTTGAGGATCTCGACTGCCGCACGGGCAGCGGTCATACGAGCCATGGAGTACTCCTGCTTCGACTGCTTCAGATGGTTCAGCTGTCGGATTCGCTCTCCCGTCGCGCCCCGCGGTGAGCCCTTCCCTGTGTTTCCGCTTGTTTCTGCCTGTTTCCGCTTGCTTCCGTTCGTTCCGGCTTTGTTTCGCGGCGCCCTGCAGCGCGCGTCATCGCTCGCTTGAGCGAGCATTCCGTAATGCGGAAAACTTTTTCTGCTATCTGGAAGCAATGTAAAGGGGGGCGCGAAGGTCGTCAAGAGAAGGACAGGCGGGTGCCGGAGGAGGACGATGGGGGTCATGTCCGAGAGCGTGCCGGTGCGCTGCCCGGCCTGCCGGCGGCAGCACCACTACACCGCGCCGTCCTATCCGTGCGCCTGCGGCGCCCCCGTCACGCCGGCGATCGACCGGCGTGCGGCCCCGGACGCCGTCGCGCACCGGTCGTGGGACGACGAGTGGATCGCCCTGCGGTGTCCCGTGTGCGGGCGCCGGGACCAGTGGCCGCACCCGGAACTGGGCTGCGCCTGCGGGACGGTGCTGCGCCTCGCCCTGAGCGACCCGCACGCCGAGCCGGCCGCCGAGCCGGCCGCGGACCCCTCCGGGGGCCGCTCCTGCGCGGACGCCGCCGCCGGGCCGGGCCCCGAGCCGGCGTCACCCGCACCGGCGCCCGCGCCGGATCCCGCACCGCCCGGCCCCGGGCCGACGTCGACCACGCGTACCGCGACCTCGCGGACCCCGGCGCCGCAGCCCCGCCCGCAGACGCCGCAGCCGCACACCCCGGCCTCGCGGACGCCGGCGGCCCCACCGCCTGCCGCGCCGCGCAGCGCCTTCCGTCCCGTCGCCATCCGCACGGCCCGCGACGCGGTCACCTCGGCGGCGCTCTATCTGAACTGGCTCGGGCACCGGGACGTCCGGCGGGCCGACCAGCGCCCCACCTCCGGCATCGGCCTCGCCTCGCGCGGGCTCCTGGCCCAGGTGGACCCGAGCGTGCGGCCCGCCTCGCTGCGGGACGTGGAGTGCCTGTGGCTGACGGCCATGACCGAGTCGGCGGAGTGCGTCTACTTCTCGCTCGCCGGGTACGCGGACGACGCCCGCGCCCGGGCCGACCAGCTGCGCGTACCGCTGTTCGTGCTGGACCTCACCGGCACCCCGCAGCCGGTCAACCCGACGGCCGACGCCCTCGACGCCCGGGGCGGCTGACACGGCCGGGGCGGCGAGGGCGGTCCGGGCGCGCGCTCTGTTCGCGACGCGCCCTCAGAGGGCGTACTTCTCGCGCAGCTCGATCTTGCGCACCTTGCCCGACACGGTCATGGGGAAGGCGTCCAGGATCTGCAGCCTGCTGGGGATCTTGTAGTGCGCCAAGCGGCCCTCGCAGTACGTGCGCAGCTCCTCCAGCGTCAGGGGGGCCGCCGGGTCCGCCGGGATCACGCAGGCGAGGACCTCCTCGCCGTACCTCTCGTGCGGGACGCCGACGACCTGGACGTCCCTGATCCCGGGGTGGCCGTACAGGAACTCCTCGATCTCGCGCGGGTAGATGTTCTCCCCGCCCCGAATGATCATGTCCTTGATGCGGCCGACGATCTCCACGTAACCGTCCTCCCGCATCACCGCCAGGTCCCCGGTGTGCATCCAGCGTCCCGCGTCGATCACCTCGGCGGTCTTCTCGGGTTCGTTCCAGTAACCGAGCATCACGCTGTATCCGCGGGTGCAGAGTTCACCGGCGACGCCGCGCGGCCGGGTCACGCCGTCCACCGGGTCGACGACCTTCACCTCGATGTGCGGCAGGGCGCGGCCGACGGTGCCGGTGCGATGCTCCAGATCGTCGTCCCGGTGGGTCTGGGTGGAGACGGGCGAGGTCTCGGTCATGCCGTAACAGATCGACACCTGCGCCATGTTCATCTCGGCGACCACCCTCTTCATCACCTCCGCCGGGCACGGCGAGCCCGCCATGATGCCGGTGCGCAGCGACGACAGGTCGTACGCCCCGAAGTCGGGCAGGTTCAGCTCGGCGATGAACATGGTCGGCACGCCGTACAGGGAGGTGCACCGCTCCTGCTGGACCGCCTCCAGCGTGGCCTTCGGGTCGAAGGACGCGGCCGGGACGACGATGCACGCGCCGTGCGACGTGGCCGCCAGGTTCCCCATCACCATGCCGAAACAGTGGTAGAAGGGCACCGGAACGCAGATCCGGTCCTGCTCGGTGTAGGCGATCGCCTCCCCCACGGAGTAACCGTTGTTGAGAATGTTGTGGTGGGAGAGGGTGGCTCCCTTGGGGAAGCCCGTCGTGCCCGAGGTGTACTGGATGTTGACGGGGTCGTCGCAGGACAGCTCGCCCGCCCGGGCCGCCAGTTCCGCGCTCCGGTCCGAGCCGCCGCGCCCGAGGAACGCCGTCCAGCTCGGATCACCGATGTACACCGTCTCCCGCAGGTCCGGGCATCGGCCGCGGACCTGCTCGACCATCGCGCGGTAGTCGCTCGTCCGGTGGCTGAGGGAGGCGAACAGCAAGGAGATCCCGGCCTGTTTCAGAACGTACTCGACCTCGTGCGTGCGATAGGCCGGGTTGACGTTCACCATGATCGCGCCGACCCGGGCGGTGGCGTACTGCACCAGCACCCACTCCGCGCAGTTGACCGCCCAGCTGCCCACCCGGTCGCCCTTGGCGACCCCGCTCGCCAGCAGCGCGCAGGCCAGCCGGTCGACGTCCGCGCCGAACCGGGCGTAGGTCCAGCGCCGCCCGGACGGCACGTCGACCAGCGCCTCGCGGTCCGGCCATGCCGCCACCGCCCGGTCCAGGTTCTGCCCGACGGTGTCCCCGAGCAGCGCGGTCGTGCTGGTCCCGTGGGCGTACGAGGAGGCAGGGGCGGGGGCGGGGGCGGACGCGGTCCTGGGCGCGGACGGCGAGCCGGGCGCCGAAGGGGACTCGGGGGTCGAGGACGGGCCGCTCACCGGAAGTCCTCCTCGCGGTACTCGTCCGCGGAGCCCGCCGCCGTGGCCTCGCGCAGCTCGATGCGGCGGATCTTGCCGCTGACGGTCTTGGGCAGCGGCGCGAACTCCAGACGGCGGATCCGCTTGTACGCGGCGAGCACCTCGCGGGAGTGCTCGAAGAGCACCTTCGCCGTGTCGGGGCCCGGCTCCCAGCCCTCGGCGAGGACGACGTACGCCTTGGGGACGGCGAGGCGCAGCTCGTCGGGGGCGGGGACCACGGCCGCCTCCGCCACCGCCGCGTGCTCCAGCAGCGCGCTCTCCAGCTCGAAGGGGCTGATCTTGTAGTCGGACGCCTTGAAGACGTCGTCGGAGCGGCCGACGTAGGTGATGTAACCGCTCTCGTCACGGCTTCCGACGTCACCGGTGCGGTAGTAGCCGCCGGCCATCGCCTCGGCGCTGCGGTCGGGATCGCCGTGGTAGCCGGTCATCAGGCCCACCGGCCGTTCGGACAGGTCGAGCGCGATCTCGCCCTCCGTCGCGCCGGGCGCGCCCGACACCGGGTCGAGCAGCTCCACCCGGTATCCCGGGGCCGGCCTGCCCATCGAGCCGGTCTTCAGTCCCTGGCCGGGGCTGTTGGCGATCTGCACGGCCGTCTCGGTCTGGCCGAAGCCGTCCCGGACGGTCACTCCCCAGGCGCGGCGGACCTGCTCGACGACCTCGGGGTTGAGGGGCTCGCCCGCGGCCACCGCCTCGCGGGGCGGGGTGCGCAGCTGGGTGAGGTCGGCCTGGATGAGCATGCGCCAGACGGTGGGCGGGGCGCAGAAAGTCGTCACGCCCGCCCGGTCCATCTCCGCCATCAGCCGGGCCGGGTCGAAACGCGTGTAATTGTGGATGAAAACGGTTGCCTCGGCGTTCCACGGGGCGAAGAGATTGGACCAGGCGTGCTTGGCCCAGCCGGGCGAGGAGATGTTGAGGTGGACGTCGCCGGGCCGCAGCCCGATCCAGTACATCGTCGACAGGTGGCCGACCGGGTACGAGGTGTGGGTGTGTTCCACCAGCTTGGGCCGGGCGGTCGTGCCGGAGGTGAAGTAGAGCATCAGCGGGTCGTCGGCGAGCGTCGGGCCGTCCGGCGTGAAGCCGGCCGGGGCGCCGTAGGCCTCCTCGTACGGCTGCCAGCCCTCCGGCGCGCCGCCGACCGCGATGCGGGTGTAGTCGCCGGGGACCTCGTCGAACTTGACGGCGTCCGCGGACCGGACGAGAACGTGCCTGACCCGGCCGCGTTCCACACGGTCGGCCAGGTCGGCGGGGCCGAGCAACGGCGTCGCCGGGATGACGACGGCGCGCAGTTTCATCGCGGCCAGCGCGGTCTCCCAGAGTTCGGCCTGGTTGCCGAGCATGACGAGGATGCGGTCCTCGGCGACCACGCCGCGGCCGCGCAGCCAGTTCGCGACCCGGTCGGAGCGCTCCGACAGCTCGGCGAAGGTGCGGCGCGTTTCGGAACCGTCTTCCTCCACGATGTGCAGGGCGGTGCGCTCGTTGCCGTCGGCGATGGCGTCGAACCAGTCGAGGGCCCAGTTGAACCGTTCGGGGCGGGGCCACTCGAAACGCTCGTAAGCGGTTGTGTAGTCCTCGCGGTGTTCCAGCAGGAAGTCGCGGGCTCTGCGGAAGAGCTCCGTCGCCGTCATCTGTGTCCTCCTCGGTGCCGGACCATTGCCGGGCGGCTCTCCGCCATCGTGTAATCCGTGATGCAGGTCTCACTACCCCCGAACGGGGGTGTGCGGCACCACGCCGCGCGGAAAGGGCGAGAACGTGGCAGCAGACGCGGCCGGAACGGTGGAGATTCGCGGTGCGCTGATGCGGCTGCGCCGGGAGACCGGGCTGCCGGTCGCCTTCGGCGGTCTGGTGGAGCCCGGCCGGCAGCGGATGCGGATCAGCGAGTTCAGCGGCGCGGCCGGGGTCGCGCTGCGCGGGCTGGCGGTGACGTCGGGCAACGGGCTCGGCGGCAGGGCGGTGGCGCTGGCCCGCCCGTGTGCGGTGACCGACTACTCGCTCTCCCGGCAGATCAGTCACGAGTACGACGCCGCCGTCGCCGAGGAGGGGCTGCGCTCGGTGCTGGCGATCCCGGTGGTGGTGCGGCGCCGGGTGCGCGGGGTGCTGTACGGGGCCCTGCGCACGGCGCAGCCGCTCGGCGACCGCACGCTGACCGCGGCGGCGCAGGCGGCACGGGACGTGGAGCAGGCGCTGGTCGTCGAGGACGAGGTGCGCGGGCTGCTCGCGGCGGCCGGGCCGGACGCCGTGAGCGAGGGGGACGCCGCGGGGCCGGGCAGGGCCGCCCGCCGGGAGCAGGTGCGCGAGGCGCACGCGGCCCTGCGGGCCCTGGCGCCGCGGATCGCGGACCCCGCGCTGCGCGCCGAGCTCCTCGACGCGTGCGGGCTGCTGGCCACGGGCGCCCCGCAGGAGCCGTCGGGTCGGCCGGTGGTGCTGGCCCCGCGTGAGCTGGACGTGCTGGCGTGCGTGGCGGCGGGGGCGACGAACGGGGCGACCGCCGAGCGGCTGGGGCTGCGGCCGGAGACGGTCAAGGGCTACCTGAGGTCGGCGATGCGCAGACTGGGCGCGCACACCCGGGGGGAGGCGGTGGTCGCGGCCCGCAGGGCGGGTCTGCTGCCGTAGCGCGGGTATCCGGCGCGCCCTTCGACCGGGGCGCGGCAGGCACCTGGCGCGGCGGCCGGAGCACGGCGGAGGCAGCGATCACATCCGGCCAAGGAGGCCCGTCACGACAAGTAATCATTCACTCACCGTTGCTGTGAATTTCCGTATGCGTCACGTTGTTATATCCCTCACCACGATCCGCCTCCGAATTTCAAAGAGTCGTTGCCTAGAATTTGGCCCGGACACGACACTCGGAGGGGAGCGGTGACCGTGCGACGGGACTTCAAGGAGCCTGCCCGATGCCGCCCCGACCTGGTCATCGGCAGGGAGGAGCTGGTCACGGCAGCCCGTGACCAGCTGACGCGCGGCGGCAGTGTGCTGCTGCACGGCCCGGCCGGAATAGGAAAGTCGACCGTGCTGCGGGCATTGGCCGCGGATTACGGCGACGCGGCGCGCACCGTCCTGCGCTGCTCGGCGACCGAGTCCGAATCCCACCTCCCGTTCCTGGCCCTGGCGGACCTCTTCGGCCTCGTCCTGGACGAGGTCTCGGACAAGTTGCCCGCCGCCCAGCGCACCGCCCTGGAGTCGGCGCTCACCGGCCGCGGCGAGTCGACGCTGCAGCGCGACGGCCTCGCCCTGCGGCTGGCCGTCCTGTCGGCGCTGCGCGTCCTCGCCGCCGCCGGCCCCGTCCTGCTCGTCGCGGACGACCTTCAGTGGCTGGACTCGGCCAGCGCCGAGCTCCTCGGCTTCGCCGCCCGCCGGCTCGGCGACACCCCCGTCCAGCTGCTCTGCGCCGTCCGCACGGAGGGCCAGGAGTACGACCGGCATCTACGCGCGTCCCCGCCCGACACCCTCGCCGTCCGCCTCAACCCGCTCTCCCGCAACCAGGTCTCCGCGCTGCTCGACCACCGCGGCTACACCGACCTGCCCCGCTCCACGGTGCGGGAGATCCACCGCACCAGCGGCGGCAACCCGCTGTTCGCGCTGGAGCTCGGCCGCGCCCTCGGCGAGAACCCCACGCCGCCCCGCCCGGGCGAGCCGCTGCCGGTGCCGACCTCGCTGCGCGCCCTGGTCCTCAGCCGGCTGGACATGCTCTCCGACGAGGCCCGGCGCACCCTGCTGGTGGCCAGCGCCGGCGCCCGCCCCACACTGGCCCTGCTGCACGCGGCCGGCCGGGAGAACGCCGAGGCGGAGACCGCGCAGGCGGCGGCCCTCGGACTGCTCGCCACCGAGCCGGAGGGCCCGGCCGTCCGGTTCGCGCATCCGCTGATCTCCGCCGCGCTGTACGCGGAGGCGCCCGCGCAGGAGCGCCGGGCCGCGCACGCCGCGCTGTCCACCGCCGCCTCCGACCCGATCGAGCGGGCCCGCAACCTCGCCATGGCCACCACCGGCACCGACCCGGAGGTCGCCGCCCGGCTCGCCGAGGCCGCGGCCCTGGCCCGCGACCGGGGGGCGCCGTCGGTGGCCGCCGCGCTCGGGCTGCTCGCCGCCCGGCACACCCCGCCGGACGGCGTCCCCGGCCCGGACGGGCACCGGCTGTACGCCGCCGAGGACGCCATCACCGCCGGCGAGGTGGACCTTGCGCGGGACATCGCGCGCGAGGTGCTGACCCGGGCGACCGTGCCCGCCGACCGGATCCGCGCCTGGGAGGTGGTCATCGAGGCCGCCGGGCAGGCCCTCGGGGACGTCGACGCCGTCTTCCCGCAGGCCCTCGCCGACGCGGGCGAGGACCCCCGGCTGCTCGCCCTGGTCCACTACCACCTCGCCTGGCGCAAGCTGATCGTCGAGGGCGACTTCTCCGAGGCCCGGCAGGAGGCCGCGCACGCGGCGGAGCTGGCGGCGCGCGGCGGCGACCGGCGCACCGAGCTGATGGCGCTGTCGTTCCAGTCGTCCACCGAGACCCTGATGGGCCATCCGAACGCGCCCGCGACCATCAAGCAGGCCATGAGGGAGCCTCAGGACCCCTACGTGGCCTGCCACCACAACGGCGTCGGCGCGGCCAGGTTCCGCTGGCTGATGATGAGCGACCAGCTGCCCGAGGCCCGGTCGACCATCACCGCGCTGCTGCGCGAGGTCCGCCGGCGCGGCATGGTCGAGAGCGAGGTGCACTTCCAGCGCTTCCTCGCCGAGACCGAACTGCGCTCCGGGCACTGCGGACGCGCCCTCGACCTGGCCCGCGAAAGCCTCAGGCTGGCCCGCGACTCGGGCATCGGCCTCGGCGCCTCCGCGATGCTGGCCTCTCTCGCGGAGGCCTCGGGCGGCGACGTCGGACAGGCGCTGGCGCTGGCCCGGGAGGCGGCGGGGCGGGCCGAGGAGGACGGCGACCAGATGTACCTCTCGCGCGCCCTGGCCGCGCTGGGCCACGCCCAGTTCGTGGCCGGCGACGCGGCGGGCGCGGTCGGCTCGCTGCGCCGGGTGCGCGAGCTGGAGCAGGGCCTGGGCATCACCGACCCGGCGCGCGGCCGCTGGCAGGGCGACCTGGCCGAGGCGCTGGTACAGGTCGGCGAGCCGGGCGAGGCGCAGGACGTCATCGCCGTGACGCGCGAACACGCGCTGCGGCTGGACCGGGAGAGCGTGCTGGCCGTGCTGGACCGGGCGGAGGCCCTGGTACGCGCGGCGCTCGGCGACCACGAGGGGGCGCTGGCGCGGCTGACGTCCGTGCAGGACCGGCTCGCCAAGCTCGGCTACGGGCTGGAGGAGGCGCGGGCCGCGTTCGCGCTGGCCCGGCTGCGCACCGGGCGGCCGGGGCCGACGTCGTACGACGAGGCGGCACGGCTGTTCCGCAGGTGCCGGGCGCTGCCCTGGCTGCGTCAGGTGGACGAGGCCGCCGCACGGGGCGCGGGCGAGCCGCCCGCCGTCACCGCGCAGACCCCGCCCTCCGACGCGCTGGCGGGACTGGCCGCGATGGAGCGTCAGGTCGCGGCGCTCGTCATGGAGGGGGCGACCAACCGGGAGATCGCCGCGCGGCTGTTCATCAGCGTGAAGACCGTCGAAGCGACCCTGACCCGCGTCTACCGCAAGCTGGGGATCCGCTCGCGGGTGGACATCGTCCGGCTGGCGGCGGGGCGTCACGCGAAGTGAGGACCGCGCGGGTTAACTGCCCCTCGGGGGCGACCCGCGCGCAGGACGTCCCCCGGAGCGAGGGTGCTGCGACGGCGCTGCCGGACCGAGGGTTTTCCCTGCCCCAACTCCCTTAGGGGGTTCCCTCATTGGGGACGCCGGGCACCGGGTCCTAGCGTAAGGGACGTGCCGCTCGCCCGGGCACACGGGGGTCGGTCCCGCGACCCCCGTGCACACCCCACACCCGCGCGACCCCCCACCGGCAACCCCTCGAGGAGTTCCATGTTCGGGCTCAACCGCGTGAAGAGAACCGCCGCCGTCGTCGCGGCGACGGCCGCCACGGCGGCGACCGTACTGCTCGGCGCCCCCACCGCCGTCGCAGCCCCGCAGCCGATCGTCGGCGGCACGACGACCACGACCACGGCGTATCCGTTCATGATGCAGATCACGGACGCCTCGCAGAACCAGTTCTGCGGCGGCACCCTCGTCTCGGCGACCAAGGTCGTCACCGCCGCGCACTGCATGGTCGGCGAGACCACGAGCAGCGTGCGCGTCGTCGGGGGCCGCACCTACCTCAACGGCACCAACGGCACGGTCAGCCGGGTGAGCAGGATCTGGATCAACCCGGGCTACACGGACGCCACCAACGGCGACGACGTGGCCGTCCTGACCCTGTCGACGTCGATGCCGTACACCAAGGCGTCGTACGTCTCCTCGTCCCAGACCGGGGTGTACGCGGCCGGCACCACCGCCCGCATCATCGGCTGGGGCACCACCTCGGAGAACGGCAGCTCCTCCAACCAGCTGCGGACCGCGACCGTCCCGGTCGTGTCCGACTCCAGCTGCAAGAGCTCCTACGGTTCGGACTTCGTCCAGACCGACATGGTTTGCGCCGGATATCCCTCCGGCGGCACAGACACCTGCCAGGGCGACAGCGGCGGTCCCCTGCTCATCGGGGGCGTCCTGGCAGGGATCACTTCTTGGGGCGAGGGCTGCGCGGAAGCCGGTTACCCGGGTGTTTACACCCGGCTGACCACCTTCTCCAGCCTGGTGACCGCACAGGTCAACTCGTAATCACCGGGCAGCCCCCGAGAAACTCCTGAGGATCCCTCAGGGAAAGACCAGGGGGCGCTGCGAGCCTCCACGAGCGGCCCGCAGCGCCCCCTGTCCAATCCGTCCACGCCCCCACCGGTCACCGGTGGGGGCGTTCCCGCGCGATGTGCGCACGGCACGGCCGGGGCGTTTCGGACGTTGCGAAACATGCGGGCGCTGCGGCGCTGCGGCTGTCAGGGCCGGAGGACCGGGCCGAACCGGACGTCGTGGGGATCCCCGGGGTGCATCACGGCCAGCACGCGCTCGCCCTCGGCGAGCACGTCCCGCTTCTGCGTGCCGGTGAGACGACCGAACGGCTCGACGACCAGGGCGTCCCGCTCCAGTCGCCACACGCCCGCCAGGAAACCGTCGACCAGGAGGGTGCAGTACGCCTGGTTGCCCTGCCAGGAGCGCCCCCAGTACTCGGGCGGGACGACGCGGCCGCGGTCGGCGTGGGAGAGGAGGAGGTTGTCGAACTCGGGGAGGAACCGCGGCGGGGCAGGGGTTTCGGGGTCGGGGCGCGGGGCCTCGGGCAGGTCGAACAGTTCGACGCCGTGCTCGTCCCGGAAGACCGACAGCTGCGGGCGCAGACGTTCGAAGGCCTCGCGCAGCCGGGTCAGGCCGGCCCAGGTCTGCATGTCCTTGACGGAGGCCGGGCCGAAGGCCGCCAGATAGCGCAGGACGACGGCGTCCACGGCCGGCGCCTCCTGGGCGGGGCGGCCCAGCCAGTGCTCGGCGGTGGTGAGGGCGACCTGTCCGCTGCGGCCCCACAGCCCGCGCGGAGTGACCTGGACCAGGGGAAGTCGGCAGCGGGCGGCCACGGCGAGGGACTGCGGGTCGGCGTCCGGCCACTCCTCGGTGAGCGCCTCGCGCAGTTGCCCCATGGTGCGCGGCTCGTCCTCGACCAGCTCGCGGGCGAGGGCGGCGAGCCTGTCGAGGTCGACCCCGACGAGCCCCTTGCGGAAGTTCGTCAGTTCCCGGTCGCGGGCGGGCTGGACGAGCGGCCGCAGCGTCAGGCAGTCGTCCGCGGTGTGGGTGTGGATGGTGGAGCGCATGCTGACGATGCGGACGACCTCGCGGTCGGCCATCAGCCCCGACAGCTCCTCCGGGGCGAACCCGTCGAGGCGGGCGGCGAGCGCGTAGTACGGCGGCTTGACGTTCTGCGCCTGCAGTCCGAGGAGATGCTCCACCGCGGCCTTGGCGGACAACTCGGCCGGGCTCAGCAGCAGTTGCCGGGCGAGGGTGGCGCGGTTGAGAGCCCGGACGTCGAGCACGGGGCCGACCGGGGACGTCGTCTTCGTCATACGTGCAAGCTAGTCGGACTTGCGGACAGCCTCTGTCCGTGACGCGGCGGGAGGGGCTACGCGGGGCCGGTCGGCGCGGGGCGGGACGGGGACACGAGGCGAGCCGGGCGACGTGGGGCGGGCGAGTCCCGGCTACGGGTGGGTGCGCGGGTGGATTCGAGCGGTCGCGCCGGGCTCAGCGGCGGAGTGAAACCGAGGGGTCAGGGGAAGCTGAGCGGTCGGGGGAGGCTGAGCGGTCGGGTCGGAGGGACGGCGGTCCGGCGAGACCGAGCTCCCGGGCGCCGAGCGGGGCGAAGAAACGTTCCACATCGGTTACTGCGACCTCGTCGAGCGTGGCCGGCGACCAGCGTGGCGTGCGGTCCTTGTCGATGATCTGTGCGCGGACGCCCTCGACGAGGTCGGGGCAGGTCAGGGCGGCGCAGGAGACGCGGTACTCCTGGTCCAGCACCTCCTCCAGCGAGCCGAGCCGCCGGGCCCGGTGCAGGGCGGCCAGGGTGACCTTCAGCGCGGTGGGCGACCTCGTGAGCAGGGTCTGCCCGGCCGCCGCGGCTGCGGGATCGCCGTGGGCGAGCAGACGCCGGACGATCTCCTCGACCGTGCCCGCGGCGTAACAGGCGTCGATCCACCCGCGCGCCGCGGCCAACTCCCCTTGCGGCGGCGGCTGCTCGTGACGGGCGAGGGCCTCGCGCACCGGCAGCTCGGTGAGTTCGGCGAGGAACGTCGCAAGCGAGGCGGACGGCACGTAGTGGTCGGCGAGTCCGCACGCAACGGCGTCCCCCGCGCCGATCTGCGCACCCGTCAGGGCGAGGTGGACGCCGAGTTCACCCGGGGCGCGGCCGAGCAGGTGCGTGCCGCCCACGTCGGGCACGAAGCCGATGCCGGTCTCGGGCATGGCGATCCGGGAGCGCTCGGTGACCACCCGCACGCCGCCGTGCGCCGAGACGCCGACGCCGCCGCCCATGACGATGCCGTCCATGACGGCGACGTACGGCTTGGGATAGCGGGCGATGCGGGCGTTGAGACGGTACTCGTCACGCCAGAAGGCCGCCGATGCCGTCCCGTCGCCGTCGCGGGCGTCGTCGTGGACGGCGCGGATGTCGCCGCCCGCGCACAGGCCGCGCTCGCCCGCGCCGGTGAGCACGACGGTCTCGACGGCGAGATCGTGCTCCCACGCGGTCAGCGCTTCGTCGATGCGGCGCACCATCGCATGGTTCAGGGCGTTCAGAGCGCGCGGCCGGTTGAGGACGAGGCGGGCCGCCCGGCCGGCGGTCTGCAGCAGGACGGGCTCTTCGACGCCGCTCATCCGCCCGCCCCCGTCCTGGACCGGGCGCCTGTGCCGGAACAGGTTTCCGTGCGGGAAGAGGTTGCCGCGCTGAAACGGGTTTCCGTGCAGGAACGGGTTGCCTTGCAGAAGCGGGATTCCGTGCAGGAACAGGTTGCCGCACTGAAACGGGTTTCCGTGCAGGAACGGGTTGCCTTGCGGGAAGAGGTTCTCGTGCAGGAACGGGTTGCCGCGCTGAAACGGGTTGCCGTGCCGGGGCAGGAATCCGTCGGGCCGCAGGACGCGGTGACACACATGATCTCGTCGATCCCCTTCCGGGGTGGTCCGGTGGACGCGGTTCACGAACGATCTTCTCAGCAGGGTGCAGCGTACGCCGACCGGGTCATGCGCCCGCTGTCGGCTCCCGCCGAGCCGGCCCTCCCGCGTCGCCGCCCCACCCGCACCCCCCGGCACCCCCGGTTCGCCGTACCCGGCGGGACACAGCGGGTCGCCGGTGCCCCGCGGGACGCCCCGGGTCGGCGGCGCCCGCCGGACGCCCGGGGGCGGAGTTCCGGCGCCCGGTGGCCGCTCCCGGTGCCCCCGCGGCCACCGGACCCCGCCCCCGGACCCCCGACCCCACCCGGCGCCGCCGACTTCCCCGACCCGGTGGTGACGCCCGGCGGCGGGTGCCAGAGTCGGGGCATGGCTCTGGACGTCGCCGCGCTGCGCACCCGTTTCCCCGCCCTCGCAGAGGGCCTCGCCTTCTTCGACGGCCCCGGCGGGACCCAGACCCCGACGCCGGTGGCCGAGGCCGTCGCCCGGACGATGACCGGCCCGCTGTCCAACCGGGGGCTCGTCAGCGCCTCCGAGCGCAACGCCGAGCAGGCGGTCGCCGACTTCCGCGCCGCCTACGCCGACCTCCTGGCCGTGCCCCCGAGCGGCATCGTGCACGGGCGCAGCGCCACCCAGCTCACCTACGACTTCTCGCGTCACCTGGCCAAGGACTGGCGGGCCGGCGACGAGATCGTCCTCAGCAGGCTCGACCACGACGCCAACGTGCGCCCCTGGATCCAGGCGGCCGAGCGCGCCGGCGTCGCCGTCCGCTGGATCGGGATCGATCCGGCCACCACCGAACTCGACCTCGACTCCTACGAGCGGGCGCTGTCTCCGCGCACCCGGCTGGTGGCGGTGACCGCGGCCTCAAACGTGCTGGGCACCGTGCCGCCGCTGCGCCGCATCGCCGACCGGGCGCACGACGTGGGCGCCCTGGTGTACGTGGACGGGGTGCACTACGCCGCCCACCACCTGGTGGACGTGCCCGCGCTCGGTGCCGACCTGTTCGTGTGCTCGCCCTACAAGTTCCTCGGGCCCCACTGCGCGGTGCTCGCCGGCATGCCCGAGACGCTCGAGGGTCTCGTGCCGGACAAGCTGCTGCCGTCCACGAACGCCGTGCCCGAGCGGTTCGAGTTCGGGACGCTGCCCTACGAGCTCCTCGCGGGCGCCACCGCCGCCGTGGACTTCCTCGCCGACATGGACACGGCAGACGTGGCCGGGGAGTCGCGCAGGCAGCGGCTGGCGCGTTCACTGCGGTCCCTGCACGAGCACGAGAACGCGCTGCGCTCCAGGCTGACGGCCGGACTGCACGCGCTGGGCGACGCCGTCACCGTCCACACCAAGGCCGCGGAGCGCACGCCGACCGTCCTCATGTCCTTCCCGGGCCGCGGCGCGGGCGAGGCGCAGACGCACCTGGCCGCGCGGAAGGTGGTGGCCCCGGCCGGCTCCTTCTACGCCCACGAGACCTTCGCCGCGCTGAAGCTCGACGATCCCGCGTTGCGGGTGGGGCTGGCCCCGTACAACGACGAGGAGGACGTCGACCGACTGCTCGGAGGTCTCGCCTCCTTCCTCTGAGCTTCCCCTGCTTCCTCGCCTCCCGTACTTCCTGTGCCTCCTGCGCCCCCTCTGCTTCTTCTGCTCCCTCGCTCCCTCTGCTCCCTCTGCTTCTTCTGAGCCACCCGCGACTTTCAGACTTGTACAGTTCGTTTTCTTGAACCGTTCGTGTTTATGCCGTAGGTTCGGACGCATGACAGCACCCGGTACACCGACCACCGCAGAAGAGCTGCGCGGTGCCGGCCTGCGGGTGACGGCTGCCCGGGTCGCACTGCTCCAGACCGTCCGGGCGGGCGACCACCTCGGTGTCGAGGCCATCGCCTCCGGGGTGCGCGACCGCGTCGGCCACATCTCGCTGCAGGCCGTCTACGACGCCCTGCACGCGCTGACCACGGCCGGGCTGGTGCGCCGCATCGAGCCGCCGGGCAGCCCCGCCCGGTTCGAGGGACGCGTCGGCGACAACCACCACCACCTGGTGTGCCGGTCGTGCGGCGCCGTCGTCGACGTCGACTGCGCCGTCGGCCACGCCCCCTGTCTGACCGCCTCCGACGACCGCGGCTTCTCCATAGACGAGGCCGAGGTCATCTACTGGGGCCTGTGCCCCGACTGTTCGACCGTTCGCAGCACCTGAGCATCCGCAGCACCGTTCATCCGCAGGACCCCACGCGCCTTCGCAGGAGCCGGGACCCGGGCGTCCGAGCACCCGGACTCCCTGCGGTGCCTGAGCATGTGATCCGACCAGCCCAGAAGGATTCCCCCATGACCGAGAACCATGACGCGATCGTGACCGACTCGAAGGCGGCGGAGGCAGGCGGCTGCCCGGTCGCGCACGGCCGTGCCGCGCACCCGACCCAGGGCGGCGGCAACCGCCAGTGGTGGCCGGAGCGGCTCAATGTGCGGATCCTCGCGAAGAACCCCGCCGTGGCGAACCCGCTCGGCGAGGGCTTCGACTACGCCGAGGCGTTCAAGGCGCTCGACCTGGCCGCCGTGAAGGCGGACATCGCCGAGGTGCTCACCACCTCGCAGGACTGGTGGCCGGCCGACTTCGGCAACTACGGCCCGCTCATGATCCGCATGGCCTGGCACAGCGCGGGCACCTACCGCATCAGTGACGGCCGCGGCGGCGCCGGCGCCGGTCAGCAGCGGTTCGCCCCGCTCAACAGCTGGCCGGACAACGCCAACCTGGACAAGGCCCGCCGTCTGCTGTGGCCGGTCAAGAAGAAGTACGGCCAGTCCATCTCCTGGGCCGACCTGATGATCCTCACCGGCAACGTCGCGCTCGAGCAGATGGGCTTCGCGACGTTCGGCTTCGCCGGCGGCCGCGAGGACGTCTGGGAGGCGGAGGAGGACGTCTACTGGGGCCCCGAGACCACCTGGCTCGACGACCAGCGCTACACCGGCGACCGCGAGCTGGAGAACCCGCTCGGCGCCGTCCAGATGGGCCTCATCTACGTCAACCCCGAGGGCCCGAACGGCAACCCGGACCCGCTGGCCGCGGCCCGCGACATCCGTGAGACGTTCCGCCGGATGGCGATGAACGACGAGGAGACGGTCGCCCTGATCGCGGGCGGTCACACCTTCGGCAAGACCCACGGCGCGGGCCCGGCGGACAACGTCGGCGCCGACCCCGAGGCCGCCCCGCTGGCCGAGCAGGGCCTCGGCTGGAAGAGCAGCTACGGCACCGGCAAGGGCGGCGACACCATCACCAGCGGCCTCGAGGTCACCTGGACCGCCACGCCGACGCAGTGGGGCAACGGCTTCTTCGACAACCTGTTCGGCTTCGAGTGGGAGCTGACGGAGAGCCCGGCCGGCGCGAAGCAGTGGGTGGCCAAGGACGGCGCGGGCGCCGGCACCATCCCGGACGCGCACGACGCGTCGAAGCGGCACGCCCCGACCATGCTGACGACCGACCTGTCGCTGCGCTTCGACCCGATCTACGGGCCGATCTCGCGCCGCTTCCACGAGAACCCCGACCAGTTCGCGGACGCCTTCGCCCGCGCCTGGTACAAGCTCACCCACCGCGACCTGGGCCCGAAGTCCCTCTACCTCGGCCCGGAGGTCCCGGCGGAGACCCTGCTGTGGCAGGACCCGCTGCCGGCCGCCGACGGCGAGGTCATCGACGCCGGGGACATCGCGGCTCTCAAGGCCCGCCTCCTCGCCTCGGGCCTGACCGTCTCGCAGCTCGTGTCCACCGCGTGGGCCTCCGCCTCCACCTTCCGCGGCAGCGACAAGCGCGGCGGCGCCAACGGTGCGCGCATCCGTCTCGAGCCGCAGCGCGGCTGGGAGGTCAACGAGCCCGACGAGCTGGCGCAGGTGCTGCGCGTCCTCGAGGGCGTGCAGGCGGAGTTCAACTCCGGCGCGAAGAAGGTCTCGCTGGCCGACTTGATCGTCCTCGGCGGCGCCGCCGCGGTGGAGAAGGCCGCCAAGGACGCCGGACACGATGTGCAGGTCCCGTTCACGCCGGGCCGGGTGGACGCCTCGCAGGAGCAGACGGACGTCGAGTCGTTCGCCGCGCTCGAGCCGACCGCCGACGGGTTCCGCAACTACCTCGGCAAGGGCAACCGCCTGCCGGCCGAGTACCTGCTCCTCGACCGCGCGAACCTGCTCAACCTGAGCGCTCCGGAGCTGACGGTCCTCATCGGCGGCCTGCGCGTCCTGGGCGCGAACCACGGGCAGTCCTCGCACGGCGTCCTCACCGACGCCCCCGGCACGCTGACGAACGACTTCTTCGTCAACCTGCTCGACCTGGGCACGACCTGGTCGTCGACGTCCTCGGACCAGTCCCTCTTCGAGGGCCGCGACGCGGCCACCGGCGAGGTGAAGTGGACCGGCACCCGCGCCGACCTGGTCTTCGGCTCGAACTCCGAGCTGCGCGCGGTCGCCGAGGTCTACGCGAGCGACGACGCGAAGGAGAAGTTCGTGACGGACTTCGTCGCGGCGTGGGCCAAGGTCAGCGACCTCGACCGGTTCGACCTGGTCTGACGGACCCGGCTCTCCGGCAGCACAGCACCACCAGGGCGTCCGGCCCGGCCCTCAGGGGCCGGGCCGGACGCCCTGGCCCGTTCCGCCGCGAACCGGCGGCGCCGTGACAGGTGTCGCTCCGGTGCACCGAGTTGCCCACGAGGACGGCGGGGCTGCAGAAACCATTGACGCGGACATACACGACCCTTATGTTCTGGCCGAAGTTACGAACTTAGTTCGATATGACGAACAGGCTGCTTCATGGACAAGGGACGGTCCCGTATGCCTCGGATGTATCGCCGCGCACCCCTGCTCGTCTGCGTGCTGGCACTCCTCGTCGCCCTGGTGGCGGCGACCCAGCCGGTGTCCGCGGCCGACGGCCGCCCGTACGCCAACCCGCTGAAGACGGCCAAGGGCGCCGACCCCTGGCTGGAGTACCACGACGGCGACTACTACCTGGTCACGACGACTTTCACGGGCGTCCTCGGCATCCGCAAGTCGCCGACGCTCGCCGGCCTTGCCACCGCGCCCACCGTGCAGGTGTGGTCGGACACCACCCCGACCCGCAACACCAACATCTGGGCGCCCGAACTCCACCAGTTCAACGGCCACTGGTACCTGTACTACTCGGCCGGACAGGGCGGCGTCGCCTGCTGCGACTCGCAGCGCACCCATGTGCTGGAGAGCGCCGGCGCCGACCCGCTGGGCCCCTACACCTACAAGGGCTCGCTCACCGGCTCCAACCTCACCCCGGGCGGCTGGCTGATCGACGCGAGCGTGCTGCAGGCGGACGGAAAGCTGTTTCTCGTGGGCAGCGGTTTTGTGAACGGCGGCAGGCAGAGCCTTGTCATCGCGCCGATGAGCAACCCGTACACCCTGTCCAGCAACACGTTCACCGTCATTTCCAGCCCGACACTGAGCTGGGAGACCTCGGGCATGCCGGTCAACGAGGGGCCCGAACCGCTGTACCACGACGGCCGAACGTTTCTGACGTTTTCCGCGAGTTACTGCCAGACCCCGGACTACAAGCTGGGTCTGCTGGAGCTGACCGGCTCCGACCCGCTCAATCCTGCGTCCTGGACGAAGAAACAGACCCCGGTGTTCCAGCGCAGCGATGCGAACGGCGTGTACGGGCCCGGACACAACGGTTTCTTCAGCTCGCCGGACGGCACGGAGAACTGGATCGTGTACCACGCCAACAGCACCTCCGGCGGCGGCTGCGGAAACGGCCGGACGACCCGCGCCCAGAAGTTCACCTGGAATGCCGACGGCACGCCGAACTTCGGCACGCCGGTCCCGCTCGGCACGTCGCTTCCCGGCCCGTCCGGCGAGACGGCGACAACGCCGACCGCGTACACCCTCGTCAACCGCAACAGCGGCAAGTGCCTCGACCTCGACGGCGGTTCCGCCGCCAACGGCACGAACATCCTCCAGTGGACCTGCAACGGCGGGGCCAACCAGAAGTGGCGCGTCGAGGACCAGGGCGACGACACCAGCCGGCTGGTCAACGTCGCCGGCGGCGGGGTGATGGACACCGCCGACTGCTCCGCCGCCGACGGAGCGGACCTGCGCCAGTGGTCCTGGCTCAACAACAAGTGCCAGCGTTTCCGGCTCGTCTTCACCGCGACCGGCGACTACGTCCGGATCGTCAACGAGAACAGCGGCAAGGTCGCCGACGTCGCGAACTGCCAGACCACGAACGGCGCCGACGTACGGCAGTGGACCTGGCTGAACAACAACTGCCAGCAATGGCGCCTCGTGCCGACCACCTGACCTCCGCCCGCCCCAGCCATCCCCCCATTTGGAGAACCCCCTTGAGACGCAACGCCGTTCGGCTGCTCATGGCCGTCCTCGTCGCCCTCGCGGCCGCCTTCACCGGCCTCGGCGCGCCGGCCCAGGCCGCCGCGCCCGACTCCCCCGCCGTGACGTACACCAACCCGATCGCCGAGAAGCGTGCCGACCCGCACATCTTCAAGCACACCGACGGCTACTACTACTTCACCGCGACGGTCCCCGAGTACGACCGCATCGTGCTGCGCCGGGCGACGACCCTCCAGGGCCTGTCGACGGCCCCGGAGGTCACCATCTGGACCAAGCACGCCAGCGGGGTCATGGGTGCGCACATCTGGGCGCCGGAGATCCACTTCATCGGCGGCAAGTGGTACGTGTACTTCGCAGCCGGGTCGACCTCCGACGTGTGGGCGATCCGGATGTACGTCCTGGAAGGCGCCGGCGCCAACCCGCTCACCGCGACCTGGACCGAGAAGGGCCAGATCAAGACCACATGGGAGAGCTTCTCGCTCGACGCGACGACCTTCGTCGTGAACGGCGTCCGCTATCTCGCCTGGGCGCAGCGCAACCCGGCCGAGAACAACAACACCAGCCTGTTCATCGCGAAGATGGCCAACCCCTGGACGATCACCGGCACGCCGGCGGAGATCTCACAGCCGACGCTGTCCTGGGAGACGATCGGCTTCAAGGTCAACGAGGGTCCGGCGCTCATCCAGCACGGCGGCAAGGTCTTCATGACCTACTCGGCGAGCGCCACCGACGCCAACTACTGCCTCGGCATGCTGACCGCCTCGGCGACCGCCGACCTCACGAACCCGGCGTCCTGGAGCAAGGGTTCGCAGCCCGTCTTCACCACCAACGCCGCGACCTCGCAGTACGGCCCGGGCCACAACTCGTTCACCGTCTCCGAGGACGGCAGGTCCGACATCCTCGTCTACCACGACCGCAGCTACAAGGACATCTCCGGCGACCCCCTGAACGACCCCAACCGCCGCACCCGGGTGCAGAAGCTGTACTGGAAGGCCGACGGCACGCCCGACTTCGGCATCCCGGTGGCCGACGGGGTCACCCCGCAGCGCTTCTCCTCGTACAACTACGCCGACCGGTTCATCCGCCACTGGGAGTACCGCGCCCGCATCGAGGCGAACGTCAGCCCGCTCGCCGACTCGCAGTTCCGGGTGGTGACCGGGCTGGCCGGAACCGGCACGGTCTCGCTGGAGGCCGCGAACTTCCCCGGCTACTACCTGCGGAACAAGAACTCCGAGGTGTGGCTGGAGAAGAACGACGGCACGTCGGCCTTCGCCTCCGACGCCAGCTTCCTCCGCCGGTCCGGGCTCGCCGACCCGGCGGGCGTCAGCTACGAGTCGTCCAGCAACGCCGGCCGCTACCTCCGCCACTACAACTACCTGCTGTACGTGCAGACGCCGAGCACGGCCACCGACCGGGCGGACGCGACCTTCTACGCCCAGTGACACGCCTCTCGACCGCCCCGTGACACTCCGCTCGAGGTGACGACGGCGCTCCGACAGCCCGCGGACAGCGGCGCCGTCGGGGCGCCGCGCTGTTTCCGGCCGGGGCCGACGGCGTCCGGCGAAGCAGTTCCCGCACCGGTTACGACAGTGCCTCGGGTACAGCCGGCGACGGAGTTTCGACACCGCTTGCGGCGGAGCTTCGACACCGTTCAGGACAGAGTTTCGGCACCGGTCACGACGCGCGAAACGACACAATCCATCCCTCATCACCAACGGCGATCGGTACACAATGCGCAGGTGGGGCACTATACGTCGCATGTATACGCTTTATGTATAGTCTCGGCATGCGTTCACTGACGAGGAAGACGAAGAACACCGGGTCCGGGTTGCGCGGCGTCGCCGTCGCGGTGGCGGCCGCCTGCCTGACGGTCATGCTCACGGGCTGCGGCGGCCTCGACGCCACCCGTCCGAGCGCCGTCCGGGCCGTTCCCGCGGTCACCGCGCAGGCCGCCCGCTTCGGCTCCGTCGACTGCCGGGTGGCGAAGTGCATCGCCCTCACCTTCGACGCGGGACCGAGTGAGAACTCCGCCCGGCTGCTCGACGTACTCAAGGAGAGACAGGTCCCGGCGACCTTCTTCCTGTTGGGCAAGGGACACATCGACGAACACCCCGAGCTCGTCAGGCGCATGGCCGCCGAGGGGCACGAGGTCGCGAGCCACACCTGGGACCACAAGATCCTGACGCGGATCGAGCCGGAGAAGATACGCGAGGAACTCCAGCGCCCCAACGACGAGATAGAGCGCCTCACCGGCCGGCGCCCCACCCTGATGCGTCCGCCGCAGGGCCGCACCGACGAGACGGTGCACGAGATCTGCCGTGAGCTCGGGCTCGCCGAGGTGCTGTGGACGGTGACCGCCAAGGACTACACGACCACCGACCCCGCGCTGATCCAGCGCCGGGTGCTCGCGCAGGCCGACCGGGACGGCATCATCCTGCTGCACGACATCTACGACGGGACGGTACCGGCGGTGCCGGGGATCATCGACGCGCTGAAAGGGCGGGGATTCGTTTTCGTGACCGTTCCTCAGCTGCTGGCGCCCGGCAAGGCCGAGCCGGGAAAGGTCTACCGCTGACCCGGAGCACCGCCGCCCGCCCCGCCCGCGCCACGGACCGGCGAACCGGTGCGTGACACTCCGCGGAACGGGCCGGGTTCCCTACGATCGGGCACGTGGTCATCTTCCAGCTGGAACGCACGGTCCCGCTGTCCCCGCAGGACGCCTGGCGGCGTCTGACGCAGTGGTCCCGGCACGGCGACGCGGTGCCCTTCACCCGCGTACACGTCCTCACTCCCCCGCCGACCCGCGAGGGCACGGTGCTCGTGGCCCGTTCGGGTGTCGGCCCGCTCGCCTTCGACGACCGTATGGAGGTGACCGGGTGGCAGCCGCCCGACGCCGACGGGCCGGGGCGGTGCCGGCTGGACAAGCGCGGCAGGGTCGTGCTCGGCTGGGCCGAGATCGAGGTGCGGCCCGCCCCCGGCGGCCGGACCCGGGTGATCTGGCGGGAGGAGTTGCGGTTGCGCTTTCTGCCGTCCCTCTTCGATCCTCTCGTCAAAGCCTCGGCGGGCATGGTCTTCGGACGCGCGGCCGACCGCCTCCTGCGCACACCTTGAGGCGCCGGACGCCGGACGTACGGCCGCCGGGCACCGGGCGGCTCGGGCTGCGCCGGGGCGGCCCTCCACCCGCCCGGCGTCCGGCCTCCGGGCGGGCCGGGCACCGCGGCTCAGGCCACGGACCCGATCCGGCCGGTCGGCGGCGACGTCGCGTCGTGATGGATCGGGGTGTGCGCCCCGGTGAGCGGGAGCCCGCTGCCGCCACGCCGTTGGGCGACGATCTCCGCGGCGATCGACAGGGCCGTCTCCTCGGGCGTCCGGGCCCCCAGGTCGAGGCCGATGGGCGACCGCAGCCGCGCCAACTCCAGTTCCGTGAGGCCGACTTCGCGCAGCCGGGCGTTGCGGTCGAGGTGGGTGCGCCGGGATCCCATCGCGCCGACGTAGGCGACCGGCAGCCGCAAGGCCAGCCGGAGCAGGGGTACGTCGAACTTGGCGTCGTGGGTGAGGACGCACAGGACGGTCCGCGCGTCCACCTGCGTGCGCTCGAGGTACCTGTGCGGCCAGTCGACGACGATCTCGTCGGCCTCGGGGAAACGGGCCGCGGTCGCGAAGACGGGCCGGGCGTCGCAGACCGTCACGTGGTAGTTGAGGAACCTGCCGACCCGCACCAGCGCCGACGCGAAGTCGATCGCCCCGAACACGATCATCCGGGGCGGGGGCGTCGACGACTCCACGAGGACCGTGAGCGGCGCCCCGCAGCGTGCGCCCTGCTCGCCGATCTCCACCGTGCCGGTGCGCCCGGCGTCCAGCAAAGCGGCGGCCTCGGCCGCGACGGTGCGGTCGAGTTCGGGGTGGGCGCCGAAACCGCCGCGGTGGGCGACGGCGCGGCGCCCGGACGCGGTGTCGCCGCCGCGACCGCCGTCCGCGTGCACCAGCAGCGCGCGGCCGACGAGGTGAGCGGGTCCGTTCACGATCCTCGCCAGCGCCGCCGCCTCACCGGCGGCCGCGGCCCGGACGCCCGCCGCGATCACCGGGCGGACGGGATCGCCGACCCGCACCGGCGTGACGAGCACGTCGATGACTCCCCCGCAGGTGAGTCCCACCGCGAAGGCGTCGTCGTCGCTGTAGCCGAAGCGTTCGCGGACCGGCTGCCCGTCCTCCAGCGCCTGCCGGCAGAGCTCGTACACCGCGCCCTCCACGCAGCCGCCGGAGACCGAGCCGATCGCCGTGCCGTCGGCGTCCACCGCGAGGGCCGCGCCTGCCTGGCGGGGCGCGCTGCCGCCGACGGCCACCACGGTGGCGACGGCGAAGTCGCGGCCCTGCTCGACCCACCGGTCGAGCTCTGCGGCGATGTCCAGCATCTCTCGGTCTCCTTGACTGCGGTCGTGTGACGAAAGTGCGCCCGGTGAGGGGCCCGGCCGGCCCTAGTGCACGCCCAGCCAGCTCTCGATCGGGTGCAGGGAGAAGTAGACGAGGAAGACCGCCGTCAGCCCCCACATGAAGGCGCCGATCTCGCGTGCCCTGCCCTGCGCGGCCTTGATGGCGACGTAGGAGAGGACGCCCGCGGCGACACCGGCGGTGATGCTGTACGTGAACGGCATCAGCACGACGGTCAGAAACACCGGGACAGCGGTTGCCCGGTCCGCCCAGTCGACGTGCCGGGCGTTCATCAGCATCATCGCGCCGATGACCACCAGCGCTGCGGAGGCGACCTCCTGCGGGACGATCGCGGTGAGCGGGGTGAAGAACAGGCAGGCCGCGAAGAACAGGCCGGTGACGACCGACGCGAGTCCCGTGCGGGCGCCCTCGCCGACGCCCGTCGCCGACTCGATGAACACGGTCTGGCCCGAGCCGCCCGTCACTCCGCCGATCGCCCCGCCGGCCCCGTCGATGAACAGCGCCTTGGACAGGCCCGGCATCCTGCCCTTGTCGTCGGCGAGTCCCGCCTCGGCGCCGACGCCGATGATGGTGGCCATCGCGTCGAAGAACCCGGCGAGGACCAGCGTGAAGACGATCATGCCGACGGTCATCGCGCCGACCTCGCCCCAGCCGCCGAACTCCACGTCCCCGAAGAGCGAGAAGTCGGGCATCGAGACGGCGCTGCCGTGCAGTTCGGGAGCGCCGGCCGCCCACTGCTTCGGGTCGACGACCCCGGCGGCGTTGAGGATCGCGGCGACGGCCGTGCCGCCGGCGATGCCGACGAGGATGGCGCCGGGGACGTTGCGGGCCTGGAGCATGAAGATCAGCAGCAGGGTGCCGGCGAACAACAGCACCGGCCAGCCCGCCAGTTCGCCGGCCGGTCCGAGGGTCACCGGGGTGGCCTTGCCCTGGTGCACGAAGCCGGACTTGTAGAACCCGATGAGTGCGATGAACAGGCCGATGCCCATGGTGATGGCGTGCTTGAGGGCCAGCGGAATGGCGTTCATGATCATCTCGCGCAGGCCGGTCACGACCAGCAGCATGATGACAGCGCCGTACATCACGCACATACCCATCGCCTGCGGCCAGGTCATCTGCGGCGCCACCTGGGAGGACAGCACGCCGGAGACGGACAGTCCGGCGGCGAGCGCGAGCGGCGCCTTGCCGAAAAGGCCCATCAGCAACGTGGTGAAAGCGGCTGCGAAAGCCGTCGCGGTGATCAGGGCCTGCTGGCCGAGGACGCCCCCGGCCGCGTCCTTGCCGGACAGGATCAGCGGGTTCAGCAGGAGGATGTACGCCATCGCCATGAAGGTGGTGACGCCGCCGCGCACTTCGCGCGCGACCGTGGATCCTCGCCGGGATATGTGGAAGTACCGGTCGAGCCGAGAGCGTCCGGCGGGGACGCGGGGTCCCGTGCTCGCCTCGTCCGAGACGGTCCGTGGTTCGAGTGACTGGGTCATGTGGGCCTGCTCCCAAGGTTCAAAGGGGCACCCGCGCGCGCCGCTCCTCGCGGCGCTCACCTGCGTTTGCGGGATTTGGGAAGGTGCGTCGGCCGCACGACCCGGGGGACGGCCCGAGGCGAACGATCTGCCGGCTCCGGGCGGCGCGGAGGGTGTGACGTTCCGTGCGCCGCCCGGAGGGACTGTCACGCCGTGCCGGTCAGATGCTCCGGACGGACCGGCGTGCGATTGAGCTCCAGCCCGGTCGCGTTCCGGATCGCCGCGAGGACGGCCGGGGTCGACGACAGGGTGGGCGCCTCACCGATGCCGCGCAGCCCGTACGGCGCGTGGTCGTCGGCGAGTTCGAGCACGTCGACCGGGATGGTCGGCGTGTCGAGAATCGTGGGGATCAGATAGTCCGTGAAGGAAGGGTTCCTGACCTTCGCGGTCTTCGGGTCGACGACGATCTCCTCCATGACCGCGATGCCCAGTCCCTGGACGGTGCCGCCCTGGATCTGACCGATGACGGAAAGCGGGTTCAGCGCTTTGCCGACGTCCTGGGCGCAGGCCAGCTCGATCACCTTCACCAGGCCGAGCTCGGTGTCGACCTCGACGACGGCGCGGTGCGCGGCGAAGGAGTACTGGACGTGTCCGAAGCCCTGTCCGGTGCGCAGGTCGAAGGGCTCGGTCGGCCGGTGCCGCCACTGGGCCTCGACCTCGACGGCCTCGTCCCCGAGCACGTCGACCAGGTCGGCGAGGGCCTCGCCGCCGTCGGTGACGACCTTGCCGCCCTCCAGGAGCAGCTCGGCGGTGGCCCAGGCGGGATGGTAGGAGCCGAACCTGCGGCGCCCCATCTCCAGGACCTTCTCCCGGACCAGCTCGCAGGAGTTCTTGACGGCGCCGCCGGTGACGTACGTCTGCCGGGAGGCCGAGGTGGAGCCGGCGCTGCCCACCCGGGTGTCCGCCGGCTGGATGGTCACCTGCGCGACCCCCAGCTCGGTGCGGGCGATCTGGGCGTGGACGGTGACACCGCCCTGGCCGACCTCCGCCATCGCCGTGTGGACGGTCGCGACGGGCTCGCCGGCGATCACCTCCATGCGGACCCTGGCGGTCGAGTAGTCGTCGAAGCCCTCGGAGAACCCGACGTTCTTGATGCCCACCGCGTAACCGATTCCTCGGACGACGCTCTCGCCGTGCGTGGTGTTGGACAGACCGCCGGGCAACTGCCGTACGTCCGCGCCCTCGCTGCTCTCCCACTGGCGTTCCGGCGGCAGTGGCATCGCCTTGACGCGCCGCAGGAGTTCGGCGACCGGCGCCGGGGAGTCGACCTGCTGGCCGGTGGGCATGATCGTGCCCTGCTCCATGGCGTTGAGCCGGCGGAACTCCACCCGGTCCATGCCCACCGCGTCGGCGAGCTTGTCCATCTGCGCCTCGTAGGCGAAGCACGCCTGGACCGCGCCGAAGCCGCGCATGGCGCCGCAGGGCGGGTTGTTGGTGTAGAGGGCGACGGCCTCGATGTCGACGTCGTCGACGACGTAGGGGCCGATCGACAGCGAGGCGGCGTTGCCGACGACCGCGGGGGACGCGGAGGCGTACGCGCCGCCGTCCAGGACGATGCGGCACTTCACATGGGTGAGCCTGCCGTCCTTGGTGGCGCCGTGTTCGTAGGTGAGCCTGGCGGGATGACGGTGGACGTGTCCGAAGAAGGACTCGAAACGGTTGTAAACGATTTTGACGGGTTTTCCGGTGCGCAGGGCCAGCAGGCAGGCGTGGATCTGCATCGACAGGTCCTCGCGGCCGCCGAACGCGCCGCCGACACCCGACAGCGTCATCCGCACCTTGCTCTCGGGCAGGCCGAGGACGGGGGCGATCTGGCGCAGGTCGGAGTGGAGCCACTGGGTGGCGATGTAGAGGTGGACGCCGCCGTCCTCCTCCGGCACGGCGAGTCCCGACTCGGGGCCGAGGAAGGCCTGGTCCTGCATGCCGAAGGTGTACTCGCCCCGGACGACGAAGTCGGCCCGTGCGGCGGCCCCCGCGGCGTCGCCGCGGACGATGGGCTGGCGGTGGACGATGTTGGGGTGCGCGACGTGAGCGCTGTGGTGGTCGTCGCGGCCCGCGTGGATCAGGAGCGCGTCCGGCGCCGTCGCGGACGCCTCGTCGGTGATGACGGGCAGCTCGCGGTACTCGACCTTGATCTTGGCGGCCGCGCGGCGGGCGGTCTCGGGGTGGTCGGCGGCCACGATCGCGACCGGCTCGCCGTGGTGGCGGACCCTGCCGTGGGCGAGGACGGGGGTGTCCTGGATCTCCAGGCCGTAGTTGCGCACGTCGGTCGGCAGGTCGTCGTAGGTCATGACGGCGTAGACGCCCGCCATGGCCAGCGCCTCGCCGGTGTCGATGGACACGATCTCGGCGTGCGCGACGGTCGAGCGCAGGATCTGCCCCCAGAGCATGTCCTCGTGCCACATGTCGGACGAGTACGCGAACTCGCCCGTGACCTTGAGGACGCCGTCCGGGCGGAGCGTCGACTCGCCGATGCCGCCCCTGGTGTGGGAGCCCTGGGTGATCTTGGTGGGAGCGCCGTTCGTGGGCATGTCGCTCAGACCGCCTCTCCCTGCCGGGCGGCCGCGAGGCGGACCGCGTCCATGATCTTCTCGTAGCCCGTGCAGCGGCACAGGTTGCCCGACAGGGCCTCGCGGATGTCCGCGTCGGTCGGGTTGGGGTTGTGTTCGAGCATCTCGTCGGCGGCGACCAGCAGGCCCGGGGTGCAGAAGCCGCACTGGACGGCGCCGGCGTCGATGAACGCCTGCTGGATCGGGGAGAGTTCGGCGCCCTCGCCGGTCTGCGAGTCCTGGCCCTCGGCCGCCCAGTGCTTCGCCTCGTCGAGCGAGGTCCCGGCCTTCCCGTCCGTACCGCAGCCGCCGGTCGCGCAGCCACCGTGTCCGGCGCGCTGCTTGGCGTAGTCCGCGAGTCCCTCGACGGTGACGACGTCGCGGCCTTCCACCTGACCGGCGGCGACCAGGCACGAGCAGACGGGCACGCCGTCCAGCCGGACGGTGCACGAGCCGCACTCGCCCTGTTCGCAGGCGTTCTTCGAGCCGGGCAGTCCGAGCCGCTCGCGCAGCACGTACAGCAGGCTCTCGCCCTCCCACACGTCGTCGGCCTCCTGGGGCCGTCCGTTGACCGTGAAGTTGACGCGCATCACGCGGCTCCCTCCGAGAGGCGACGGGCGCCGCGGTACGACTCCCAGGTCCAGGTGAGTGTCCGGCGGGCCATGACGCCGACCGCGTGGCGGCGGTAGCCCGCGGTGCCCCGGACGTCGTCGATGGGGTTGCAGGCGGCCGCGCACAGCTGGGCGAACTGCTTGGCCACGGACGTCGCGATGATTTTTCCGTTGTCCCAGAAACCGCCTTCTTCGAGCGCGGCGTTCAGGAAGTCCTCGGCGGTCTTCGCCCGCACGGGGGTCGGTGCGGCGGAGCCGATGCCGGTGCGCACGGTCCGGGTCTCGGGGTGCAGGGCGAGACCGAACGCGCAGACGGCGATGACCATGGCGTTGCGGGTGCCGACCTTGGAGTACTGCTGAGGGCCGTCGGCCTTCTTGACGTGGACGGCACGGATCAGTTCGTCGGGGGCGAGCGCGTTGCGCTTCACGCCGGTGTAGAACGCGTCGATCGGGATGCGGCGCACGCCGCGCACGGACTCGGCCTCGACCTCGGCACCCGCCGCGAGCAGTGCCGGGTGGGCGTCGCCGGCCGGGGACGCGGTGCCGAGGTTGCCGCCGACGCCGCCGCGGTTGCGGATCTGCGGTGAGGCCACGGTGTGCGAGGCGAGCGCGAGGCCGGGCAGCTCGGTGCGCAGGCTCTCCATGATCCTCGCGTACGGCACCGAGGCGCCGAGCCGCACGCTGTCCTCGCCGGTCTCCCACTCGTACAGGTCGCCGACACGGTTGAGGTCGAGCAGGTACTCGGGCCTCCGGTGGTCGAAGTTGATCTCGACCATCACATCGGTGCCACCCGCAATCGGCACAGCGGTGGGGTGCTCGGCCTTGGCGGCGAGCGCCTCCTCCCAGCTGGCGGGGCGAAGGAAGTCCATGACCGGCTCTCTTCTTCGTCTGTCTCGTGAGTCGTTCGGTTCGAGCCAGAATCGGGTGCGGCGGGACCGGCTCGTTCATGTGCTGTTCTCGCGGAATGACCCCAGTACACAGCGCCTTGCTCCGACCGGGTCAGTCACGGAAACCATGAAGGAGTTGGCTGGTCGGTACGGGCATCTTGTAGATTCGTATGAACGCAGGCCCTCGGTAACCTCCTCGTTTTCCTGTGGAAACGTGGGAAACAGCCTGGCGATCGAAGAATGCGGCTGACGGACGGACGTCGCGGCCTCGGGCCCCGAAGACGGGGCCGGGACGGGTCGCCGCCCACCGCACCCTTCAGGATTCATCGTAGATTTCGAGACAGAGAACGGCGGCGACGAGATGCGGCTGCGCGCACTTCTGGACACCGACGCGCTGGGCCTCAGGCTCCTCGGCGGCGAGGACGAGCTGGACCGCTCGGTGCGGGGCGTCATGACCACCGATCTGAGGGATCCCAGCCGGTATCTCTCCGGCGGCGAGCTGGTGCTGACGGGTCTGGCCTGGCGCCGGGACGCGGCGGACGCCGAGCCGTTCGTGCGACTCCTGGTGCAGGCCGGCGTGGCCGCTCTCGCGGCCGGCGAGGCGGAGCTCGGCGACATCCCGGAAGACCTGGCAGCAGCCTGTGCCCGGCACCGGCTGCCGCTTTTCGCGGTGCACGAGTCGGTTGCCTTCGCGACGATCACCGAGCATGTCGTGCGGCAGGTGTCCGGCGAGCGCGCCGGCGACCTCGCGGCCGTCGTCGACCGGCACCGCCGGATGATGATCTCGGGCCCGGCCGGCGGCGGCCCGGACGTCGTCCTGGACCTGCTCGGCTCCGACCTGGACCTGCGCGCATGGGTCCTGTCCCCCACGGGCCGGCTCGTCGCGGGTCCGAAGGCGGCGGGCCCGGGCCTGCCCGCCGAGGTGTGCGCGAAGCTCGCGGCGGAGCACCTGGCGGCCGTCCGCACGACCCGGCGCGGACCGCACCGGGTGAACGTGGGGCCGGTGACGTACTCGCTGTTCCCGGTCCGCGGCGGCGGGCGCGCGCCCCAGGCCGCTCAGCCCTCCCAGGTCGTACGGGACGTGCGGGACGTGCGGGACGTGCGCGAGAGCGTCCTGTCGGACTGGCTGCTGGTCGTCGAGGCGGACGCCGGGGAATGGGCGGACGAGCGCCTCGACCTGCTGCAGGGCGTCACCCAGCTGATCGCCGTCGAACGGGAGCGCCGGGACGCGGCGCGCACGGTCCGCCGGCGGCTCGCGCAGGAGGTGCTGGAGCTGGTGCAGACGGGCGCGGCCCCCGCGGAGATCGCGGCGCGCCTGCGGGTGGCCGCGCCGGTGCTGCTGCCGGGTCTGGGGGCCGCCCCGCACTGGCAGGTGGTCGTGGCGCGCGTCGAGTGGGCCGGCAACGGCCCGGACGCCGGCCCGGTGGCCCAGTCGCTCCTCGAGGAGATCCTCGTCGACCCGCTCGCCGGCGGCCCCGATCCCTCCGACCGCATCGCCGTCGCCCACACGGAGGACGAGGCCGTCGCCCTGGTCCCGCTGCCTGCGCTGTCCGGCGAGGCCGACGGATCCGAGACCGGCCTCCTCGCCGACGCGCTGCTCGCGGCCGTGCGCGAGCCGCTGTCGGCCGGCCTCGACGACGACGGGCGGCTCACGCTGGGGGTCAGCGCGGCAGTGCACTCGGCGGAGGGGCTGCGCGGGGCCCTGGAGGAGGCCCGGCACGCGCGGCGGGTGGCCGCCGCCCGTCCCGGCCGGGTCTGTGCCGCGGGGCATCAGGAGCTGGCCTCGCACGTGCTCCTGCTGCCGTTCGTCCCGGACGACGTGCGCCGGGCGTTCACCGCCCGCCTGCTGGACCCCCTGCGCGACTACGACCGGCGGCACCGCGCCGAGCTGATCCCGACCCTGGAGGCGTTTCTCGACTGCGACGGCTCGTGGACGCGCTGCGCCTCCCGTCTGCACCTGCACGTCAACACGCTGCGCTACCGGGTCGGGCGTATCGAGCAGTTGACGGGCCGTGACCTGTCGCGACTGGAAGACAAACTGGACTTCTTCCTGGCCCTGCGCATGAGCTGAGCCCCGACCGGCGCCGGCGGCGGCCCGTCGGCCGGCGCCGGGCGAAACCGGAGGGCCGGAAACGTCCCACGACTTTGTGAAATCTTTCACCCGCCCCCTTGGCCCGGTGCCTCCATTCGTGCTGAGATGCGCCCACCACTCACAGCTCGACGGCGCGCTCGGGGAGGGCAACGTGGCGCATTCCGCCATGTCTGGTACCGGAACGACCTCAAGTGACGATCCTGTCCAGACCGCGGTGTGGCGGCTGCGTTCACGCGCCTGCTGGGCGGACGCGGCGGCTCTGCTGCCGGCCGACACCGCCACGGGGGCGATCCAGCGGGCCTCCCTGATGGTGGAGCGGTGCCTGTACACCGAGCAGGGCTGGCAGGACGCCGAGGACGCCCTGCGCACGGCGGAGGCCCTCGCCCACGACGACGAGGAGCGCGGCGCGGCCGCTTGTGAACGCGGGCACCTTGCCTACGCAGCGACCGTGCACAAGGTGCGCGACCGGGTGGACGAGGCCCGGGCCGCACTCGGACGGGCGGCGGCGCTGATCCCGCCGGACGCCCCCGGACGGGCGCTGCTGGACTTCCGCAGGGGTCTGCTCGCGGAGAACATCGCCCGCTCCCCGCAGGCCGCGAGGGCCGCGTACCGGCGCGCCCACACCGCTGCCGCCGCGCACTCGGACTCGCTGCTGCTGTCCTTCACCTGGCGTCACCTTGCCGGACTGGCCCTGCGTGAAGGCGAGTTGGCGGAGGCCCGGCACGGGTTTACCGAATCCCTGCGCATCCGCGAGGAGTTGGGCTACCTCGTGGGCACCGCCCCGGCTCTCGCTTCGCTCGCCGACGCGGAGACCGAGCCGGAGGCCGCCCGCCTGCGGGAGGAAGCCCGCCGCCTGTTCCGCCTTCTGGGCGGCGTACCCACCTGGCTGGCACGCCAGTTGTCCCTCCCGACGACCCCGGCGGCGCCCAGCCCCTCCGGCGCCTGACCCGGCTGACGGGGTCCGTTCAGGACCGAAACGGGAGTCCCGGAGTCCGGGAGTCCCGGGATCCCGGAGTCCGGGAGCGGGGCAGGCCAGGGCAGGTCAGGTCAGGTCAGGTCAGGTCGGCTACCGGGAGACGGGTCGGAAACGCACAGCGCGGTGACGGAAACGGCTCCAGAACCCGGAAACGTTGCGAAAGCGCAAGCCGGAAAGGCGGACCGGAAACAAGGACAGAAACGCGGACAGAATGCGCGGAAAGCCTGAGGGTGGAAAGCGGTCTCACAACGAACCGCTCGTCACCCGCCCGCACCGGCGAAGTGGTTCCGCATCAACGTCTGCACCGCATCCGGCTCCCCCGCCGCCAGCGCCTCGAGCAACGCCAGGTGGTCGGCCGCGTCCGCGACGAGAGCGGCCCGGCCGCGCCCCGTCGGCCCGCCGACCAACGGCCACTGCGACCGCCGGTGCAGGTCTTCGGCGATGCCGACCAGCTGCTCGTTGCCCGACAGCGCGAGCACCGCGCTGTGGAAGACGCGGTCGGCCTCCGCGTACGTCGCCCGGCAGCCGGTGGCCGCCGCCCGCACGCCGGCCTCCGCGAGGGGCCGCAGCTCGGCCCACCGCTCGGCGGGCACGGTCCGGGCGAGCCGCGTCAGCACGGGCACCTCGAGCAGTGCCCGCACCTCCGCCAGCTCGGCCAGTTCACGGGCTCCCCGCACGATGACCCTGAAGCCTCGGTTCGGCACCACCTCGACGGCGCCCTCCAGCGCGAGCTGCTGCATCGCCTCCCGCACCGGCGTCGCGGACACCCCGAAGCGTTCGCCGAGCACCGGCGCCGAGTAGACCTCGCCCGGCAGCAGCTCCCCCGTCACGAGCGCGGTGCGCAGCGCGTCGAGGATCTGGCCGCGTACCGAGGCGCGCTGGACGACCGGCCGGGGCCGCTGCTCCGGCGGCCGCTCCTGCCGGGCGGAGCCGGGAACCAAGGCCGGCGCCGGAGCCGAGACGGGGGCGGGCCCGGGAACGGGCGCCGGCGCGGGGGCCGCGGCCGGACCCGGGGCGGAGGCCTCGCCGTGCGTGTGTTCCCCGCGCGCCGCGCCCGCGGGACCGCACCGCTCCCGCTCTCCCCTGTCGCCGTACCCGGCAGACCCGGCAGACCCGACGGGCCTGCCGGATCCGGCAGGCCCCGCAGACCCGGCCCGCGACTGCACCGGCACCCGGGCACGGTCGTCGCCCGGCGCCGAAACCGGTCTCCCCGTTCCCGTGGAGCCCTGCGCGCTGTGCTCCACGGTGCCTCCTCCGGCCTTGTCGGTACTTGCGGTCATTGCGGGCGGTTGTTACTCGTCCGTCAAGCACCTTAGGCGCAGTGGCCGTCAGTTCAAATCCCGACGACAGTGATTTAGGTTAGGCTTACCTGAAATCGCTTTCGAAACGGTGGTCCGTCATGCCCCCGGCCTCGTCGGTCATGACCGCGGCCTACGCCCGCCTCACGGAGGCGCTGCCACAGCTGACCGTCACGGAACTCGGCCACGCGGAACCGTTTCCCGAGGGCGCCGGCCGGGTGCGCGCGGCACAGCCGGCGGAGGGCGGACCGGCGCTCGACGCCTTTCTCGCCCGGGACGACGAACAGGTCGTCCGTGACCACGGTCACCGGGCCCGCCCGGACGTGATCGCGGCCTTCGGACTGCACCGGTACGCCTGGCCCGCCTGCCTGCTGATCACCGTCCCCTGGTTCCTGCACCGCCGGGTGCCCCGTCTCCCCGTGACGCACGTCTCGTACGACCGCTCCGACGGCGGCATGCGGATGGCCGTCCGCCTACCGGCTTCCTTCGCCTGCCTGCCCGGCGACCCTGCGGCATCGTTGCCGGGCGCCCGGGCCGTGCCGGACGAGGAGGCGCTGCGGACCGAGGTACGAGCGGCGCTGGCCGAACACCACGAGCCGGTGCTCGCCGCCTTCGGGCCCCGCGCGCGGCGCCGTGGCCGTGCCCTGTGGGGCCTGCTGACGGACGGGGTCGTCGAGGGCCTCTGGCATGTCGCCCGGCTGCTCGGTCCCGGCGAGCGCGAGCGGGCGAGACGGGAACTGGAACTCCTGCTCCCGGGCGCCACCCGCCCCTACGTCGGCTCTGCGGCCTTCCGCGATCTGACCGGCCCGGGCGGCACGTCCGTGCCGACCCGCGACCGGGCGAGCTGCTGCCCGTTCCACACGGTGCGCCCCGAGGACACCTGCGCCACCTGTCCGCGCACCTGCGACGCGGGCCGCGTCACCAAGCTCACTGCTGCCGAAGCCGGTTGACCACCCCTCAGACGCCCGCGAGGATGCCCCGCCGACGAGCCGCCGCGGGACGTCCCGTAAGATCACCCGGACGAGACCGCCCTACGGTTACGAGCGATTCACAACTTTCTCACTCGCCACGGGAACTTTCCGTTGAACCACCCGTACGGGTAGTCTTATTCGAACTCAACTCCCGCCCCTCAAGCGGCAGTTCGAGCAGAACGTCGCCCTGGGCATTCCCTTGCACCTCCTTGGCGGCCTCTTGCCCCGAAACCCCCTGAGGGACGGCGGGATTGGGCCACTATGGCGGGCGTTACGCCCTATCCCAATGCAAGGGACCCCAGATGAGACTGACCGACATATCGCTGAACTGGTTGCTTCCGGGCGCCGTACTGCTCCTGGGCATGCTGGCGGCGGTTGCGGTACTCGCGCGCGGCAAGCGCTCCTCGGGGGCAAGCGCGAGCGCGGACGATTCGTGGGAGCGTACCGAGGAGCGCCGCAGGCGCAAGGAAGCCATATACGGCACCGCCTCCTACGTCCTTCTGTTCTGCTGTGCGGCTGTCGCCGCGGCGCTCTCCTTCCACGGACTGGTCGGCTTCGGCCAGCAGAACCTCGGCCTCACCAACGGCTGGGAATACCTGGTTCCGTTCGGCCTGGACGGCGCCGCCATGTTCTGCTCCGTGCTCGCGGTGCGCGAGGCCAGCCACGGTGACGCGGCGCTCGGCTCCCGGATACTCGTGTGGACGTTCGCCGGCGCCGCGGCCTGGTTCAACTGGGTGCACGCGCCCCGGGGCCTGGGTCACGACGGAGCCCCGCAGTTCTTCTCCGGCATGTCCCTGTCGGCGGCCGTGCTCTTCGACCGTGCGCTGAAGCAGACCCGCCGGGCCGCGCTGCGCGAGCAGGGTCTGGTGCCCCGCCCGCTGCCGCAGATCCGCGTCGTGCGCTGGGTGCGCGCCCCCCGTGAGACGTACAGGGCCTGGTCGCTGATGCTCCTCGAGGGCGTGCGCAGCCTGGACGAGGCCGTCGAGGAGGTCCGCGAGGACAAGGCCCGCAAGGAGGAGACCAAGCTGCGCCGCCGTGAGCAGCAGCGGGTCGAGCGGGCGCAGCTCAAGGCGATCAGCCGCGGTCACGGCCGCTTCCCCGGCCGCGGTGGCGGCGGTGGCGGCGGCCGTCAGGTCGAGGCCCCGGCGGCTCTGGAGCCGGCCACGGCCGAGCGGGTCGCCGCGGAGCCTGCAATAGCGAACTCGGCGGAGCAGCTGCCCCTGCGCTCGCGGCCCTCCCTGCAGCCCGTCCGTCACGGTTCTGAGGCGTCGGCCACCGTCGACCTCACCGCGGAGGACGACACCATGGCCCTGCCGCGCCTGGACTCCCTGGAGCGCAAGCTCAAGGACCTGGAGCAGCAGTTCGGCTGACGGGCAGCCAGATTTCCGGGAAGGGGGCGCGACCGCGACGGTCGCGCCCCCTTCCCGTGCCGGACGACCGGTGCCTCGACGCCGCCTGAGCCCGTCGACCCCTGCGCCGATTCCTGCCGTTTCACGTTCCCCGTTTCCGCCGTTGCGCCGCTTCTGGCCTTACTGCTGTTACTGCTGTTGCGGGACGGCCGTCCCCGCTTCGAGGCTCGACGTTTCAGGCGACTCCGGCTGCCAGCTCGAACCAGACGACCTTGCCCCCGCCCTGCGCCCGTACCCCCCAGGTGTCCGCGAGGGACTCCACCAGGATCAGCCCACGCCCGTGGGTCCCCTCGTCGGGCGTCGGAGCACCCGGGCGGGGTCGGCCGGCCGCGCCGTCCCGGACCTCGACGCGCAGGCCGGACGGCGACACGGTGGCCGTCAGGACCGCGTCGTCGTCGGTGTGCACGAGCGCGTTGGTGACGAGTTCGCTGGTGAGCAGTTCCGCGGTCTCGGAACGGCCGGGCTTGCCCCAGCCCCGAAGCAGCTCCCGCACCGCCCGGCGCGCCTCGGGCACCGCCCGCAGGTCGGCCCGTCCGAGTCGGCGCCTGAGCTGCGATCCCCGGCCCGGTTCCGTCGTGGTCTCGACAGAGTCCTGGCCGGTCTCTCCGGTGCTCTCCGCCTCCCCCGTCCCTCTCGCCCCTCTCGTCCTTCTCGTCATCGAGGTGCCCGCGATCGTTGCCGGACCGCTTCCTCGTGCCTGCCTTTCCATGACCCCCGCCCGCGTGTCGATGTCGGTTCCCCTCCTGCTCGAACACGTTCACGGGGATCCATGCCCGATCGACAACGGGCCAGTCATGTCGAATTGTCAACGACCAGGTGTTCGGCCATGTTCGCGCGACGGAACGGGGGCTCCGGCAGGATTCCCCGCGCCACGGCCGGAACGACGAGGCGGTCCGTCCCGCCGGAACACCGGCCGGGCATCCCACCCGTCCCCGGGGGCGGACATCTCGCGGCCGTGCCCTGCGAGAAACCGCGGCCGCACGCACCGACGGGCCCCGTGCTCGCGCAGGGCCGAACCATGGAGCGGGGACCGTCGCCGGACCCGCACATGCCGGACGAACACGCACCGTAAGACCGGTACAGCCTGTCGCGCCGCGGCCCGGACCTCGAACGGACGTCGGCGGACGTACGGTTCGAAAGCGGTGTCGTATGCCAAAGCACCTGGTCGACGCGTCGGCTCCGATTGCCGGAAAGGCCACTGCGGTTGACGGGAAGGCGGTTACGGAATGCGGTGCGATGTCGGCTGAACCGTCCTCGCCGCCCCGGGAACGGGCGACGGCCCGCCGCGCTCTCCGGCCGAGGAGGACTGAACGGCGGTGGGGGGGGGGTGCCGCGCGGGGGCGCCCCCCCCCCCCCCCGGTCCCCCCCGCCCCGCCCGACAACCCGACCCCCCCCCCCCCCCCCCCCCCCCCCGGCCGCGGCCCGGCCCCCGGCGGCCCCCCCCCCCGGGGGGGCGGGGGGGGGGGGGGGGGGGCGCCCCGGCCCGCCCCCCCCCCCCCACGACCGGTGTCCCGCCGGCCCGTCCGTTCATCCGTACGGCCACCCGCCACCCGCCCTCTCCGGCATCAGGACTACGCGCCTCGGAGACGGCTGACCGCCGGCCCTCGGCATGTGGGCCCACACACCTCTGCCGACCTGGCCGTAGTCGGGGAAGGCGAGTGACAGCTGAGGCCGGGCGCGAGGTTGGCCTGAACCCGGTGGGTCTTGACGGGTCCCCAAACTCCCGGGTGGGTTGCCGTGGGCCTGGCCCTAACCGACCTCGACCCCCGTCGTGCCGATGTGGAAGATCTTGCGACTGTCGCGGGTCATGTCGACGATGAGCCTGGTGGTGTCGCCGCCGCCCCAGGTGAGCGTGACCACAGCCTCCGTGTAGTTCGCCGTTCCGGTGTCGGTGACCTTCCACGCGAGCGGGACGTTCTGCGCCCTGAGGACTCCGTTGGCGTGGTTCGCGACCTCCCAGGCCTTCAACTCCTTCTGGAACGCGGGGGTGAGGTAGTGCTTGCGGAGATCGTCGGCGAGCTTGCCGTCCTCGTCGGTCACCGCGTCGATGTAGGCGCCGTAGAAGTCGGCGATGCGCGTGATGTTGTCGGACGGCTTCCCGCTGACGATGCGCGAGCCGCCGGCGGACGCCTGTGCCGTCACTCCGAGTCCGAGGGCCAGGGCAAGCCCGGCGGCGACGGCCGTGCGGCGCGTGGCGCGCAGCCGGGTCGAGCTCTTGACTCCCGCGGCGGCCTCAACGGTCTGAACGGTCTTGTCGGTCTTGGTGCCCATGTTCATGATCCCCGTATATCTCGCGTGTCTCATATGTCTTGCATGTCGGCATGACGTGCGCGTCTTGGATGTTTTGCGCGCCCTGCCAATTTTGTGTCTTTCAGTTGCCCTATGGTTCTTGCGCGTGCTGATCGGGTGGTCTGTCCGACGGCACGATGCGGTGTGCCTGGTGGCCGGTGGTTGTGCCGGGCCGTCGCCGCTCCCGACCCCCGTGGCGGGAGCGGCGACGGCCCCGGCATTCTCGGTGGCCAGTGATGTGACGCCGACTCTCACGGGACCGGCAGTTCGGGCCGTGCGTGGCGGGCGGGACGTGCCTCGCCGTCCCGTGCCTCGCCGTTCCTCCCAGTGACGTGACGTGCCGCGGTCAGTGCAGCTTGTTGACGGCCGTGACGGTCGTCTTCTTGAAGGCCTTCACCGGGGCGTCGTCGAAGTCGCCCATCTGGCCCCAGTCCACGACCGTGACCGTGGCGCCGTCCCGGCCCACGGAGATGAGGCGGATGTCCGTCGCGCCCCAGGACGTCTCGGTGTGCAGGCCGTAGACGTGGGCGCCCTCCTCGACGTTCAGCTTCCCGTAGTCCTTGAGAGCTGCCTCGACCTCGGGGTCGGCCCGCTCGATACGGACGGGGCAGGACTTGATGTCCTGGTTGATGCGCGCATACCGGCTCTTCGCCGCGCTGACCGTGGCGTGCCTGACGCTGACCTGACGGGCACTCGCGTCGAGGTCCGTACGGAAGTCCCGGTACCAGGAGTTGCGGCCGTCGCCCAGCGCCCTGCCGAGGCAGAAGTCCAGCTCGCCCTGGGGCGAGACGCCGGCGGTGATCCTGCCCGCCGTCCAGGTGGAGCTGGGGTGCGGCGGAAGGTTCGCGGCGGAGAGGAAGCCGGGCCGCTTCGGTGCGGCTGCGCTCGCCGGTGCGGCGAGCGCACCGCCGAGGGCGAGGGCTGCCGCGGATACTGCGGCAAGACGGATGAGCATGTTCGCTCGGGTGCGCTTGGCCATGGATGTCCCCCGTGGGTGAGTGCCTGGATCGATGAGTGCCGTGACTCGGCGAGTGCACGATCGACGAGTACGTGGATCGTGTGCACGCCGATCGGTGAATGCCTGAGTGGAATGCGCGGTCGTGAATGCGCGGTCGTGAAACGCTGGTGCGGTGTCGCTGCGAGGCCGATCCGGTCGGGTCGGCCCTGGTCGGTGCGACACCAAGAGCATCGGCCGTCTCCCCGGCCGACCGCAACGGTCTTCGCCCGATCGGCTGTGGTGGAACCATTCCAGCCCATCTGACGTGCAGGTATACGGGTGCCTGGGATGACCGCCCGGGCCGGACGAGCACGGGGGAACAGTGTCGATCGACGACAGTGCAGGCGAAGTGACCGCGTTCGCGGCGCTCCTGACAGAGTTAAAGGAGCGCACGGAGCGCAGCTACGGCTCCCTCGCCCGCCGGCTGGGCATGAACACGTCGACTCTGCACCGCTACTGCGCGGGGGAAGCGGTTCCACAGGATTTCGCTCCCGTCGAGCGGCTCGCGGAGTTCTGCGGGGCGACGCAGGAGGAACGCCTCGAACTGCACCGGCGGTGGCTGCGAGCGGTGGCGGCACGACAGCGGCCCCGGAGCACGGGGGTGGAAGCGGAATCAAGGGAAACGCCGGCAACTCCGGACGCTGGGTCAACCGACGTACAGCCGGGAAACCGGACACCCCAGACGCCTCGGGAAACAGCGGAAACCCTCGGCCGAGGCACAGCGAGGAAAAACGCGGAAGCAGCAGGCGCAGCGGGAAGCGCGGAAACCCGATCGCAACCGGTTGCCCCGGCTTCCCCCGTGGTGCAGATCCGAAAGCAGCGCGAGCAGCAAGCGTCCTCCCGCCGCTGGTACCGCAATCGGCGTGCCACGGTCCTCGTCGGCGTCGTCTGTGCGCTTCTCGCCACTTTGGGCACGCTCTCCGCGCTGCCGGACGGCGGTCGCCACCCGGGTTCCGTCGATGCGGCCCGCTCCACCGCGCCGGCCTCCGTCACGCCGACCGGGGCGGCCGATCCCCACCGGTCCCCCACTCCCACTGCCTCTTCCTCCGCTTCGCCGACGCCCGCCGCGATCTCGCCCGTCTCCGCGTCCGGCAGCCCCCTTCCGTCACACGGCGCAGCCCAGACCGGCGGCAGGAAGGCGCCCGCGGACACCGGGGTGCCGCTCGCCTGGACGGCCGACTCCCAGGTCTGGGCGCTCGGCTGCGGTCATGACTACGTCATCGACAAGCCGACCGCGCAGGTTCCCCCGCCTCCGACGGAACAGGACGCCGGACCGTGGGCGACGGCCCAGGGCGCGGTGCACGGGCGGGAGACCAACGTGGAGATCTCGGTGCAGGGCCGCAGCTCCACGGCGGTCGTGCTGACGGCGCTGCGCGTACGGGTGGTCGGTCGTGCCGCACCCGCGCCGGGCACGGTGTACGCCATGGACCAGGGTTGCGGCGGCTCGCTCAGCAAGCGTTTCTTCGCGGTCGACCTGGACAAGGACCGTCCCGTGGCGCACTCGGTCGCCGGCAACGACGCGGGCACGCCGATCCCCGCGGTGAGCCTGCCCTACCGCGTGTCGGACAAGGACCCGGAGGTGCTGCTCGTCACGGCGCGGACCGAGAACTGCGACTGCAACTGGTACCTCGAGCTGGACTGGTCCTCCCAGGGCCGCACCGGCACGGTGCGCGTCGACGACCACGGCCGCCCGTTCCGCACGAGCGGCATCAAGGGGCTGCCCCGCTACTGGTACGGCTCGGACGAGGGCGAGCGCCGATGGGTCCCGGCGACCGACTGACCCTGTCGGCGGCGTCGCCGTGAGCATCGAGAGCACCGCCGGAGGGGACCGGCGGACCGACGGCCCGACGGACCGCGTGACCCTACGGAACGCGGTGGGCGGCGCCGCCCACGCGCCGGCGGCTCGCCGCCCCGCCCGGGTGCGCCGTCAGAGACGCGGCACGTTGCGCAGGTTGGAGCGGGCCATCTGCAGCATCCGGCCCACTCCGCCGTCGAGGACGATCTTCGAGGCGGACAGGGCGAACCCGGTCACCATGTCGGCGCTGATCTTCGGCGGGATGGACAGGGCGTTGGGGTCGGTGACGACGTCGACGAGGGCCGGACCCTTGTGCCGGAAGGCGTCCCGCAGGGCTCCGGCCAGCTGTTTGGGCTTCTCGACCCGCACGCCGTGAGCTCCGCAGGCGCGTGCCACGGACGCGAAGTCGGGGTTCTTGTTGGTGGTTCCGTACGAGGGCAGACCGGCGACCAGCATCTCCAACTCCACCATCCCGAGTGAGGAGTTGTTGAAGAGGACGATCTTCACCGGCAGGTCGTACTGGACGAGGGTCAGGAAGTCGCCCATGAGCATGGAGAAGCCACCGTCCCCGGACATCGCGACCACCTGGCGGCGGCGGTCGGTGAACTGTGCGCCGATCGCCATCGGCAGGGCGTTCGCCATCGAGCCGTGGGTGAAGGAGCCGATGACCCGACGGCGGCCGTTGGGCGTGAGGTAACGCGCTGCCCACACGTTGCACATGCCCGTGTCGACCGTGAACACGGCGTCATCGGCAGCCATTTCGTCGAGGACGGCGGCGACGTACTCCGGGTGGATGGGAACGTGCTTCTCCACTTTCCGTGTGTACGCCTTCACCACCCCCTCCAGCGCATCGGCATGTTTCTTCAGCATCCGGTCGAGGAAACGCCGGCTCTCCTTGGCCCGAACGCGCGGAATGAGGCAGCGCAGCGTCTCGCGTACGTCGCCCCACACCGCCAGGTCCAGTCTGGAGCGGCGGCCGAGATGTTCGGGCCGTACGTCGACCTGAGCGATCTTCACGTCGTCGGGGAGAAAGGCGTTGTACGGGAAATCGGTTCCGAGCAGGATCAGCAGGTCGCACTCGTGCGTGGCCTCGTATGCGGCGCCGTAGCCGAGGAGGCCGCTCATGCCGACGTCGTACGGGTTGTCGTACTGGATCCATTCCTTGCCGCGCAGGGCGTGCCCCACCGGGGACTTGATCTTTCCGGCGAACTCCATGACCTCGGCGTGCGCGCCGGCCGTGCCGCTTCCGCAGAAGAGGGTCACCTTGTCGGCGGCGTCGATCATCTCGACGAGCGCGTCGATCTCGGCATCGCCGGGCCGGACGGTGGGCCGGGATGTGACGAGAGCGGTTTCGACGGCCTTCTCGGGTGCGGGCTGATCGGCGATGTCGCCCGGAAGCGACACCACACTGACGCCACTGCGGCCGACCGCGTGCTGAACAGCGGTGTGCAACAGACGCGGCATCTGTTTCGGACTGGAGATCATCTCGCTGTAGTGGCTGCATTCGCGGAACAACTGGTCCGGGTGCGTTTCCTGGAAGTAGCCGAGGCCGATCTCGCTGGAGGGGATGTGGGAGGCGAGGGCGAGGACGGGCGCCATCGAGCGGTGAGCGTCGTAGAGACCGTTGACGAGGTGGAGGTTGCCGGGCCCGCAGGAGCCCGCGCACGCGGCGAGCCTTCCGGTGATCTGCGCTTCCGCGCCGGCGGCGAACGCAGCCGTCTCCTCGTGGCGGACGTGGACCCACTCGACGGCACGGTTGCGGCGCACCGCGTCCACCACAGGGTTGAGGCTGTCGCCCACCACGCCGTAGAGGCGTCGCACGCCCGCACGGGCGAGGATGTCCACGAACTGCTCGGCGACGTTCTGCTTGGCCATGGATGGACGCACCCTTCCGTCACTGCCGGGCTCTCCCCTCCACAGTGGCCTCGGCGTCCCGCTCACGCCTCCCAGACGGCCGCCGCGGTCCGGTCGTCGGCGTAGCCCTTCACCCTCACCTGGATGTCGGCGAGGAAGGCCGCCAGACCGGGCGGAGTGGGGCCCGACCAGCGTCCCGTCAGGTGGGCGGACAGGTCCGGCTCACCGCGCAGGGGGTCGGCGAAGCCCGCGGTGCACATCAGGAGCGTGTCACCCGGACGGGCTACCGAGGCACGGAAGCGGAACGGCTCCCGAGGCGGCTCGGGGGCCGGGTCGTACGGACTCGGGGGCGTCGCGACGCCGAGGTCCATGGTGAGCCGGTCGCCCTCGGGCGTCTCGGCCGGCGGTGAACCGAACCCGACGACGGGCTCGCCTGCGACCTCGCCGACCCGTGGCTCGATGTCCCGCCACACACCGCCGCGCAGCCGGAACAGTCCGCCGCCGCCGACGCCGAAGAACACGCGCGTACGGCATTCGGGGTCGGCGGGCAGGAGGAGGCAGCGCAGTGTCGCCGCGTACTCCTCCGGGGCCAGCCCCTGTTCTGCGGCGCTGGCCCGGAGCCGGCCGAGACTGCGGTCGGTGAGGCGGTGCAGGCCCGACTTCAGGTCGCCGCGCCGGGCCGCGCGGATGTCCTCCGCCAGCCGGACGTGACTGCGGCCCACCGCCCGACCGATCCACTGACACGCCTCGGCGGCCGCCCGGTGCGCTCCCGGCGTCGCCCTCGCGCCGGTCGCCATCGCGACGAGGATCAGCGCATGATCACCCGTGCCGAAGCGGGCGGTGAGAAGAAAGTCGCGGCGCGGCTCCCCCCGATAGCGCGCCGAATCCCCCCGCACGGACACCGCCCGCAACGTGCAGGTCCCGTAGTGGGCCCCGTCCAGGACGGTGTCGGCGACCAGATCGTCCAGTTCGTCCGGATCGGCGGGCGGCAGAGCGGTGGGCTCGGAGTCGTACGTGGGCGGCCCGGAACCGACGTAGTCCTTGAGGGCGACGGGGGGTGGAGGAGGCATGTCGGGGAGTGCGGGAACGGTGGGCGGATGACCGGGTTCGGGCCCGAAATCGGCTCGGGATCGGGGGGCGCCGTCGACGCCGGGTGCGCGCTCGGGTGTCGGCAGCGCCTGCGAGGAGGGCGTGGCCGGGGTGCTCTGGGCACCTGAGGCAGCCGGCGGGTCGCTGACCGCCGGGGGCGCTGCCGTGCCGTCGGCGTGGACGGTCGGGGCGGTCGGAGGCGGCGGGACGTGTGCGGGACGGGGCGGCACCGTGGGCGGCGCGGGGGCGCCGCGTGCGCCGAGCGGTTCGGCGGTGGAGGCCGGTGCCGGGCCGGTGGGCGGCGGCGGGGTGGCGGGCGCAGGCGGCGGGACCGGCGTCGGGGGTCCGGCCTCGGCGGACGCCGTGTCCGGCGACGTGGGAGCGCCGGTCACGGAGGGTCCGTGCCCTGGGGATGGCCGCTCGGCGAATCCCGGCGGCAGCGGGCCGGACGGAAGGTTCGAGGGACGGGGCGGGACGTCGGACGGCGGTTCCCAGGGAGCCCGGTGCCGACCAGGGGAAGCGGCTTCCGAAACGATCTGGGCAGTTTCCCCACCAGGGGCTGCAGCTGCGTCGGCAACCGTTTCCGCATGGAATGAGGTCGCTCCGGGTGCCGTACGCGGGTCGAAAGGCCTTTCCGCGTTGTCGACGGCCGGACCTGTTTCGACAGCGGTTCCCCGCCCCGGCAGCTTCCGCGGATCGCGGCCTGTACCGCCTTCGTCCCCCTCGGCACCGCCTCGCACGGCCGCCTGCCCTGAATCGGGTGGGGCGCCGGGTCCGGAAGTGGTTTCGGCAACGGATTCGTCGGCTGGGTCGGCACCCGGGTGGGAAACCGGTTCGCAACCGTGCTCAGAAACGGGACTCGCACCAGGCGGAGAACCCGCTTGTCCATCTGGCTGCTCAGGGACCAGGTCGGCCCGCGGGTCGGAAAGAGACTCCGCAACGGGCCGGGCGACAGGTCGACCTCGCGGCGGCGGCACCGGGGAACCGGTTGCCGACGGCGTTCCCGCCGTTCCGCCGTCATCCGGCGACGTCCACCAGTCGACTCCCCCACCGGGGCCACTGCGTCCGTCACGCGGAGCCGGCACGGGGCTCACACTGCGGGACCCGGACGAGAACCCGCCGCCAGGCCCGGCCCCGTGCACCTTCCCGGGCCCGGCTCCGTGCGCGCTCCCGTACCCGCCGCCGTACACCGCGTCCGCGCTGTACACCGCGTCCGCGCCGTCCGCCGCACGGCCGGCACCGCCCGTACGGCTCCCCTCGCCCGCGTCTCCCGTATCGCCCGGACGACCGGCGCCGCGAGCGGCGCCCTCACCGCCTGAGGAGCCTCCGCCGCCCGTGCCCCCGCCCTCTCCCCTGTCCGCCCCCTCCGCCGCGCCCGCGGAGCGCACCGCTCCCGCAGCCGAGGCGAAACGGTCGTCCAGGGAGTCGGCGGCGGGTGCGGGTCCGGTGTCCTCGGTGGCGTCGTCGTACAGCTGCCCCCACCAGTCGTCCTCGTGACCGGTGGGCCTTCCCCCCTGCTGACTCATGCCCCCGATTGTCCACCGCGCGGGCCGTAGGAAAACGGGGCATCCGCAAAATCCGTCCCGGCCGATCGAGTCGACCGGCACGCCGGGCGAAGCTCTGCACACCAGTGCGACCGATGGGGGCAGAAGTCGCCGGACGGTTCCACCCCCCACGGGAGAACCGTCCGGCGACATGGGTGACCCGGGCTCGTATCCCCTGTGCGCCCCTGCGCGCGTCAAGAGTCCGGATCACGCTTGTCGGAGACCTCGGAGCACGGTTCGACGACCGGCCGTTCCGGGTCTGCACGGCGTTTCCGGAACTCCTCTGTGGATTCAGTGGATGATCACGGGATTCCGCCGTCGCCCACACCTTGGCAGAGTGACCGACGGTACGGCGATGATGTACGACGGCGGGTTTACGCCGTGGCCGTTTCCCGCCACTCACGGGGGCGCGCATCGCACAGAGACCGCCAGAAACACTCAAGAAACGCGGGAAACGAGAGGGAGGGCCGGCACCTGATGCTGAGAGCGATAGGGCTCGACGAGACGCACGAGTCGGCATACCGGGAGCTGGTGTCCGTCGGCGCGGCCGACGTACCCCACCTCGCACGCCGACTGACCCTCGGCGAGCACGACACCGAACGCGCACTGCGCAGGCTGGAGCGGCACGGCCTGGCCGCCCAGTCCTCGGGCCGTCCCGGACGCTGGGTCGCCGCTCCCCCGGGCGTCGCCCTGGGCGCCCTGCTCACCCAGCAGCGTCACGAACTGGAGAAGGCCGAGCTGACGGCGGCGCAGCTCGCCGAGGAGTACCGGGCGACCTCGACCGAGCCGGCGGCGCACGATCTGGTCGAGGTGGTGACGGGCGCAGCCGCCGTCGCCCAGCGCTTCCTGCAGATCCAGCTGGGGGCGAGCCACGAGGTGTGCGCCCTGGTCACCGGCACCACGGTGGCCGTGCCCGGCAGTGAGAACGACGCGGAGAAACAGGCCACCGCCCGCGGGGTGCGCTACCGCGTCGTCCTGGAGCGGGCCGTGCTCGACCAGCCCAACGGCATGACGGAGGTGACCGCGGCGCTGGACCGGGACGAGCAGGTGCGGGTGGTGGACGAGGTGCCGACGAAACTGGTCGTCGCCGATCGTTCGCTCGCGCTCGTGCCGTTGAACGCCGGTTCGGCCGAGCCCGCCGCACTGGTGGTCCACGCCAGCGGGCTGCTCGAGCTGCTGTCCGGCCTGTTCGAGTCGGTGTGGCAGGTCGCGTTGCCGCTGCGCTGCGGTGCGCTCGGTGTCGCCGAGCAGGCGCCGGACGGTCCCGACGCCGCCGACCTGGAGATCCTCTCCCTGCTGCTCGCCGGGATGACCGATGCCAGCGTGGCCAAGCAGCTCGACCTGGGACTGCGGACGGTGCAACGCCGTGTGAAGGGGCTGATGGAGCTGACCGGGGCGTCGACGCGGCTGCAGCTGGGCTGGCACGCCTACGAGCGCGGCTGGGTGACCCGCGAGCGCTGACCGCGGCAACGCTCCCCGCACCACCTCTTGACCTGCGCGTTCTTTCGGCCTCGGGCACTCTGGGCAGATGGGAGTGTGGGAACTCCTGCTGGTCGGACTGGTTGTTCTGCTCGGCCTGTGCGGAGTGCTGGTGCCCGGCGTGCCGGGGTCGTGGCTGGTGTGGGCCGCGATCTGGTGGTGGGCGCTGGAGGATCCGCAGCCGGTGGCCTGGGCCGTGCTGGTGGGCGCCACGGTGGCCCTCTTCGTGTCTCAGGTGGTGCGCTGGTCCCTGCCTCCGCGTCGGCTGCGCGAGAGCGGCGCGACCCCCCGGATGGCGGTGTACGCCGGACTCGGCGCGTTCCTCGGCTTCTTCCTGATCCCCGTGCTCGGTGCCGTCCCGGGCTTCATCGGCGGCATCTATCTCTCCGAACGCCTTCGCCTGGGCCGTCACGGCGAAGCGCGGGCCGCCCTGCGCCGAGCGATGCGCTCGGGCGGCTCCAGCGTCCTCGTGGAACTGTTCACCTGCCTGCTGATCATGGGCGCATGGTTGGGCGCGGTGCTGTGGGGTTGACGCCCCGGCCCGGTGCCCGCGCCACGCGGTCCACAAGGCCGCACCGTGCGGACCACGCCGCGCGAACCGCACCGTGCGGACCACGCTGTGCGCAGCGCACCGTGCGGACCACGCTGTCGCAGCGCGCCGTCCGACGCGAGACCTCGGACGGTCCTGGGCTCGACGCCCCCGCAGTTGCTGCGCAACAGCCCTGCGGACCGCACCGAGGGCGCGACCTCGCTTCGCCGGCCTGGACGGGCGGACTCGCGACGCCGGCACGGCGGACACGACCCGGCGGGCACGACCCGGTCGTCACCCCTCGGCGGCGTCAACCGGCAGACCCCAGGGGGTCAGAGCCGCGCCGGGAGCGAACGCTCCAGCGTCAGCAAGCGCACCTTGCGGTCGAGGCCTCCGGCGTAGCCGGTCAGGGAGCCGTCGGCGCCGATGACCCGGTGGCACGGGCGCACGATGAGCAGCGGGTTCGCCCCGACTGCCCCTCCGACGGCCCGTACAGCCATCCGCGACGCACCGAGCCGGGCGGCGACATCGCCGTATGTCGTGATCGCGCCGTACGGGACGGAGTCGAGCGCGGCCCACACGCGCTCGCGGAACGCGGTGCCCTCAGCGCGCAGCGGCAGCCGGAACTCCGTCAGCTCCGCGGCGAAGTAGGCGGCAAGCTGTTCCTCGGCCGAACGGAAGGGCCCGCGGTCGTTCCGCCAGTCCTCCTGGACGGTTCGTCCGCCCTTCTGCCCGGGCACGGAGAGGCTGGTCAGCGCGCCGTCGGCGTCCGCGGTGAGCAACAGGGAGCCGAGCGGGCTCTCCACCCGCGCCCAGTACGTCGGACCGTTCGTCGTCGAGCCCGGTCGGCCTGCCCGTCCTGCCCGGCCTGCCCGGCCTGCCCCATTCACCCGATTTGACCGCCCTGCCGGCCGCACGGTTTCTACGCTTTCTGCGTTTCGTGCATTCTCGACATCGTTGGCGGTTTCTACGTTTTCTGCAGTTTCTGCCGATTCCATGTTTTCCACGGTCTCTACGGTTTCTGAGGTTTCTGTGGTTTGCCGGAGGCGTCCGGTTCTCGCCGGAAACAGCGAGGGCGACGGATTCATCGGGTGGGTCGGTTCCATCGGGTACGTCGGCTCCGTCGAGTATGTCGGTTCGGCCGAGACGGTCGAACGGGTCATCGTTCCTCCGCGGCGCGCAGGTGGTGCACGGCGTACGTGCGCCAGGGGCGCCAGGTGTCGGGCGCCTCCACAGCGGGTGGTGCCACGTCGGGGTCGCCGAGGGCACGGGCCCGGATCTCCGCGACCGTGCCCACCTCCAGGCCGGGAAGGGCGGACAGCGCTTGCTGCACGTCGTCCCGGTCCGCGCCGGCGTCGAGGCGTACGGTGCCGTGGGCGAGGGCGGCGGCGAGCGCGCCCAGACGGCCTCCGGGCTCGGCCTCCGCCACGACGGCGGGCTCGGGAAAGAGTCGGGTGAGGGATCCGCAGGGTGCGTCGAGAACTTTGCCGTAAGCGTGTGCGAGTCTTTCGGACTCCGTTCGTCCCACGAGGGCCCGCATCGCGTACTCCTCCGGGTCCGCCGCTCCCGGCGCACGCAGCCCGGGCCGCGCGGCGACCAGCGGGGCGAGTCGTGGATCCGCGCCCAGCCGCTCGTCGACGGCGTAGGGGTCGGCGTCCAGATCGAACAGCCGCCGCAGCCGCTGTACGGCGGTGGTGAGATCGCGGAGGTCGGTGAGGTGCAGCCGCGCGTCGAGCCAGCCGCCGGGGTGCACGGCCGACGCCCGGCCGGGGTTTCCCGCGCCTCCCGCGAGCCCGCCCGACCGCTCGTTCAAGGCGGCGATCCCGGTGCCGTACGGCAGCCGCAGCGTACGGCGGTACGTGCGGCGGCCCGCCGGGCCGCTCACCTCCTCCACCCCGGCCACCGCCTGCCGGTGCAGCAGGTCGAACACGGCGGCGGAGTGGTACGGCCCGCGGTGGGCGAGCCGCAGCGGAATCCCGGCGGAAGGGGTGGCGGCGGACGGGTCGATGCCGTGACCGGTCGTGCGCCCCGCGGCCCGCAGTTCGGTCGGAGTGGACGCGTACACGGCCCGAACGGTGTCGTTGAACTGGCGCACACTGGCGAAGCCGGACGCGAAGGCGATCTCGGTGATCGGCAGGCCGGTCGTCTGCAGCAGGATCCGCGCGGTGTGTGCGCGCTGCGCCCGGGCGAGGGCGACCGGTCCCGCGCCCAGTTCGGCGGTGAGCTGACGCTGGATCTGACGTGCGCTGTAGCCGAGCCGTGCGGCGAGCCCGGTGACTCCTTCCCGGTCGACGACTCCGTCACCGATCAGCCGCATGGCCCGGCCGACGACGTCGGCACGCACGTTCCAGTCCGCCGATCCCGGGACGGCGTCCGGCCGGCACCGCCGGCAGGCCCGGAAGCCGGAGCCCTGCGCGGCGGCGGCCGTCGCGAAGAAACGCACGTTACGGCGTTTCGGCGTCACGGCGGGGCAGCTGGGCCGGCAGTAGATGCCGGTGGTCTCGACGGCGAAGAAGAACTCGCCGTCGAACCGGGCGTCCCTGCTGCGAACCGCCTCGTAACGGTTTTCCTGGTCCGTCATGGGTCCCAGTCTTCGCCCCTGACGGCGACCCTGCTAGCGGAAATCGGACGTGGCACTGGAGGACAGGAAACGGCGGAAACAGTCACCGGTCGGCTGGTCGGCCGACGCGGACAGACGTCTCGCACCGAGACGGGAAACCTGTTTCGGCCATGGAAATCCCGTTACCGCCAGCCCTCACGTCCGGCATCGTCCTGCCGTCGCCCCCACCGAAGGCCGGACGTCCGGCGCCTCCAAGCGCGCCGTCACCGAGGGGGAGCCGGACGCCACGGACCGCGGCCGCGTTTGGCATCCGCGGCCGCCCGGCCCTCGGCCTGCCTGCGCTTCCAGTCGTGCCGGAAGTCGGCGCGCAGCCGGGCGTCGGACTTGGCGACGATCCACTGGTTCTCACGGACGAGTTTGCGGTAACTCTCCAGCCGCCGTTGGGAGAGTTCCCCGTCGTCGACGGCCGCCCGCACCGCGCACCCCGGCTCGGACTCGTGCGCACAGTCGTGGAAGCGGCAGCCCCGTGCGAACTCCTCGATCTCCGAGAAGACGCGGCCGACCCCGGTGCCGGCGTCGAAGAGGCCGACGCCGCGCAGACCGGGCGTGTCGATGAGGACGCCCCCGCCGGGCAGCGGCAGCAGGTTGCGGGTCGTGGTGGTGTGCCGCCCCTTGCCGTCCTGGTCACGAATGGCCTGAACGCCCATCACGTCGGCGCCCACCAGAGCGTTCGCGAGCGTCGACTTGCCCGCTCCGGACGCCCCGAGCAGCACGGAGGTGCCGTGCCCCAGGAGGTCGGCCAGCTCCTCGACGCCCTCGCCCGCGCGGGCGCACACGGTGAGCACGGGCACTCCGGGAGCGCCGGCCGTGACGTCCTCGACGAGGTGGGACAGCGCTACCGGGTCGGGCACCAGGTCGGCTTTGGTGAGCACGACGACGGGCTGCGCGCCCGACTCCCAGGCCAGCGCCAGGAAGCGTTCGATCCGGCCGAGGTCGAGCTCGACGGCGAGCGACATCGCGACGACGGCGTGGTCGACGTTGGCGGCGAGGATCTGCCCCTCGGACCGCTTGGAGGAGGTGGAGCGCACGAAGGCGGTACGGCGCGGCAGGAGCGTGCGGACATACCGCGGATCCCTGCCCTCGGGATCGACGGCGGCCCAGTCCCCCGTGCACACGACCTTCATCGGGTCGTGAGGAACGACGAACTCGGTGTCGGCTCGGACGACGCCGGCCTCGGTGACGACGTCGCACAGACCGCGGTCGACGCGTACGACACGGCCCGGCAGGAGCCCCTGTGCGGCGTGCGGAGCGAACGCGGCCGCCCAGTCCTCGTCCCAGCCGTACGGGGCGAGCGGATGCGGTGCAACCGCTGTCACAACGGAAACCGCCGGCAAGGAAGAAACAGATTCCGAAGAACCGGTCACCGCAGAAGAGGCCGCGGGTGCGGAACCCGGATGTGCGGAAGTCGACGTAGGGGACACCTCGGAGCCGGAGCCGGAGCCGGACGCAGATGCGGAGGAAGCCGGAGAAACGGGGAAAGACAAGGAAAACCCTTCACAGGACGGTCCCGGCCGTGTCCGCGTTGCGAAAACGCTTACCCGCGCGAAGCGGAGCGGAAGGATGTCAGCCGGAGACCACGGAGGTGGTGTGAACGATCGTCTGGTCGCTGCGGGCAGCGTCCTTCGAGGCGACAGTCATGGGTCACACCTCCGTTTCATGTCCGTGGGGCAGCGGCGGCGGCCGGCCGCGCGCAAGGCTCACTCAGGATAGGGACGCCCCCGGGCCGGAGCCACTCATTTTTTCGGCGGCCTTCCACGGGCGCCGCGCCCGCGGTCGCCCCGTCGGCCGTCCGGCTCCCGTCCCACCGGCCCCGGCAGGGCGCGGAGTCCAGCCGCCGCCCTGCGACCGGGTGGCCCCCCGGCCGCGCTCACCCGTCACTCCGCAGCCGGCACGGTCACCCCCAGCGACCGACCGGCGCGCCCGGCAGTCGGCACGGTCACCGCAGCCGCGGCCGGCGCCTGCGCGCCGGCCGCCTGCGCTCACTTCCCCGCGCACTCCTGCCCGTTGAGGGCGAACGCGTACGGCGCGGTGTTCTTCCCCTTCCACGAGGCGAGGAACCCGAAGGTGAGGGTGCCGTTCGCCCCGACCGTCCGGTTGTAGTCGGCCGCGGTGGCGGTGACGCGGGAGCCGTCCTGGGCGAGGCTCGCGTCCCACATCTGGTCGACCCGCTGACCGTCGCGGAAGGACCAGGCCACCTGCCAGGCGTCGAGGGCATGGGCCGTGGTGACGGTGACGGTGGCCTGGAATCCGTCCGGCCACTGGTTGACCAGGTCGTACTGGACCTCGCACGCCGGGTCTCCCGCGTCGCCCCCCGCTCCGGCAGTGGCCGAGGAGGTGCCCTGCGGCTCGGGGTCGGGCTTGGCGTCGTCGTCCTTCCCCTTCGTCGGCGAGGCGCTGGCCGAGGCCTTCGGGCCGGACGAGGACGGCGCCGCCGAGCTGGCGGGCGCGGCGGACGGCACCCGCGCACCCGGACCGGCGACCGGCGTGCTGTCCGTAGGGCCTGCCTTGACGATGCTGTCGCCGCCGCTGTCGCCGGGCATCATCGACACGGCGAGCGCGAGCCCGGAGACGAGGACGGCGGTGACGAGAAGTCCGTTGCGCCGCACCCGTGCCTTGTTCGCGGCGGCCCGGGCGGCCGCTCCCTCGGGGTCCGGCGCGGCCGGGCCGCCGCCGAGGCGCACTTCGGCGGCGCGTCGGCGGCGTTCCAGGTAGGCGAGGCCGCCCCAGCCGATCACGCCCTGGGCGAGGGCGGCGGGCAGTCCTCCGCCGTGCAACCGCAGACAGGCCGCGGCCTCCGCGCATTCCACGCAGGTGGCGAGGTGCCGGGAGAGGTCGGGCGGCGTGTCGGCGGCGGGTGAGCGGGTGACGGCGTCCAGGAGCCGCACGTAGCTGCGGCACTCCGCGTCCATCGGGGTGTCGAGATGGTTGCGGTGACAGCGGTCTCGAAACAGACCGCGAACCTCGTTGAGCTCTTCCACCGCGCCGGACTGGTCCAGGCCCTGGCGGCGGACGACGGCCTGCAGCGGCAGCGCCTCCACCTCCGCCAGCCACAGCAGCGCGGCGTCGGGCTCTTGCATGTCGCGCAGGCCGCGCAGGGCGATGGGACGGCTCAGCGGCGGCCCGACGTACCGTGCGGCCTTGTCGGAGTTGAGCCACAGGCGCAGGTCGGGGTCGAGTTTGTGGCCCTGGCCCTGGGCCTCCCAGGCGGCCGCCGTGGCGCGCACGGCGGTCAGCAGCAGGGGGATCCTGGGCAGCCTGGACGAGCGGCGGCCGGCGCCTCGCGCGGTGCCGGACTCGGCGGCGCGGGCCTCGCGTATGCCGAGTGCGAACGCCTCACGGGCCAGTTGGTTCGCCGCGGTCGAGCCGGACGTGCACAGGTCCGCGTACGACAGGACGGCGTCCCAGCACTCGGAGAACAGTGCGGCCTCAGCGGCGTCCTTCGGGGTCGGCAGGTCGGGCATGGGTCTCCTGCATCCACAAGCAAGGTCAACTCACCATGACGGCAATGGAGTTGGGGGGAACCTCGCGGCAGGGGCAGAGCTTTTCACGTTACCGACACAACTGACAAGCGCCCTGTTCAGATGTCATGTGAAGACAGTAGGACAGGGAGAAGAAGGCGGCCGCGCCCGTCACTCCGGTCAGTGGTACGGACGCGGGCGGCCGTGTGTTCAACGCCGAGCGGTGTTTTTTCTCCATCGGCTGCGCGGACTATACGGTCGCCGCGTCCTGAGCCGGAAGACTGTCCATGAAGGAACTCACGGAGAAGACGGCGCGGCCGGGTCCGGGCGGGCCGTAGCCGGGAGGCGACGAGAGCCCGAACTCGTCCATGGCGGCACGGTAGGCCTGCAGCAACCGGATGTGGTACTCCAGCGGCGCGCCCTGCGGGTTGGCCTTGCCGAGCGGCGTCGTGGGCTCCGGGCACCAGGTGGTGAAGCGGGGCGTGATGCCGTGCGACATGAAGAAGCGCAGCCCCTCGGTCGTGGAGGCGATGGCCTCGTCGACGGTCGTGAAGCCGAACGGCTCGGCCATCTCGACCCCCGCGACGAAGTTGGGGATGACGTTGCGCGCGCCGAAGACGTCCGCCGAGTCGAGGATCCGCCGGTGCCACTCGTCGCGGCCGACGTAGCGTTCCTTGCCCGGGCAGTACAGCTCGAACAGACGGCGGTCCCACACCTCGTAGTTGGGGTGGTAGATCTGCACCCCGTAGTCCTTGAAGCGCTGGACGTCGTCGCGGGGCAGCGCCTGGGCGACGACCTTGCCGATCCAGCGGCCCGGGAAGCGCTCCTCGATGGCCTTGGCGTAGCGGCCGTAGAAGTCGGCCTCGTCGCGCCCGCCGACGGTCTTGGTGATGGCGCCGCCGGTGAGCGTGTAGGCGGTGGAGGTCTTCTGGGTGTCGTAGCGGTCGATGATCTCCAGTGCCTCGAGGACCTCGTCGACGTCCTTGACGCCCGTGTAGGGGCGGCCGGCCGCCTTGTGCTGACGCCAGTTGTGGTTGATGTCGCAGTACTGGCACTCCTCCTTGGCGCCGAAGTACTGACACACCCGGAAAACGGTCAGATAGATGAGATAGCCCCACTGGATGGTGGGCGCGACCTCCATGACGGACTTCCCGCTGGAGAGTTTGTGCCGGTAGTACTCCGGCATCGGCGGCGCCCCGACGTCGGCGATGCGACGGCCGTCGAGGTAGAGCCCGAGCAGCCCTTCGCCGTCCGCGGCGACGCGGTAGGGCGAGGACGGGTTCACCCGGACCGAGACGACCGTGCGCCGCAGGTCGTACGGGCCTCCGGTGAGGATGATCTCCTCCGGCGGGCGACGCAGCGCGGCCTCGCCGAGCTCGGGCAGGGTGCCGTGGTCGAAGGAGAAGATGAAGTAGGACTTCGGCTTGACCTCGCCCGACTCGTTGTCGCTGAGCGCCGAGGGGTCGAAGGCCACGCCTCCGCGCAGCAGGTCCTCCTTGAAGACGGCCTCCCGCGGAACATGCGGAAACCGCTCCATCAGATCCTCGACCAGCGCGGTACGGCTGCCCATCCGTCTCTCCTCCCGGCTCAGGCGTACGACTCCTCACGGTATGCCCAGGCCGGCGCGGAGGCGGGGGCGGGGGGCCCGTGTTGCGGGCAGGGTAGGTTCCACCTGGGGAATTCCGGGTTCTCGATCTCCTCCGAAGGGGCGAAAGTCGTATGACCGAAACCGTTGCGAACTGGGCCGGCAACATCACCTTCGCCGCCAAGGAGCTGCACCGTCCGCACTCGCTCGACGCGCTCCGGTCGCTCGTCGCGGCGTCCGGACGGGTGCGGGTGCTGGGCAGCGGGCACTCGTTCAACCGGATCGCCGAGCCCGGCGGCGACGGAGTGCTGCTGTTGCTGGACTCCCTGACCGGCGACGTCGAGGTGGACACGGCGGCGCGGACCGTGCGGGTCGGGGGCGGAGTGCGGTACGCCGAGCTGGCGCGCCGCGTCCACGAGCACGGCCTCGCGCTGGCGAACATGGCCTCCCTGCCGCACATCTCGGTCGCCGGGTCCGTGGCGACCGGCACGCACGGCTCGGGGGTGGGCAACGGCTCGCTCGCCTCGTCGGTGCGGGAGGTGGAGATCGTCACCGCGGACGGCTCCACCGTCGTCCTCGGGCGCGGCGACGAGCGGTTCGGCGGGGCCGTCACCTCGCTGGGCGCCCTCGGCGTGGTGACCTCGCTGGTCCTCGACCTGGAGCCCGCCTTCCGCGTCGAACAGCATCTGTTCACCGAACTCCCGCTGGAAGGGCTGGACTTCGAGACGGTGGCCGGGGCCGCGTACAGCGTCAGTCTGTTCACCGACTGGGACGTGCCCGGGTTCCGGCAGGTGTGGCTGAAGCGGCGCACGGACGAACCGCTCGCCGACTTCCCGTGGGCCGCCCCGGCAGAGCGTCCCCTGCACCCGGTGCCGGGGATGCCGGCCGTCAACTGCACCGAACAGCTGGGCGTGCCGGGGCCCTGGCACGAGCGGCTGCCGCACTTCAGGGCGGAGTTCACCCCGAGCAGCGGGAACGAGCTGCAGAGCGAGTACCTGCTGCCGCGCCGGCACGCCGTGGAGGCGCTGCGGGCGATCGACGGGATCCGGCGGACGGTCTCCCCCGTCCTGCAGATCTGCGAAGTGCGGACGGTGGCCGCCGACGAGCAGTGGCTGAGCCCCTCCTACGGGCGGGACACCGTGGCCCTCCACTTCACCTGGATCGAGGACACGACGTCCGTGCTCCCCGTCGTGCGCGCGGTGGAAGCGGCGCTCGAGCCGTTCGAGCCCCGCCCTCACTGGGGCAAGGTGTTCGAGACTCCCGCCGCGGCGCTGCGCGGGCGCTACCCACGGATGGACGACTTCAAGGCTCTGGCACGCGAGCTGGATCCGGCCGGGAAGTTCGCCAACGACTTCGTACGGGACGTCCTGGGAAACTGATGTCACGCTGTTACCGGCGCGACTTTATAAAGCCCCTTTCCTAACCCCTTGTCGAACGCTGCGGCACCCCATAGCCTGGCGCGGCGCCGGTGCCGTCGCCGGGCGGACCCGCCCGGCCCGAAGGGGCGGGACCGACGGAAGTGATGAGGGGGCACGCTCCATGAAGCGCGGCACGTCACGGGACATCCGCACCGCGAACCGCTACGAGGTGCTGCGTCAGATCATCGCCGCCTCGCCCACGTCCCGGCAGGAGCTCGCGGCAGCCACCGGTCTGTCGCTCGCCACCGTCGCCACGCTCGTCGGCGAGCTGCTCGACCTCCGCATGATCACAGAGGTCGGGTTCGAGGATTCGGCGGGCGGTCGCCCCCGGGGCCTCGTGGCCGTCAACGCGTCGGGGGGCGCGTTGATCGGCGTGGACATCGCGGAGACCTACGTTCATGTCGAGCTGTTCGATCTGGCCCTGAACGTGCTCGCCCGCGCCGCGGAGGACATGCGGCCCGGCGAGAGCCGCCCCGAGCAGGTCGTCGGTCACGTCGCCGCCGCCGCGGGCTCGGTGGTCGCCCAGGCCGGGGTCGAGGCCGCCCGGGTGCTCGGCGTCGGGGTGAGCGTGCCGGGACAGGTGGACCGCGCCACCGGCGTCTCCGCGTACGCGCCGAACTGGGACTGGCACGACGTACCGTTGCTCGACCTGCTCTCGGAGCACATCGCCTACCCGTTGTACCTGGACAACCCGCTGCGCGCGGGCGCCGTCGCCGAGCTGTGGTTCGGGGCGGCGCGCGGGCACGGCGACGCCGTGGTGGTGAACCTGGGGACCGGAGTGGGCGCCGGTCTGGTGCTGGGCGGCGGGCTGCACCGCGGGGGCAGCAACAGCGCCGGCGAGTGGGGGCACACGACGCTCGTGCTCGACGGCCGACCGTGCCGTTGCGGCAACCGCGGTTGCGTCGAGACGTACGTCGGCGCGCCCGGCATCATGCAGAACCTGCGTGAACTCAGCCCGCACAGCACGCTGTTGCACCCGGAGGACCAGACCGCCACGATCGACGCGCTGGCCGCCGGGCTCGCCGCGCAGGACCCCGACGCCGTCGAGGCGGTCCGGGAGACCGCCCGGTACCTCGGAGCCGGCATCGCCAACCTGGTCAACCTCCTCAATCCCGGGGTGGTCGTCCTGAGCAGCTGGGTGGCCGCCCGGCTCGGCGAGCCCCTTCTGAATGAGGTGCGCGAGGCCGTCGCCCGGCATGCGCTGCAGCGTCCGCTGGCCGCCAGCAGGATCGTCCTGTCGCCCATTCCCTCCGACCCGGCGTGCCTGGGGGCCGCGACGTTCGCGCTCGAAGGGGCGCTGCAGTCGGTCGGACAGCGGAGCGTCAAGCGCACCGCGCCGGCCCGGGTGAGGAGCCGCATCGCACCGGCCCCCTGACGCCCGGCACACCGCATCGCATCACATCGCATCGACCACACGACGAGGAAAGGGAGGCCGTCTTGGCCGCCGGCACCGCGAGCGCGCCGCGCTCAGCCACGGCGCCCGCCCCGAGTACGCCGCGCACGAGAGCCGCGAGCACGGCGCGTACGAGCGCCGCGATGCCCGCCGTCCCCGCGAGCACCGGCATCACCGCTCGCCCGGCTCCGCACGGTCACCCGACCGGAACCCCGCGCGGAGCCGGCGCCCGGCCCGGAGCAGGAACCGGCGCCCGGCCCGGGGCCAGGACGTCGCCGGCGTCGCACACCCCCGCGTACCGCGATTCCGGCGCCCCGGGCTCCCGCACGCGCCGCGGCACTCCGGTCGGCGAGCGCGTGCGTGACGGCCACCGCCATGACGACCGCCGCCATGACGACCGCAGTCATGACGACCGCCGCCGTGACGACGGCAGACGTGACGCCCGGCGGGTGCGCAGACGCTGCCGCGCCCCCTCGGCGGGTGCGCCCACGGCGTCTCGACGGCCCGGCGGGCGCCGACCGTCCCTCCCCTGAGACCGAGGGCCGCCGGCCCTGACACCGGCGGCCCTCTCCTTCCTTCCCGACGCCCACGACGCCCGTTTTGAAAGCGCTTGCACAAGCTCCGCCGCAAGCGCTTTCGAACAACGCCCACGCCATTGCCGTTCGCGATCCCGAACCGATCACAACGCTTCGAACAGACTTCGTCCAACCCCTTGCCGAAGCCTTAGCCGAAGGTTAACGTCCCGCTCCGCGACAGGAATTGAGCCACCTGCGCCGAGCGAAGAGCCCCAGCCGTACTCCGAGACAAGGACGTCACCATGTCGGCACTGAGCAACAGCAACTGGTCCCGCAGGTCCCTCTTCCGGGCCGCGGCGGGGATGGCCGCCGCCGGCAGCCTCGCGGCCTGCGGCGGCAACAACGGCCGCAGCGGCGGTGCCGGTTCGGGCGTCGACCTGACGCAGTACTTCCACGCGTACGGCGAGCCGGGCACCGAGCAGGCGATCAAGAAGTACGCGAAGGCCTATGACAAGGCGAACGTGACCACGCAGTGGATCACCAGCGCCGACTTCGAGAGCAAGCTGTTCGCCACCCTGCTCACCAAGAACGCGCCCGACCTCTTCGAGTTCCACCCGCAGATCCAGATGGTCAAGAGCGGTCAGGTGGCGGATCTGACCGACATCATCGATCCGGTCAAGAGCGACTTCAACCCGGCCGACATCAAGTCCCACACGGTCGACGGGAAGATATACGGCGTCCGCATGATCGACGACCCGCAGTTCTTCTTCTACCGCAAGTCGATGCTGGAGAAGGCGAAGGTCGAGGTGCCGACCACGCTCGACGAGCTGATGGAGGCCGCCGCCAAGCTCACCACGGGCAAGGTCAAGGGCCTGTACATGGGCGACGACCTGCACAGCGTCATCAACCCGATGATCTGGTCGGCCGGCGCCGACACCCTGAACGAGAAGAACGAGATCGCCTACCACACCCCGGGCGTCATCGAGGGCATCAAGAAGATGCGCAAGCTGTTCACCAGCGGCCACCTTCTGCTCGGCGCGCCGACCGCGTCCTGGGACCCCTCGTCGCTCAACCAGGGCCTGTGCGCGATCCAGTTCTGCGGCATGTGGGCGATGCCCGGCATCCAGAAGGCGCTCGGCGACGACTGGGGCGTCTTCCCCTTCCCGAAGACCGTCGACTCCGGCAAGCAGTCCGTCTACAACGGCGGCTGGTCGATGTTCGTGAACGCCAAGGGCAAGAACGTCGACGCGGCCAAGGAATACGTCAAGTGGCTGTGGATCGACCAGAAGAAGTACCAGGAGGACTGGGCCACCTCGTACGGCTTCCACATCCCGCCGCGCACGTCGATCGCGCAGTCCGCCACCAAGCTCAAGTCGGGCAACGCCGCCGAGGGCGTCAGGCTCTTCAACGAGTTCGGGCACTTCGACAACATCGGCTGGACCCAGGCCATGATCACCTCGCTCGAGGACGTCTTCGCCAACTCCGTCCGCAAGGACATGGACCCGGAGGCCGCGCTGGACAAGGCCGACGCGGCCGTCAACCGCGAGCTCAAGAAGCTGTTCGGATAGGCCGCGGGACCTCGACATGTCGACGACCACGACGCGCGACCTCGCGCACCCCGCCCCGGCGAAGCCCTCACCGGCCAAGCCGCGGCGGGGGCTGCGGGGCAGCCCCACCTTCAACTTCTGGCTCTTCACGGGGCCGTTCCTGATCGGTCTGGCGATCTTCGTCTACGCGCCGATCGTGTGGAGCATCTGGCTCAGCTTCTTCGAGGCCCGCTTCACCGTCACGCCGGACAAGTTCATCGGCTTCGAGAACTACACCTACATGCTGACGAACGACGACTTCGTCGGCTCCCTCGTCACCTTCACCGTCTTCGCCGCGTTCATCGTGCCCACCACGTGGGCGCTGTCGCTGAGCCTGGCCCTGGCTGTGAACCGGCTCCGCTTCATGCGGGCGTTCTTCCGTTCGGTGTTCTTCCTGCCGACCGCGTGCAGTTACGTCGCCGCCGCGCTCATCTGGAAGATGTCGATCTTCAGCGGGGTCCGCTTCGGCCTCATGAACACGGTCCTCGCCTGGTTCGGCATCGACAACATCGCCTGGCTGGTCGACCCCAACCCGCCCTGGTACTGGCTCGTCATCGTCACGGCGCGCCTGTGGCTGCAGTCCGGCTTCTACATGATCCTCTTCCTCGCCGCGCTGCAGAACATCCCGGGCGAACTGTACGAGGCGGCCGCCATCGACGGCGCCAAGCCGGGCTGGCAGACCTTCCGCCACATCACCCTGCCCCAGCTGCGCGCCACCTCCACCGCGGTGATCCTGCTGCTGCTCATCGCCGCCTACCAGGCGTTCGACGAGTTCTTCAACCTGCTGTCGAAGACCACGTGGGGCCGTCCGCCGCTGGTCGAGCTGTACTACAAGGCCCTCGGCGAGAGCCAGGACTACGGCGCCGGCAGCGCCGGAGCGGTCATCCTGACCGTGCTGATCTGCGCCGTGACCCTGCTCCAGGGCAAGTTCATGGGCTTCGGAAGGGGGGACGAGTCCAAGTGACCACCACGACGCCCGAGGTGCACAAAACCGCACCGCCGTCCCGAAAGCCCCGCCGAGGCGGGCGCGGCGGCGGCGTGATGAGCTCCACCGGCCTCTACATCGCCACCGGTGTCGCCGGCTTCTTCTTCCTCGTCCCCTTCTACCTGCTCGTCCGCAACGCCCTGTCCACCGACACCGACATCACCGGAGAGAACTGGAAGTTCTTCCCCACGGACATCCAGTGGGGCAACGTCAAGGAACTGTTCACGGACGAGACGGTTCCCTTCGCCCAGTCGCTGTGGAACTCGGCGGTGGTGGCCACCCTGCACACCGTCGGCGTCCTGCTGGTGTGCTCGCTCGCGGGCTACGGCCTCGCCCGCATCCCGTACCGGCACGCCAACAAGGTCTTCTACGCCGTCCTCGGTACCCTGATGGTCCCGACGGCGGTCACCTTCGTCCCCAGCTTCGTCCTGGTGTCGTCGCTCGGCTGGGTGGACACCTACCGGGGTCTCATCATCCCGGGCCTGTTCAGCGGTTTCACCTGTTTCCTGTTCCGGCAGTACTTCCTGGGCTTCCCCAAGGAGCTGGAGGAGGCCGCGCGCGTGGACGGACTGGGTTACTGGGGTGCGTACTGGCGCATCGTGGTGCCCAACTCGCTGAACTTCTTCGCGGCGATGGCGACCATCACCTTCATCAACGGCTGGAACTCGTTCCTGTGGCCGCTGGTCATCGGCCAGGACCCGGGGTCGTGGACGGTCCAGGTCGCGCTCTCCAACTACATGACCAACCAGACCGTCGTCTTCCACCTGATCTTCATGGCCACCGCCTTTTCCATCCTGCCCCTGGTGTTCGTGTTCCTCTTCCTCCAGCGCTGGCTGGTCCAGGGGATCGCACAGACCGGCATCAAGGGCTGACCTAGGAGACCCATGTCCTTGCGCACCCCGGCCGTCGACTACGTCGAGAGCGTCTCTCCCGGCAGCGGAGCCCTTGCGCCCCGCGCCTGGTACGCGTCGTCCGACGCGAAGTCCCTTTCTTTGAACGGGCGTTGGAGACTTCGCGTGTCGGCCACAGCCGACGCCGAGGACGACGCGTTCGCCGAGGAGGGTTACGACGCGCAGGACTGGGCCGAGGTCACGGTGCCGGGCCACTGGGTGCTGCAGGGGGACGGCGTCTTCGGCTCACCGATCTACACCAACCACCTCTACCCCTTCCCGGTGGACCCGCCCCGCGTTCCCACCGAGAACCCGACCGGCGACCATCGACGGGTCTTCGACCTGCCCGAGGGGTGGCCTGACCTTTCCGAAGGCGGTTTCGTCCTCCGTTTCGACGGTGTGGAGTCCTGTGCCCGTCTCTGGCTGAACGGGACGGACCTCGGCGAGTTCAAGGGGTCCCGACTGCCGCACGAGTTCGCGGTGGGACATCTGCTCAAGCAGCGCGGCAACGTCCTTGCGGTGCGCGTCCACCAGTGGTCGGCGGGGTCGTACCTGGAGGACCAGGACCAGTGGTGGCTGCCGGGCATCTTCCGTGACGTCACCCTGCTGCACCGGCCCGTGGGCAGCGTGCTCGACTTCTTCGTGCACGCCTCCTACGACCACGTCACGGGCGAGGGCGCGCTGCGCGTCGACTCCGACGTCGACGGGCGGGTCGTCGTCCCGGCCCTGGGCATCGACACCGCGACCGGGGAGACCGTCACGACGCCGGTTCGGCCCTGGACGGCGGAGACGCCCACGCTGTACGACGGCGAGCTGGTGACCGAGGGCGAACGGGTGCCGTTGCGCATCGGTTTCCGTACCGTCGAGCTGGCGGACGGTCTGATCAAGGTCAACGGCCGGCCGATCCTGTTCAAGGGCGTCAACCGGCACGAGTGGCACCCGGAGACGGGCCGCGCCCTCGACCTGGAGACGATGCGCGCGGACGTGCTGCTGATGAAGCGGCACAACGTCAACGCCGTCCGCACCTCGCACTACCCGCCGCACCCCGCCTTCCTCGACCTGTGCGACGAGTACGGCCTGTGGGTCATCGACGAGTGCGACCTGGAGACCCACGGGTTCGTCGAGCAGGACTGGCGGGACAACCCCGTCGACGACGAGCGCTGGACCCCCGCGCTGCTCGACCGCGCCGCCCGCATGGTCGAACGGGACAAGAACCATCCGTCGGTCGTCATCTGGTCCCTCGGCAACGAGGCCGGTACCGGGCGCGGACTGACCGCGATGGCCGAGTGGATCCACGGCCGTGACGCCTCGCGCCTCGTGCACTACGAGGGCGACGTCGACTGCCGTGACACGGACGTCTATTCCCGCATGTACGCCTCTCACGAGGAGGTCGAGCGGATCGGCCGGGGACTGGACGGCGGCACACTCGGTCGGCGTGAACTGCCGTTCATTCTCTGCGAGTACGCCCACGCGATGGGCAACGGCCCCGGCGGCCTGGCCGATTACCAGCGTGTCTTCGAGGCGCACGACCGGCTCCAGGGCGCGTTCGTCTGGGAGTGGATCGACCACGGCATCCTGCACCCGGAGCTGGGCTACGCCTACGGCGGCGACTTCGGCGAGGAGCTGCACGACGGCAACTTCGTCTGCGACGGCCTGCTCTTCCCGGACCGCACGCCCTCCCCCGGCCTGGTCGAGTTCAAGAAGGTGATCGAGCCGGTCCGCATCGAGGGCGACGGCACGGGCGGGACCGTGCGGATCACCAACAGCTACGACTTCTGCGACCTCTCCCACCTGAAATTCGAGTTCTTCCACCAGGTGGACGGCTCTCCCGCCGGCTCGGGGGCTCTCACCGTCGGGCCCCTCGCACCCGGGGAGTCGGCCGAGGTGAAGCTGCCGTCGGGTCCGGTCGGCGAGGGCGGCGAGGTCCAGTGGACGGTTCGCGCGCTGCTCGCCGAGGACACGTCGTGGGCGCCCAGGGACCACCCGGTGGCCTGGGGTCAGGAGACCGTCGTCCCGAGGGCGCCGGTGACCGTCGCCGCCTCGCGTCGACCCGTCCCCGGCGGACGGCTGCTCACGCTGGGGCCCGGCGTCTTCGACGCCCGTACCGGCGCGCCGAGGTCGATCGGCGGCGTCGACGTGCGGGAGCTGCGTCTGGACGTGTGGCGGGCGACGACCGACAACGACGACGGCGCGTCATGGCAGGACGACACGCGCTACGGCCAGGTGTGGCGCACGTACGGCCTGCACCGCATGCGGCACCGCCTGGACGGCGTCGAGCCGGCCGACGACGCGCTGACCGTACGGACCCGGGTGGCGCCGGCCGGCCGCGAGCTGGGCCTGCGCACGGTGTACCGCTGGACGTCCGACGGGACCCGGCTGAAGCTGACCGTCTCCGTGGGACCCGAGGGCGACTGGACGATGCCGCTGCCCAGGATCGGCGTCCGCTTCGGGCTGGCGGGAGAGTCCGCCGGACACGCACGGTGGTTCGGCGGCGGTCCCGGCGAGGCGTACCCGGACACCAGGGCCGCGTCGCTGCTCGGCCGGTGGGACGCGAGCATCGAGGAGCTGCAGACCCCGTACGTGCGCCCGCAGGAGAACGGGGCCAGGGCCGACGTCCGCTGGGCGGAGCTCGGCGGCCTGCGCATCGAGGGGGACCCGGCGTTCTGGTTCTCCGCCAGGCGCTGGACGACCGAGCAGCTGGACGCCGCGCGGCACCTGACCGACCTCACCCCCGGCGACACGGTCTGGGTCAACCTCGACCACGGCCAGCACGGCATCGGCTCCCAGTCCTGCGGTCCCGGCCCGCTCCCGCAGTACTTCCTGAACGCCGAACCCGTCGAGTTCTCCTTCGTGTTCTCGGAGACCGACTGACCGGCCGACCGCCCGCACGCCGTCCCGGCTGTCGGCCGGGCGACGTCCGGGCACGGACCGACTCCCTCCCGCGGCCGGCCGGCCCCTCGGGCCGGCCGCGCCGCGCCGCGCCGCAGTGGAGGTTGAACGAATGAAGGGCAGCATCGAGGTGCGCGGTCTGTCCCGCACCTTCCACACCACCGTCCGCCGCCCCGGCCTCATCGGCGGTCTGCGGTCCCTGGTCGACCCGGAACGGATCGCCAAGCACGCCGTCCGCGACATCACCTTCGACGTGGCCCCGGGCGAACTCCTCGCCCTCCTCGGCCCGAACGGCGCCGGCAAGTCCACCGCCATCAAGATGCTCACCGGCATCCTCACCCCTACGTCCGGTGAGGCGCGGGTCGCGGGCGTCGTGCCGTACCGGGAGAGGGAACGCAACGCCCGCAACATCGGAGCCGTCTTCGGGCAGCGCACGCAGCTGTGGTGGGACCTTCCGGTGCGCGAGTCGTTCGCGATCCTGCGCGACATCTACGAGGTGTCCGGCACCGAACACGCGCTGCGGCTGAGGGAGTTCGACGATCTCCTCGAGCTGTCCTCGTTCTGGGACACCCGGGTGCGCCACCTGTCGCTCGGCCAGCGGGTGCGCTGCGACCTCGCGGCGGCGCTGCTGCACGACCCGCCCGTGGTCTTCCTCGACGAGCCCACCATCGGGATGGACGTGGTGGTGAAGGAGCAGGTCCGCGAGTTCCTGCGCCACCAGGTCGAACAGCGCGGCCGCACGGTCCTGTTGACCACGCACGACATGACGGAGGTCGAGCGCCTCGCCGAGCGCGTGGTGCTGGTCAACCACGGCAGGCTGGTGCTGGACGGCACCCTCGACGAGATCCGCCGCACCTTCGGCTCCACCTGGCAGGTGCGGGCCACTCTCGCCGACCCGCACGCCGAGGTCGTGGCGCCGCCGGGCATCACGGTCCTGCGCCGCGAGGGCGCACGGGTGGTGTTCGGCCCGGACGGTGCGGGCGCGCCCACCGTCCACCAGGCGCTGAAGGCCGTCATCGAGCGGTACGAGGTGACGGACGTCGCCGTGGACGAGGCGGATTTGGAGGACGTGATGCGCGCCGCGTACGCCCAGGCCGGGACCGCGTGATGGCGGTGCCGACCGGCTGGCGCGCCGCCCGGGTCACCCCGCTCGGGGAGCTGCGCACCCCGCCCCGGATGACCGCCGCCCTGCTGCGGCTCGCCGTGCAGGTGGTGCTGGTGGCGTCCCTGTGGCGCGGTCTGTACGCCCACACGGGCACCACCGGGGGACTCACCCGCGACCAGGCGGTCACCTACGCGGTGCTGGCCGTACTCGCGTCCCGGCTGCGGGCGTTGGACCAGTACACGGGCCGGGACACCGTCATCCAGCACATGCACTTCGGCACCATCGTGTACTGGTACCTGCGGCCGCTGCCGCCGCAGCGCTACTACGCCCTGCGGGCGCTCGGCGAGCAGCTGTACGGTCTGGCATGGGCGCTGGCCGGATACGCCGTCTGCCTGTGGACCGGGACGGTGAGTCCTCCCGGTTCCGCGGCCGTGGCGGGGGTGTTCGCGCTGAGCCTGCTGCTCGGCCAGTGGATCCTGTACTACGTCATGCTGGCCATCGACCAGCTCTGTTTCTTCACGTTGCGCAACAACGCCGCCATGCTCATCCTCATCTTCGCCCAGAACCTGCTCTCCGGGGTGTACGCACCCTTGTGGTTCTTCCCTGACTGGTTCGTCACGCTGAGCGCCTTCCTGCCGTTCCAGGCGACGCTGAGCGTGCCGTTGTCGCTCTACGTCGGCCGCATCCCGCTGTCGGACGCCGGGCCCGCCCTGCTGGTCCAGGCCGCCTGGGTGATCGTGCTGGCGCTGTTCACCCGACTGGTGTGGCGACTCGCCGCCCGGCGGGTCATCTCGCAGGGAGGCTGATCTCCGTTGAAGACCGTGCGCCTGGCGTGGCGGATCACGCGTCTCAACTTCCGCGCGCAGCTGGAATACCGTTCCGAGTTCCTGATGATGATCGCGATCGGCGCCGTCTGGCAGGTCTCGGTCATCGTCTTCGCGACCGTGCTGCTGACCCGGTTCAGCGGGATGGGCGGCTGGGACAGCTCGGACGTCCTCCTCATTCCCGCGAACCGGATGCTCGCCCACGGTCTGTTCGTGCTGTTCCTGGGGCGCGTGCACGGCATCGGACACTTCATCCAGGAGGGCCAGATCGACGTCTGCCTGGTGCGTCCGATGTCCGTGCACCTCCAGGTGCAGCTGCGCGTGTTCCCGACGAACGCGATCGGCGACCTGACGGTCGCGGTGGCACTGATGGCGGGCGCGCTCGGCCGCAGCGGACTCGACTGGACGGCGGGCCGGACGTCGTATCTGATCGCGGCCGTCGTCGGCGGCATGTTCCTGGAGGCCGCCCTGTTCACGGCGGTGGCCTCCGCGGCGCTGCGGTTCCCGGCCGCCGACTACTGGGGGCGCTGGCTGGAGGAGCTTCTCGGCACGTTCGGAAGCTACCCCCTCAACGTGCTGCCCAAGGCGGTGGGCGGCTTCCTGACGTACGGCCTCCCGCTCGCCTTCGTCGCGTACTTCCCCGCCGCCGTCCTGACCGGCCACGCGCACGGCACGGGCGTCCCGTACTGGCTGGCGGCGGTCTCCCCGCTGCTGGGCCTGCTGGCGTACCTCGGCTCACGGCTGCTGTGGCGATGGAGCCTGCGGCACTACACGGGGGTGAACGGATGACCGGCGGACGAGCGGCTCACACCCGGGACGGGCGCGCCGGCCGGCGAGGCCCTCACGCCCGTCCCGGGCAGTAACTCGTTTCTTCGATCCGCTCAGATGCGGGAAGCGGTTCCGCAACTGTCGGACGTGCTGCCCTCGCCGATGCCCTTGCTCCGGTCGTACGGGTCCGCGGTCGGGCCGGTCTGCGCCGGACCCGTCGGCTCCGCCGACCTGAACCGCGGGTGCAGGAAACCGTCGTGGACGTCACAGGCCGAGTTGAAGAGCTCCTCGTCGTACCGGACGAGGAGCAACCGCCCCGGCGTGACGTCGTAGTGCGCGGGGTCGGGGATCTCGACGTCGACGACGCGCCGCACGATCGTCCGGGTGACCTCCGGTGGGCCCTCGGCGGGCCGGACGGGATAGACGAAGGTGTAGTCGGCGTGCACGATCACACCGTCGTGCTTGCTCTTCTTGTAGGTCATGCGTCCGCGCGTCTTGACCACGTCGCCCACGACCCTGGTCTCGTCGGGGTCGAACCGACTGAACAGGGTCAGCGGGTCGTGCGTCCTGTCCGGCGAGCGAAGGAATGCGTCGAGGTCGTCGAGCAGATGCGGCTGCTTGGGATCGAGCACCGAGAGAGCGGCGGCCGGACGTTCGCCGCGCAGCGTCTTCGGCTCCAGGTTCGCGCCGATCAGCAGTTTCCTGGTCAGTTCCAGCGCTTTCGACACACGTTCCTTCGGCGCCGGCCCGACGGCATGGGCGGCCGGCAGGACCACACCGGCCTGGCCGTCGGCCCAGGCGAGGGCGGGGGAACCGGCGAAGGGCCTGTCGATGGTCGGCACCTGGTCGGGCACGGACCCCGGTGCGGCGGTGGGGGCTGCGGTCTCCGCGGGCAACGGAGACACGGCGGCGGCCCTGGGTTCGCCTGTTCCGAAGGGGTCACCGGGCAGCAGGGACGGTCTGAGCGCCACGGCGACCACACCGAGCGCCAGGAGCACGCCGAGCGCCGACCACACCTGCCGCCGCCTCGTTCTGCCGTTCATGTCCCGCGGGGTCGGACCGGTCCGCCAGCCCTCGGGCTCGCCCTGGTGCCGCAGCCGTTCGGTGACCATGCGGGCCCTGGCGGAGGGCTCCTTCGGAGCGGAGGCCGCGCCGAGCTCGCTGTCCCGGAGGAAGGCCTGCCATTCCTCGTCGGATATGGACGGGTTGTCTCCCGCCTCATCAGAGGGTTTGCCGACCACGGGGTGCGTACCTTCTTTCTCTTGCTTTCAGGTTGTTTCAGGAACCTGCCGTGTGCGCCGGCCCGACGGGGCCTTCGGGCCGCCGTTCTGCGCAACTCCACTTTGGCGTGGGGACAGGGCGCCGGGGAGCCGGCGGGGCGTGCGGTCCCCGATGGGGATTCTGCGGAACGGAGTCGAACGCTCCCGGCCTGCCGCCGCTTCCGGGGTGCCGGCTCCCGGATGCGGAACCGCCGTCGCCGTCGCGCCTCTTGCGGTCGCGCTTCTGCTTGGCGAACGGCGCTGCGCGGCGGCGCGCTCTCGTGCCGCTCGACTCCGTGCACGGCACAGCCGTCGACGCGTAGAGCGAAGAGACGCGCGGCCACCCGCGGTGGCGTTCGGTGAAGGAGACCCGGTGGCCGTGTGAGGGACGGAAAGCGTCGAGAACGGCGTTTCGGCAACACTCGCGCCCGATGCGGAACCGTCGTTGCTCCCGGTCGAGCACACGGAAGCGCACACGGCGCGGAACGACAGCGTCACCCACGCCGACATCAGCGACGCACGTGACATCTCCACCCCTGGAAACGGTTGTCCGGATTCTCCGAGTTCTCGGCACCGAGGGGTTGTCGAGTTCGACAGTGGTGAAGCTGAAGGCGGCTCGAGGTACCGATCGTTGCGACATCGGTTTCCGCGGCCCGTCATCCCCCTGCACCCCGCTGCACACCGGCCCCCCTGCATGCGTCGCGGCACAGTATCAGAGTGCCCCGCAGCCGCCCTGGTGCAGGTACGGGTCATTCACCCGGTCCATGCGCTCCGGCCTTTCGCCTGCGGAGCACTTAGGATTTCGCCGACACCCCGGGTCCTTCGAGCGCGCACAAGGCGGTTGCCCATGCCAAGAGTCGGCCTCACCACCGACCGCCTGGTCGAAGCCGCCGCCGAACTGGCCGACGAGGCCGGCTTCGACCACGTCAGCATCTCGGCGCTGGCCCGGCGCTTCGGCGTGAAGGACGCGAGTCTGTACTCGCACGTCAGGAGCCTCGGGGAACTGCGCACCAGACTCGCGCTGTTCGTCGGCGGCGAGATGATCGACGCGATCGGCTCCGCCGTCGTCGGACTCGCGGGCAAGGACGCGCTGGTCGCCTTCGCGGGGGCCTACCGGCGGTACGCGCTGCAGCACCCGGGCAGGTACGCCGCCACACAGATCCGTATCGACCCGGAGCGGGACCGGGAACTGACCGCGGACTCCCCCGTCCTGCGCCGCACCGCCGAGATCACCTACGGGATGCTCCGGGGGTACGGCCTCGATGAGCCCGACCTCACGGACGCCGTCCGCCTGTTGCGCAGCACGTTCCACGGGTACTGCATGCTGGAGGCGGGCGGCGGCTTCGGCGCGCCCCGGGACGTACGGCAGTCGTGGGACAAGGCGGTCGACGCCCTGCACGCGGCCCTCACCCACTGGCCGCGGGAGGCGGCCGGCGATCACGGATGACGACGCCTGACAGCAAACCTGACAGCAAACAGTGAACTCTCCGGTCAGGGCGCCAGGCTTGCCACCTCTTGGTAGGTCGGTGTGCGGCCACCAGGAGTGCGCCCTGCACGGACGGCGTCGACGGCCTCCAGCACGGCGCCCAGAGCCCGCCGGTACAGCAACGAACCGAGACTGATGCGGCTCACACCGAGCTCGGCGAGGTGCGCGACGGTGAGGCCGGCCGGTGAGTAGAGGATGTTGAGCGGCACGTCAATTCGTGCGACGAGCACCGAGATCTCTTTCGCATCGGTCAGCCCGGGCACGAACACGCCGTCGGCTCCCGCCTGTTGGTAGGCGTCGAGGCGGGCAAGCGTCTCGGTGGCGCCGTGCTCGCCGAGCCAGTACGTGTCCGTGCGGGCGTTCACGAACAGGCCCGGCACGGCCGACTTGACGGCGGCGATCTTCGCCGCGTGCCGGGCCACCCGGCCGAAGCCGTCCTCCAGGTTGATGCCCACGGCACCCACGGCCGCAAGCTGCCGCGCCAGCTCCGCCACCTCGTCCGGATCGTCACTGAAACCTGTTTCGGCGTCGACGGACAGAAGAAACGGTTGTGAACCCAATGTCAGCGCTAGGCGCAGTGTCTCGTCGCGGGTCGCGGAAGCGCCGTCGGGCCGTCCCACCGCCGCGGCCACGGCCAGACTCGTCGTACCGATCGCCCGGAAGCCCTGCCCCGCCATGGCGGCCGCGGAGGCGTGGTCCCAGGCGTTGGGCAGAAGGAGGGGAGCGTCGGTGCGATGAAGGTCCGCGAAAGAGGCCGACGTGGAGGTCGCTCGGGGTGCGCGCATACGCGTCACGCTAGAGGCGTGTCGCTGCGGCCACCGCCGAACTGTCGAGGCCCGACGGCAGCCGCCCGACGCTGCCATGGCACACGCGGCACCGCGGCCGCAGCGCATGCGGCAGCCGCGTCGGGCCCGGCGCTGCCACTTCCCCGGGCCGTCTCGGCTCCGCCGTCGACGCTGCCGCCGAGGTGTCAGTCGGCGGCACGCTCCCGCTCGCTGCGCTCCACGCAGAACTCGTTGCCCTCCGGATCCCTGAGGACGGCCCATCCCCTGCCGTCGGGCATACGACGGTCGTCGAACAGCGTGGCGCCGAGCTTGAGCAGGCGCTCCACTTCCTCATCACGGGTGCGGTCCTGCGGCTGGATGTCGAGGTGGACGCGGTTCCTCTGGTTCTTGGTCTCCGGGACGGTGACGAACAGCAGGCCCGCCCCGGCGATGAGCGCCTCCTCGTCGCCGGGCTGGTCGTCCTCCTGGAGCGGCTGGCCGAGCACCTCGGACCAGAAGCTGCCGAGGGCGTAGGGGTCAGAACAGGCGATCGTCACATGGCGTATGGCAGAAGTCATGCGCGGATTCTTCTCGAAACCGCTTACGCACAGCAACGCAGTTTTCGCGGTCCGAGGAACGTGTCCCCGGGTCGGCAATGTTTCCCTCGGTCACGGCACTTGGGAGTTCCGAACGAACGCGAGGTGTGCGCCGTCGGCACCTGCACCGGTGCGTTCGCAGGGCGCCCACCTCAGGCTCGTCAATCGGAACGGCGTAAGCCGGTGCGCGGACCGCCTAAGCCGGACCACGTGTGGAGCACCCGCGTCGTCGGCGGCATCGCGTCCCGCGTCATCGCGACGCATGGACGGTCCGCCGTCTGTCGTCGCTCACTCCGGTGACGCCGCCGGACGCAACGGCACGCTCACCAGGGCTTCACCGACCACGACGGCGTTGCGGATCGCTCGTCCGAAACCGTGGGACCGCCGGGAGCGGTGGCCGCGTCCGGCGTCGTGACCTCGTCCGGAGCGCCGCGCCCGCCGGCGTCAGCCGCGTCGGTCAACGCTGTGGGCCTGCCACCCGATGCCAGGAAGCGGAAGCGGCGCTCCGGGCCCGTCCGCCAGCGGATGCTCAGGTCGTACGCACCGTGCGCGTCGTCGGCTGCCGCCGTCCTGTGCACCTTCACGGCCGCGAGGTCCTGGAGGGGCAGCGGGTCCGGCTCCGCGGTGAGCCGGGCCAGCGCGACGAAGAGCGTCGCGGGGCCTTCGTCCACCACGCCCGAGAGCGCAGGAGCGTGGCCCGTGAGCCCGTGCACGGGCAGCAGCTCGGCTCGCTCCGCCCCGCCCTCCACGGTCGCCCAGCCCGTGACGAGGACGTCCGTACCCGGGGCGACGCCCGCGACCAGGTGGGCGCGCACCTCCACGGCGCCGTCGGCGACCACCAGGCTCGTGACCTCGGCGCCGGAGCTCTGGAGGTGCCGTGAGGCCGCCCAGCCCTCTCCGGCGCCGAGCGGGACGATGCCTTCACGCTGCGGGTCGCCGCCGACCGTGACGGTGTTGTCCGGCGGTGAGCCCAACGGCCGGGTGACGGTGGAGTACGCGAAACGGGTGTAGTACGGGTCGTAACGGACGTCCTCGCTGCCGTGGTTGTGCAGGCGGACCAGGCCGTCCGAACTGGTCGACTGAATGAGCCAGTTGGGTGCGGCAAGCGGCGTGATCGCGTTTTCCCGCTCGGCCGGTGCCGCTTCTTCCCGAGCGGTCCACACGTCGTGTTCCGGTGGAAGGAGCAGCCCGAGGAAACCCTTGCTGGCCCAGTAGGGGGAAGCCGGGCCCGAGTATCCCTGCAGGACCGACTCGTCGGCGCCGTGCCAGCCGAGGGTCAGCAGTCCGTGCGCGTCGACCGCGTCCCGGTCCAGGAAGTATTTGAGCGCGCCCGAGGCGAGGCGGCGGGTCTCGCCCGCAGGCAGCGGCGTGTGGCCGGTCAGGGCGCCCAGCCACAGGGGAGCGGTGGTCGCGAAGCGGTAGGTGAGGGAGCGCCCCTGGTGCATCGGGGCCCCGTCGGCGCCGAACAGGCGGGCGTAGTCGGCGAGATGGGTGGCCAGCCGGCCGCCGTAGCGGGCCAGCAGGTCGGCGTCGTCGGCAAGCCAGGCGTGCAGGACCGGGTAGAGGTGCATGGCCCAGCCGTTGTAGTAGTCGAAGGCCCGGCCGGGGCCGTCGGTGTACCAGCCGTCGCCGACGTACCACTGCTCGATGCGCTCGAGGCCCCGGTCGATCGCCTTGCGGGAAGCCTCCGGCTCATGGCCGACCGATTCCAGGAATCCGCCCACGGTGACGGGAAACAGCTCCCAGTTGCAGGGCCAGGGATCCGCGGTGAGCGAGTCACCGAGCCAGGCCGCCGTGCGTTGCCGGGTGTCGTCGTCGAGCCGGTCCCAGAGCATCGGGCGGGTCAGCCGCAGCGCGAGGGCGATGGACGCGGCTTCGACGAGGGGCTGCCCTCGGTCCTCGATGCGGGGCCAGACACCGCGGACGCCGGCCGAGAGACCGCTCGCGTAACGTTCCAGCGCGGTTTCGTCCCGGCGGAACGCGGCGAGCAGAAGCGTGCGGGCGTATCCCTCCAGGCCGTCGGAGAGCCGGCCGGACCAGCTCCCGTGGCTTCCGGGAAAGTAATAGAGAGCGCGGTCTTCGGTGGCGTACGGCTCCACCGCGGCGAGCAGGGCGTCGGCGGCGGCTTCCCAGTGGGCGCGGGTGTATCCCGTGCGGGGGCTGCGGGCGAGGTCGGGCGGGGGCAGGTGCATGGTGTGTTTCTTTCCTTCGCTGCCGGGTCCGGGCACAGGGATGTCAGGACCTGGGGGCGTCCCGGTTCCGGTCGGGGCGCCCCCAGGCGTTCATCCCACCCGCACGGTGCCTTCGGGCACCAGATGCCGGGCGAGGAGTTCGTCGCGCACCAGGCCCGCGTAGACGGTGGCCCCGTGCACGGAGGTGTGCGTGTTGTCCCTTTTCTCGTTGTACAGGTAGAGCGCCTTGGAGCCCTCGACGCCGAGGGACTCCACCACCGCCTTGGTCCTGGCGGTGAGGTCGATCAGCGGGACGTCCTGTGCGGCGGCGACCGAGCGGATGACCGCCGGGTGGTCGACGCCGAGTCCGTTGACCAGCAGAGCCGTTCCGTTGTTCAGTGTGCCGTCGGCGTTGAACCAGCGGCGCACGATGGGTGTCACCAGGACCGGCCGGCCGCCCTTCTCCCTCACCCCCGCCACCAGTGCCTCGAGGTTCGCGCGGTACGTCGCCTCGTCGGTCGTCTTGTCGTTGTGGGCGAGCTGGACCAGGACGAGGTCGCCGTGGCGGATCAGCGGCCGGACCGTGGCCCAGAGTTGCGGGTTCCCCAGGTACGTGACCGTACTCTCCCCCGAGTCCGCGTAGTTGGCGACGGAAACACCTTGCCGCAGATACTGCGGCAGCTGCTGGCCCCACCCCGTGTACGGCTCGGCGGGCTGGTCGCAGACGGTGGAGTCGCCGACGAGGAACATCTGCCGGGCGTGCCGGGCGGGGGTGACCCGGATGTCCGCCAGGGCCGGAGCGGATCCGCCGAGGACCAGGTCCAGGCCGGCGGTCCCGGCGGGCCCGGTGGGCTCCCCCTCGGGGGTTCGGACGTCGACGGTGAAGCTGCGGACGACGTGTCCGGCCGCGGGGACGGCGGTCTCGGGAAGCAGGGTTCGCCGGGTCTCCGCGGTGACGCCGGTGGCGGACGCGACGCCGCCGCCGAGTACGACCGTCACGTCATAGCTGCCTGGTGCGACGTCGAAGTGGCAGGCGGTGGCCGAGCAGTTGTCGATGCCGAGGGGGGCGCGACCGCCGTGGGCGTGGGCGGTCGGCGCGGCCGTCAGGCCGGCGGCCAAGGTCAGGGCCGCCAGCACGGCGGTATTGAAACGTCTCACGTGCGTTTCCTCCGTCATGGCACAGGGGCTGGCGGCTGGACCGTACCGCCTCCGGCAAGCGCTTTCTAGACCTTGCGCAGATTTCGTAGAACTGTCGACCTCGTGAGCGTGAAAGCCCTTTCGCGAAATCGTTTCAACTGTCACCCTCTCAGACATCCGCACCCCCACCTCCCGAAGGAGGCACCCCCATGTCCGGATCCGCTGATCACCCGGTCCGACGCCGCACCTTCGTCCTCGGCGCCGCGGTCGCCGCCGGCTCCGCCGCCCTGGCCGGGCCGCTCGCCGCCCCCGCCCTCGCCGCGGCCTTCGGTTACACCGACGACGGCTCGCACTACGTCGTCGACACCGGTGCGGACCTCGTCTTCAAGGTCAGCAAGTCCACCGGCGATCTGACCTCGCTGCTCTACCGGGGCACCGAGTACCAGGGCTACGGCGGCAAGAACTCGCACATCGAGTCCGGCCTCGGCAGCTCCACCGTGACGATCGCGCGGTCCGGCGCGACGATTCTGATCTCCGTCACGCACGGCACGCTCCGGCACTACTACGCGGCACGCAGCGGCGAGAACAACATCTACCTGTGGACCAACAAGGCCGACACGTCCGTTTCGGCAACCCGTTACATCGTGCGGGTCAGGGCCGGCCTCTTCCTCAACGACGAGCCGGACTCATACACATACACGACCAGCACCATCGAGGCGTCGGACGTCTTCGCGAAGTCCAACGGCCAGACCCGTTCCAAGCACTACTCCAGGCTGCGCGTCATGGACTACGACTACATCGGCTGGTCGGCCGGCGGCGTCGGTCTGTGGATCGTGCGCAGCAACCACGAGAAAGCCTCCGGAGGCCCTTTCTACCGCTCTCTCCTGCGCCATCAGAGCGCCGACGGCGGCGGCCTGTACGAGATCCTCTACTACGGCCAGAACCAGACGGAGGCACAGCGCTTCGGCCTCCAGGGCCCGTACGTGATCGCTTTCACCAACGGCGGCGCTCCCGCCTCCTCGCTGTTCCCGGGGACGCTGAGCACCTCGTGGGCGGACTCGCTCGGCATCGCGGGGTACGTCGGCGCGAGCGGCCGCGGCCGGGTCGCGGGGGTGGGCATCACGGGGCGGAACACGGCCCACCCCTACACGGTAGGCCTGGCCAACGCGAACGCGCAGTACTGGGGTTCGGCGCGTGCGTCCGACGGCTACTTCTCGATCGCAGGCGTGCTTCCGGGGACGTACACGCTCACCGTCCACAAGAGCGAGCTGGCCGTGTACACCACGCAGGTGACGGTGAGCGCCGGCACGACGACCACGCTGAACTCGTTCGCTGTCCCTTCCTCGAACGATCCGAGCAACGCGAGCGCGATCTGGCGGATCAACGACTGGACCGGCACACCGAGCGGCTTCAAGAACGCCGACCTCATGACGTACGCGCACCCTTCGGACGTCCGCGCCTCGGCGTGGACCGGAAACGTCGTCATCGGCAGCGGCAACGAGACCTCGGCGTTCCCTTGTTACCTCTGGAAGGACGTCAACAGCGGCCTGCTCGTGTACTTCAAGCTAACCGCCGCCCAGGCCGCCGCCGCGCACACACTGCGCATCGGCGTGACGACGGCCTACGCCAACGGCCGGCCGCAGGTCGTCGTGAACGACGCCTGGACCTCCACCGTTCCGTCCCCGCCCACCCAGCCGAGCACCCGGTCCCTGACCAACGGGTCCTACCGGGGCAACAACCACACGTTCACCTACAACGTCCCCGCGAGCGCGTGGCTCACGGACCCCGGCCAGTACAACGTACTGAAGATCAACGTGGTGAGCGGGTCCGGGACGACCTCCTACCAGAGCGCGGGCACCTCGATCGACGCGATCGACCTGCTCGCATGACAGATGATCAAGAGCCGCGTGTCCACTGCTGGTTGGCACCTCCGTTGCACGCGTACGTGATGATCGCGGCGGAGTTGGCGGTGGACGCGCCGTTCACGTCCAGGCACTTTCCGCTCGCGCGCGACGTGATGTTCACGTAGCTCCCCGACGTCTTCAGCGACCACTGCTGAGCGGTGGACGAGACATTGCAGTCCTCCTGGCTCACCGTGCCCGCGTTCTCCCGCACGCACAGGGAACTGCTGCGGACGACCAACTGGTAGTAATCGCTTCCGACCGGCTTGAACCAGTACTTCTGGTTGTTGCCGCCGTTGCAGTCGTACTGCTTGATCTGGACTCCCGCCCAGAGCGACTGGCCGGGGACGTCCGCGCACTTGCCGCTGTGTCGGGCGACGAGCGTGTTGTAGGCGGCGCTCGTGCCCGTGACCGTCCCGGTGACGGTGTCGACCGTCACCTCGGGGGTCCATGACATCGACAGCGAGGTGGATGTGGGGAAGGCCAACGGCAGCCAGACGTAGCGGGAGTCGTTGACGGTGCCGCCGAAGGAGTCGCCCCAGCGGTCGCCCAGATACAGGTAGGAGGTACCCGAGGTCCCCTGGACGGGAAGGACGTACGCGGTCTGCGAGCCGTACGCGGTCGCGTCGCCGACGTTCGTCATGGCCGTCCAGGGACCGGCGAGAGAGGTGGCCGTCGCGTACTGCTGCTGGTTGGGGCTCCACCCGGTGGCGCCCGAGGTGAGCATGAAGTACACGCCGTTGCGCTTGAACAGCGCCGGCGCCTCGCGGTGGCCGTTGTGCCAGGGGTCGGCGACAAGGCTTGCGACACCGGTGTAGTCGGCGGTCAGCCGGTAGATCTGCAGGTCGTAGTTCTCGCGCGCCGCCGAGACCATGTACCCCGCGCCGTCGCTGTCCACAAAGACCGTGATGTCGCGCGACATGTGCTGGTCGAGCGGCCGGAAGCTGCCCTGCCAGGCGTAGTCGCCGTCGACGGTGTCCGACACGGCGACGGCGGCTCGCGCCTCGCTGTAGTCGGTCCCGTTCTCCTTGTGCATCCACATCACGAACTTGCCGGTGGCCGCGTTGTAGACGACCTTCGGGCGTTCGATGTTGGCGGTGGCCAGCTCGGGCGCGCTCGACTGGGTCAGCACATGGTTGCGGAACTCCCAGTTCTTGAGGTCGGTGGAACGGTAGGCGTCCACGTACCGGAACGTGTTGTCGGCGTTGCGGTCCTCGCCGAACCAGTAGTAGTAGGAGCCGACTTTGAGGACTCCGCCGCCGTGAGCGTGCAGCGGATCGCCCGAGGTGTCCTTGAACTGCGTGCCGTTGGCGATCGACACGGGCGCCGCCTGGGCAGGTCCGGCCATGGCAAGCGCGCCGGTCAGGGCCAGACACAGGGCGAGCAGGGTTGTGTACGCACGTCTCATCTCACGGGCTCTCTTTCATGGTGTCGGCGACCGGGGCACCCGACTCCGGGGGTTGCCGTCCAGGTCCGGCGCGGGGCAGGGGTCCGGGTGCGGCGCAGGGCCTGTGGGTCGGCGCGGTGGGGGGAGGACGGAAATGCGGGCCGCGCAGCTCCTCTCGACGCCAAAGGGGCGTCCGGAACTGCGAACAAGAAGTGGAGTGACGAACGCCGAAAAGGTAAGGGCGTGTTACGAGGAGGTCAACGGGTCTGACGTGACTTGCCAGAAAGCCCTTTCCGCGACGTTTCTCCACGCTGCCGCCGCATCCCCCTCCGGGCCGGGGAAACCTGCGGACGATCCCAGGAGAAAATTTGTGTTATCGCTGTCGGGCCCATGCGTCTCCGATGTGTGCGCAGCCCTTACCCCACCTCAGCAGCAGGCCTCGGCGTCCTCATGACGGTCGCGGCCGCACTCCTGGTCGCCGCTCCCCCCGCGGTGGCCGCCGGCCCCCGTGACGTCACCGCCGACGTCCTCGCGGACCGGGACGTCACCCTCGCCGGCGACACGGTGGTCACCGTGCCCGCGGGGACAACGACGTACGACGGCGCTTTCCGCGGCCAGGGGACGCTCACCGTACGAGGTGGCGGAACGCTCGTCCTGACCAGGGACAGCGACTTCACCCTGCCGGAGTCCCGGCGCAGACAGGTGGTGCGCACCCAGGGCGGGAACCACCCGTACACCACGGTCAGCAACCCCGACCCGCCGGCGATCACCGTCGCACGCGGGGCGACCCTGCAGTACGGAACCGGTAAAGGCACCGGTCTGATCGGGCACTTTCCCTACGACACGCCCGGCTACCGGCTCAACCAGCTCAACGTCCGCGTCGACGGCACGCTCCGGCTGTCGTTGACCCGCACGTTCAACATCGGCACGATCAGCGGGTCCGGTCTGGTCACCCAGCCCCGGAACATGTGGGGCACGCTCGATCTGGCGGGCACCCACCCGTTCTCGGGAGTCATCGACAACGGCACGGGCGCCGCGGTGGGCCGTCCCGAGTTCCCGGTATCACTGCCCGACGCCCGAGCGATCGTCAACCAGGGCTCCTGGATCATCGACACCCCGCTGAACCAGACGATCACCCTGCGCCAGAACTTCTACCAGCGGGAGTACGGCAGCGACGTCAACGTCCACACGCGGCCCGGCAGCAAGGTCATCCTCTCCGGGCAGTACAGCTACAGCGACCAGGGCGGCGACGCGCACCCCTCGCTCAGCGACCCGGGCATCAACTGGCGTCCGGTGGCACACCAGTTGAACAAGCGCGGCACCAACATCGAGGGCGCGAACGTGCAGTGGGGTGACGGCACCACGCACAAGATCTTCATGCCGGGGACCAAGGACACCGTCTACATCAACATGCACGAGGCCAGCGGACGGCGGTCCCTGCTGACCTTCGACTACAACGGGCCGGTCACTCTCGGCGCGCCGATCGGCGGCGGCAGATACCACGACACCCTGGCCGCGCCCGGCGCCGGGGACGTCGTCATCGCGGGAACGAAGGGAAACGACGTCACATTCGCCGCGGATCAGTACTACGACGGTTCCACAACAGTGCACAAGGGTGCGGTCCTGCGGCTCGGATCGGCACAGGGCGACGGCTCGCTGCTCACCGGCACGGACCGGCGCCGTATCGTGAACGACGGCACGCTCGTCGTGAGTAACGCAAAGAGAGCGTTCTCGCTGTCCCGGCTCGGAGGCAGCGGCTCACTCGTCCAGTCAGGACCCGCGACGACGACCCTCACGGGCCCCGCTGTGACCTACACGGGGACGACGACGATCAAGCAGGGAACGCTCGCGCTCGCGGACGGTGCAAACCTCGCCAACAGCAGGGCGGTACGGCTGACGTCGGCCGCGGCACGTCTGGACACCGGAGGCTCGCCACTGCGGGTGATGAGCGCCCTCAGCGGCACGGGCACCGTGAAAGGGGCCGTGACGAACGAGGGCGTCGTCACGTGCGGGCTGACGGTCACCGCCGGCTACACACAGACCGACAAGGGCCAACTGGTCCTCACGGGAACGCCGTTGAAGGTCGGCGGAAAGGTGAGCCTGCAGGGCGGACTCGATCTGTCGGCCGCCGGGGCGATCACCCCGGCGAAGACCCCGCAAGCCGCTTCCCCACAGACCGACGGCGTAGCCGGACCGTCGTCCGCCGCGTCCCGTGCAACCCCTCGCCGAGAGATCCGCGTCCTGGAACACACCGGCGACGGGCCGACCACCGGCACGTTCGACGGACTGCGCGAGGGCACCGAGGTGAAACTGGCCGACACCGTTTACCGGATCAGCTACAAGGGCGGCGACGGGAACGACGTCGTCCTGACCGCGACCGCCGCGAGCGCCTCGGCGGATGTGCGCGGGCAGGCCTCGTCCGGAGTCGCGTCGGGCGACACCCGCGGTACCGGCTCCGCCGAGGGCGGCGCGTTCGGCTGGTGGCCCTATGTGCTGGCAGCAGGCCTGCTCGGCGCGCTGCTGTTTCCGGCGACCAGGCGCACGCGGGGCAGGGGACGCCGTCGGGGCGGCCGGCGCGCGGCGCACGGGCGGTGAGTGAGGGCGATCTGTTCATGGACTGGACCCGTCGGGCCTTCCGCCGGCTCTTCGACTAGCGTCGTGACATGACCAGCGACACCCCTGCCCCGCACGCGGAGACCACCCTCGCCACCGCACTCGCCGCCGGAGCCGTCGTCCTCGACGGCGGCATGTCGAACCAGCTGGAGTCCGCCGGGCACGACCTCAGCGACGAACTGTGGTCGGCGCGACTCCTGGCGGAACAACCCGAAGCGATCGCCGAGGCGCATCTCGCCTACTTCGCGGCGGGCGCGAACGTGGCGATCACGTCCAGTTACCAGGCCACGTTCGAGGGCTTCGCCAAACGGGGGATCGATCACGAGGAAGCGGCCCGGCTGCTCGGGCTGAGCGTGGAGCTGGCCCGGGACGCGGCTCGGCAGGCCCGGGTTCAGGGAGTGACGCACCCGCTGTGGGTGGCGGCGTCGGTCGGGCCGTACGGCGCGATGCTCGCGGACGGTTCCGAGTACCGGGGCCGTTACGGGCTGAGCGTCGCCGAGCTGGAACGTTTCCACCGGCCGCGTCTGGAGGTCCTGGCCGCCGCGGCGCCTGACGTACTCGCTCTCGAAACGGTTCCCGACGCCGACGAGGCCGAAGCCCTGTTGCGAGTGGTGCGCGGGATCGGCGTGCCCGCCTGGCTGTCGTACTCGATCGACGGTGACCGTACACGGGCCGGGCAGCCGTTGGAGGAGGCGTTCGCGCCGGCCGCCGAGATGGACGAGGTGATCGCGGTCGGCGTGAACTGCTGCGTTCCGGGGGACGTCGACGCCGCCGTGGCGACGGCGGCACGGGTGACCGGCAAGCCGGTCGTCGTGTACCCGAACAGCGGTGAGGCCTGGGACGCCACGGCACGCGCCTGGGTCGGACGCTCCACCTTCGCCCCCGAGCAGGTTTTGGCCTGGCGACAGTCAGGGGCCCGGCTGATCGGAGGCTGCTGCCGGGTCGGCCCGGAGGCGGTCGCCTCCATCGCCCGGACACTGGCCTCCGCTTAGGTCTTCGGTTTTCCCGGCGGCAACCCGTTTCTGCCGGCGTCGCCCCCGCTCGGAAGGGCGGGTGGTGCTGCCCCGGATCCCGAAGAGAAGTGGCGCAGGGAGCGGGAAGTCCGAGAATCTGCGGAAACACTGTGCGACACCGTTCGGGACACGAGGGCCCGTGCAGAGGTGCAGCAACTCGGCACGGCACGGTGACGGCCCTGCACCCATGTCCGCTGTCGCGGTCATGCCCGGCGGTGTTTCGCCGACCGGTTACGACGACATTCCGTTCCCCTCCCGACCCGCTCAGGTATCCCCTCCGTCAGCTTTCCCGCGTCCCCCCGGTGGCCCGGCGCAGTCGGCGCACGGCCGACCTCAGCTCTGTGCCGCGTGCGGTGAAACCGGCCGACGACTGGTCCGCCGTGGGCATCTTGTCGTCGGGCTCCTCAAAGAGGGTGGCTGTGGGCGACGGCGTCGCCCACAGCGCCAGCTCACGGTCGCGCACACCGTGAGCGGTGTACGCCCAGCCGCCGGTCCCGGACGGCTCCGCGTCGGCCCCGGACGGCGCCCGATCGCGTTCCCGCGGTCCGCGAACGCCGTCCGCCTCCCCGAAGATCCGCACCGGATGCGCCGCGTTCCACGCCTCCCACCCGGGATCTCCGGTCGCCGCGAAGCGCGTCCACGCCCCGTGCATCGCGTCGGCGAGTTCCTGGGGGCCTGTGTCCCCGGCGAGTTTCGCGGACTCCGGGGCCTCGCCCGTGTCGAAGACGAAGCCCAGTTCGAGGGCGTGGCAGGCACCGAGGCCGGGCCGGCGCGAGGGCCAGGCGAACTCGTAGACGTATGACCTGCCGGGGCGGGCGTCCGCCAGGCGTCGTAGGGGCAGCCGCAGCAGGCTGTCGGTGACCATCTGACCGACGATCTCGGCGGGACCGGCCTCGGGGTGCAGGGCTCGATAGCCGCGCGGCACCTCGGGCCCGCAGTGACAACGGGCCATCGCGCCGGCGAGGGCGACGGCGCCCAGCCGGTCGACGCGCTCGAGGAGTCCGCCTGGCACCAGCCAGAGCCGGTACTCGTCGCGCGTCCAGCCCAACAGCAGGTCGACGCCGACGGCGACGTCCCCGTCCACCAGTGCCGACAGGGGGTCACGCGGCACGAGATCGCCGTCGACGACGATGCCGAAGGCGGGACCTCCGAGGACCGGGCTGCTGAGTCTGCCGACCTCGGCCTGGGTGCGCAGCAGCAGGGCCCGGTCCACGGCGGCGAAGGCCTCCGCAGTGGCGGGGATCTTCAGCCGGGCGGCCATGCGTCGCACCATACGGCGGACCTTGTCCCGGTCGAGGGCCTCCGGCGGTCCGCTCTGCAGGACGGCGCGCCGGAACAGGCCCTGCGTCTGCGGGGCCGCGATCAGTGCGCCGACGCTGATGGCCCCGGCGGACTGCCCTGCCAGGGTGATCCTGTCGGGGTCGCCGCCGAAAGCCCTGATCGAGCGGTGGACCCATTCCAGCGCGGCCAGCTGGTCACGAAGACCGAGGTTGGCGGGGGCGTCGGGGAAAAGTCCGTAGCCTTCCACACCCAGTCGGTAGTTGATCGATACGAAAACGGTTCCGTTGCGTGCGAAACGGTGCCCGTCGTAGACCGGGATGGCCGAAGAGCCCCTGGTCAGGGCACCTCCGTGCAGCCATACGACGACGGGCAGCCGTGTGCCGGGGCCGGGCTCGGGGGTCCAGACGTTGAGATTGAGGCAGTCGTCGCCCGGCACGACGGGGTCGGACAGATATTTGGCGAAGGCGTCGGAGTACGGCGGTTTCGGCGGCGTCGGGCCGAAGGAGCCGGCGTCGCGCACGCCGTTCCACGGTGCGGGCGGCGCCGGTGGCCTGAACCGGCGGACGCCGAAGGGCGGCGACGCGTAGGGGATGCCCTTGAAGACGGCGACGCCGTGCTCGTATCTGCCGCGCACCACCCCGTACGGAGTGGTGGCGAGGGGACGGACGCCAGGATCGGGGGCACGGGCGGGGTCAGGGCCCTGCCCTGCCGGGCCCGCAGGGTTCGTCCGGTCTGCCGCCATCTGTCACCAGCCCTTCGCCGCGCTCGCGCACCGGGTATGACCAGAGCACCACAACAACGGCCGGTATTCCGCAGCACGAGCCGGTGAGAGCTCCGTTCGGCGTACCCCGGCATGCCTGAGCCGACGGTCATAGCCGCACTCACCGTCGCGGTCGCAGTCGCAGTCGCAGTCGCAGTCGCAGTCGGCCGGGTGATCCCCTGCGGTGCCTGCCTTCCTCGGTGACCGGGGATCGCAGGAGAGAACGTCCGGGTGGCGGTAGCACCGAAGCAAGGGCGTTTCCGAAAGGGCTCAGGGCCTGCGAGCACTCGGAGCGACGTGCAGACCACTGCACTCTGCACCGCAGCAACAGGTAGGAAACGGTTGCTGAATCAGGTTGCCCGGCGGTCGGGATCCTGGTGTGCGCCCAGGCCACAGACAGCCGATACGTCGCCCGGTTGCCGATGAGCGCCTCACCGAGGTGGCGTGCCGCTCCGAAACTCACGGAAACTTTCCCACCCGACGTGCCCCCGTCCTACGGATTGACCGCCCCCGGACGCCAGAACTAGCGTAGAAAACGCTTTCACAAACGTTTCCCCAGCACCTCAGGAGAGTCATGCCCAGCACGCAGCTGCCCAGGGCCGTGTTCGCCATGGATCCGGTGCACCTCCCCCTGCTGTTCCCCGCACCGCTCCTGGACCGACTGCAGCGGACGGCAGACATCGACCCCGGGGTGGTCGTGCGGGACTTCGGCGATGCCGCCGCCGCGTCACTGCTGGCCGAAGCGGACGTCCTGATCACCGGCTGGGGGTGTCCCCGTCTCGATGCGGGCGCGCTGGCCGGAGCCCCCCGGCTGCGCACCGTCCTGCATGCCGCGGGCTCGGTCCGTTCACTGGTCGGCGAGGCCCTGTGGGGTCAAGGGGTCTCGGTGTCCAGCGCGGTGACCGGGAACGCCCTTCCCGTCGCCGAATACACCCTGGCGATGATCCTCCTCGCAGGGAAGGACGCCTTCGCCCACCGTGAGCGCTTCCGTCGCACCCACGCTCACCCGGCACACGAGGAAACCGCCGCCACCGGCAACCTCGGCCGCCGCGTCGGCGTCATCGGAGCCTCCCGTGTGGGACGTCGCCTGCTGGAGCTGCTCCGCCCGTTCGACTTCGACCTTCTCCTGCACGACCCCTACGTGAACGCGGCCGAGGCCGCAGCACTCGGCACGCAGTTGTTCTCCCTGGAGGAACTGCTGCGGCGGAGCGACATCGTCAGCCTGCATGCGCCCGACATTCCGGAGACCCGGCACATGCTCGACCGTGACCGGCTCGCCCTGATCCGCGACGGCGGTGTCCTGATCAACACCTCGCGAGGGGCCCTCGTCGACCATGTCGCCCTCACCGACGAACTGGTCGCGGGGCGCCTTCACGCGGTCCTGGACGTGACCGACCCCGAGCCGCTGCCCGCCGACTCCCCGCTGTACCGATTGCCGAACGCGTTCCTCACGCCGCATATCGCCGGATCGCTCGGCAACGAACTGGAGCGACTCGGCCGGATCGTCGTCGAAGAGCTGGAACGGCTGGCCGAGGGGCTTCCGCTCGCCCACGAGGTTCGCCGCGCAGACCTGGCCAGGGTGGCGTGACAGCTGGGCTTCTTCCCGTTTCCGCACAGTCGTCGCCAGGGGTCCCTGGGGTTATCCACAGGCCCGTCCCCTGTGACGAGCAGTGGGATACGTTTCCCGCACCCACCTGGGGGCCGGGCATCGCTCGTCCGGTGAACAGGCCACGAGGGTCTCCACGACCAGGGCCTCCACTGCGTCCGTCATGGTGCCCACGACGGTAAGGAGCGGCAACGTGAGTCAGAGCAGGACGACCGGGACAGCCGGCCGGGTGACGATAAGGGACGTCGCGCATCGAGCGGGGGTGTCGGTGGCAAGCGTTTCCCGGGTCCTTTCCGGCAACTACCCCGTCTCGAACGACATCCGCAGCCGCGTGATGCAGGTGGTCGGCGACCTGGACTACGTCACCAACGCGCATGCACGATCCCTGGCCGGGGGCGGGACTCCGACGGTGGCGATACTCGTCAACGACATCACCGGCGCGGCGTTCGCCCATGTGGCGAAGGGCGTCGAGGGCGCGGCCGCACTGCGGGGCTGGCTCTCGCTCGTCGGCACGACGGGCGACGATCCCGAACGTGAGCTCGCCCTGGTCAATATGATGCGCCAACAGGGCGTCGCGGCGGTGGTCCTGCTCGGCGGCGCCCACGACCACGACGCGTACCAGTTGCGCATGGCCCGTTTCGCACGGTCCCTGGACGCGGCCGGCTCTCATCTGGTCCTGGTCGGCAGGCCGCCGCTGGAGAGCGACGTCCCGGCGACAACGGTCGGCTACGACAACGAGTCCGGCGCCTACGCCATGGCGAGCCACCTGCTGTCGGCCGGCCACCGGCGCGTCCTAGTCCTGCCGGGCCCCGCCGAACTGACCACGGCGCAGGGCAGATTGCACGGGGCACGGCGGGCCTTCGAGGCCTACGGCGCGCCGTTCGACCCGGGGCTGGTGCGGCACGGCCCGTACGACGACGTGCACGGGTACGCGGCGGTGGAGGCCGCCCTGCACGAGACTCCGGACTTCACCGCTGTCCTCGCCGGTACCGACATCGTCGCCGCAGGGGCCATGCAAGCGGTGCGGGCAGCCGGGCTGCGAGTGCCGGACGACGTGTCGGTCACGGGCTATGACGACACCCCCCTGGCCTCCCGGCTCACGCCCCGACTCACCACGGTGCACGTGCCGTACGAGGAGATGGGCCGGGTCGCCCTGCGCGCGGTGGCCGATCGGCGGGAGGGCTCAGGAGCGTTCGCCCGACGCAAGGGCGGGGAGGTCGAGCACCTGGTACTGGGCACCCACGTCGTCGTACGGGACTCGGTGCGACCGCCGCAACACGGTCGCTGAAACCGTCGCAACGCCGCGTGTCGGCACCGTCCGACACTCGCATCATCGGGCTTCGAGCCCTCTGCAGTTCAGCGTCGCCGAAGCGCAGATGCCCATCCGGGCCTACGGCCCGAAGAATGCGCTCGGAATGATCTCCCGTCCCCAGGTGTCTTCACGCCGCGCTGAGGCACACCTAGGATAGCAAGCGCTTTCTGCTGGGTCGTCTGTTTCGGGATCGGCTCCGAAACGGCGCTGGTCGAACTTTCACTGGCCCACGGGCGGGCCGGAGAGGTGGTTCCCGATGGTGCGCACGGCGGGTGCGAGCACGAGTCCTGGCGTGCCGGCCGGGCCGACCCTGGCGGTCGTCGCCCGTGAGGCCGGGGTGTCGGTGCCGACCGCGTCCAAGGTGGTGAACGGCAGGGAAGACGTCGCTCCGGAGACCCGACGCCGGGTCACCGAGGCGCTCGACAGGCTCGGTTACGTGCGCAGACCGCGCTTCGACGCGGCGAAGCCGGCCAGGCTGATCGACCTCGTCGTCCACTCGCTGGACAGCTCATGGTCGGGCGCGGTGCTGCACGGCGTGGAGGAGGCGGCGCACGACGCGGACCTGGACGTCGTCGTCTCGGCGGCGTTGTCCCGCACTCGCGCCGGCCGTCCGCGGCGCGGCTGGCTCGACAAGCTCACTGTCAGAGGATCCGCCGGAGTCCTGTTCAACCTGGCCGAGTTGACGGGTTCTCAGTACGCCTGGCTGGAGCAGCACCGCATCCCGTTCGTGATGATCGACCCGGTGGTCGAGCCACCGCCCGGGGTGGTCTCCGTCGGCGCGGCGAACTGGCAGGGCGGGGTGACGGCGACCCAGCACCTGCTGGAACTCGGGCACGAGCACATCGCCGTGATCGCCGGGCCGCGCCGCAGGATGTGCAGCAACGCCAGAATCGCCGGCTACCGCTCGGCGCTGACGTCCGCCGGAGTCGCCCACCGCCCCGAGTTGCTTCGCAACGGCGACTTCGACGAGTCCGTCGCCCACCGCCGCATGCACGAACTGCTGAACCTGCCCGTGCCGCCGACGGCCGTCTTCGTCTGTTCCGACCGGATGGCTCTCGGGGTGTACCAGGCGCTGGCCGAACGCGGGTTGCGGGTTCCGTACGACGTCAGCGTGGTCGGTTTCGACGATCTGCCGGAGTCCCGCTGGACGACCCCCGCCCTCACCACCGTTCGACAGCCGCTGGGGGAAATGGCGGCGACAGCACTGCGGTTACTGGTGCGGATGATGGACGGAGAGCATCCGGAGGGAACCCGGACGGAACTGTCCACGCGACTGGTCCCACGAGCGAGTACGGCACCGCCGCCGGACTGACGGACTCGCCCGGCGCGCCGCCCCCGTCCGGCGCCCTCCCGCCCCTCCCGATCCTCGCGCCGCCCCCGCCCGGTGCCCTCGCGCTAATCCCGGTCTTCGCGCCCCCCTCCCCCGCCCCGCAAGTGGCGCGTTCACACGCGCATCCCGGCCCGTACACCGGTCGGCCCGATGCCCGCGTCCGGGCTCCGCCCTCACACCCCCGCGTTCACCCCGTCCCGCAGGTCGCCCTGGGTCCTCGCCGACTCCCGGCTGTGTGCCATGTCTTTGGAGGCGGGGCGGCGATGGGCGATGTTGCCCTCCAACAGGCGGGTGGCAGTCGCCACGCCCACGCCGTTCGCCGCGTCCGACACCGGCAGTCGGCCGTCCGTCCGCTTCAACTCGGCGAGGGCGGAGTGCACGGCCTCGTGGGCTGCGAAAAGACATGGGGTGCTGTAAATGGCGACGTTCACACCGAGGTCGGAGAGCTCGCCCAGGGAGAGCCGGGGCGACTTGCCGCCGGCGATCTGGTTGAACAGCAGCGGCTTGTCCCCGACCACGGCGCGGATCCGGCGGATCCACTCCACACTGCGGACACCGTCGACCAGGACCACGTCCGCGTCCGTGGCCGCCAGGGACGCGGCCCGGTGCAGGATGTCGTCCTCGTCGGTGGCGTCGGTGCGGGCGACCACCACCAGGTCCTGCCGGGTGGCCAGCACCATCTCCAGCTTGGCGAGGTACTCGCGCAACGGCAGCACCTGCTTGCCGTCGGCGTGACCGCACCGGCGCGGCCGTTTCTGGTCCTCCAGGATGACGCCGGATGCTCCGATCCGCTCCAGCCCCTCCACCACGTGGCAGGCGACCTCCGGGTCCACGTAACCGTCGTCGATGTCGACAAGCAGATGGTGGGTCGGAAACGCGCCTCGCAACCGTTGTACGAACGCCATCATGTCCGGCCAGGCGATGAAACCGATGTCCGGCAGTCCGTAGTACGAGGCGGCGAAGCCGAAACCCGAGACGAACATCCCGTCGTAGTGCTGCGCCGCGATCGACGCCGAGTACATGTCGTACACGCCGATCAGCGGAGTCGTTCCCGGGTCGGCGATCCGGTCCCGCAGCTTGGTCCCGTGAGTCAACGTACGGCTCCTCCTGACATCCCATTTCCGGAACGATCTCCGCAAGCCGTTCCGGAAAGGCTTCCGGAACAGATTTCCGAAACACGAGGATGTCCGTGTCGGGCACGAACTCTCTCCTCCGTGCCGTCCTCTCTCACTCCGATGGCGCAAGCGGTTCACCGAAGAAACGTCACTGGAAACTCGCTCCTCGGCACTCGATTCGTCGCGGTCCGGTCCGGTCCGATCCCGAAGTTCGGTCCGGTCCGGTTCGCTTCGGCTGGGAACTCAGTTACGCAGCCCGGCGGCCCACAGGAGGCCGCCTTGCAGGTGTGCCAGGAAGTCGGGGTTCCGGTAGGCCTCGGCCGCGTGGCCGAGCGCGGTGTAGAAGACCCTCCCTCGACCCTGGTCGCGGCACCACACCAGCGGATGGTCGGGGCCCATGCTCCCGCCCTCGTACGACGTCTCGTCGGCGGTGACGAGGACGCGCACCCGCCCGCGTGGGTTGGAGCAAAAGTCGTACCACTCGTCGGTGAAGTCCCAGACGGCCGGCAGAGAACGGGTGGCGGGGTGGTCGTGGTCCTCGACCAGCGCCTTGCCGGGCTGATGGTCGGGATGCCGGGCGAACCGGGTTCCAAGGAGCTCGCCGTAGTACGGCCAGTCGTACTCCGTGCACGCCGCCGCGTGTACCCCGACGAAGCCGCCGCCCGACTCGATGTACCCGCAGAGCCGGTCCCGCCCTCCCGGGGTGAGCACCTCACCGCTGGTGGAGACGAAGACCACGGCCGCGTACCCGTCCAGCGGGGTCTCCAGGGCCGCAGGGTCCTCCGTGTGCGCAACGGTGAACTCACCCATATCGCGTAGCGCGGCGACGGCATCCGGGATCGAGTCATGGCGGTAGCCGGCCGTGCGGCTGTAGACGAGCAGACGGGCGTTCATGACAACGAGCCTAGAGCGGCGGGTATCCGTTTCAGGAGATGGTCCCGGCAGGGTTTCCGCAGGTTGGGGCAGGACAAGCGGCGAGGCGTCGAATCCGTTTCCAGGTCACTTCTCCGCGGCCGAGGAACTCTCAGCGGACGACGAGTTCCCATCCGGTCACCTGGCGCTCACGGAAACAGCGAGGAACGGCATTCTGCGGTCGGCACGTCCAGGAACCGCTTTCTGTGACAGGTCGCCCGGGATCGACGTCCCTGGCCGACCAGCCACAACGTTCGGACGTATCCGTTCGTGCCGTGTCGGTCGTGGCATGGCGTGTCAGTCGTGGGCGTGTCCGTTTCTTTCAAGACCGTTTCGGGAGACCTTGCCTACCGTGGCCTCATGAGTCCACGATTCGATGCCATCGGCCTGGTCGTCTCCGACATGGCCGCCTCCGTCGCCTTCTACCGCCGGCTGGGGTTCGACTTCCCCGAAGGCTCAGAGGAACAGCCGCACGCCGAGGCCGAACTGCCGGGCGGGCTGCGTCTGCTGCTGGACACCGAGAACACGATCCGTTCGTTCCACCCTGGGTGGCGAGCGCCGTCAGGCGGCGGACGGGCCTCGCTCGCGCTGCGTTGTGAGACACCTGGCGAGGTCGACACGGTGTATGCGGACCTGGTGGGCGCCGGGCACCCGGGCGAGCTGAAGCCCTGGGACGCCTTCTGGGGCCAGCGGTACGCCGTCGTGCACGACCCTGACGGCAACGGCGTCGACCTCTTCGCGCCGCTGGGTCAATAGGCTCCGGACGCTCGACGGTCGGTGCCGTGCAGGGCGGCTCGCCGAGCCCGCCCAGCTGGATCAATGTGCCCGTGCGGATGGGCCGCCCGGCGGTTCGGCCGACCGCGACCGATGCGCCGGGTCGACAGGGCCGGTCTGCGGCGTTGGCGTCGGTGGCCGCCGGTGCAGGAGCAAGTCGCCGAGCGTGAAGCCCGTGAACTCCCGCACCTCGCGGGCGAGATGGGCTTGGTCCGCGTAGCCGGTGCGAGCCGCCGTGTCCGCATGCGGCACGCCCTCGCGGGCCAGCGCGAGAGCTCGTTGCAGACGCAGGATCCGGGCCAGTGTCTTGGGTCCGTAGCCGAAGGCGACGAGCGAACGGCGGTGCAGTTGGCGTGCTCCGATGCCGAGTTCGTAGGCTGTCGCAGCGACCGCGCGGCCTGCGGCGAGGAGGGTGACGAGACGGCGCATTTCCGGGTCGGGGGGAGCCGCTCGTTCCAGCGCCAACGATTCCAGCTCCGCCGCAGGTTGGACCGCGGCGGCGACCCGGTCGGTCAGTCGCCGCACCTCGGACGCCGGCCACACATCCGCCAACCCCACGCGTCGGTCGCGCAGTTCGTGGGCCGGTACACCGAGGAGAGCGGGCGCGGCGCCCGGAAAGAAGCGGATGCCCGACCAGGGCACCGGCGGACCGTCGGGCAGGTAGGCCCGGGTGTCCGGGCCCGCGACCAGCAGTCTGCCCTCGCTGTACAGCAGGTCCATGCAGCCGTCGGGCAGCACGGGAAACGCACGGGGCGAGGCCGACGGCGGGTTGGTCCACACCACCGCCCCGTCCAGCCGGGAGGCTCGCTCCTCGTACACGCCGCCAGCCTACGCCGCGGGGAGGGGCGGGTACGTCGCCGTCATCGCCGTCACCCGACCACGCCTCCCCCGTCCCCCGGCTCTCCGAACCGCCCTCGTCCGGGGTCCCTGCAGGGCTGACGCCAAAACCCGCTTGAGGTCGCTGGACAGGGAGAATGCGCTCCCGTAACCCCCATCTGGCGAGCGATCGCGACAATGGTGTCATCCCTGTCGGCAAGTCGGTCGGGTATCGGCGAGGGCGACGCGCCGGCCGGCGAGGTGGGTCATCGGGGTTGGCCGACCAAGTGGGTGAATCGGCGGGCCATGGCCGCCTGGGAGACGCCGCGATCACGGGAAGGTCCGGCAGGCGGCTGAGGAGCGGATGCGACGGTGAAGGCTCCTACGGAGACGACCGGTATCCGGGGGCCCGGGGCCGTCGCTGGACGTGTCATGGCCCCGGGCTGCTGACGTTCCGGGAAACGGTTGCGAAGATCGGCTGCGCGGCCGGGCAGGGCGTGACCTACGCGCAGGTGTCTGTCCGCGCGTCACGACGGCAAGCGTCGACCGGTTCCGGCTCCCGCCGGAGGAAGCTACGTTCCTTAAGAGCTACGGGAGTTACGGGAGCTGTTCGGGTCGCTGCCGGACTGACACGCAACGCCTGCCTTTCGGCGGGCGTACAAGAAGTGCTCGGTCGCGCACCACTCCACTTCGCGGAGTTCCCGAGGAAGGTGGTGGAGACGGGCTTCTGGAAACCGTGACGAATTTCTCCCGGCTCACTGTCCGGGAAACTGTTCCTCACCGTTTCCTCCGGTTCCTCCGACACCGCTGTTTCCGTCGTTGCCGCCGACCCCGCTGCTACCGCCCGGATTCCCACTGTTTCCGTGGCTCACGCTGTTTCCGCGGCTCACGCCGTTTCCGCTGGTAACGATGTTTCCAGTATTCACGCTGTTCCCGGTGCCCGGCCTGTTTCCGCCACTGCCCGCGCAGTCCGCGTCGTTGCTGTCGTTTCCCCTGTTCGCGCCGTTCACCCCGTTCACGCCATTGCCCTTCGCGGCGCTCTTCACATGGCTCCGGAAGCGTCCCGTCACGTCCTCCGGGGGAAGGAAGCGGGACCAGCGCTCGGGGAACTCGGAGGGCATGTCGGGATCGTCCGGGTCGTCGTCCTCGAAGGAGCGGGCCGCGGCCATGCGGGCGACGTACTCCGCCGCCTCCTCCTGGCGCAGCCGTTCGTTGGCGGCGCGGGCGGCGGCGGTCGCGGCTGCCGGCCAGACCCGGTCGATGGCCGCGTTGACGGCGGCCCCCACCAGTACCGCGAACGCGGACACGCCGATCCACAGCAGGACGGCGACGGCCGCGGCGAGGGAGCCGTAGATGGTGGCGCCCTCGATGGTGCTCGTCAGGTAGATGCGCAGCAGGAAACTGCCGAGCACCCACATGGCGAGGGCGACGAGCGCGCCCGGGACGTCTTCGATCCACGGCGATCGGACGGGCACGGAGACGTGGTAGAGCGTGGTCAGGAACGCGATGGACAGGACCATCACGACCGGCCAGTACAGGACCTGCACGACGGTGGTCGACCAGGGGACGACGCGGACCACCGCGTCCGGGCCGGCGACCATCAACGGCAGCGCGACCGAGCCGATCAGCAGGGCTCCGACGAACAGCAGGAAGGCCACCAGCCGGGTCTTGACGATGCCGCGGACGCCGTCGAGGCCGTACATGACGGTGATGGTGTCGATGAAGACGTTCACCGCGCGCGAGCCGGACCACAGGGCGAACAGGAAGCCTATGGAGATGACGTCGGGGCGGCCGCCCGTCATCACGTCGTCGAGGATCGGCTGCGCGATCTGCCGCACGCCCTTGTCGGACAGGACCGTGCGGGAGGCGTCGAGGAGGTTGGCCTCCAGGCTGGTGATGGTGTCGGTGCCGGTCCAGTCGTCGACGTATCCGAGCAGGCCGATGAGGCTGAGGAGCAGCGGAGGGACCGAGAGCAGCGTGAAGAAAGCGGCTTCCGCAGCAAGACCGAGGATGCGGTACTCGATGCAGGAGTTGACGGTGTCCTTCAACAGCAGCCAGGCGGTCCGCCGTTTGGAGACGTTCCGGTATAGGGCACGCGCCCGGTGGAGACGCCCTGCGGGGCTCCCGGGTTGCTCGGATGACTGACTTGCTGGCTGCACGCCCTAAAGGTATCCGCCGTTCGGGGCTGCACTCACCCCCGGCAAGGCCTCTTCACCGGGTCGGGGAGCGGCACGCGGGCCGCTGACGGTCATGACCGCGGTACCCGGGGGTAGGTTCGGGCCATGGCAGGCAGTACGCACACGGTGACCAACCAGCCCCCGCCCCTGACCGGATACGACGTCTACGGCGCAGACCGTGCGCTGGTGGCGGCTGTGGAACGGCACCTGGACCCGGGGCTGCTCGACGAGGCGCGCGGCGAGTTGTCGGCGCTCGGGCGGGCGGCGGGATCCGCGCAGCTGCAGGAGTGGGCGACGCAGGCGGACGTCCATCCTCCGAAACTTCGTGCGTATGACCGTCATGGGCACCGGGTCGACGAGGTCGACTTCCACCCGGCCTGGCATCGGCTGCTCGGCAAGGGTGTCGGGGCCGGGCTGACCGGCGCCTGGGGGCGGCCTGGCGGGCATGTGCGACGGGCGGCGGGGTTCCTGGTGTGGACGCAGGTCGACGCGGGCACCTGCTGTCCGCTGTCGATGACCCACGCGGCGGTGCCCGCGCTGCGCGCCGATACGGCACTGGCCGCCGAGTGGGAGCCCCGGCTGGCGTCCACGATCTACGATCGAGAGCTGCGGCCGGCCGGATCGAAGGCCGGTGCGTTGTTCGGCATGGGGATGACGGAGAAACAGGGTGGCAGTGACGTCCGGGCGATCACGACGGTCGCCGCTCCTCTCGCGGAGGACGGTGCGTACGAGCTGACCGGGCACAAGTGGTTCTGTTCGGCTCCGATGTCGGACGGATTCCTGGTGCTGGCGCGGACGGCGTCCGGCGGGGGCGACGACGGGCTGACGTGCTTCCTCGTTCCGCGCGTTCTCGAAGACGGTTCCAGGAACGTTTTTCGCCTCCAGCGGTTGAAGGACAAGCTGGGCAATCGGTCCAACGCCTCCGCCGAGGTCGAGTTCGACGGGACGTGGGCGCGCCGGGTCGGCGAGGAGGGGCGCGGGGTGCGGACCATCATCGGCATGGTGGCGGCGACCCGGCTGGACTGCGTGCTGGGGTCGGCGGGGCTGATGCGGCAGGCGGTGGCGCAGGCGGTCCACCACTGCTCCCATCGTGCGGCGTTCGGCGGGAAGCTCGTCGACAAGCCCTTGATGCGCAATGTGCTGGCGGATCTGGCGCTGGAGTCGGAGGCTGCGACCACGCTCGCCCTGCGGCTCGCGGCGGCCTGTGACGACGGGGGCGAGCAGGAGCAGGCTTTTCTGCGGATCGCTGTTCCGGCGGCCAAGTACTGGGTGGCCAAGCGCTGTGCTCCGGTGGCGGTGGAGGCGTCCGAATGCCTCGGCGGAAACGGTTACGTGGAGGAGTCGGGGATGCCCCGACTGGTGCGGGAGTCGCCGCTGAACTCGATCTGGGAGGGCGCGGGCAACGTCCAGGCTCTGGACGTGCTGCGCGCGCTGCAGCGGGAGCCGCAGGCGTTGAACGCCTACCTCCACGAGGTGGGCCGGGCGCGGGGGGCCGACCATCGGCTGGACGGCGCGATCAAGGATCTGCTGACCGACCTGGCGGATCTGGAGGGGGTCGAGGGGCGGGCCCGACGGCTGGCGGAGCGGTTCGCTCTGGTGCTCCAGGGGTCGCTGCTGGTGCGGTTCGCGCCGCCGGCCGTTGCGGACGCGTTCTGCGCCTCGCGGCTGGGCGGGGACGGGGGCGCGGCCTTCGGGACGTTGCCGCACAGCCTGGACCTGGCGGCGCTCGTCGAGCGGGCCGCTCCCCGGGTGTGACGTCGGGGCCCGGGAATGGCGGGCGAGAAAATGTGGGAAACAGGAAGCGGGGGTGGTGCTGCGCCGACACGGCACCACCCCCGCCGCAATGGCCCTGCGAGGCCAGGATCGCCGCTCGGGACGGCGTGGCTCAAGTTTCAAACACCGGGTGGATGTTCACCAGGGTTGCAGGGGGTTGCAACTTTCGGTGGTTGTGACCGGAGTGTGTCCCTCCGTCACCGATGGACGGCAAGATGGGATGTCTCAGTAAGACCGGAAACAGTCGGCGCAGGCGCTTGACATCCGGTTCTCGGCTTGTGTCCGGCCCCGGGAGGCCCAGTGGCGATGCCGCCGATGAACGTGCCGCAGCTCGCGGCCGTCGACGCCGCACGGGCGGCGCGGGTGCTCAACGAGGTCCGTGACGCCCGGCTGGCCGGCCAGCGGGTGCGCGTCGCGCCGCGTCCGGTGATCGCGCAGTCGTGGGAGCGCCTGCTGCGCAGTGGCGTCGATCCGGAGCGGGATGTCCGGGCGGGGCTGCTGAGCGCCGACGAGGTCCGGCGGCGGCGTGAGGAGTCGCCGCTGCGCGAGGTGCTGCCGGTGCTGCGGGAGGGGTTGCTGTCGGTCGCGGACGTCGCCCACCACATCATGGTGGTCGCCGACGGGGAGGGCCGGGTGCTGTGGCGCGAGGGCTGCGGCCCGGTGCTGCGCAAGGCCGACGGGCTCGGCTTCGAGCTGGGCGCGGACTGGGGCGAGGCGGTGGTGGGCACCAACGGCGTGGGCACGCCGGCGGTGGTGCGCCGGCCCGTGCAGGTGTTCGCCGCCGAGCATTTCGTGCGTTCGCACGCCGCCTGGACCTGCGCGGGCGCGCCGATCACCGATCCGCGCAACGGCCGCCTGCTGGGCGTCGTCGACGTCAGCGGGCCGCTGGAGACGATGCATCCGGCGACCCTCGCATGGGTCGACTCGGTGGCGAAGCTCGCCGAGTCAGGACTGCGCGAGAAGCATCTCGGTTCGCTGGAGCGGTTGCGTGCGGTGGCGGCTCCGGCGCTGGCCCGGATCGGCGGGCGGGCGGCGGCCGTGGACGGCGAGGGCTGGACGGCCGCGGTGACCGGGATGCCGTACACGAGCCGGATCGCGCTGCCCAAGTCGCCGTCCCCGGGGCGTCGGTGGCTTCCGGCGCTGGGGCTGTGCACTCTCGAGCCGCTGGCGGGGGGTTGGCTGGTGCGGTCGGTGGACGAGGCGGCGGGGCGGCCTTCGAGCGGTCGGAGCCGGATCGTGCTGGACCTGAGCAGATCCCGGCGGTGGTCGGTGACAGTGTCGGGGGACGCGGGCTCGTGGTCCCACGAACTCAGTCCCCGGCATGCGGAACTGCTGTATCTGCTGGCGGCGCAGCGCGGTGGGCGCAGTGCGGCGGAGCTCGCGCGGGACATGTTCGGCGACGCGGAACGCACGGTGACCGTGCGGGCCGAGATGTCCCGGGTACGGCGTTACCTGGGGGGATTTCTGGAACACAGGCCGTATCGTTTCTGCGAGGACGCCGAGGTAGACGTGCTTCTGCCCGCGGACCCCGGGGGGCTGTTGCCCCATTCGACCGCGCCGGCGGTGGTCAGAAACAGAACGTCGTCACCGTAGCAACGGTGATTCATCCGCGTTCTTCCTACAGCGTCTTCCGCATATTTGCGCGGACTTCGTCCTCCGGGGCGGCTGACTGCCGTAGCATCGCCCTACGGGTCACCCCACCTGCTCCTCTGTCAACGTATGGATCATCAGGCGCAGTTGGCCCGCCTCGGGAGGGCGAATGAGACAGCGCGGCCGACACCGCCGGCGCAGGCGCGGCAGGGCACTGCGGGCGTTTCTGTCCGGAACCGCCCTCGCCCTCACCGCTGCCGCCACTGTGATCAGCGCTTCTCAGGCGACGGTCCCCCATGACGGCCCGGGGGAGCTGAAGCCGCTCACCGCCGCGTCCGAGGTCGCCGGGCTGCGGCTGACGGAGAACATGGTGCCGCAGGCCTCCCTGGACCGGCTCGCGGCCGGGATGGGCCGGCCGGTCGGCGTCAGCGCGGTGCTGGAGGGCGCCGACCGCACCCTGCGGGACGCCATCGACTGCTCGCCCGCCGAGCGGCGGGCCCTGCCGGTGGCCCCCACGGCCACGCGCGCGTACTGCTGGAACACCGACGACACGGCAGGCTGGCGTCCCGGCGCGGTCACCACGTCGGGGGACGCGGACGACGACGGCGTGTGGGGCACGAACCGGGTGATCCTCTCCGGCTGGTCGCGCAGCGGCGGAGCCGCGGACCGGGGCCTGGCCCGGGTCGGCTTCGTGAACGCCGCCGATCTCGGCCGCCTCTCCTACACCTGGGCGCTGCTCGCCGTCCCCGTGGACGGCGGCCGGGACTACCGCGGGCTGGTCTCGCACGTCTCCGGCATGGTCTGGTACCAGGACAAGCTGCTGGTCACCGCGGACGACGGGGACCGGTCCGCGCTGTACGTGTACGACATGAACCGCGTCCAGCGCGCCACGGTCGCCGCCGACGCGGTGGGCCGGGTGCCGGGCGGCTGGTCGGCGCACGGATACGGTTTCGTGCTGCCGGCCGTCGGCTCCTACGAGCTGAGCGGCGGCCCGGGCGCGCCGCATCCCTCGACCGTCTCCCTCGACCGCAGCACCGCGCCGGACAGCCTGGTCGCCGGGGAGTGGACGCTCGACGACGGCGACCGCGGCGCCCGTCTGTGGCGCTACCCGTTCAGCACCGCGCCCGGCCACGCGGGTCTGCTCGCCACCGGCCCGAACGGGCGGGTGACGGCGTCCGAGGCCTACACGACGAAGATCACCGGGGTGCGCGGCGTGCTGTCGTACGACGCTCAGTGGTACGTGACCCGCGCGGCCGGCCCTGACGACGAGCACGGGACGCTGTGGCGGCAGAGCTCCGGCGGGACGGACCGTGAGCGCAGGGCCGACGGCGAGGACGGCGGCTCGGGCGCAGCGGTGTGCGGCGCGGCCGGCCGGCACAGCTGCTGGAGCCCGCAGACGGAGTCCCTGTCCTACTGGGCGGCGACCGGCGAGGTCTGGACGCAGTCGGGCCGTGCGCTGTTCGCGATGCCGCTGGCCTCGATCGACAGAACGTCGCGGTGATGGTTCCCTGGCGGGCATGACGAACATCCCCGTGACCACCTGGTCTCTGGAGCAGACCGATCCCGGCGACCTCCTCACGGCCGTCGCGCCCGAGGGCGACGTCCGGGTCGTCCGCTCCGAGGTCCCCTCCCCCGAGTTCAGCCGTTTCCTGTACGCGTCCGTCGGCGGGGACATTCGCTGGATCGACCGGCTGCGCTGGACGTACGCGCAGTGGCGGGATCAACTGGAGCGTCCCGGGGTCGAGACGTGGGTGGCCTACGAGCGGGGCACGCCGGCCGGGTACGTGGAGCTGGAGCCGCAGGACGACGGGATCGTCGAAATCGTCTACTTCGGTTTGCTGCCGGCTTTCCGCGGGCGGCGGATCGGCGGGCACCTGCTGTCGTACGGCGCCGCCCGGGCGTGGGACCTGGCCGAGCGCTGGCCGGGGCTGCCGCAGACCAAGCGGGTGTGGCTGCACACCTGCAGTCTGGACGGCGAGCACGCGATGGAGAACTACCAGCGGCGTGGTTTCACCCTGTTCGACACGAAGGTCGAGGAACGGGCCGAGGTGTCGACGCCGGGCCCCTGGCCGGGGGCGTTCCCCGTCTGAACCGCTCTTCCCTACCCGTGGTGACCTGCGCGGACAAGAGAACCCGCACGTCATGTGACAGACGACACCCTTGTCTCACATTCCGGGACAAGGATGTCCGCATCGCGGACGAAGCTGGACTGTGTCCAGATCGCCGTGACACGCTTTCGCCATGTCCGGAACTGGAATTGCCTTGGTGAGTCGGCGGCACGTCGACCTCGGCCGCATGTCCAGCGCCATCTGTCCGGCGAGCTGACGAGCCGCAGCTCCGCCCGACATCCGAGTACAGCCTCCCGCCTGCGCAACGAAGCGCACGGCTCCTGTGCGCTCGTACGCGCAGGTCGGAGCCTCTCCCCCCTCACCCGACCACCGCCGGACGGCGCTGCGCGCCGACACCTTCCGCTGCTGTCCCGAAGGACGTATCAACCATGGCCGCCACCCCGCAGAAGCCTGCAGCCGCGACTCCCCGCCGCAAGGTGAGCCGTCACCGCGGCGAGGGCCAGTGGGCCGCGGGGCACCACACCCCGCTCAACGGCAACGAGCAGTTCAAGAAGGACGACGACGGTCTCAATGTGCGGACACGCATTGAGACGATCTACTCCAAGCGGGGCTTCGACTCCATCGACCCCAATGATCTTCGCGGCCGGATGCGCTGGTGGGGTCTGTACACCCAGCGCAAGCCCGGCATCGACGGCGGCAAGACCGCGATCCTGGAGCCGGAGGAGCTGGACGACAAGTACTTCATGCTGCGCGTGCGCATCGACGGCGGTGCGCTGACCACGCAGCAGCTGAGGGTCGTCGGCGAGATCTCGCAGGAGTTCGCGCGAGGCACCGCCGACCTCACCGACCGGCAGAACGTGCAGTACCACTGGATCCGCATCGAGGACGTGCCCGAGATCTGGAACCGTCTGGAGGCGGTGGGCCTGTCCACGGTCACCGCGTGCGGCGACACCCCCCGTGTGATGATCGGCTCCCCCGTCGCCGGCATCTCCGAGGACGAGATCATCGACGGCACCCCGGCGCTGGAGGAGATCAAGCGCCGCGTCCTCGGCAACAAGGCGTACTCGAACCTGCCGCGGAAATTCAAGACGGCGATCTCGGGCTCCCCCGTGCTGGACGTGGTCCACGAGATCAACGACGTCGCGTTCGTCGGCGTCCGCCACCCCGAGCACGGGCCGGGCTTCGACCTGTGGGTCGGCGGCGGGCTGTCCACCAACCCCAAGCTGGGCGTGCGGCTGGGCGCCTGGGTGCCGCTGGACGAGGTCCCGGACGTCTACGAGGGCGTGCTGTCGATCTTCCGTGACTACGGTTACCGGCGGCTGCGCACCCGCGCCCGGCTGAAGTTCCTGGTCGCGGACTGGGGACCGGAGAAGTTCCGTCAGGTGCTGGAGGACGAGTACCTGCAGCGCAAGCTGGTCGACGGCCCGGCCCCGGAGCAGCCGGTGGGCCGGTGGCGCGACCACGTCGGCGTACACCGGCAGAAGGACGGCCGTTTCTACGTCGGTTTCGCACCACGTGTCGGCCGGGTGGACGGCACCACCCTGACGAAGATCGCGGAGCTCGCGGAGGCACACGGCTCGGGCCGCGTCCGGACCACCGTCGAGCAGAAGATGATCGTCCTCGATGTCGAGGAGGCGCAGGTCGCCTCGCTCGTCGAGGGCCTCGAGGCGCTGGACCTCACCGCCCGGCCCTCGACCTTCCGGCGCGGCACCATGGCGTGCACCGGCATCGAGTTCTGCAAGCTGGCCATCGTCGAGACCAAGCAGCGCGGCTCCCAGCTGATCGACGAGCTGGAGCGCCGCCTGCCGGACTTCGACGAGCCCCTCACCATCAATCTCAACGGCTGCCCGAACGCCTGCGCCCGCATCCAGGTCGCGGACATCGGTCTCAAGGGCCAGCTCGTCCTCGACGAACGGGGCGAGCAGGTCGAGGGCTACCAGGTGCACCTGGGCGGCGCGCTCGGACTCGAAGCCGGTTTCGGCCGCAAGGTCCGCGGTCTGAAGGTCACCTCGGACGAGCTGCCGGACTACGTGGAACGCGTTCTCAAGCGGTTCCAGGAAGAGCGCGAGGACGGCGAGCGGTTCGCCGCCTGGGCCTCGCGCGCCAGCGAGGAGGCCCTTTCATGAGCGAGCGGGCCGCCCCTTTCTACTGCCCCTACTGCGGCGACGAGGACCTGCGTCCGAGCGAGGCCCTGGAGGGCGGTCACGGCGCCTGGGAATGCGCGGCGTGCAATCGCGCATTCCAGCTGAAGTTCCTCGGGCTGCTGTCCCGGGGCGTTCAGCGCACCGAAACGGGAGGGGACCGGATATGACGACGCTTCAGGAAGGCCGTACCACCGACGAGTTGAAGGCGCTGGCCGAGCAGGCGGGCCGCGACCTCGAGGACGCCTCGGCGCTCGAGATCCTGCAGTGGGCGGTGGACACCTTCGGCCGGCAGTTCTGTGTGACCTCCTCCATGGAGGACGCCGTGGTCGCCCACCTCGCGTCCCGCGTCCTCAAGGGCGTGGACGTGGTGTTCCTCGACACCGGTTACCACTTCCCCGAGACCATCGGCACCCGGGACGCGGTCGAGGCCGTGATGGACGTCAACGTCATCACGCTCACCCCGCGTCGGACGGTCGCCGAGCAGGACGCCGAGTTCGGGCCGAAGCTGCACGACCGCGATCCCGACCTGTGCTGCAAGATGCGCAAGGTGCAGCCGCTGGAGGAAGGACTGCGCGGTTACCGCGCCTGGGCCACCGGGCTGCGGCGCGACGAGTCGCCGACCCGGGCCGACACCCCGGTCGTCGGCTGGGACGACAAGCGCCAGAAGGTCAAGATCTCGCCGATCGCCCGCTGGACCCAGGACGACGTCGACGCCTACATCACGGAGCACGGCGTGCTGTCCAACCCGCTGCTGATGGACGGCTACACGTCCGTCGGCTGCGCCCCGTGCACCCGCCGGGTCCTCGAGGGCGAGGACGCGCGCGCCGGGCGCTGGGCGGGACGTGGGAAGACCGAGTGCGGACTGCACGGCTGACCGCCATGACCGCGACCGCCCCGAAGAACGCCGCCCCCGGCGACACCCCCCATCCCCCTACGAACCGGGAGAACCACGTGACGACCGGAGCCACCGTCTGGCTCACGGGTCTGCCGAGCGCCGGCAAGACCACCATCGCGTACGAGCTGGCCGGCCGGCTTCGCGAGGAGGGCCACCTCGTGGAGGTGCTCGACGGCGACGAGATCCGCGAGTTCATCTCCGCGGGCCTCGGTTTCAGCCGCGAGGACCGGCACGCCAACGTGCAGCGCATCGGATTCCTGGCGGAGCTGCTGGCCCGTAACGGAGTCAAGGTGCTCGTCCCGGTGATCGCGCCGTACGCGGACAGCCGTGCGGCCGTGCGCAAGCGCCACCAGGAGAGCGCAACCGGTTACCTGGAGGTGCACGTGGCGACTCCGGTCGAGGTGTGCTCGGTCCGTGACGTGAAGGGCCTGTACGCCAAGCAGGCCGCGGGCGAGCTGACCGGGCTCACCGGGGTCGACGATCCCTACGAGGCGCCCGAGTCGCCCGATCTGCGGATCGAGTCCCAGGACCAGACCGTGCAGGAGTCCGCGGCGTCGGTGTACGCCCTGCTCAGCGAGAGGGGACTGGCATGACGACGACCGTCGCCGCGACCGAGGAGGGCACGGTCAGCCCGTACGCCCTCAGCCACCTGGACTCGCTGGAGTCCGAGGCGGTGCACATCTTCCGCGAGGTGGCGGGCGAGTTCGAGCGGCCGGTGATCCTGTTCTCCGGCGGCAAGGACTCCATCGTCATGCTGCACCTGGCGCTGAAGGCGTTCGCCCCGGCCGCCGTCCCCTTCTCGCTGCTGCACGTGGACACCGGACACAACTTCCCCGAGGTCCTGGAGTACCGCGACCGTGTGGTCGCCGAGCACGGGCTGCGCCTGCATGTGGCCTCCGTGCAGGAGTACATCGACCGCGGCGTGCTCAAGGAGCGTCCGGACGGGACCCGCAACCCGCTCCAGACGCTGCCGCTCACGGAGAAGATCCAGGCCGAGAGGTTCGACGCGGTCTTCGGCGGGGGCCGGCGCGACGAGGAGAAGGCGCGCGCCAAGGAGCGGGTGTTCTCCCTGCGCGACGAGTTCTCGCAGTGGGACCCGCGCCGCCAGCGTCCCGAGCTGTGGAACCTGTACAACGGCCGCCACGCCCCCGGTGAGCACGTCCGGGTCTTCCCGCTCTCCAACTGGACCGAGCTGGACGTCTGGCAGTACATCGCCCGCGAGGGCATCGAACTGCCGGAGATCTACTTCGCGCACGAGCGCGAGGTGTTCCAGCGGGCCGGCATGTGGCTGACCGCCGGCGAGTGGGGCGGTCCCAAGGCTGGGGAAACGGTCGAAAAGCGTCTCGTGCGTTACCGCACCGTCGGTGACATGTCCTGCACCGGCGCCGTCGACTCCGACGCGGTGACGCTGGACGACGTGATCGCCGAGATCGCCGCCTCCCGGCTGACCGAGCGCGGCGCGACCCGCGCCGACGACAAGATGTCCGAGGCCGCGATGGAAGACCGCAAGCGCGAGGGGTACTTCTAAGCATGAGCACCATCACCGCCGAGGAACTCTCGGCCACGACCCTGTTGCGGTTCGCCACCGCGGGCTCCGTCGACGACGGCAAGTCCACCCTGGTGGGCCGGCTGCTGCACGACTCCAAGTCGATCCTGAGCGACCAGCTGGAGGCCGTCGAGCGCGCCTCGGCGAGCCGCGGTCAGGACGCGCCCGACCTGGCGCTCCTCACCGACGGGCTGCGCGCCGAGCGCGAGCAGGGCATCACCATCGACGTGGCGTACCGCTACTTCGCCACGCCCCGGCGGCGGTTCATCCTGGCCGACACCCCGGGACATGTGCAGTACACCCGCAACATGGTGACGGGCGCCTCCACCGCGGAGCTCACGGTGATCCTGGTCGACGCCCGCAACGGCGTCGTCGAACAGACCCGCCGGCACGCGGCGATCGCGGCCCTGCTCCGGGTTCCGCACGTCGTCCTCGCCGTCAACAAGATGGACCTGGTCGAGTACCGGGAGCCGGTGTTCGCGGCGATCGCCGAGGAGTTCACGGCGTACGCGAGCGAGCTGGGCGTGCCCGAGGTGACCGCGATCCCGATCTCGGCGCTGGCCGGCGACAACGTGGTCGATCCGTCGGCGAACATGGACTGGTACGGCGGCCCGACGTTCCTGGAACACCTGGAAACGGTTCCGGTCAGTCACGACCTCGCGCACTGCCACGCCCGGCTGCCCGTCCAGTACGTGATCCGGCCGCAGACCGCCGAGCACCCGGACTACCGGGGCTACGCGGGCCAGATCGCGGCGGGCACCTTCCGGGTCGGCGATCCGGTGACCGTGCTGCCGTCCGGTCGCACGTCGACGATCTCCGGCATCGACCTGCTGGGGGAGCCGGTGGACGCGGCGTGGACGACGCAGTCGGTGACCGTGCTGCTCACGGACGACGTCGACGTCTCGCGCGGGGATCTGATCGTGCCCACCAAGGACGCGCCGGCGACCACCCAGGACGTCGAGGCGACCGTGTGCCATGTCGCCGACCAGCCGTTGACGGTCGGGCACCGGGTGCTGATCAAGCACGGCACCCGCACCGTCAAGGCGATCGTGAAGGACATCCCGTCCCGTCTCACGCTCGACGACCTGTCCCTGCACCCGCACCCGGGACAGCTCGTCGCCAACGACATCGGACGGGTGAAGATCCGCACCGCGCAACCGCTTCCGGTGGATTCCTACGCCGACTCCCGCCGTACGGGCTCGTTCATCCTGATCGACCCGGCCGACGGCACGACCCTCACCGCAGGCATGGTCGGCGAGTCGTTCGCGTCGCCGGAGCCGGTCAAGGACGCGGCCGACGACGACGGCTGGGACTTCTGACCGTGGCCGCGACCGACGTCTACGCGACGTTCGCGAAGGAGGGCGGCCGGGTCGGCAGCGGCGCCCTCGGCAGCGGGCAGGGCGGAGTCGCGCGATGTGCGGGCTGACGTCCGCGCTCAGCCTGCGCGCCCCCTCGCCCCGCCTGCCGTCGTGGACACGACGAAAGCCCTTTGCCGAGCTCCCGGCCACGACCTGAGAGACCGTGACCGCCCGGCCGACGAGAGGAACCCCTCCCGGTGCCTGCCACTCTCCCCCTGTCACGGCTTCGCCGCGGCGTCGCGATCCTGGCGGCCCTGCCCCTGCTCGCCCTCGCGGCCTGCGGCTACGGTTCGCAGGCCAAGGACGGCAACGCCAACGAGCAGGTCGCCGCGGGGGCGCAGAGAATCGACGGGCTCGACACCGTGCGGATCGGTTACTTCGGCAACCTGACGCACGCGACCGCGCTCGTCGGCCGTGAGCAGGGCATCCTGCAGAAGGCGCTGGGCGCCACCAGGGCGTCGTACGCGACGTTCAACGCGGGACCCTCGGAGATCGAGGCGTTGAACGCGGGCTCCCTCGACATCGGCTGGATCGGTCCCTCCCCTGCGATCAACGGATACGCCAAGTCCGACGGTCAGAGCCTGCGGATCGTGGCGGGTTCGGCGTCCGGCGGGGTGAAGCTGGTGGTGAACCCGGACAAGATCACCTCGCTCGCGGACGTCAAGGGCAGCAGGATCGCCACCCCCCAGCTCGGAAACACGCAGGACGTGGCGTTCTTGAACTGGATCGCGCAACAGGGCTGGAAGGTCGACGCGCAGAGCGGCAGGGGTGACGTGACCGTCGTGCGCAGCGACAACAAGGTGACGCCTGACGCGTTCAGGTCGGGCTCGATCGACGGGGCCTGGGTGCCGGAGCCGACCGCCTCGAAGCTGCTCGCCGAGGGCGGCAAGGTGCTGCTGGACGAGGCGTCGCTGTGGCCCGGGAAGAAGTTCGTGATCACGAACGTCGTCGTGTCGCAGAAGTTCCTCGAGCAGCACCCGAAGGTGGTGGAGGCCGTGCTGAAGGGCTCGGTGCAGACCAACAGGTGGATCGGCGCCAACCCGGCAAAGGCGAAGGCCGCGGCGAACAGGCAGCTGGAGACGGACTCCGGCAAGGCGCTGCCCGCCGACGTGCTGGACCCGGCGTGGCGGTCCATCCGGTTCACCGACGACCCACTGGCGGCCACCCTCGGCGCCGAGGCGGCGCACGCGGCCGAGGCGGGACTGCTGGAGAAGCCCGACCTGCAGGGCATCTACGACCTGACGATCCTGAACAAGGTCCTCGAGGCCGAGGGCGAGCCCGCTGTCGACGACGCCGGTCTGGGTGTCGACCGACCGAAGTCCCGATGAGTTCCCAGGAGGTGACGACCATGGCCACGACCTTCGCCAAGGCCGCCGAGCCCACCGATTCCGTGGCGTACGCGGCACGCCTCGACCACGTCTCGAAGTCCTTCGCGGGTCCGGGCGGGCAGCAGCTCGTCCTGGACGACATCACCCTCGACGTGGCGCCCGGCGAGTTCGTCACCCTGCTCGGGGCGTCGGGCTGCGGCAAGTCCACTCTGCTGAACCTGGTGGCGGGGCTCGACCGGCCCACCGTCGGGTCCATCACCACGAACGGCCGCCCGGCGCTGATGTTCCAGGAACACGCGCTGTTCCCGTGGCTGACGGCGGGCAAGAACATCGAACTCGCCCTGAAGCTGCGAGGGGTCGCGAAGCCCGAGCGGCGCGGCAAGGCCGAGGAACTGCTCGAGCTGGTCCGGTTGAAGGGCGCGTACGGAAAGCGTGTTCACGAGCTTTCCGGCGGTATGCGGCAGCGGGTGGCGATGGCCCGCGCACTGGCGCAGGAGAGTCAACTGCTGCTGATGGACGAGCCGTTCGCGGCGCTGGACGCCATCACGCGGGACGTGCTGCACGACGAGCTCACCCGGATCTGGGAGGAGACGGGGCTGTCCGTCCTGTTCGTGACGCACAACGTGCGGGAGGCGGTGCGGCTCGCCCAGCGGGTCGTCCTGCTGTCCTCCCGGCCCGGCCGGGTGGCGCGCGAGTGGACGGTGGACATCCCGCAGCCGCGCCGCATCGAGGACGCCCCGGTGGCGGAACTGTCCCTCGAGATCACCGAAGTCCTGCGTGGGGAGATCCGCCGTCATGGCCAGCACTGAGACGACGTCGGCGGGAGCGAAGCCGACGGGAACGAGCACGACCGTGGACGGGACGACCGTGGACGGGACGACCGTGACGAAGCCAACGGTGCCGCAGGACGCGGCGACGGCGGCCGGCTCGACGGCGGCGGACGCCACCGGGCTGGCCGGTGTGGAGGCGGGTCTCGACGCGCTGGACGTCGTCGCGCCCACCGCGCGGACGCCCTTCCGGCGGACCTTCGTCGACAAGATCCTGCCGCCGATGGTCGCGACGGCGCTGCTGCTGGCCGTCTGGCAGATCACCTTCAAGACGGTCGACGACCCGACCAAGCTGGTCTCCCCGCTGGACGTGTGGCACACGCTCCGCCAGGCCTGGCTCCAGGGCGAGCTGCTCGGCTACATCTGGACGAGCGTCTCCCGCGGACTGCTCGGCTTCGCGTTCGCCCTGGCGATCGGCACCCCGCTCGGTCTGCTGGTGGCGCGGGTGAAGTTCGTACGGGCTGCCATCGGGCCGATCCTGTCCGGCCTCCAGTCGCTGCCGTCGGTGGCGTGGGTGCCGCCGGCAGTGCTGTGGCTGGGCCTGAACAACTCGATGATGTACGCGGTGATCCTGCTGGGCGCGGTGCCGTCCATCGCCAACGGGCTGGTCTCCGGGGTCGACCAGGTGTCGCCGCTGTTCCTGCGGGCCGGCCGCACGATGGGCGCGACGGGGCTGAAGGGCACCGTGTACATCACCTTGCCGGCCGCCCTGCCCGGGTATGTGGCGGGTCTGAAGCAGGGCTGGGCGTTCTCGTGGCGTTCGCTGATGGCGGCGGAGATCATCGCGTCGTTCCCCGATCTCGGCGTCGGCCTCGGGCAGTTGCTGGAGAACGGGCGCAACGCCAGTGACATGTCGATGGTGTTCGAGGCGATCCTGCTCATCCTGTTCGTCGGCATCGCGATCGACCTGCTGATCTTCAGTCCGCTGGAGCGGTGGGTGCTGCGCAGCCGCGGCCTGCTGGTGAAGAGCTGACGCCCATGCACAGGAAGCCGGTTCTCCCCGCCCTGGTGGTGATCGCCCACGGCAGCCGTGACCCGCGGCATGCCGCGACCGTCCACGCCCTGGTGCGGCGGGTGCGGTCGCTGCGGCCGGGATTGCGCGTAGAGACCGGTTTCCTCGAGTTCAACGTGCCGTCCGTGCGCGGGGTGCTGGAATCGCTGGCGGCGGACGGCGTCCGAGACGTCGTGGCGCTGCCGCTGCTGCTGACGCGCGCGTTCCATGCGAAGGCGGACGTCCCGGCGGTGCTGCGGGACGCGCCGCCGCAGCTGCGGATCAGGCAGGCCGACGTGCTCGGCCCCTCGCCGCTGCTGCTCTCCGCACTGGAACGGCGGCTGTACGAGGCGGGGCTGACGCCCGCCGACAGGTCCTCGACCGGGGTCGTACTGGCCTCGGCGGGGTCCTCGGACCCGGAGGCGATCGCAGTGATCGCAGAAATCGCGCGGGAGTGGCGGCGCACCGGTTGGTGTGCCGTGCGGCCTGCGTTCGCCTCCGCTTCTCTGCCGCGCACCGAGGACGCGGTCCGCGAGCTGCGGGCGCTGGGGTGTGCGCGGGTCGCCGTCGCGCCGTACGTCCTGGCCCCCGGTTTCCTGCCGGACCGCATCGCCCGCGGAGCGGCCGAGGCCGAGGCCGACGTCCTTGCCGACGTGCTGGGGCCGGCGCCGGAGGTGGCCCGGGTGCTTCTGGAACGTTACGAAACAGCCCTGACACCGGCGCTGGCGGCTTTGGGGGCGTGAGGGAGGCGGGGCCGCACAGGCCGACGGGGCGAGCCGGCCCGACGGGGGCGGGCGGGCCGGGTGCTTCCCGCCGTGCCACCGCCGCCCCGGCCACCGGCTGCCGCACTCTGCCGCTGCCACACCCTGCCGCTGCCACGCCTCGCCGCACACGGCCTGCGGGACGAACCGGCTGTCAGCCCTGCGTTCCGACGACGTCCAGGCGCGGGTCGCGGCCGCTCGCCGCGAGCGCCCGTTCGAACACCGGCGCGTCCTGTGCCACCGGCACGGCGGGGGCGAAACCGTCGTAGCGGCGGTAGAGGTCGCCGTGCCGTTCGACGACGTCGAGCACGAAGCGGGCCGCGTCGTCGGAGAGCCGGAACTCCTGCCCCGTGGCGACGGCCACGTCCCATCCGTGCAGCGCCGTCTCCGCGACGATCAGCGACGCCACCTCGGCGGCGGGCGTCGCGGCCGTCCCGAGGTCGATCTCGCCCTCCCACACCTCCGGGTCCGCCCAGGCGGCGACGGCCCGGTCGAGCTGCTCGGCATACGCCTTCGCCCACTGCGGGTCGGCGGTGAAGTCACGGCCGGTCAGCTCGTCGGGCAGCGGCTTGCGCAGGGCGCGGTGCTCGAGGCCGTGGGAGGTGTACAGGACCCAGTGGCCGACCAGCGCGCGCAGGGTCCAACCGGGGCAGTGCGTGGGGTCGTTCAGCCTTTCCGCGGGGACGCCGCGGGCGACGCGCGACGCCTCGGCGGCACATTCGGACAGGTACCGGTGGGTCTCCTCGTGTGTCATGCCGTCACGCTACGGAGCGGGATCCTCAGGAGTCTTGAAGGAACGCGACAGCGGCGTCGGCCTGCCCGAGCAGGTCCGTCAGCGGCAGCGAACCGGGGGCCCGCCGCTCCTGGGCGAACTCGTTCGCAAGCCGTTGCAGCAACTCGTTCAGCGGGGTGGGCACGCCGTGCAGGCGGCCGAGGAGCACGATCTCGCCGTTGAGGTGGTCGGCCTCGATGGTCCCGGTGCCACGGCTGAGGGACTGCCAGGAGGAGCCGCCGCCCCGGGGAGCGCCGTCGAGCGGGACGAGGGTGATCTTGTCGCCGCGTGCGGCCCGCTGTTCGTCGGCGCTCGCGTACGGGATGCCGGCGGCGAGCAGCACGCTCTCGCCCTCCGCCCGCACGCGCGCGTACAGCGCCTCGGCGCGGGGGTCGTCGACCGGCCCGCTCACCGCTTCCAGGGCGTTGGCGAGGTTGGACAGGAGTTTGGCGTACTGCCAGCGGGAGACGTCCGGGACCACGGGTGCCTCGAAGCGCGCTTTCTCCAGGTCGGCGGCGACACGGCGGACGGTGTCGTCGACGCCGTGCGGGTGGCGGCCGAGGTGCAGGATGCCGGTGAGCGGCGCGCCCGCTGCGGCGATCGTGCCGGGGTCGACGTGGGTGGACGGCAGCCAGACGCACACGCCGTAGACGTGCCGGAAGCGGCGCAGGGCCAGACGCGGGCCCTCGACGCCGTTCTGCGCGCAGAACAGCGGGAGCCGCTCGGCCGCGGTGCCGCCGCCCTCGACCGGGGCCCGCCCCCACGTCCGCAGGGCCTGCTCGGCGTCCTGGGTCTTGACGGCGAGGACGAGGACGTCGTCGGCACGCAGGACGCCGAGTTCGGCCGGGCTCTCGACCACGGGCAGCCGGAACGTCAGCAGGCCCTCAGGTACGCGCAGCCGCAGTCCGCCTTCTGCGAGCGCCGCCCGGTGCGCGCCGCGCGCGACGAGCACGACCTGCTGCCCGGCCTCCGCCAGCCGCCCGGCGATCGTGCCCCCGACGGCCCCTGCTCCGATGATCACGTAGCGCATGGTTCGAGCCTCGCACAGCCGTCCGGGTCGGCGGGCGGAATTCGTCGGCCGGAGCGGCGACTCCCGGTGAGAGAGGCCCGCCCGGTGGGCGGAGAAACCAGTGGAGAAACCGGCACCACCGGGTGTTTCCGCGCACCACCAGGTGTATCCGCCGCACCGCCGGGTGTTTCCGCAACACCGCCGGCTGTTTCCGCCGCACCGCCGGCTGTTTCCGCAGCAGCGCTGGGTGTTTCTGTCACACCGCCGGATGTTTCCGCAGCACCGCCCGCTGATTCCCCCCGCGCCGCCCGATGTTTCCACGCACCGCCCGCTGTTTCCCCCGCTCCGCCGGGCGGCTCCGCCGTACCGGCGACCGGCCGACCGGCCTGCGCGGGGCGCGCCGGGTGCGCGCCGCGCACGGGCTCCGCGCCGGCCGGGCCGGCCGGGGCCTTGCGCGAGCCAGGCAGCTCCGCTGTGCGCGAGCCGGGTGCAGCCACGCGGGCGGAGACGCAGTCCCCCCGCGCACGCGCCGACACGGCCGCCGCGTCCCGCCCGGCTGCGGGTCCGCCGTCGGCCCGCGTCAGGGCCGTGTCATCTCCACCAGCTTGAGGACGGTGTTCCAGTTGCGGGTGGTGGCGATCAGCCCCTTGGTCACGCGGGGCCTCGCGAGCTGCTCGGCGAGGGCGGAGCGGCCGAGGCCGTCGGGGGCGTACAGGTACAGGACGCGGTCGCCGAGGCGGAAGTCCGCGGGGAGGTGGGCGGCGCGGTCGATGCCGGCGAAGCGCTCCTCGTCGACGGGCCCGGAGAAGTAGGTGGCGTGGAGCTGCTTGGCCTGGAGTTCGGCGGCCGGGAACGGGCAGGCGTCGACGACGGTCCGCAGATAGGCGTGGTCGCGCACGAGGACGCCCACGGTGAAGCCGAAGCGTTTCTCGATGGCCGCCGTGAGCCCCGCGGCGAGGCTCTCCTCGTCGCCGTGGGCGCTGGAGAAGACGGCCTGGCCGCTCTGGAGGTAGGTGCGCACGTCGCCGTGGCCGAGCTCCTCCAGCAGGGCGCGCAGTTCGGCCATGGGGAGCTTCCTGTTGCCGCCCACGTTGATGCCGCGCAGCAGGGCCGCGTACGTCGTCGTCATACGCTTCAGACTATGCGGCCGCCGTGCCCCGTGGGGGTGAGCACGACGACCGCGGCCCGGACGAGGGGCCGAGCGAAACTCTCGCCGATCGACGGCCCGCGGAGCAACCTCTTACCGACTTCTCCACAGGCCTGTGACGTGTTGAGCAAATTTCCGAAACGACATATCCGCTCTTCACCGGCGACTGCACCCTGATCGCCGCCCCCGAGATCCGCCGATAGGTGTAAGGGGTCACTGTCCTCCTCAGCGGTGAGAGGTCGCGGTCCGAGGGGAGGACTCCCGTGCCCGGCACTTCACCGGACAGTACGACGAGACGGCTTTATCCAGGCCATACCTTCGAATCGGAAGGTGGCGGCAGGGGGCTTCCACCGCATCACAAGAGGGCAGGCCCGTCATGGGGAACGGAGATACAAGGGTGCGGGGCTTCGCCGCGCGGGCCGGCGGCTGGAGCGCCCGGCACCGATGGGCCGCCGTGGGCATATGGGTGCTGTTCGTCGTCCTGGCCATGGGGATCGGCTCGGCGGCCGGCACCGTCGAGGTCAAGGAGAGCGACCAGCTCGGGGGCGAGACGCATACGGCCGCCAAGATCATCGAGGACGCCGGGATCGAGGAGCCGGCCAGTGAGACCGTGCTCGTCCAGGCGAAGGACGGCTCGCTCAAGGCCACCGACCCGGAGTTCAAGGCCGCGGTCACCGCGATCGTCTCGGCCGTCGGCAAGACCGGCCGGGTCACCGACGTGACCTCGCCCTACGACACGCGGACGATCTCCAAGGACGGCCGCAGCGCGCTCGTGCAGTTCGACATGCGCGGCGACTCCGACACCGCGGGCGAGCGGGTCCAGCCGGTTCTCGACGCCGTCGCGGACGTGCAGAAGGAGCACTCCTCGCTGCGGATCGAGGAGATCGGCGGCGCCAGCATGATGAAGACGTTCGACGACGCGTTCGGCGACGACTTCCAGCAGGCCGAGTACTCCGCGGTGCCGGTGGCGCTGGGCATCCTGCTGATCGCCTTCGGCGCGCTGGTGGCGGCGCTGCTGCCGGTGGCCCTCGCGGTCACCGCGATCATGGCGACGATGGGTCTGATGAGCATCGTCAGCCACTTCCAGCCGATGGACGACACCGCGAGCTCGGTGATGCTGCTGGTCGGTCTGGCCGTGGGCGTCGACTACTGCCTGTTCTACCTCCGCCGGGAGCGCGAGGAGCGGGCTGCGGGACGTGATCCGGAAACCGCTCTCAGGATCGCCGCGGCGACCAGCGGCCGCGCCGTGATCGTCTCCGGTGTCACCGTGTGCGTGGCGATGGCGGGCATGCTGTTCACGGGGCTCGCCACGTTCGAGGCGATGGGTCTGGCCTCCTTGATGGTGGTCGCGGTCGCCATGGTCGGCTCGGTGACCGTGCTGCCGGCGCTTCTGTCGCTGCTGGGCCACCGGGTGGAGAAGGGCCGGATCCCGTTCCTGCACCCGGACAAGCGCCGCAGGAACGGCAATGGCGGCCGTGCCGCGCAGGGCAGCCGGTTCTGGAGCGCGGTGCTCAAGGTCGTCCTCGCCAAGCCCGGCGTCTCGCTGGTCGTCGCGGCCGGCGCACTGCTCGCGATCGCCGCTCCGGCGGTCGGCATGAAGACGCAGAACCTCACCCTGGACCAGGAGTTCGGCGACTCGCTGCCCATCGTGCAGACGTACAACCGGGTCAACGAGGCCTTCCCGGGCGGCTCCGAGCCGGCCGAGGTGATCGTCAAGGCGGACGACATCAACGCCCCGGACGTGCAGGCCGCGCTCCAGGCGTTCAAGGAGCGGGCCGTGACGTCGGGCGCCTCCCGGGGTCCGGTCGAGATCAAGCTGCACGACGCGCAGAACATCGCGTACGTGTACGTGCCGCTGGTCGGCGGCTCGGATCTGGACAAGGCGGGTGCGAGCCTTGCGAAGCTGCGCGACGAGGTGCGGCCCGCCACGCTCGGCACGGTGGACGGCGTCCAGGCGCCGATCACCGGACAGGTGGCCGGTTCGCAGGACTTCAACGACCAGCTGGCCGGAGCGGTCACCCCGGTCTTCGCGTTCGTCGTGGTCTTCGCGTTCCTGCTGATGCTGCTGTCGTTCCGCTCGCTCACGGTCGCGATCACCTCGATCGTGCTCAACCTGCTGTCGGTGGGCGCGGCCTACGGCATTCTCGTCGCGGTGTTCCAGCACGGCTGGGGAGCGTCGCTGGTGGGCGCGGAGGGCGTCGGCGCGATCATCACCTGGCTGCCGCTGTTCCTGTTCGTGATCCTGTTCGGTCTGTCGATGGACTACCACGTGTTCGTCGTGTCCCGGATCCGCGAGGCGCGGCTGCGGGGGCGTTCGACGAACGAGGCCATCGAGCACGGCGTGGTCACCACGGCGGGTGTGGTCACCAGCGCCGCCGTCATCATGGTCGCCGTGTTCGCGATCTTCGGCACGCTGTCCATGCAGTCGATGAAGCAGATGGGCGTGGGTCTCGCGGCGGCGGTACTGATCGACGCGACGATCATCCGCGGTGTGCTGCTGCCGGCCGTGATGGCGCTGCTCGGCGAGCGCAACTGGTATCTGCCGAAGTGGCTGCACTGGCTGCCGGACCTCACGCACGACGAGTCGCCCGAGGCCCTCGCGCCGGTGGCGCGGGACGACGAGGGCCGGCCGGTGCGGGTCTGACGCCCTGCCGGGCCAGGTGAATCGCTCGTCCTGAAGGCCCGTCGGCTCCCCCGGGAGTCGGCGGGCCTTCGCCGTGCCCGGTTCAGCCGCGCGTCCTGGCGAGTTCGGTCTCGACGAGGTCGGCGGCCCGCGGTGTGCCGCCCTCCGCGGCCATGTCCGCCTGGAGCGCCGTGAGCCGGCGGGCGACCTCGGGATCGTCGACCAGTGCGAGGGCGGCTTCGCGCAGGGCCTCGGCCGTGGCGTGCGCCGTGTCGATCCGCCGGGCCACGCCGAGCCCCTGGAGGACGTCCGCGTTGCCGAACTGGTCCACGGCCTGCGGGACGGCGATCATCGGTGTGGCGGTGGCCAGCCCTTCCTGGCTGCCGCCGGCGCCGGCGTGGGTGACGAACAGGTCGGCCTGCCTCAGTACCGCCAACTGCGGGATCCAGGACCGCACTTCGACGGAGTCGGGCACCTCGCCCAGCACTGCCGGGTCGACGCGCGCGCCGATCTGGAGCACGAGGCGCCAGCCGGGCAGGCCGCCGAAGGCCCGTACGCACTCCCGGTAGAACTCCGGCCGGTCGGTGAAGGCCGAGCCGAGCGAGACGAGCACCACCTTCTCGGCGTCCGGGGGCCGGGTCCACTCGCCTTCGGCGGCCCGGTCGCCCTGGCAGCCGCTGACGAACGTGTGCACCTTCTCGTCGACCCGGTCGGCGTGCGGCTGCAGCGCCCTGGGGATCAGGACGAGGGAGCGGTCCGGACGGCCCACGAAGGGGTCCGGGTGCCGGTCGATCCCGTTCTCCTCCAACCAGGCCTGGAAACGGGCGTAGTAAGCCTTTCCGCGTGCTGTCTTTCTCGGTTCGGCCCACATCGGTTCGGCGACTTCCTCCTCGTACCCGTCCCAGGCGACGAGGTTCGGCGAGAGGGAGACGGCGGGGACGCCCCAGCGGTGGGCGAGGACGCGGGCCGGATAGGAGGTGATGTCGTGCAGCACGAGGTCGGGTTCGTCGCCGTCGTAGGCCTCTGTCAGCTGGGGCAGTGCCTGGACGGCGTCGGCCAGGAAGAGCTCGACGTGGTCGAGGAGGGTGGTTCCCCAGGCGGCGGGGTCGTCGTTCGGTGAGGGCAGGACGGAGTGCCAGGGCTTGACCTCGGCTCCGACGCCGGCGGCCTTCTCGGCGAGGTCGGGCGGTATCGCGTACGTCACGCGGTGCCCGCGGGCGACGAGTTCGCGGATCACCTCGAGGCTGGGGTTCACGTGGCCGTGGGCGGCGATGGAGAACATGGCGATATGAGCGGGGCGAGTGGTCATGCGCCGACCGTAGACGAGACGATACGTATCGTGCAATCGAAATCGAGGTGTGCTCCCCGCCGGAACGCAGGCCGTGCACGCGGACCGTACGCGCGGCCCCGACCTGCCGGAACGGGCCGCCGGCCGAATGCGACACTGGCCGTCGGACGGTCTGATCACGCCGCCGGCGGGGCCGGACGGCGACGGCACGGAGGCGGACGATGGACGAGGCGCGGGCGCGGGACGTACTGGCCGCAGCGGGGGTGCTCGCCGGCCCGGCGGCACACGCGCGGCTGCTCGCCCTGGGGGAGAACGCGGTGTTCGCCGCCGGCGGCCTGGTGGTGAAGGTGGGCCGGGACGCCGAACTCCTCGAGCGGGCCCGCCGCGAGCTGGACGTCGCACTCTGGCTGGCCGAGGCGGGTGTGCCCGCGGTGCGGGCGGCCGAGCCGGAGCCCCTGCTGGCCGAGGGGCATCCGGTGACGGTGTGGCACCGGCTGCCGGACCCGGTACGGCCGGCCGGTCCACGGGACCTGGCCGGGCTGCTGCGTCTGGTGCACGCTCTGCCCGCGCCCGCGTTCGCCCTGCCCCCACGGGATCTGCTGTCGGGAGTCGAACGCTGGCTGCGGCTCGCGGGCGACGCGATCGACCCGGCCGACGCGGCCTTTCTGCGCACACGGCGCGACGGCTTCGCCGGGGCCGCCTCGGCGCTCACCCCGCGGCTGCGACCCGGCCCGATCCACGGCGACGCGCTGGCGCGCAATGTGCACATCGGCCCCGACGGTCCGGTCCTCGTCGATCTGGAGACCTTCTCCGCCGATCTGCGCGAGCACGACCTCGTCGTCATGGCGCTCTCCCGCGACCGGTACGGCCTGCCCGCCGAGGACTACGCCGCCTTCACCGAGGCCTACGGGTGGGACGTGCGGGAGTGGGAGGGCTGTGCGGTGCTGCGGGGCGCGCGCGAGACGGCGAGCTGTGCCTGGGTCGCCCAGCACGCGCCGACGAACCCGGACGCCGCCGCGGAGTTCCGGCGCCGGGTGGCGTCGCTGCGCGACGGGGACGAGACGGTGCGCTGGCACCCGTTCTGAGGACGGCGCCCCCTGCCGGAACGGGACGCCGAAGGACGCTCCTCCTGCCGGGGACCCCGGCGAGGGCGGCGGAACTCCCGCCCTGAGCCCGGCCGCGCCTCACACCCTGGGGCTGTCGGCCGGCTCCCGCACCGGCCAGGAGCCGTCCACCACCGCTTCCGCGTCGCCCTTGCGGCGCAGGAAGCTCTGGAAGTCGGCCGCCCACGCGGCGTACCACTCGATCTGACGGCGGTGCAGTTCCGCCGGGCCGAGGCCCGCGACCTTGGGGTGGCGGTCCGCTATCGCCCCGGCCAGCCGGGCGGCGGCGAGGGCGTCGGCGGAGGCGTCGTGCGCGGAGTCGAGGCGGACGCCGTACTCGGCGCAGACCGCTTCGAGGTTGCGCTTGCCGCGCCGGTAGCGGTCGACCGAGCGGTCGATGGTGTACGGGTCGACCACCGGCGCGGGGTCGAGGCCGCCGAGGCGGGCGCGCAGCGAGGGCAGCCGGTGGCGGCGCAGTTCGGCCGACAGCAGCGTGAGGTCGAAGGCCGCGTTGTAGGCGACGACCGGGACTCCGGTGCGCCAGTAGCCCGCGAGGACGTCGGCTATCGCGTCCGCGACCCGGTCGGCGGGAGCGCCTTCGGCGGCCGCCCGCTCGTTGCTGATCCCGTGCACCGCCACCGCGTCCGCCGGGATCTCCACGCCCGGGTCCGCCAGCCACTCGCGGTGTCCCAGGACCTGCCCGCCGCGGACCTCGATCACGGCTGCTGTGACGATGCGCGCCTCGCGCGGGTCCGTCCCGGTGGTCTCCAGGTCGAAGCCGATCAGCAGCTCCTGGTGCCAGGCCATCTCGGCCCCCCTTCTCGGTGGTGCTTCCCCCAGTGGTCCCCACCTTCCCATGGCCCACTGACAACCAGAGGGGCGCACTCCGCTTCCCGGGGAGAGAACCGGACGTTTCAGGACACCGGCCGCGAGTCCGCCCAGGCCAGCTCGAACTCCTCGCGGTAGGCCGAGAAGAGTCCGGCCTCGTCCGCCTCGCCCGGCTTGACCACCCGGCTGCCGCCCCGCAGCACCAGCACCGGCGCCTCCATGCCGCGCATGCGCCGCAGATAGGACTGGATCACCGCGATGCCGTCGGCGCCGTCGCCGTCGACGAGGTAGGCGGTGAAGCGGGGCGTCTCGTCGTACACCTGGATCTGGAAGGCGCCGGGGTCGCGCAGCCGGGAGCGGACCCGGCGCATGTGCAGGATGTTCATCTCCACGGCGCGGCTCAGCTCGCCGCGTTTCATGCCGAGTTCGCGTTCGCGGCGCTTGACTGCGCTGGACGCGGGGTTGAGGAAGAGCAGCCGGACGCGGGCGCCGCCCTCGGCGAGGCGGACGAGGCGGCGGCCGGAGAAGTTCTGCACCAGCAGGTTGAGGCCGATGCCGATGGCGTCGATCCGGCGGGAGCCGTCGAAGATGTCCTCGGCGGGGAACTGGCGCAGCAGCCGCACCCGGTCGGAGTGGACGGCGACGACGTCCGCGTACCGGTCGCCGACCAGGTCCTCGACGGCGTCGACGGGCAGCCGGCGCGCCGAGGGCACGTCGCCGCTGGTGCCGAGCATCTCCAGCAGGCGTGCGGAGGCCCGTTCGGCCTGGTTGAGGACGGCCTCGGACAGCGCCCGGTTGCGGGAGACGACGTTGCGGGTCACCTCCAGCTCGTCGAGGGCGAGTTCGACGTCGCGGCGGTCGTCGAAGTACGGCTCGAAGCAGGGCCAGTGCTGCACCATCAGCTCGCGCAGCTGGGGCAGGGTGAGGAAGGAGACGACGTTGTCGTCGGCCGGGTCGAGCAAGTAGCCCTTGCGGCGGCTGACTTCGCGTACCGCGACGGCGCGCTGCACCCATTCCTGGCCGGCGGGCCCGGCCGCGGCGACCACCCACTCGTCGCCGTGGACGGGTTCGTAGACGGGGCGCAGCACGGCGGCCACGACCGCGCGCAGCCGTTGCTCGACGAGGTTCAGCCAGATGTAGGCCCGTCCGGCCCGCTGGGCGCGGGTGCGTACCTCCCGCCAGGCTTCGGTGTCCCAGTCCAGCTCCGGTCCGATGGCGTTCGTCTCCATCGGCCGGGCCAGGGACACCGTGCCGGGCGGGACGTCTGCGGAGCCCCCCTCGTGACCCTCGTCACCAGGGGGCAGCTCCAGCCCTCCCGAGCCCACCCGCGCACCGCCTTCCGCTCCCCCGAGCTCTCCCCGTCCCAACGATCAAGGAAGGGTACTCCGGGAGCGGCGGGCGGTGCAGCCGGATGGACAGGTCGTTTCTCAACTACCGTTGTTCGGCTGTCCGTTCTGTCCCGCGAGGGCGGAGGGAGTGAGCGGGTTCATGGCGGTGACGTCCCTGGGGGCGAGCGAGAAGCCCTGCCAGTGGACCGGCATGGGCTGCTGGTCCTCGTCCCGGGCGACATGGTGGAAGCCCACGTTCACCCAGGCCACGGGGTGGGTGAGGGCCTGGCCGTTCACCCACTTGTCGACCGAGTACCCGTGCAGCGGGCTGCCGCAGGCGCGCACGTTGTTGCTGGCGTACTGCTCGCACTTGTTGTACTGCGTGAAGTACACGTCGTGCTGGGTGAAGGGGCGTCCGGGGTACTTGGAGGTGGCGCCGGGGACGAACTCGTAGGAGCGGGGGTGGCCGTCCTTGTTCTTGCCGGTCGCGCTGACCACCCGCCACCAGCGCAGGTTGGCGGCGTCGCCGGCGAGTTCCTTGGTGACGGCGGTGCGGGTGGTCCTGGTGGTCGGGCCCTGTGCGCCGGCGGGCGGGCTGACCACCGAGTCGTACTGCTCCACCCTGCCGGTCGAGGAGCCGTCGAGACCGAAGTCGAGCCGCCAGAACACGTTGTGGTTGTGGCTGGTGGCGTAGGCCTTGGCGCCCTTGCCCAGGGGCCAGCCGCGGCCGTCGCCCGCGTCGTAGTCGAAGGGCGAGAGGCTGCCGGTGGCGCCGACGTTCATGTTGATCGCGCCGTCGTCGGAGAAGCGCCACTCGGTGATGTACTCGTACCAGCCCACCTTGTTGACGGTGTAGATCAGCAGGTCCTTGCCCTGGGCCTGGAAGACCTTGTTGCCCGTGTCGGCCTGCATGCGGTAGGCGTGTCCGCGCGAACGGGTCGTCGTGCACAGGCCCTTGACGTTGGGGCTGCCGGTGAACGAGTCGGGGACCTTCACCGTCCTGATGGTGCCGCCGGGGCACTCGGCGGGGGTCATGTTGACCAGGCCCGAGCCGAAGTTGTAGTCGGTGATGTCGTTGTACTCGTTCTTGCCGTCGTCGTACGGCACGTGGATCTGGGCGATCTTGGCGCTGTTGAGGACGCGGATCGGCTTGGCCTCGCCGGGCGGCTGGTAGGAGACCTTCTCGAGGACGAGCCCGGACTTGGACTCGAAGCGCCAGCACATGCGCCAGGTGGTGCCGGTGGACAGCTTCTGTTCGATGCGGTAGGCGGCGCTGCAGTCGGCGGCGGCGGCCGCGGGGGCGGCCTTCGGCCGGGCGGCGGCCGGGCCGGCGCCGGCGACCGCGCCGGCGGCGAGCGTCGCCGCACAGAGGCCGACGGCCGCGCCGGTGCGGGCGGCGCGCTGCGACCGTGGGCCGCGCTTCAGAAACGGAACGCGCATGACGACATGACTCCTTTGCATCCCTCTGCAGGAGGCAGGCGGGGCGACAGGTGAACGGACGGACGGGCGTGGGCGGGCGTGGAGCCCACGCGCAGGTTCGGGACGGTGCGGGGCCGGCTCAGCCGGTGAGGCGGGCCACCTTGCGGGCGCTGAGGTCGATCACCAGGCTCCGGGTGTCGATCCACGGTCCGTTCTTGACCTTCGACAGCAGCCGCACACAGCGGTGTTCGCCGCACTCGGCGAGGGCGGCCGGGCCCGCGCCCGGCGTCGCCCGGTACACCATGCTGGCGAGCTGCAGCTGGCCGGGGGAGGTGAGGGCCTTGCCGGTGGCGTCCTTGAAGTCGGCCTTGAGGCCGGCGCCCAGCGGGTCGGCGATCAGCAGGGCGGCCGCCTCGTTCTGTTCGGCGGTGCCGAGCGGCGGCTGGACGCCGTGCTGGGAGCCGGTGGCCTCGACCTTGCCGGTGGCGAGGTTGACGGTCTTGGTGACGAGCGTGTCGGTCCCGTAGTCGTAGAAGGACACCTCCGCGCGCCGGGGCGCGTCGGGGTCGTCCACCTCTACCGCCTCGGGGTCGGCGAGGTCCACGCCGAGGCGCTGGGGGCCGCGGTCGCCGTCCACGTCCCTGGCCGCGGCGAGCGGCTGCTGGTTGAGCGCGATCTTCTCGACGCGCGCGATCTCGTCGTCGGTCAGCGGGTCCCGCCCGGTGCCCTTGGCGCCCTCGGCGGGCGCATCCTCGACGACGCCGGGCCGCACCGCCGCGGCGTCCCCCTGCCGCCCGTCGGCCGCCTGCCCGGCGCTCTGTCCGTTCTTCCCGCCTGCCGTGTCGTCCGCCCCCGCCGTGCCCGGGAGGGTGATCCCGACCATCACGGCCGTCGCGGCCACCGCTATGGCCGTACCCGCCACCACCTTGCCCAGGTGGCGGCGCACCGTCGTGCGCACAATCTCCCCCTACTCCCCCTGCTGCCCGGGAGTACGTCTGCCCCAAAGGTCGTGCACGCGGCGTTCGTTTGTCTCCGCATGCACCGGTCATTGGGTAAGAGGGGCGTAAGTCACGGGTGGTTCCCTCAGATTCCGGGAGACTCGGGCGGCAAGGCGACCCCGCCGCGGCGGCACACCTGAAAGAGTCGTATCCATGCAGGTCTGGCCTGGAGAGGCGTATCCCCTCGGTGCCACGTACGACGGCGCCGGCACGAACTTCGCGGTCTTCACGGAGGCCGCGGACCGAGTAGAGCTGTGTCTGCTGCACGACGACGGCTCGGAGACGGCGGTGGAACTACGGGAGAGCGACGCGTTCGTCCGGCACGCGTACGTGCCGGGCATCATGCCGGGGCAGCGGTACGGCTTCCGGGTGCACGGCCCCCACGACCCCGGTCGCGGGCAGCGCTGCAACTCGGCGAAGCTGCTGCTCGACCCCTACGCGAAGGCGGTCGCCGGCGCGATCCGGTGGGGGGAGGAGGTGTACGGCTACCACTTCGGCGCGCCCGAGCGGCGCAACGACCTCGACTCGGCTCCGCACACGATGACGTCGGTGGTGGTCAACCCGTACTTCGACTGGGGCGACGACCGCAGGCCGCGCACCGACTACCACCAGACGGTGATCTACGAGGCGCACGTCAAGGGTCTGACGATGCGCCACCCGGGGCTGCCCGAGGAGCTGCGCGGCACCTACGCGGCGCTGGCCCATCCGGCGGTCCTCGAACACCTGACGGAGCTCGGGGTGACGGCCCTGGAGCTGATGCCGGTGCACCAGTTCGTCAACGACCACCGGCTGGTCGACATGGGGCTGAACAACTACTGGGGCTACAACACGATCGGCTTCTTCGCCCCGCACAACGCGTACGCCTCCTGGGGCGACCGCGGCCAGCAGGTGCTGGAGTTCAAGTCGGCGGTGCGGGCGCTGCACGAGGCGGGCATCGAGGTCATCCTCGACGTGGTCTACAACCACACCGCCGAGGGCAACCACCTGGGGCCCACGCTGTCCTTCCGGGGCATCGACAACCCCTCCTACTACCGGCTGTCGGAAGACCCCCGCTACTACACGGACACCACCGGCACCGGGAACTCGCTGCTCATGCGGTCTCCGCACGTGCTGCAGATGATCATGGACTCGTTGCGGTACTGGGTCCTGGAGATGCACGTCGACGGGTTCCGCTTCGACCTCGCGGCGACCCTGGCGCGCCAGTTCCACGAGGTGGACCGGCTGTCGTCGTTCTTCGACCTGGTCCAGCAGGACCCGGTGGTGTCCCAGGTGAAGCTGATCGCGGAGCCGTGGGACGTGGGCGAGGGCGGATACCAGGTGGGGAACTTCCCGCCGCTGTGGACCGAGTGGAACGGCAAGTACCGCGACACCGTGCGGGACGTGTGGCGGGGCGAGGCGCGGGCGGTGGGCGAGTTCGCGTCCCGGCTGACCGGCTCGTCCGACCTGTACCAGGACGACGGACGGCGCCCGCTGGCCTCCATCAACTTCGTGACCTGCCACGACGGGTTCACCCTGCACGACCTGGTGTCCTACGACGACAAGCACAACGAGGCCAACGGGGAGGACAACCGGGACGGCGAGAGCCACAACCGGTCCTGGAACTGCGGCGTGGAGGGCGACACCGACGATCCCGCGGTGCTGGGGCTGCGGGCCCGGCAGATGCGCAACTTCATCGCCACGCTGATGCTCTCCCAGGGCGTGCCGATGCTCAGCCACGGGGACGAGTTCGGGCGCACCCAGAAGGGCAACAACAACGCCTACTGCCAGGACAGCGAGCTGGCCTGGGTCGAGTGGCCGCAGGACGGCAGCGAGCTGCTGGACTTCACGCGCGCGCTGGTGCGGCTGCGCAGGGAGCATCCGGTCTTCCGGCGGCGCCGTTTCTTCCACGGCCGGCCGGTGGAGGGCACCCATGACGAGCTGTCGGACATCGCCTGGTTCACGCCCGGCGGGACGGAGATGGCGCAGCGGGACTGGGACCGGGCGCAGGCGTCCGCGCTGTCGGTGTTCCTCAACGGCAACGCGATCTCCGAGCCGGGTCCGCGCGGCGAACGGATCACCGACGACTCCTTCCTGCTGATGTTCAACGCGACCGCCAAGACCCTGGAGTTCGTGGTGCCGGCCGAACACGGACGGCAGTGGCAGGTGGTCGTGGACACGGCGGACCCGGCGTCCGTGGCGGCCGGAGCGGGCGCCAAGGTGCAGGCCGGAGCGCGGCTGACGCTGCCCGACCGGAGCATGACGGTGCTGCAGCGGCCGACGTGAGCCGCCCCCGCGGCACGGGGGCGGCGGCCCGGCACGGGAGCGGCGCCGGACCGGCGCGGGGACGGCGGTGCCGGGGCGGGGACGGCGGTGCCGGGGCGGGGACGGTGCACCGGCGCGGGGGCGGCCGACGCCGGCGGAGGGACGGACCCGGCCCGCTCCGGTGGAGGACGGCGGTGACACGAATCGCGGCGGGGCGGGTACGTAGGGTGTCATGACCCCTGAGCGACGTGACGCCCCCGTTCCCGTGCCGCCCACGGCGACCTACCGGCTGCAGCTTCAGCCCGGGTTCCCCTTCGGGGCCGCGGCGGCGGCCGTGCCGTACCTGGCCTCGCTCGGCGTCTCGCATCTGCATCTCTCCCCCGTCCTGGAGGCCGTGCCGGGCTCCCTGCACGGCTACGACGTCACCGACCCCACGCGCGTGCGTGCGGAGCTGGGCGGGGAGGAGGGACTGCGGGCGCTGGCGGGCGCCGCGCGGGAGCACGGCCTCGGCCTGGTCGCGGACATCGTCCCGAACCACATGGCGATGTCCCCGCGCCACAACCGGCCCCTGTGGGAGGTGCTGCGGGAGGGCCCCGACTCGCCGTACGCACGCTGGTTCGACATCGACTGGGAGGCGCAGGACGGCCGGGTCCTGCTGCCCGTGCTCGGCGGTCCCGTCGGCGGGGAGCTGGAGCACCTGCGAGTGGACGGCGACGTCCTGCGCTACCACGAGCACGTCTTCCCGCTGCGCGAGGACACCGGCGGGCTGCCGCTGCCGCAGTTGCTGGACGCCCAGTGGTACCGGCTCTCCTGGTGGCGGCTGGCCCGCACCGAGCTGAACTACCGGCGCTTCTTCAGCATCTCGGAGCTCATCGGGGTGCGGGTGGAGGACCCGGTGGTGTTCGAGGCCACCCACGGCACGATCCTGCGGCTGCTGCACGAGGGCGTGCTCGACGGCCTGCGCGTGGACCATCCGGACGGTCTCGCCGACCCGGACGGCTATCTGGAGCGGCTGCACGAGGCGAGCGGCGGCCGGTGGACGGTCGTCGAGAAGATCCTCGCGGACGGGGAGCGGCTGCCGGACTCGTGGCCCGTCGCCGGCACGACCGGCTACGACGCCCTGCGCCGCGTCGACGGCCTGTTCACGGACCCGGCCGGGGCCGCCGAACTCCTGACCCGCTACCGGCGCTTCGCGGCCCCGCGGACGGACCGGGGCGGTGACTGGGCGGCGACCGTGCGGCGGGCCGCCCACGAGGTGATCTCGCACGAGCTGGCGGCCGAGACGGACCGGCTGACGCGCACCGCCTCGCGGGTGTGCGCCGCGTCGCCCGACCCCGCGCTGCGCGACCGCGCACCCTGGGCGCTGCGCAAAGCCCTGGTGGAGCTGCTGGTCCGGATGGAGGTCTACCGGCCCTACGCCTCGGGCGACCCGGCGGCCGTCGTCACCGAGACGGCGGCCCGGGAGGCGCGGCAGACGTTCGCGGTGCCCGAGGAGGCGGGCGCGGTCGACGTGGTGCGGGGCCTGGTGCTCGGCGGACGGGACCGGGCGGGGGCGGAGTTGCGGGCGCGGTTCGCGCAGACGTCGTCCGCGCTGCGCGCCAAGTCGGTGGAGGACACGGCGTTCTACCGGTACGTGCCGCTGCCCGCGGCGAACGAGGTGGGCGGCGACCCCGGCTCCCCCGGCGTGTCGCCGGCCGCCTTCCACGCGTACTGCGCGCGCGTGCAGCGCGACTGGCCCGCCACCGGGACGGTCGTGTCGACGCACGACACCAAGCGCAGCGCCGACGTGCGCGCGGCGCTCGCCGTGCTCACCGAGTGCCCCGGGCGCTGGTCCGGTGTCCTGGAGGAGGTCACCCGTGCGCAGGGGGGCACGGTGGACGGGCAGCTGGCGTGGGCGGCCTGGCAGACGGTCTTCGGGCTCGGCCCGGCGGCGGCGGAGCGCGTGCAGGAGGCCGTGCTCAAGCACGCGCGCGAGGCGGGCCTGCACACGAGCTGGACGGAGCAGGAGCCGCCGTACGAGGACGCGGTGGCCGCGTTCACGGCGACGGGACCGTGCGGGCCGCCCGGTGAGCGGGTGGCCGCGCTGCGCCGCGTGCTGGCGCCGCACATCCGGGCGAACGTGCTCGGCACGGCGCTGGTGCATCTGACGATGCCGGGCGTGCCGGACGTCTACCAGGGCGCGGAGTGCGAGTCCCGGACGCTGGTCGACCCGGACAACCGGCGCCCGGTGCGCTTCCCGCCCGAGGAGCCCGACACCAAGGCGGCCGTGACCGAGGCGGCGCTGTGGCTGCGCCGGCGGCGCCCGGACGTCTTCGGGGAGTCGGCGACGTACGAGCCGCTGCCCGCCGAAGGGGCGGCGGCGGACCACTGTCTGGCGTTCGCGCGCTCGGGCCGGGCGGTCACGGCCGTCACCCGGCTGTCGCTGCGGCTGGCCGAGACGGGAGGCTGGCGGGAGACGCGGCTGGCGTTGCCTCCGGGACGCTGGGCCGACGCGCTGGCCGGGGAGCGGGAGTTCAGCGGCCACGCGCGCGTGGCCGACCTGTTCGAACGGCTGCCGGTGGCGCTGCTGGAGCGGATCGGCTGACCCGGCGGGACGGTGCGCCGACGGCGGAACGGGCGGCCTTCGCGACGGGCGGCCGGACGGCCGGGGCGCGCCGCCCGGCGGCGGGACCGGGGGCCGGGCGGCGGCGAAAGGCGCGTACGTCCGCGCGGGCATCGAACACCCGCTCTCGCGGCCCGGCCGTCGGCTCGCCGCTCTCCGCCGGCACGCGCTTCGAGCGCCCCCGGAGCCTGCCCGCGGGCGTTCTTGACAGTTGACAAGGACCGTGGGGTACTGCGGGGGCGAAGGCCGGGCGGACGAATACGGGGGTGAGTCTCCTGCCGGAGCTGCGCTACCCCACGGTGACCGAATTGACCTCTTCTGCCCGGGCGCTGGCCGCGCGCCAGCCCGGCACGTGCACGCTGCGACAGGTGGGGGTGTCCCGTGCGGGCCGGCCGCTGCACCTGCTGTCCGTGGGCCACGCCCGGCGGGCCGTGCTGGTCGTCGCGGGCGCCCACGCCAACGAGCCGACCGGAGGGTGCACGCTGCTGGCGCTCGCCGAACGGGTGCTCCACGAACGCGAGCTGCGCGACGGCACGTCCTGGCACTTCCTGCTCTGCGCGGACCCCGACGGGGCGAGTCTGCACGTCACGCCCGCGCCCCGCAGCCTGCTGGAGTACCACCTCGGCTTCTTCCGTCCGGCGGGCCCGGAGCAGCCCGAGTGGTCCCCGGCAGTCCTGCCGCCGGACCGGCTGCCGCCCGAGACGCGCGCGCTGACCCGCGTCATCGACGAGCTGCGCCCCTACCTCCAGGTGACCCTGCACGGGACCGACCTGGGCGGCAGCTGGGTGCAGCTGACCAAGGACATCCCCGGGCTGGCCGAGCCCTTCGCCAAGTCCGCCGCGCAGCTGCACATCCCGGTCGAGACGGGCGCCTCCGACGCCGCGGGGTGGCCGGCGTCCGGGCCCGGCGTGCACGTGATGCCCGCCGCCGGCGCGGCGGCCGCCTACCCGAGCATGCCCGACGACGCCCGGCACAGCACCTGGTACCACGCCCACCGCTACGGCGGTCTGACGGCGGTGGTGGAGGTCCCGATGTGGGCGAGCGACATGGTGGACGACCCCGCCCCGCACCCCGCACCGGCCGCGGCGATCCGGCGGCTGGCGCGGCGGCTGCTGCGGGACGCGACGGAGGTGGAGCGGGTGCTCGTCGAGGTGCTGCCGCGGCTGGAGGGCGTCGACGGGCCGCTGCTGCGGGCGGCCAGATGGGCGCTGGAGCTGGCGCCCGGGCTGGCCTCGGACTGGACCCACACCCCGCCGGCCGACACGACGATGGCCTACGTCGGCAGCGTGGACGCGTTCGCCCGCAGGCTGCCGCTGCGGGCGGCCGCGATGCTGTGGCGGGTCCTGCAGGAGTACGACGACGACGCGGCCCCGCGCCTGGAGCGGCTCGTCGCGACCTGGAGCGACGCCTTCGCCGACCGTTTCCGCGCCCGCTGGGTCCCCCTGGAGCACCAGGTCGAGCACCAGTCCCGGACGGTCGTCGCCGCCGCCCTGCACGCCCGGGACCGGCCGGCGTAGCCGCGCACGGCCTGCGGACGCGGCAAGGCCCCGCGGACGTGGCGAGGCCCGGCGGACGCGATGAGGCCCGAGGGACGTGGTGAGGGGCGGTGCGGGCCCGACGGCGACCGGCCCGCAGACGGGGCGGCCCCGGGAGCGCGGCTCCCGGGGCCGGCCGGACCGATGCTCAGACCTCGGGGACCTGTTCGTCGTCGAGGGCGAAGACCGGGCCCGTCAGCGCCTCCCTCTCGCAGTCGTTGCTGTAGGTGTGGCTGAAGTCGACCGGGCGGCCGTTCCAGCGTCCCTGGGCGCGGACCGTCACCGGGGCGTAGACGAGCGGACAGACGCGGCTGCCGTCGCGCGGGACGGCCTCGACGTCGCCGCCGGACCTGGCCAGCGCGTCGCAGGCCTCCGCGGCCCGCGAGTGGCCCTGGGGCGGGTCGCACAGCAGCAGGGTGCCGCGCGTGTCGCTGGAGCGGGCGTCGCCGCGGGTGACGGTCAGCTGGAGCCAGTTGCCGGGGAGGGCGTCGTGGGAGGCGGCCAGGGCCGCGGGAGCGGCGCCGGCGGCGAGGAGGAGGGCGGCCGCGGCCGGCAGGACGCGCCGTGCCGCCCCGGCCGGCCGGAGAGCGTTGAGGAAGTGCTTCATTCCCGGTGCATCGGCACGGCGGGCCGGGTACCCCAGTGCGACTCACCCGAACGGGCACCGGCCAGACGGAACGCGGCGAGGACGACCCGCGCCTGGAACTCGGCCTGACGCGCCACCGGGATCCAGCGCGCCCCGCAGTCGTCCCGGTAGCCGGCGCACCACGCGTCGATGAGCGCGTCCAGTTCCGGCAGCACGCCGGCCGGGTCGTGTCCGGCGCCGGTGACGAGCTGGTGGAGCAGCCCGGCGGTGCGGACGGCGATCCGGCCGCCGGCGATCCGCAGGGCCGTCAGATGGGCGGTGCTCAGCGGCGGCAGCGGGCGGAGCGGATCGGCGGTGTCCGGGTCCCAGGCGTCCGCGAGGCCGGGGCAGAGCAGCAGATGGTCCTCGACCGGGGCGAGCAGAAGGGCCGCTCCCGGCACGCCGTCGAGGTGGGGCCGCACGCGCGCGAGGATGCGTGCCAGCACCGTCGCGTCGTGGCGCAGGGCGCGGCTCACGGTGCGCAGCGCCGTGTCCGGGTCGGCGGGCGGGGAGCCGTCCGCCACGGCGGCGACGCCCCACATGGGCGCTTCGACGACCGCGGTGACCGTGCCGTGCCGCTGCGGGTGGTGCCAGGTGGAGTCGACGGCCCCCTCGGTGACGGCCGCGGCGAGGTCGCGCGGGCGGGGCGGCGGGATCCGGTGGACGGCCGGCCCGAGGCGCGGCCAGTACAGGGTGTCGTACGGACCGAGCTCGAGGGGGATGCCGAGGCGGGCGCCGGCGTGGGCGACGCGCCGGCTCAGTCCGGGCAGGTCGCGGGTGACTTCCACGAAGGCGCCGCCGACGTCGACGCCGTGCAGCGAGCACTGGAGGAAGGGTTTCAGTTCGTCCTGGAGGCGGAGCAGCGCACGGGTCTCCGGCAGGGCGGCGCCGTCCGCGCCGTCGGGCAGCCACTCGGGCTGTTCCAGGAAGCCGGGCCGGAAGAAGTGCCGGAAGTGGCGGCCGAGGGTGTAGGGGCCGGTCAGCCAGCCTTCGTTGCGGCGCAGGCCGTCCGGATCGAGACAGAGCAGCAGGTTCCAGGTGGCGTCCGCCCCCGCGGTGAGCCGTGGGTCGGCCACGGCCCGTTCGGCCAGCCGGAGCACGGTGGCGCCGCCCACGGGCTCGTTGGCGTGCGGTCCCGCGACGACGAGGACCTGCCGCGCGCCCCGGCCGACGGAGAGCAACTGCAGCGGTGTGCCCGCACGGGAGACCCCGACGCGGCGCAGCCGGACGTCCCCGCAGTGGCGAGCGGCGAACGCGGCCGCGCGGGCGGCGAGTTCGTCCACGGTCGGGTAGCGCGGGAGGGGCGGCAGGGCACACCTCCACGGGGGCGGCGTCGATGCACGGGGCGTATCCCGTGTACGCACAGTGAGTCATCGGCCCGGGTTGCGTCAACACCGCCTTCCCGCAATGGACTTGAGCGTCCTCAGCTCGCCGAGAGACGGAATCCCGTGCGGCCGAAGGCGACCTGGTCGCCCTCGCGCACCACGGCCGCGCCGATGACGCGCCGCCCGTTGACGGTCGTGCCGTTCGTGGAGCCGAGGTCGCGCAGCACCCACACCCCGCCCTGGCGGATGAGTTCGGCGTGCACCCGCGAGACGCTCTCGTGGGTCAGCCGCAGACCGTTGACGGGGTCGCGGCCGATGCGCAGCGCGTGTGCGGTTCCCGGGTGCGGCAGCAGCAGCTTCGGCAGCCGCTCGGCCTGCCAGGCGCGGCGCAGTCGCACGGTGAAGCCGGAGACCGCCTCGACGGCGCCGAAGACGACCCGCGAGAAGCGGTTCTCCTCGGACAGGTCGGCGGTGAGGACGGCGAGCTCGTCCGGGCGGCGGGCGGCCAGGGCCAGTTCCATGCGCCGGATGAACGTGTCGTGCGACAGGCGCCCCAGGGCGACGCCGTCGCGCAGCACCTTCAGCGCCCGGTCGCGCTCCGCGTCGGACAACCGCGCGGGGTACGTGTTGAACTCGAAGGACGACGTCACGGTGGTGATTGTCGGTCAGCGGGCTCCGGGTGTCCAGAAGACGAGGGAACGGCCCCGCACGACCGGGGCGTCAATGGGAGTGTTCGCGAGCCGGATCGATCTCCGGTGGAGCACGATGGACGGGACGGGCTACATCACGGTGAGCAGACGAAGGGGAGCCGTCCGTGCAGTTCGAGGTGTGGGCGCCGCAGGCCGAGCGCGTGACGCTGCAGTGCGACGGCGCCACGCGCGCGTTGGAGCGCGATCCGGAGCGTGAAGGGTGGTGGACGGGCGAGGCGCAGGCCTCGGACGGCGCCCGGTACGGCTTCGCGGTCGACGACGGCCCCTTGCGGCCCGATCCCCGCTCGCGCCGCCAGCCGGACGGGCCGGACGGGCTGAGCGCCGTCGTCGACCAGAGCCTGTACGAGTGGCGCACGCCGTGGCCGGGACGCCCGCTGCCCGGGGCCGTCCTGTACGAGCTGCACGTGGGCACCTACACCCCCGGGGGGACGCTGGACGCGGCCGCCGAGCGGCTCGGGCATCTCGCCGAACTCGGCATCACCCACGTGGAGTTGATGCCCCTGTGCCCGTTCCCGGGCCGGCACGGCTGGGGGTACGACGGGGTGTCCCCGTGGGCGGTGCACGAGCCGTACGGCGGCCCCGAGGGACTGAAGCGATTCGTCGACCGGGCCCATGCGCTCGGTCTGGGCGTGGTCCTGGACGTGGTGCACAACCATCTGGGCCCGTCCGGCAATCACCTGCCCTCCTTCGGGCCGTACTTCACCGAGACGCACCACACGCCGTGGGGCGCGGCCGTGAACCTGGACGCCCCCGGCTCCGACGAGGTGCGCGCCTATCTGCTGGGCAGCGCGCTGGCGTGGCTGCACGACTACCGGCTCGACGGGCTGCGCCTGGACGCGGTGCACGCGCTGGCGGACACGCGCGCGTACCCCTTCCTGGAGGAGCTGTCGGCGGCGGTGGACGCGCTCGCCGCCGAGACGGGCCGCCCACTGTTCCTGATCGCCGAGTCCGACCTGAACGACCCGCGGCTCATCACCCCCCGCCGGCAGGGCGGCCTGGGCCTGCACGCGCAGTGGAACGACGACTTCCATCACGCCCTGCACACCGCGCTCACCGGCGAGTCCCAGGGCTACTACGCCGACTTCGCGCGCGACCCGTTCGCCGCCCTCGCCAAGACGCTGACCGGCGGCTACTTCCACGACGGCGTCCACTCCGGTTTCCGGGGCCGGCGCCACGGCCGGCCGCTGGACCGGGCCCGGGTGCCCGCGCACCGGCTGCTCGGGTACGCCCAGACCCACGACCAGGTCGGCAACCGCGCCCAGGGCGACCGTCTCTCGGCGTCCCTCTCGCCGGGTCTGCTGGCGTGCGCTGCGGCGCTGACGCTGACCGCGCCGTTCACGCCGATGCTGTTCATGGGAGAGGAGTGGGCGGCGGGCACGCCCTGGCAGTACTTCACCGACCACACCGACCCGGAGCTGGCCGAGGCCGTGCGACGGGGCCGGCGGCGGGAGTTCGCGGCGCACGGCTGGGCCGAGGAGGACGTGCCCGACCCGCAGGACGCGGCGACCCGCGAGCGCTCCTGCCTGGACTGGTCCGAGCCGCGGCGCGAGCCGCACGCACGCGTGCTGGCCTGGTACCGCGAGCTGATCGCCCTTCGGCACGCCCAGCCCGATCTCACCGATCCCGATCTGGCCGACATCAAGGTCGCCCACGACGTCGGGGGCCGTTGGCTGGCCTTCCGGCGCGGCGACGTCCGCGTGGCCGTCAACCTCGGCGAGGAGCCGGCCGCCATCCCGCTGGGCCCGCGCCCCGCGCGCGTGCTGGCCGCCTGGGAGCCGGTGGACGTCCCGGGCCCGGACGGCCTGCTGCATCTGCCCGGGGAGGCCTGCGTGGTCCTGGAGCAGGAGTGAGCCGGGCGGCCCGACGAGCGCGAACCGCGAGACCCCGCCCGCCGCACGCCGCACGCCGCCCTACGCGTCCTCCTCCGGTGCGTCCCCGCCCTCCCCGTCCTCGCGGAACTCCGTGACCCGTTCGAGCAGGATCGCCTCCCAGGCGCGCCGCAGCCGGGTCCGCGGGAGGGCGAGGGCGTCGGCGTCCCGCGGGCCGGCCCCCGGGCCCTGGATGCGCCGGGCCAGGTGGACGACGGTGTCGCAGCGGGCGAGCCACAGGCCGCGCAGGCAGGGCCGGGCGCCGTAGCCGGCGAGGGTGGCGGCCCGCACCGCGGCCCCGGCGCCGACGGCGAGGGCAAGGCCCGCGATGTCCTCGGCGGGGTCCCCGAGGACCGCGTCGGTCCAGTCGAGGACGCCGCGCACCCGGCCGTCGGCGCTCACCACGAGATGCTCGCCGCGCAACGCGTGGTGGACGAGTACCGCGGGAGCGGCCTGGGCGGCGAGCTGGGCGGCGCCCGCCGGGGTGAGCTGGTGCAGCCGGGCGGGGTCGAACTCGTCGGCCCGGCCCAGTCGTTCGGCGGCGGCCACGGCCATCCGGCGCAGCGCCTCCAGGGAGCGCGGGGCGGCCCGCGGCACGCCGAGCGCGTCCGCCTGCCGGGCCGGCACCTCGCGCAGCCCGCTGAGCAGCGCGGCGAGGTCGGCCTCGCCGACGGCCGAGACGTCGTGCTCCTCGGCCGTGCCGCCGGGCAGCCTGGCGTCGAGGGTGTAGGCCAGCCCCGGCGACCACTCGCCGTGCGCGACACCGGTCGGCACGGCGATCGGGACGTGCTGCCGGACCAGGTCGCGCAGCCGCAGTTCGCGGCGGCGGCGCACGGTCGCCTCGCGGTCGGCGGCGAGCCTCAGCACATGGCGGGCGCCGACCCACCAGGTGGTGGGCGCGCCGCCCTCGGTGACGGGCCGTACCTCCGGTCCGGGGCCGCTCGCCCCGTTCTCCTCGAGGAGCGCACGGACCAGTCGGCGGACGGTGTCCGCGGTGGGTGTCGGTGCCTGGGTCATGGTCGCGCCGTTGCCGTTCGGGTGGGTGCCGGGGACTCCTGGGGCGGTCAGTCCACTATGACCAGCTCGCGGGTGGTGTCGTTGAGGCGGCGCCCGCCGTCCTCGGTGACGGTGACGATGTCCTCGATGCGCACGCCGAACCGGCCGGGCAGGTACACGCCGGGCTCCACGGAGAAGCACATGCCGGGCACGAGGGGCTGCTCCTCGCCCTCGATCATGTACGGCGGCTCGTGGGTGGTGACGCCGATGCCGTGGCCGGTGCGGTGGATGAAGTGCGCGCCGTATCCGGCGGCGGCGATGACGGCGCGGGCGGCCCGGTCGACCTCCTGGCAGGCGACGCCGGGCCGGACCGCCCGGAAACCGGCCTCCTGCGCCTCGCGCACCAGGTCGTGCACCCGGCGCTCCTCCTCGGTGGGCTCGCCGACGTGCACGGTGCGGGAGGTGTCGGAGCCGTAGCCGTCCTTGAGGCCGCCGAAGTCGAGGACGACCATGTCGCCCTGCTCGATGACGCGGTCGCCGACCTCGTGGTGCGGGTCGGCGCCGTTCGGCCCCGAGGCGACGATGGTGAAGTCGACCTGGGAGTGGCCGAACCGGCGCAGGAGGGCCGCGAGCTCGGCGCCGACCTCCGTCTCCCTGCGCCCGCCGAAGGCGACCTTGCGGATCTCCTCGAACGCCCGGTCCGCGGCCGCGCCCGCCGCCGCCATCAGCTCCAGCTCGGCGGCGTCCTTGACGGCGCGCAGCATGGGCAGGGCCTCGGTGAGGGAGGCGTAGGAGGTTTCGGGCAGTGCCTGCTGCAGGGCCAGCAGGTGCATCGCCCAGGCGTTGTCGCTGATCCCGAACCGTCCCCGGTCGTCGAGGAGGGCGGCGGTGGCGGCGTAGGGGTCCTTGCCGTCGGTCCAGTCCCGCAGCGTGAGCGCGGGCGCGCCGGCCGCCTTCGCGGCGTCGGGGGCCTCGAGGGTCGGCACGACGAGGACCGGGTCCCGGCCGGCGGCGAGGACGAGCAGGGTGAGCCGTTCGGTGGCGGCGGGGGGCGCGTAGCCGGTGAGCCAGACGAGGTCGGGTCCGGGCGCCACGAGGAGTCCGGCGAGTCCGGCGTCGGCGGCCTCCCGCGCGGCGCGTTCCATGCGCGCCCGGTAGTCGTCGGCGGTGAAGGGCGCGGGGGCGGTGCCGGTCATCCGGGCCTCCCAGGAGGGACGTGGCGACTGAGGTGACTGCTGGTGCCGATGCTGCTGTGGACAGGCGCCGGACGAGGTGACGCCGGCGAGATGACCACGGGCAGCATCCTGCCCGTCCGGCGGGGGTCGCGCGAGCCGGTCGGCAGGAGTTTCAGGCCGACGGGCCGCCCAGGTCAGCCGTCCAGGGCCAGGCGCAGGCCGAGGAGCAGCAGCACTCCGCCGGAGACCTGCTCCAGGCGGCGGCGCGCGCCGGCCCGGGAGAGCACGCGCCGCATCCGCCCCACGAACCACACGTACAGGCTGTAGTAGCCGACCTCGTAGACCGCCCAGAGCGCGGCGAGCCCCACCATGGCGGGCAGATGCGGGGCGCCCTCGGGCACGAACTGCGGCAGGAAGGACAGGGCGAACACGGCCGCCTTGGGGTTGGCGAGGTTCAGCAGCAGGCCGCCCCGGTAGGCGGCCAGGCCGCCGCGTTCCGCGCTCCCCCGGCCCTCGCCGCCGCCCTCGTCGCCGTCGTCGAGGCCGTGGGCCTGCTTCGTCCTGCGGGCCTGCCGCAGCGCCTGGACGCCGAACCAGACGAGCACGGCGGCGCCGCCGAAGCGCAGCACGGCGTAGGCCGCCTCGGAGGCGGTCAGCAGGGCCGTCAGCCCGAAGGCGGCGACCACGCCCCACACGAACACCCCGGTCTCGTTGCCGAGGACGGTCAGGAAGCCGCTGCGGCGGCTGCGCAGCGACTGCTTCACGATCAGCACGGTGCTGGGTCCGGGCGAGGCCGCGATCAGGGTGCAGGCGCCCAGGAAGGCCAGGAGGGAGGTCGGCATGGCGTTCATGGTGGCGTGGCACGGGCGGCGGGCGCCACTTTTCCGCGGGACCGTGTGCGCGCGTGGCGCGTCGGCGGCCGCGGGTCGTCGCGGCCGCCCGGGGCCTCAGGTGACGATCCCGGGGACGACCGTCGCCTTCCGGTGTCCGCCGCCGCGATGGCGGACCGTCACCTCGACCCGCGCTCCGGGGCGCGCCCGGTCGACCGCCCGGGCGAGGTCGGCCGCCGAGCCGACCTCGGCGCCGCCGAACGTCAGCAGGACGTCGCCGCGGACCAGACCGGCCGTGAATCCGGGACCGGGGACGTGGACGGCGACGATCTCGGCGCCCGTGCCCCCGGCGTCCACCGCCTCGAGCCCCAGGCTCGCCCCGGCGTCGCGCGACGACGCTCCGGCGCCGGCGGGCGCCCCGGTCCCCGCGGCTGCCGCAGAGGGCGCAAAGGTGCCCGGCCGGTCCCGCGCCGGCGTTCCGCCCGCCCCGGAGCCCGTCGCCGCCCCCGCCGTGCCCTGCGTGCCCTCCGTCCCCGCGTCCCGCGCACGGCCCGGCGCCCGGGGCCGGACCGCCGGCACCTGCGGCCCTGCCCGGCCTGCGAGCTCCGCCTGGCGCTGCAGCTCGGCCAGTCTGCTCATGCCGACCACGGTCGCTCCCGCCGCGCCCAGGCCGACGCCGGACAGGACGAGGACCGTGCCGGCGAGCAGGCCGGCCACCAGGGTCGTCGGACCTCGTCCGCCACGGCGTGGGATGTGCGGACGCCGCCCCTGGCCGCTCGGCGGGGCGGCGCCGTCGGGGTCCTGGCCCGGCAGGGGCTTGGGACGCAACGCTGTCTGTTCCATGGATCGCCTCCGGCTGGTGCTCTACCCGCCGCACCTGCGCACCACGAGCCACGAACGAGTGAGACTGACCCGGGCGCGGACGAGGTACGGGCGCGTCACGCGTCCCGCATCCCGCGCGGGGACGACGCGCACCAGCCCCGGGGACGACGTCCACGGCTGGCGTGTCTCACGCGCGCGGGGCCAACGCCTGCGTCAGGGCGCGGGCCGCGCCGCCCGGCGGCGTCGCGGCGTGCACGATCTCGACCCGGTGCACGACCCGCGGCTCGACGACCGGGACGGCGACCGTCCCCGGAACCCCTTCGGCGGCCGAGCGGGGCAGCAGGGTCAGGCCGTGGCCGGCGGCGGCCAGCGCGGTCAGCAGCCTGACGTCGCAGCCGTCGTAGCGCAGGGCGGCGCGGAAGCCGTGGCCGCCGCCGGCCGCGGCGCGCAGCTGGGGCAGCGGCAGCCCGGCGTCGGGTGCGTCCAGCCAGCGCGCGTCGACGAGGTCGCCGAGGCGCAGACCGCTGCGGCGGGCGAGCGGATGAGCGGTCGGCAGCAGGACGCTGACGGGCTCCTCGCCGACGCCCTGTGTGGTCAGCGGTGCCACGTCGGGCAGCCGCAGCGGGTCGCTGGGCGCTGCCAGGCCGTCGACGAGCCCCAGGTCGGCCGTGCCCTCGGCGACGGCGGCGACGACGTGGTCGCGGCCGAGGACGCGCAGCGTCACTCCGGCGGGCGGGAGCGCGGCGAGGGCGGCGGGGCCGAGCGCGGTCGGCGAGACGGCCAGCGTCAGCCCGTGGGAGGGCGCACGGGCCAGCCGGACGACGTCCGCGCGGGCCGCGGCGAGGCGCAGCAGCAGCGGTCCCGCGTGTTCGAGGAGACGTTCGCCGGCCGGGGTGGGGGCCACGGGGCGGCGGGTGAGCAGCGGCGATCCGAGGTCCTGTTCGAGGGCCGCGATGTGCTGGGAGACGGCGGACTGGGTGTAGCCGAGTTCCCGGGCGGCCTCGGAGAAGGAGGCGAGCCGGGCGACGGTGACGTAGGTGCGCAGGAGGTGCGGGTCCATGCGTCCAGGATCCCAGGGTGCATCGGATCTGCTTATCGACCGTGCAGTAATCATCGTTGGACGTGAACCGGCGGCCGCGCCCAGGATGAGGCGCATGACCGGCATCGCAGCTCAGCCCGCACGGCTCGCCCTGGTGGGCGACCGCTCCTCCAACGTCGTCTCCCACACGCGGATACCGCTCCTGCTGGAGGCCCTCGCCGCCCGGGACCGGCTGGTCCTGGACGCCTACTGGATTTCCTCCGAGGAGGCGGAGTCGGAGAACGCGGTGCGGGGCTTCGACGCGGTGTGGGCGGTCCCGGGCAGCCCGTACCGGAGCGAGGCGGGCGTGCTGTCGGCGATCCGCACGGCGCGCGAGGACGGCATCCCGTTCCTCGGCACGTGCGGCGGCTTCCAGCACGCGCTCCTGGAGTACGCCCGAACGGTCTGCGGGCTGTCGCGCGCGGCCCACGCCGAGAACGATCCCGACGCCGACGACCTGCTCATCGAGCCGCTGGCCTGTTCGCTGGCGGGCCACGAGGGCACGGTGACGCTCGAGCCGGGGTCGCTCGCCCACGCGGTGATCGGCTCGGAGCGCACGGTGGAACGCTACTTCTGCGCGTACGGGCCGTCCCGTCACCTGGACGTCCTGCGCGCCCACGGCCTGCGCTTCTCCGGCCACGACGAGGAGGGCCGGCCCCGGATCGCCGAGCTCGCGGACCACCCCTTCTTCCTGGCCTCCCTCTTCCAGCCCGAGCTGTCCGGCGACGGCTCGCGCCCGCACCCGGTCGTGCGGGCGCTGGCGCGGGCCGCGATCGGGCACGCGGCCCGGCGGTGAGAGGCGGATGAGGCCGGTGAGGCGGGCGAGGTGAGTCAGGAGAGCGAGAACTGCGGGAGCGGCGACCGCGGCGCGAGGTCGGGCCGGAAGCCGTGGGTGCGCCGGGCCAGGTACGCGGCCTTGTACCGGTCGACCTCGCGATGCCAGTTGAGGATGCCCGCCAGCCAGTTCTGCAGGTCGGCCACGTAGTCCCCCAGCGCCGAACGGGCGTCGGAGGACAGGGCGAAGTCGTCGCACAGGACGGGCAGTTCGCGGGCGACGATGTGCTCGAACTGCTGCATGCGCCGGGTCATCAGGTCGTGGACGACGCCGAGGGCGGCCGGGTAGTCGCAGCCGAAGAAGTTCTGCACGACGAGGATCGCGTTGTGCACCTCGCCCTCGTACTCGATCTCCTTCTGGTACGAGAAGACGTCATTGGTCAGGCACGCGTAGTCCATCGCCGCGTTCTCCAGCGCGCGCACGACGCCGGTGCGGTAGACCTCCGGCGGGACCACGGGGCCGTGGCCCATGCGGCACAGGCTCAGGGTGAGGTCGGAGCCGAAGGTGGCGCGGCGCATCTCGAGATAGTCGACCGGGTCGGGAACGCGGTTCAGCAGCTGGTTGGACAGCTCCCACAGCCAGGCCTCGGTCATGGCGTCGACGGCGTCGCGCAGGGTGCTGCGCTGACCCGGGGTCATGTCGCGGGTGGTGCGCGCCCAGAGGTCGATCAGGCCGCGTTCCATCGCGTCGACGGGGACGACCGGGACGGGCTCGCCCTCGACGGGCATGCAGGCGGACAGGCGGGCCGTGGTCAGGCGGGCGGCCGCGAGATCACGGCGGTTGCCGAAGACGAGGGGGTAGTAGTCGTCGCCGTAGGTGCCCCAGGCGAGCCACTGGGAGCTGAGGTCGAGCGCCTCCGCGGTGGCGTCGGGGTCGATGCCGGCCGAGCACAGGGCGAGATCGCAGGAGGCGAGCTTGTCCTCGTCCCACACGCCCTCCTCCAGCATGCCCATCCGGTGCGTCCACGCCAGCAGCCGCGGGCGGCAGGCCGCCAGGTGCGGGCTGAGCCCGACCTCGAACGGCATGTGGAAGTCGGGCAGTTGCGAGGGGCCGACCTTCCGGTAGGGCGTGTGCGTGTACGCGCGCAGGCGCTCGGCGGCGGCGGAGGCCAGCAGCGCGCCCACGTCGGCGGCCGAGGTGCCGGGGCCGGTCAGCTTCTGCCAGGGGGCGGTGGACGAGGCTCCCTGGTTCATGTAGCGGCTGGAGCGCATGTGCCATTCGTGGCCGCCGGACTGCCAGTCCTGCAGGCCCTTGGCGTAGGCGGCGACGGCGGCCACGCCGTCCGGGCCGAGCCCCTTGTCCAGGGCGACCGCGGGGACTTCGGTGAACGCGGTGTGCTCGAACTGGTGGAGCCGGGAGGTGAGGATGTCGTTGACGGTGTCGGCTGCCTCCTGGGTGGTGCAGCCGAAGAACGTCTCCAGGACGAGCACGCCGTTGCTGTTCTCGCCCTCGTCCTCGACCTCGCGCTGGTAGGAGAACAGGTCGTTGCGCAGGTGCACGGCGTCCGAGAACGTCTCCATCAGCACCCTGAGCGGCCTGGTCCCGGCGACGGCGGCGGGGACCTCGGCGGTCGCGTACTCCACGAGCCCCGCCGACCAGGGCGCGCCGCCCACCTTGCGGCGCATCTCGATGTACTCGACGGGGTTGGCGATCCGCCCCTCGTCGATGTTGGACAGCTCCCACATCGACTCGTTGAGCAGGTGCTCCGTGGCCAGGGCGAAACGCCGGCGCCAGTCCTGCGACATGGCCGGCACCGTGCGCGCCCACAGGTCCTTCAGCCCGGCCTCCACCGGGTTGCGCGGCTCGGGCGCCGGCGTCGACAGGTCGAGCGGCATGAACAGCGGGAGGCGGTCCAGATGGGCCTTGCCCGCGACGCGGTCCGGGGTGCGCTTGAACATGTCGAGGAAGTGGTCGTCGAAGAAGAACACCCACACGTACCAGTCGGTGATCAGCGACAGTGCGGGCCCGTCGCAGTCGGGGTGGGTGTAGGCGCAGAGCAGGCCGTAGTCGTGCGCCTCCAGGTCGGCCTGCTCCCAGATCCCGGACCCCTCCAGCATGCCCATGTCCCGCGCCCACTGCGTGGAGTGCGCCCGCGCGCCGTCGACGTGCGGGTTGAGCCGCGCGGGGTGCGGCAGGTAGAAGTGCGGGAGTTCGAACGGTTGCGTCATGGCCGGGCCCTACCCGGGGGCCCGGGCGGCCATCCGCCGGGGGACGGATGATCACACCATCGCGTGAATCGGCGCGAAGCGGGCAGCGCGGCGAGCGGCCCTGCGCCGCGCCCTCGTCCCCGGGAACGGCCTGCCGATTCCCGTGCACGTCGGGCCGCACGTCGGCCCGCTCCGGGTGGCGATCCCGCCGTGCCGGCACGGGAGTTCGAGCGCGGGACGAGGACGGGGGGCCGTGCGTCGCCTCACGCCCGCACCTGGATCAGCGCATGCGTGCCGCCGGTGCGCCAGCGCTGTCCCTCGGCGGCGACCAGGGCGGCCTCCGTACCGGCGTCGAGGCCGGTGACCACGTCGGACTTCAGTGTGCGCAGCGCCGCGACCGGGCCGGGGAAGTACGCGGTGACGTCGGCGAAGGGGGTGGTGGGGGGCCAACGGCTGTCGCCCACCAGCCGGCGGTAGTTGAGGTCGCCTTTCACGATCGTCAGCGTGGCCGCGGCGAACTCGGCCCGCAGATCGTCCGGCATGCGCGCGTAGGGCAGCGGGGCGGCGGAGAACGGGTGCGCGCGGACGGTGAGCGTGCCGTCCGCCATGGCCCGCCACAGCCGGCGGCCGTGATCGGCGGCCGCTCCCCGTGCACCCGACAGCTTCCGCACCGCGTCGACGACGTCGGCGGTCGTGGCGTCCGAGACGTAGTACGGGTACGGCTTGACGTGCAGGACGACCCGCCCGCATCGCCGGTGTGCGAGCAGATGCGCGGCCAGGAGCAGGTCGGGCACCAGTTCGCGTCCGGCGTTGTCGGCGACGAGGCACAGGGTGCCGGCGGCCGGGCCGGCGCCGCCGCCGGCCCCGGTCTGCGGCAGGAGCTCCCAGAGCGCCTCGCTGTCGTCGGCGACGAGCGCCGGCACGGCGGCACGCTGCTCGGCCCCGGCGTCGGAGAGCCGGAAGCCGAGGTCGGCGCGGTTGCCCCAGAGGGAACCGTGCAGCAGGGCGCGGGCCCGTTCGTCGGCCGGGCGGCCCTCCAGGGCGTCCAGCGCGGCCAGTTCCTCGTCGGTCTCGGGCGCGTCGAGCTCGGCCAGCTTGAACGGGCGGAACGGGTCGATGCCCTGCCACGGCCCGGGCCCGAAGTAGCCGACCGCTTCGAGGAGGCGACGGTAGAAGTAGCTCTCCGACCACAGCCACGGCACGTCGAACCAGGGGCGGCCCCGGTGGGCGTCGAGGTCCCAGTCGCGCCACCTGTCGTGGTCGTGCGCGTCGGCGGGCAGCGGTTCGATCACACCGTCGGTGCAGGCGGCCAGCAGCGCGTCCAGTCCTCGCCGGGGGCCCGGGCCGTAGGGGAAGGCGTCCCGCACCTGCCGGATGATCGCCGGATGCCGTTCGGCCAGGACGCTGTGAGGGAACGAGCCCGGCTCATTGCCGAGGATCACGGGCGGAGCGGCGGCGTGGGGCATGCGGCTCACCGTATCGCGCGGCCGCGCACCGCACCCGGTGGCCACACCCCCGCCGCGTCCTGCGGTGCGTGACCGCCCGCCGCTCGCCCCCGTTCTCGGCGGCGGGCGGCGTCACACGGCGGCCATGGTCTCCCGTTCGAGCCGGGCGGCGAGGCTCACATAGCGCGGGCGACGCGGCACCGGCACCAGGCCCCGGATCAGTACGTGCCACATCTCGGCCATCCGGCGGGGCAGCCGGCCGGTGGGTTCGCGGGAGCGGCCGACGACGCGGGTGCCGACGAAGAAGCAGACCAGCGAGTGGGCGACGGCGTCGAGGTCGACGTCGGCGTGGATGTCGGACTCCTTCACCGCGCCGCCGAGCCGTCGGGAGATCAGGTCCAGCAACTCCGTGAAGGGGTGCGGCAGTGGGGGCCGGACCGCGACGCCTCCGGTGGCCAGGCGCAGGCCGGCACGGGCGATCGGTCCCTCCACGGAGAGCCGTGTCAGGCCGAACGTCAGGCGCATCAGGGCTTCGAGGGAGGTGCCGCCGCGGTCGTCGATCTCCCCGGCGATCCGGCGGGCGGCCCTGGACTGCAGCTCCATGATGGCGTGGGCCAGGTCCTCCTTCGCCGCGAAGTGGAAGTAGAGGGCTCCCTTGGTGACATGGGCGTGCGCGACGATGTCACTGAGGCTGGTCGACTCGTAGCCGTACCGGTCGAACAGGTCGGCGGCAGCCGTGATGATCGTCGTGCGGGTCTGTTCGGCGCGTAACTGCCTCGCCATCGACTGGTACTCCCCCGGGCCGGTAAAGAACGGGTCATGCCGTTTTTTCTTACTCCGTGTACACCATAGCTCACCCTGCGAGGGAGCCGGCAGGGCGGCGTCGTGTCGTCGACTCGCCTTGTGCGCCCCCCACTTGCCCTACCGCGACGGGCATCACCGGCAACAGCCTGCCACAGCGGACACGCTCGGGACACGGTCGTGGAGAGGATCGAAAAAGACGGGGTGTGCGGTTTCTGACACTGTTTCACGGTGGGTGCCGGAGGGTGCAAGTGGGGCGACATGGCCGAGGGCAGGCGTGACACGTGTCAACCGTTCCGGACGAACCTCCGTCGTGAGGAGGCGTATCCGCATCGTCGGGCGTGCGCCCGCTCAGGGCAACAGGTCGGCAAACGGTTGCGGAGGGGGAAACCCGTGTGGAAACAGAAAGCAGGGCGGGCCGGCCGGGGTCTCTCACAACCGCCGGCCCGCCCGCAGGTCCGTTCGCCGCCCGTGGCGACGTCGGGGTCGCCCCTAGAAGGTCAGCTTCCAGCTGTTGAGCCTGCCCGTGTCCTGGGCCGCCGTGTCCTGCACGCGCAGCTTCCATGTGCCGTTGGCGGTCTCGCCGGAGGCGTTCACGGTGAAGGTGGTCACGACGTCGTCCGCCGAGTCGGAGGAGCTGGCGGCCTTCAGCCGGTAGGCCGTGCCGTCGGGCGCGACGAGGTCGATCACCAGGTCACCGCGGTAGGTGTGGGTGATGTCGACGCCGACCTGGAGGGCGGACGGGGCGTTGCCCGTGCGGCCGGTGACGGCGATGGAGGACTCGACGGCGGAGCCGTTGTCCGGGATCGCCAGCGCGGTCGTGTTGGAGAAGACCGTTCCCCCCGTGGAGCCGCCGCCGGATCCGCTCACCGCCTGCACCGTCTTGGCCGCGTCGGCCAGACCTGCGCCGCAGCCGCCGGAGCAGGCGCCGGGCAGGGGGCGGGCGTTGCTCTTGATGGCCGTCTCGATCTGCGCCGGGGTCAGCGAGGGGTTCGCCGACTTCATGAGCGCGACCAGGCCCGCGATGTGCGGGGTGGCCATGCTGGTGCCCTGGTAGTAGGCGTACGACTCGCTCGACGGCGTCTTCGTGCCGGAGTTCAGCGTGGAGAGGATGCCGTTCGCGGTGCCGGTGCTGGTCTGGCCGCCGGGCGCCGAGATGTCCACGAGGGAGCCGAAGTTGGAGTACGACGCCTTGGCGCCGCTGCGGTTGGTCGCGGCGACCGAGATGACGTTGTTGCAGTTGCCCGGGTTGTGGTTCGCGACGTTGTCGCCCTCGTTGCCCGCGGCCACGACGACGGTGGTGCCGCGGTTCACGGCGCCGGTGATGGCGCTCTGGGTCGCCGCGGAGCAGGCTCCGTCGCCGCCGAGGCTCATGTTGATGACCTTGGCGACGTTGGAGTTGGCGGGAACACCGGAAACGGTTCCGCCGGACGCCCAGGTGATGGCGTCGATGATGTCGGAGTCGTAGCCGCCGCACTTGCCGAGCACGCGGAGCGGGGAGATCTTCGCGCCGTACGCGATGCCCGCGACGCCCTTGCCGTTGTTCGTGACGGCGGCGATGGTGCCGGCCACGTGCGTGCCGTGCCAGGAGGAGGTGCTGGCGGGGATGCCCGAGCCGCACTCGTTGGCGTTGTACCAGTCGCCCGGGTCGGCCGGGTTGGAGTCACGGCCGTCGCCGTCGACGGAGACGGCGGTGTCGGAGACGAAGTCGTAGCCGCCGACGATGTTCGCGGCGAGGTCGGAGTGCGCGACATAACCGGTGTCGATGACGGCGACGGTGACGCCGGCGCCCGTCGAAGTGCCCCAGGCGCCCGGCACGTTCATGCCCGCGGTGGACTCGAAGAGGTCCCACTGCTTGGCGTACTCGGTGTCGTTCGGGTCGACGGCCCGGGGCTTGTTCAGCCGGTCCGGGACCACGTAGGCGACCTGCGGGTCGGCCTTGTAGCGGGCGACGACGTCGGCGACGTCCGTCTTCGTGAGGTCGTCGCCCAGGTCGACCAGGGCGGCGCCGGTGCCGAGGCGGCGCTGGAAGTCGACGTCCTCGCCGGCCTCCTTGCCCTTGGCGGCGGCGTCGGCCTCGGCGGCCGGGTTGGACGTGGCCTCGGCGACGCCGGACTTGTAGCCGACGATGAGACGCTCGGCGGGGGCGCCGGGCGCGGCCTCGGTCTGCGCGGCGGGGACGTCGGCCGCCGCGGAGGCGGGGGCCTGGACGGCGACGGCCGAGGCGGTCGAGGCGGCGGTGAGCAGGGCCGCGGAGACCGCGGCGACGGATATGAGCTTCCGTCTCAAGGCAGGGGAGGTGCGCAAGAGCGTGCCTTTCGGTGGCCGGCTCCGGACAGGGCGGAGCGGCGGTCGATTCGCTTCGGCGTCGAAGCGGCAGGGTGAATCGGCGGGGGGTGCGTCGAAGAGCAGCGCAGAAGGCCGGCCGCGCGCGGGGAGCCGATCCGCCCGGGGTCACCTGTGGTTCGGCTGTGAACGAACGATAGGCAAAGGAACAGTCAGGCGGATACAGGGGAAACCCTCGACCCGGCCTGCCGCTCCCCCGCGGCGCGCGCGATCGGCCGGTGATCGACCGTTTTGGCGTGGTGGTACAGGCCAATGGCCCCTGTGCGCGCGGGTTGAACGCGGGCGGCCGCCTTCCCGTACTGACGGCAGACCGTTCCCGCGCCGGCCGAGGAGACGTCCCCGATGCCCCGCACCACCGCACACCGCACCGCGGCGCTGGCCAGCGCCGTCGCAGCACCGTTCCTGCTGGGCCTGTGGGCCGCCGGACCGGCCCAGGCGCACGGCGCGCCGACCGACCCGGTCAGCCGGGTGTACGCCTGCTCGCCCGAGGGCGGCGCCGATGCCGGCTCGGCGGCCTGCCGTGCGGCCGTCAGGGCCAACGGCACGTCCTTCGCCGCCTGGGACAACCTGCGGGTGGCCGGCGTGAACGGCCGTGACCGGCAGACCGTCCCCGACGGGCGGTTGTGCAGCGGGGGTCTGGCCGCGTACCGGGGGCTCGACCTGGCCCGCGCCGACTGGCCGTCCACGCGGCTGGAGCCGGGGGGCACGCTGCGGATGACGTACGCCTCGACGATCGCTCACGAGGGCACCTTCAAGCTGTATCTGACCAAGCCGGGGTACGACCCGTCGAAGCCGCTCACCTGGTCCGATCTGCCGGAGCGCCCGTTCGCGCAGGTACGGAACCCGAAGTTGACGAACGGCGCCTACCGTTTCACCGCGAAGCTGCCCGCAGACCGGACGGGACGTCAGGTGCTGTACACGATCTGGCAGAACAGCAGCACGCCCGACACGTACTACTCGTGCTCGGACGTGGTGTTCCCGCAAGCGGTTGCGGAAGGCAAGACGGACAGCACGCCCCGGACCGGGACGCCCGCCACGGCGGCGGCGCGCACGGCGTCCCCGAGTGCGAGCCCCAGTCCGACGGCGAGCGCGGTGTCCGCCGCCCCTTCGGCGTCGGTGGCCTCCGACGGCGCGCCGGCCCGGGCCGTCGCGGCGCCGCAGAGCACTCCGGTGGCCGCGGACACGGACGGCTCGGGGCCGTCCGCGCCCTTGTTGGCGGGCGGCGCCGCGGCGGTGCTGTTGCTCACCGGCGGCGCCGCCCTGGCCGTGCGCCTGCGTCGGCGCTGAGACTCGGGTCGCACGGCGTTCAGTGGTCCTGCTCAGGTCGTCAGTTGACGGTGACGGCCTGGTCCCCGTCGGTCACCGGGGCGTACTTCGCGGTGAAGAAGCCGTTGGCGAAGCAGAGCCCCGAGCCGGACGACTTGGTGAACTGCTGCTTGACGAAGGAGATGCTGTTGTCGGTGTTGCTCGCCGTGCCGGACAGGCTGGGCGCCTGGTAGACGCAGTTGATGCTGCCGAGCAGGGTGCGCAGCACGACCGTGGTCTGGATGACGGAGCCGGACGCCGGGGTCACGGTGACGGTGCCGTCGGAGGCCACGCTGCTGGTGTAGGGGAGCGCGTTGACCGTGATGCTGGTGACGCCGAGAACGCCGAGCACGTTGGCGGTGCAGTTGCCGAACGTGTGGTTGCTGAGCGACTCGACGGCGGTGCCGGGCGCGGTGGGGTTGTCGGTGACGGTGGCGGTGAAGCCGGAGGCGGCGCAGGACAGGCCGCTGGTGCCGGTCGCGCTGGAGTAGAGGGTGGCGGTCGTGCCGCTGGCCAGGGAGGCGTTGAGGACGTCGCCGACGGCGACGTCGCCGGCCGGCGTCGTCAGCACGGCGCCCGCGGCGGAGGCCGGGGTGACGGCCGTGAGGGAGAGCGCGGCGACGGTTCCGGCGAGGGCGAGGAGGGAGCGGGAGCGGGTGCGCATTCGAGTGCCTCTTTCGGAAGTGGGGCTGTACTGGGGGAGTTGCTCGGTGGGGTGTGAACCGGCGTGTCGCTGGTGGCGACGTGGGGGAACGCCGGGAGGCGTCCACCGCTGCCGGCCCGTGACGCCTTCTCCGTACGCGACGGACCGGCAACGGCAGGCGGCCGGTGACCGTCCGGAGGTCACTGGTGGGTGACTCCGCACGGACCGGGCGGGAGAGGGCCGCCGGTCACGGGCCGCTGGGGGAAGCGGCCGTGCCGGCGGCCATGAAGGGATCGAGCGCGGGACCGAGGGCCCGTACTGGCTGAATGAGTCCGGGAGCGCGAACGATGTCGTCGCGCTGCGGATCCGGCGCCACGGATCCGGGCTGAGCCAGGGCAGTTGTAGACCTGATGTTCCGTCAACGTCAAGACACTGAAACAAAGTTGACGCTCCGGCAGGTCATGTGAACGTCCCCGGCGATCCACCTGGTCAGGGGATGGCACATAATGAACACTGTTTTTCCACATCTCCCTTGACCCACCAGTGTAACCATCGGTAACTTCCTCGAAGGCTACTGCTGCGTAACGAGAAAGCCCTTGCGGTTTCCGGGAGTTGCGAGGAGGCGTGCGCAGCAGCCGCTGTCCGCGCCAGGACAACGTGCCGCTGAAGCCCAACCCGCACGACTTAGCGCATGGGAGCAGAAATGGCCTCGTCCCCGGACGTCAGTTCGTCCGCCGACAACACCCCCGAGAACCCCGAAAGCGGTTCCGCAGAAAGACGCGGCCGGGTCCGGCTGCGCCGGGCCGCCGTCATGGCGGTGCCCGCCACCTTCGTCGCCGCGGGGCTCGCCGTCCTCACCGCACAGGGCGCCCTGGGCGTGCAGTTCGCGATCTCCGGGATGCCGTTCGTGGTGACCGCCGACCGGCTCGACGGTGAGGGGTTCGCGCAGTTCGGCGGACTCGACAGCATGATCGAGAACAGCCCCAACCAGGGCGACACCGGCGGTCAGGTCCTGGTCGTCACCTCGGTCGTGAAGAACGGCAAGATCACCAACATGTGCCAGAGCGTCGACCTCGGCGGCATCCAGCTCGTGCTCAAGGCGGGCGGCGGCTCCACCCCGGTCAGCGTGAAGAACCTGGCCATCGACTCGGACGAGATCTCCGGCGACGCCGAGTTCAACAACATCGAGATCGGCCGCGACTCGAGCACGTTCGACAAGGTCCCGATCCAGGGCCCCGCGGGCGTCTACGGCCAGCAGGCCGACACGGTCGTCATCAAGAACCTGTACCAGCACAACTACGCGGCCACCGCCGCCGTCTTCAAGCTCCCCGGACTGAAGATGAGCTTCTCCAGCGAGGGCTGCAAGTAATGACCTCCACCCAGTGGCGGGACCGCTTCCGCAGGTGGAGAGGCCAACGGCCCTTCGCGGGCGGCCTGATGCTGGTCCTGGGCGGCACCGAGATCCTGGTGACCATGAAGGCGCCCCTTCCGGTCATCCTGCACGTCGGCATGCAGGGTCTGGCGGGCTACCTCCTGCCGACCCTGATGGTGCTGTGCGGCCTGCTGATCCTGTTCAACCCGACTCAGCGGCTGTTCTACTCGATCATCGCCATCCTGCTCTCCCTGGGCACCTGGCTCACCTCCAACATCGGCGGCTTCGTCGTGGGTCTGGCGCTGGGCGTCGTGGGCAGTTCCGTGGCCTTCGGCTGGCTGCCCGACCAGGAGCCTCGCGTGAGCCGCCGCAAGCGGCGCGAGGAGGGCCAGGAACCGTCGGCGACGCAGACGTTCATGAAGAGCGGACCGCTGCCCGACGCGGGCAAGACCGCCTGACGACGGCCGCACCTCACCTCACCGGCGGGGCCGGGACGACCTGCGCACAGCAGGCCGCCTCCGGCCCCGCCGGTCGTGCGCCGGCCAGGCCGCCGGAATCACCGCCGGATCCGCGCCCGCGCGGTCACCGCCCGCGGCCCCGCACCGGGCCCCGGGCCGTCCGTCCCGCCCGCCCCGGGGCGCCGCGTGTCCGGGGCCCCCGCCGTGGCGACGCGGTCGATACGGACCCGCCCCGCACACCCTGCCGTCGGCGCGCGGGGTGATGCCGACGGTCCCGCCACGAGGGCGCGAAGCGGCCCGTCACGCGAAGGGCGGCACGCCTGCCCGGGGGCGCGTGACGTGCCGGGCGACCCGGACACGGCGCGCGGAAACGGATTCCGCCTGGACTGACCAACGGTCAACCCACCTGCGCTCTTACGTCCGGACACCCCTGTTCACCGCGTTCCGGATCACAATGCGGCACCGTCTCCTCACACCTGGTGGGTGCTCACTTGACTACCAGTGGTCACACACGGTTGGCTCCGAGCCAACGCATGTCCTCTCCGCCGGTGCACACCCCTGCGTTCCGGCGGTGCTCGCCCCGTCCTCCTGCTCTGCCGCACAGCGAGGTGCAGCCCCCCATGAACACTCCGATCCCCGCACCTGTCGTTCCGTGTCCCCGCGGGTCCCTGCGTCTGGCCGCCCTCGCCGCGGCCTGCTGCCTCCTGCTCGCCGGCTGCACCGGCGCCGCCTCGTCCGGTGCGGACGCGGACGGGGCGGGAGCCGCGGGCGGCCGTCTCAAGGTCGCCCTGGTCACCCACGGCGCCGCGACGGACCCCTTCTGGGAGCTGGTGCGCAAGGGCGCGCAGGCGGCGGCCGCCAAGGACGGCATCGACCTGACCTACGCCAGCGACTCCGACCCCGCCGGACAGGCCGAACTGGTGCGGGAGGCGGTCCGCGACCACGTCGACGGCATCGCGGTGACCCTGGCCAAGCCGCAGGCCATGCGCAGTCCGGTGGCCGAGGCCAAGGCGGCCGGCATACCCGTCGTCGGCTTCAACTCCGGTATCGACGCCTGGCGTTCGCTGGGCATACTGGAGTACTTCGGCCAGGACGAGAGCGTGGCGGGACGCGCCGTCGGGGACAAGCTCGACGCTCTGCGCGTGAGACACGCCCTGTGCGTCATCCACGAGCAGGGCAACGTCGCGCTGGAGGCGCGCTGCGCGGGCGTGAAGAAGACCTTCGACGGTGAGACCCGGATGCTCTACGTCGACGGAACGGACATGGACGCCATGACCGCCGCACTCACGACCCGGCTGCGGCAGGATCCCGACATCGACGAAGTCGTCACTCTGGGCGCGCAGTTCGCGCTCGCCGCGGTGCAGGCGGCCGACAAGGCCGGCAGCAAGGCCGGGGTCGCCACCTTCGACCTCGACAAGGACCTGGTCACCGCCGTCCGCGACGGCCGGGTGCAGTTCGCGGTGGACCAGCAGCCCTATCTGCAGGGATATCTGGCCGTGGACGCGCTGTGGCTCCACAAGACCAACGGCAACGTCAGTGGCGGCGGCGTCGCGCCCGTGCTGACGGGGCCGGCCTTCGTCACGAAGACCAACGTCTCCGATGTCGCACGCCTGGCCGCCGCCGGGACCCGCTGACCCGTCTTCGACCGCCCCCACCCCCGCTGATCGCCCTAGGACGACCTATGTCTCCACGGACAGGTGCCCGGCGCCGCCGACTCGGCTCCATACGTCTCTCGCTGTTCCTCCTCGCGCTGGTGCCCAGCGTCACCCTGGCCGCCATGTGGGGTGTGACGACGACGCAGATGTTCTCGGAGGGTCTGCGTCTGCGCGCGCAGACCCAACTCAGCCGCTCCACCGGCGCCATGGGCACCGAGGCGACCCTCGCACTGCAGCAGGAACGCAGTCTGTCGGCCGTGTGGCTGGCCTCCGGACCGGCCGGCTCCCGGGCCGCGCTGGAGGCGCAGCGCCAGAAGACGGACGTGGCGGTCGCCAAACTGGTCGCCCGCGCGGAAGACATCCAGCGGGCGCCGGCCCGCGTCCGGGACCGGCTTTACTCGGTCGTCGCCTCCGTGGGCAGTCTGGAGTACTACCGTGGTCAGGTGGACGCCCCGGTCGACATCACCGCCGCGCAGGCCCTGGACCAGTACACCTCGATCATCGACGACCAGATCCACGCCTTCCAGGAGCTGTCCCAGGTCGACGACGGCGACCTCACCTCGCAGGCCGGACCGCTCGTCGCCCTCGAGCACGCGGCCGAGCTGGTCTCCGAGGAGGACCTGAACCTGACGCTGGCCGGGCCCTCGGGGCGGATGGACGACAAGACGTGGGCCCAGTTCGCGCAGTTGGTGAACAGCCGGCGCTGGCTGGTGCAGGACCAGATCGTGCCCTCGCTCACCGGCCCTGCGAAGACGCAGACCGAGCAGATCCTGACGAGTTACCAGTGGCAGACCCTGGAGGCCGTCGAGGACAAGGTGCTCGCGGCCCGGGCCAGACAGGGCGGGAACGGCGACATCGCGCTGCCGGACGTGCAGAAGGAATGGCGCGCCGCCCTCATCGACGTCTCCGCCCAGTACGAGAAGCTGATCCGGCAGCAGACCGTGGACCTGCTGGGGCGCAGCGCGGACGAAGCGCGCGGCCTGCTGATCACGGCCGCCTCGCTGAGCGCCGGCGGCCTCGTCGCCCTGCTGCTGTGCGTCGGCATGTCCTGGCGGATCACCCGCTCGCTGTCGCGGCGGCTGCGCGGACTGCGCATGGCCACGCTGGGACTCGCGCACGAGCGGCTCCCGGACGTGGTGGCCCGGCTGGATCGCGGAGAGACCGTCGACGTGGACGCGGAGACCCCGCCGCTGGACTACGGCGGCGACGAACTCGGCCAGGTGGCGGCGGCGTTCAACACCGCACAGCGCACCGCGGTGCTCACCGCGGTGGAACTCGCCGACACCCGGCGCGGTTTCGAGAAGGTCATCCTCGGCATCGCCCGGCAGAGCCAGAACCTGGTCAACCTCCAGCTCAGCAAGCTCGACGCACTGGAACGCCGGCACCAGGACCCGGACGTCCTCGCCGGTCTGTACGAACTCGACTCCACGGCCAGCCAGTTGCGCCGCTACGAGGAGAACCTCGTCATCATCAGCGGCGGCCGGCCCGGACGCAGCTGGTCCGAGCCGGTGGCGCTGATCGACATCCTGCGCAGCGCCGTCGGCGAGGTCGCCGAGTACCAGCGGGTGGAGGTGCACACGGAGGAGGAGGTGTGCATCGCGCCGCCCGCCGTGGCGGACGTGATCCATCTGCTCGCCGAACTCATCGACAACGCGACCGCCTACTCGCCGGCGCCCGGCCCGGTCGGGGTACGCGCCACGCTGGTCGCCAAGGGGCTCGCGATCGAGGTCGAGGACCGCGGCCTCGGCATGTCCGAGGAGGACTACGCCTCGTTCAACGCGCAGCTGGCGGTGCCTCCCCAGTTCGACGTGGTGGCGCTCGCCGACGACCTGCGGCTCGGCATGTTCGTGATCGCCCGGCTGGCGACCCGGCACGGCATCGGCGTGACCCTGCGTTCCTCGCCGTACGGCGGCACCACCGCGATCGTGCTGCTTCCGCACGAGGTCGTGGTCCGCGAATCGCCGGACGGCGAGGACCCGGCCGCCGGGATCTCCCGTACGGCGGCGCCCGCCGGACCCGCCGCCGCGGCCGTCGCGGGGCGGGGAGCGTCCGACGTCCCGTCCCCGGGACCGGCCGCGCCCGATGCGCCGGGTGCCGCGGACGCGGCGCGCGGGGAGCCCGTCGGCGCGCGGGAGACCGTCGGCGAGGCGCGGCAGGACTCCCCCGGCCCGGCGGCCGCCGCTCCCGGCGAGGCGCATGCCGCCCCCGGTGCGCCGCGGGAGGGGCTCGGTGCGGCGGGCGCCGCCCTCCGCGACGCGCGGCACGAGTCCGGCACGCAGAAGCACGAGCACGGCCGGCCCCGCCCCGACGAGGGCGTGTCCCTCGACCCTGACCGGGACCGGAACCCGGGCCGGGACCCGGGCCGGGACACGGAACAGGACCCCGGCCAGGAGGATGGCCGGGAGGACGGCGGGCCCGAACACCGGACCCCGCCCCCTCTCCCGGTCCGCAACGCCTCCGCCCCGGCACACGGGTCGCCCTCCCCGGGCGCGCCCGCGGTGGGCGTGCCCGCGGTGGGCGTGCCCGTGGGGGCCGGCTCCCCTCTCGGCGGCCTCACGCCGCTGCCGCGCCGGGTCCCGCAGACCAGCCTCGCCGGCGAACTGCGCGAGGACCCCTCGTCCGCCGGAGCATTCGAGGACGACCGCGTCCTGGACGACTTCACCGCCGAGCGCGCCGCGTCGTCCCTCGCCGGGTTCCAGCGCGGCACGCTGCGGGCCCACGCCGACGCCGACGAGCCGCCGTCCGGCCCGCAGGACACGACCGCCGAGGAGGCCCCCGGCCCGCCGGTCACCGCCGCGGGCGCCGCAAAGACCCCGACACCGCCCGCCGACCGCTCATGAAGGACACCGCGATGACATCCCTCCCCGGCACCAACACCCAGCTCGACCAGTTGCTCACCGGCCTCGTGGACCGCGTCGCCGACGTCAACCAGGCCGTGGTCCTCTCCGAGGACGGGCTCGTGGTCAGCAAGTCCACCGGCTTCCTGCGCGAGGACGCCGAACGGCTGGCGGCGACGGCGTCCGGGCTGATGAGTCTCAGCAAGGGCGTCAGCATGGACTTCCGGGGCGGCCCGGTGCGTCAGGCCCTCATCGAGATGGCCCACACCTACCTGATCCTGACCTCGGCCGGTCCGGGCGCCCATCTCGTCGTGCTGGCCGGCAAGAACGCGGACGTCGGTGTGGTGGCGTACCAGATGAACATGTTGGTGAAGAAGATCGGCGAGCACCTCAGCGCGGCGCCGCGGGCCCATGTCGGTCCCGCCGTGCGCACCCACGGCGGGTGAGGTGAGCGGAGGCGACGAAGCGGGCCGGCTCGTCCGGCCGTTCGCCCTGACCGGTGGACGGACCCGGCCCAGCCGCGCCGACTTCACGCTCATCACGACGGTGACGGCGGTGCATCCACCACCCGCCCGGGTGGCTCGGCCGCAGCCGGAGTACGCCCGGATCCTGCGGCTGTGCGCCCGTCCCGTCGCCGTGGCGGAGCTCGCGGCCCATCTCGACCTGCCGGTGAGCGTGGTCGTCATCATGCTCTGCGACCTGCTGGAGGCGGGTCTGATCACGGCCCGGCCGCCCCGCTCGGTGACCGGCTCCGCGGACCTGGACCTGGACCTGCTGCAGAAAGTGAGGGACGGCCTTGGCCGGATCTGACGGCGCCGCTCCCGCCACCGGTTCGGCGGCGGCGCCCGAGACCGTGAAGATCCTCGTCGCCGGCGGCTTCGGCGTCGGCAAGACGACCATGGTCGGGGCGGTCAGCGAGATCGCGCCGCTGCGCACGGAGGAACCGCTGACGGTCGCCGGGCTGGACGTCGACGACCTGAAGGGCATCGAGGCGAAGCGGTCCACCACCGTGGCCCTCGACTTCGGGCGGATCACCATGGGTGAGGACCTGGTGCTGTACCTCTTCGGCACACCGGGCCAGCAACGGTTCTGGTTCATGTGGAACGACCTGGCGATCGGGGCGCTCGGGGCGGTGGTCCTCCTCGACGTGCGCCGGCCAGAGTGCAGTTTCGCCGCCGTCGACTTCTTCGAACGCCGGGGCATCCCGTTCGTCATCGCCGTGAACGGCTTCCACGGCCTGCACCCCTACCCCGCGCAGGACATCAGGGAGTCGCTTGCGCTGCCGGCGCACGTTCCGGTGCTGCTCTGCGACGCGCGCGAACGGGAGTCGTGCCGTGACGTGCTCATCGCGCTGATCGACCATCTGATCGACGACGTCACCGCCGGGGCGGTGCAGGGTTAGGACGTCGGGACGTCCCGCCGGCGCCGCCGCGCTCAGCGGGCTCCGGCCTCGCGCAGCACGTCGATCGTCTCCGGGTGGGGGCCCGCGGTCGCCCACTGAAGGGGCGTCAGGCCCGTGCCGTGGTCCTCGCGGAGGTTGGGGTCGGCGCCATTTGCGAGGAGGACGCGGACGGTGTCGACGTACCCCCAACAGGCCGCGGCGCACAGGGGAGTTCCCTCGGCGCCCAGACCGGCGCTCTCCGCGTCGGGCGGCGCTCCGGCCTCGAGGAGTCTGCGGGCCGTGTCGGCTTCGCCCTGAACGCAGGCCGCGTACAACGGAGTCGTCCCCTCGGCGTCGGCCGCCGCAGGGTCGGCGCCGGCTTCGAGCAACCGGTCGACGCTCTTGCCGTCCTCGAAGCGGGCCGCCCGGATCAGACGCGCCGTCAGTTTCTTCTGCCGTCTCCTGTTCACGGGTGAGGACCCTAGTCCGGCGCGGTGCGGACGTCGCCGGCATTTCCCATGAGCGGCACACAGGAAAGCGGCGGGAAACCGCCAAGCGTGTCCCGGTGATTGACCTGCGTCCCTCCCGCCCCTACCTTCTGACCGACTCACCGAACTCGGTTCGAAATATCGAATCATGTCGGCTGTATCCGGGCACCCCGCTGCATCCCCCTGGAGCGCACATGACCCCCAACCCGTCCCGCCGCCTCTTCCTCGGCGCCGCCGCGTCCGTCCCCCTGGCCCTCACTCTCGGCGTCCCCTCCGCCCGCGCGGCCGACTCCGCGTACGTGATGGCCTATTTCACCGAATCGACGAATCTCGGCGACGGCACCGACTACGGCCTGCACCTGGCCGTCAGCACGGACGGGCTGCGCTGGATGCCGCTGAACCAGAACAACCCCGTGGTCACCCCCACCGAGGGTGCGCTCGGACTGCGCGACCCGTTCATCCTGCGCAAGCAGGACGGCACCTTCGTCGTGCTCGCCACCGACCTGAAGGGGACCGACTGGAACTACGTCAGCCAGTACGTCCACGTCTGGAACTCCACCGACCTGCGCACCTTCACCGGATACCACCGGCTGAAGCTGCACGACATGAACACCCACAGCTGGGCGCCGGAGGCCTTCTGGGACGCGGGCCGCGGCCAGTACGCCCTCATCTACTCGGCCGTCAACAGCAGCGGCCACAACGTCATCATGGTCAACTACACGACCGACTTCGTCACCGCCTCGGCCCCCCAGGTCTTCTTCGACCCCGGCTACGACGTGATCGACGGTGACATGGCCGTCGGCGTGAACGGCGTCAACTATCTCTACTTCAAGAAGAACGGCACCCTTCTCGGCGCCCGGTCCACCTCACTGAACCCGGGCAGCTTCACCCCCTTCAGCACCGCCGTCTCCCACGGCGGCACCGAGGCCCCGACGCTGGTCAAGTCCCTCACCTCCGGCACCTGGTACCTGTGGGGCGACACCTACACCCCCAACGGGGTCTTCTACGCCTGGCAGTCCACCGACCTGTCGGCCGGCACCTGGACCGCACTGGACCAGAAGACCTACACCCAGCCCGTCAACTCCAAGCACTGCGGCATCACGACGATCACGTCGACCCAGTACGACAACCTGGTGGCCAAGTGGGGCGCCCCGGCCTGGAACCGGCTGAAGTCCTACAACTTCCCCGCCCGTTACGTGCGCCACTCCGACTACGCCGGCCGGATCGACGAGTACCCCGTCGAGCCGTACAAGGACTCGCAGTGGACCCTGGTGCCGGGCCTCGCGGACAGCTCCGGCGTCTCCTTCCGGTCCGTGAACTACCCCACCCGGTACCTGCGGCACTACAACTACGCGCTCCAGCTCGACGTCAACGACGGCACGTCGACGTTCGCCGGGGACGCGACGTTCTACCGGACGGCGGGACTGGCGGACGCTGGCTGGTCGTCGTTCCGCTCGTACAACAACCCGACCCGGTACATCCGGCACTCCAACTACGTCCTGCGCATCGATCCGGTCTCGACGGCGACAGACAAGCAGGACGCCACGTTCTACGTGGGGTACTGAGCCGGGCCGCTTCGGCGGCCTCACTCACAACCGAGCGAGAACCGGCAGCAGTTCGGCGGCCGCCGCCACGTCGTCGGTCAGGGGGCGGTCGTCCGTGCCCTCGGGCAGGGCGGCCGCCGCCACGGCGAACGCGGCGACCGGCGGAGATCCGGGCAGCATCCTCAACGCCCGCACGGCGGCCACGAGTTCGCAGGCGAGGACGACAGCGTAGGCGTCCGCCGCGCGCAGGGCCTGACGGGCGGCCTGACCGGCGAAGCTGGCGGCCTCCTCCAGGCCCCGTGACAGGACCGCGTGCCCCGCCGACGCGGGCGTCGCGCAGGAACGCAGCTCCGCGAGCGCCGAGTTGGCGGTGTACTCGAGGATCATCGCGCCCGAGCTGCTCGCGGGCCCGCCGCCGAGGAAGGCGGGCAGTCCGGTCAGTCCGGGGTCGCCGAGCGCGGCCAGGCGGGCGGCGGAGAGCTGCGCGGTCTGCAGCAGCGCGAGCCCGGCCGCGTCCAGGGCGAGGCCCAGCGGGGCGGCGAAGAAACCGCCGTGGTGGTAGGCCGCCGCGCCGTCGGGATCCATGAGGGGATTCTCCGAAGGGCAGTTGATCTCCACCTCGACGATCTCGCGCAGCCGTTCGGAGGCGTCCAGGGCGCAGCCGTGCACCTGGGGGAAGGCACGGAAGGCGAAGGGATCCTGGACCCGGCCCCCCGGACGGGACGACGGCCGGCCGGGCAGTCCGAGCAACCGCCGCACCTCGCCCGCCGCGTGGGCCGCGCCGGGATAGGGCCGCAGTGCGTGCACCGGCGCCGCGTACGCCTCCGGCGACCCGGACACCGCGACGAGCGAGAGCGCGGCGACGGCGTGCGTGGCCCGCAGCAGCATCCCGGCCTCCCCCTGCGCCAGAGCCGCCTGCGCCAGCGCCAGGGCGTTGCTGCTGAGCAGCGCGAGGGCGTCTCCGGCCTGCAGGACGACGGGAACCGGGACTCGGCCGGGAAGCGCCGCGCGGGGCCGGCCCGGCACGGGGGCGAGGTCGAGGTCGAGGTCGAGGTCGAGGTCAGCGTGATCGGGCGGGGCGGCCCGGCCGGACGGTGCGGCAGCCGACGGGACGGTCACGAAGGCGAGTCGGGCGCCGTCGGCGGACCGGACGCCGGAGACGACGTGGACGGCGGCGACGGCGGAGTCGTCGGCGGCGACGGCAGTCCCGCCGGGTGCGCCGGTACCGGTGCGTGCGCCGACGCCCGTGGACGCCCCGGCGCCCGTGACCGCGCCGGTACCAGTGCCGGTGGGTGCCCCGGCGTCGGTGCCGGTGCCGGTGAATGCGTCGGTGCCGGTGAATGCCTCGGTGCCGGTGGCCGCGACGGCACGGATGGAGGCGTCCGGGAAGACCGGACCTGGGCCGGACGGTCCGGCGCTCGGCCCAGCATCCCTGCCGCCGCGCGCCACCGCACCCCCATCCGCATCGCCCGCATCGCCCGTATCGCTTGCGGTGATCGCCACGGCGGGCTCCGCCGGCGCGGCGCGCGCAGTGGGCGCGACGGTCGCATCGGGCCTCTCAGGCGCTGTCGGCGCCTCGGGCGCCGCGGGCCGACCGGTCGCGTCCGTCGCCCCCGCCCCCTCACCTGTCCACGGCCGTTCCCCCAGGAGGGTGAGACCCGTCTGGGCCAGCGCCGTCAGGTCGCCGGTGCCGACGCCGCCGTACTCGTTGACGGCCGGGTGGACGCGAAGCCTCAGGGCCTCGACGAGGGCGTCGACGAAGGCCGGCTGGATGCCGGAGCCGCCGGCGAGGAGTTGGTTGGCGCGGATCGCCAGCATCGCCCGGACCTGGCGGCCGGGCAGCAGGTCGCCGGCCCCGCCGGCGTGACTGCGCAGCAGGCGCAGTCCGTGCGCGACCTCGTCGTCCTCGTCGACCGCCACGGAGCGCTGCGCGCCCACGCCGGTGCCGCGGCCGTACAGCCGCCCGGCGGCGGCGAGCCGCTGGGCCGTCCGCCAGGAACGGACGGCCCGCTCCCGGGCCTCGGGGGCCGCCGAGGGCACGGCCGCGCCGTCGGCGAGCGCGATCAGCTCGCCGACGGTGAGGGCGTTTCCGTTCAGGACGACCCGGGCGCCCTCGCGGTGCGGGGGGACCCGGGGCGTTGCGTCAGCCGGCGCGTCCAACGGTTCGGTGCTCCGGTGGTTCGGACGGGTGGGGCCGGGCTCAGCCGAGGCCTGCGGACTTCAGCCAGGCCTTGGCGACGTCCAGCGGGTCCTTGCTCTCGAGCTGCACCTGGAAGTCCAGGTCGAGCAGCGTCTTCGTGTCGAGCTTGGCGGAGACGGCGTTGAGCGCGTCGACGCCCTCCTTGGAGAGGCCGCTCTTGTAGACGAGGGGCGTCACGTTCGCGAACCCGAAGAGGTTCTTCGGGTCCTGGAGGACGACGAACTTCTCCTTGGCGATGGTGGGGTCCGCGGTGAAGATGTCCGCGGCCTGCACGGTGTTCTTCTTCAGCGCCGCCTGGGTCAGCGGACCGCCCGCGTCGAGCGCCTTGAAGTTCTTGAACTTCAGCCCGTACACCGACTCCAGGCCGACCATGCCCTGCTGCCTGGTCTGGAACTCGGGCGAACCGCCGAGGACCAGCTCGGGCGCGACGTCCTTGAGGTCGTCGAGCGTGGACGCCGAGGTGAGGTTGTACTTCTTCGCGGTCTCCGCGTTGATCGTGACGGAGTCCTTGTTCTCGGCGGGCGACGACTCCAGCAGCGTCAGCTTGGAGTCGAGCTTCGTCTTGACCGAGGCGTTCACCGTCGCGAGCGAGGTCTGCGCGGCGTCCTTGTCCAGGTACGCCAGCAGGGAGCCGTTGTACTCCGGCAGGACGGTGATGGAACCGTTCTTGAGCAGCCCGTACGTGGTCTCGCGGCTGCCGATGTTGGGCTTGTAGGACACCTTCACGCCCTTGGCCTTCAGGGCCTCGCCGTAGATGTCGGCGAGCAGGACGCTCTCGGCGAAGTTGTTGGAGCCGACGACCACCGTGTCACCGGCCGCCTTGTCGCCTGCGAGCGGGTCGTCGGTGTCGCCGGACGAGGAGCCACATCCCGCCAGCAGGAGCGTCGTCGCGGCCAGGGCGACGGCCGCCGTGCCGGGGTGGTTCCTCAGGGACCTGCTGCTGTGAGCGTTGGAAGTCACGGTTCCCGTTCCGAGCTGGGGGGTTGATGAGAACTCAAACACTTGTGTCCTGATCCAATCCATCCGCTTCTCGATCGGTCAAGAGCAGCCGTGTTACCGATCGGCGTCGATCCGTGATCGGCACCCGGCGCACGGGGAGACGGTCCGCGCACCTTCGGAGATCTCTCTTCGTAATGGATTCTTGACGCGGGGCGACGCACGTGACCGTTCGAATTAGCGATAGTGTCGCCGCAGTTGACGTCCGCCACAGCAGTCGGCGTCAGCCACAGCGGCATACGGGGGCCGCGCATGCGTCATAGCCGTACGGGCACATGCGCATACAAATGGGACAGAACACCGCACAAGCACCCGTTGCGCGCCTGCAACACCCTCTTGAAGGAGGCCCGGTGTCCACGAAAGAGGTGGACGCGTCCGCCGGCTCGGCGTCCTCGGCATCGCCGTCCGCACCCCGGGGTCTGCGGGCTTTCGCCGACCGATGGCCCTTCCAGCGCAAGCTGAACGTGCTCGTCGGCATCCCGCTGGCAGTGATCGCCCTGCTCCTGACATATCTCATCGTCGACCTGGTGCAGGAGTCCGACCGCGCGGAGAACGCCGCCCGACTGGTCCGCGACAGCACACAGGTCGCCCAGCTCGTCGCCCGGCTGCAGGCCGAGCACCAGCAGGCGATCCTGCTCTCCGTTCGGTACGAGGCGGCCTCCGGCGTCGACGCCCCCTCCGCCGAGAGCTACCGGCAGACCCAGGCCGCCGTCGACGAGCAGGTGCAGAAGGTGGTCGACGCCTTCGGCGACCGGCTGCCGGACACCGAGGCCCAGGCACTGAGGCAGGTCCAGGGACTCGCCGGGCTGCGGCAGACCATCGAGCAGGGCTATCTGCCCGCCGACAACATCGACCCCGCGTACTCGGGCGCCGCCGACGGCCTCATCGAGGGCCTCGGTCTGGAGCACAACTCCGCGCTCGCCTCGACCTTCACCGGCAACCTCCTCGACTCGCTGCTGCGCGCGGACGCCGCCCACGGCGCCTACGAGACCGGCGTGTTCTCCGCGGGGACCGGTGACAGCAACGCGCTCATCGAGTTCACCGGCGCGGTCGGCTCCTACGAGCTGTTCACCTACCAGGCCGCGCGGTTCGAGCGATTCGCGAGCCCCGCGCAGTCCGACGAGTTCGGCGGCATCGAGCACAACACCTCGCAGGCCTCGATCAGCCGGCACTACGCCGACCTGGCGGTGGACCCGAGCGCGTTGCAGGCCGATTCGAAGGCCGACATCCGGGCGGCGCTGCGGGCGGCCATCGCCCGCTACCCCGACTACAGCGCGCAGGCCGGGTCCCGGCTCGCGATCACGGCGTCGCTCATCGGCCAGATCGCCGACCGCGCCGACGACACGGCTTCCGGCGCCCGGTGGCGCGCGGTCCTGCTGCTGAGCCTCGCGCTGCTCTGCTTCGCCCTGTGGATCACCCTCTCCGTCCTGGTCCGCCGCTCCGTGGTCCGTCCGGTGCTGGCACTGACCGGGGCCGCGCAGGAGGTCGCCGACGTCGCGGGCCGCGAACTCGCCCGTGTCGCCGACGACGACGCCGAGGAGTCCGGCTCCCCCCGGCTGCGCGAACTGCCGGTCACCGCCGACGACGAGATCGGGGAACTCGCCGAGGCCTTCAACAACGTCCAGACCACCGCGGCCGCGCTGCTGGAGCGCCAGGTGCTGAGCCGGCGCAACGTCGCCGAGATGTTCGGCAACGTCGGCCGCCGCGTCAGCAACCTGACGACTCGTCAACTCGCCCTGATCGACGCGGTGGAGCGCGGGGAGACCGACCCCGCGCTGCTGGAGCGCCTCTACTCCATCGACCACATCGCCGTCCGGCTGCGCCGCAACGCCGACAGCCTGATGCTGCTCGCCGGCATCCGCGAGACCGTCCTGGACGCGGGCCCGACCGCGCTCACCAACGTCGTACGCGCCGCGCTGGGTCAGATCGAGGGCTTCCAGCGGGTTCGGCTGCGCGCCGCGACCGAGGCCGTCGTGGAGCCGGACATCATCGGCGACCTGACGCTGATGATCGCCGAACTCCTGGAGAACGCCGTCTCGTTCTCACCGGAGGACAGCCCCGTCGAGGTGGTGGTCGGCTCCGACGAGGACGGCGCGTCCGTCACCGTCTCCGACCACGGTCTGGGCATGAGCGCGGAGCGCCTCGCCGAGGAGAACGCGCGTCTGGTGCGCCGCGAGCGCCTCGACCTCGTGCCGACGAAGGTGCTCGGCCTGTTCGTGGTCGGCGCCCTCGCCCGCCGCTGGGACGTCGACGTCACCCTCACCCGCACCCCGGGCGGCGGCGTGACGGCCGAAGTGATGATCCCCTCCACGCTGCTGTTGACGATGAGCGAGGTCGGCGCGTCGGTCAGGTCCGCCGCCCCGGGTTCGTCGACGCGTCCCGACTCCGCCGGGCAGAGCGCTCCGTCGGCTCCCGCGGCGGGTCCGTCCCCGTCCGCCTCGGTCCCCTCCTGGGCCGCGCGCGACGACGACCCGGCGGCGCTCCCCCGCCGGGTCCCCCGGCGGGACCAGGCCGCGTCGGCGGTGCAGCAGGGCTCCGGCAGCGCCGCGGGCGCCGACGGCGTCGCCGAGAACCGCACGCCCCCCTCCGGCTCCGACTCCGCCGTCCCGGACACGAGGGACGAGCCGGGAGCGGTCGCGTCCGGGACGTTCCCCGCGGCGCGCCCCCGCACGACGGAGGCCGAGCCTCCCACCCACGTCGGCGCGCCGGGCATCCCCGCGCCCCGCACGGCGGAGCGCGCGATGCGCCCCCACGCCGAGGCGGAGCCGCACATCGCTTCGGCGCAACCCCCGGCCTCCGGCACGGCACGGACCGCTCCGGCGGCCCACTCGTCCGGTCCGGCCCCCGAGCCCGACGCCGTGACACCGCCGCCGGCGCCGACGGCCCCGACCACCCCGCAAGCACCGACCGCCCCGACCGCGACGGCGGGAGCGACGCCGGCCTCGCGTCCGACGTCGGCCGCGGACGCCTCACCGCCGCCCGGTGGGCCGCGAGGCGTCGGCGCACCCGCGCCCGCCTCGGCGGCCGGCGAACCCGACGGCGCCCGGCCCCTGCGCCGTCGCGTGCGCGGCGCCACGCTGCGCACGGACGTGGACGCCGCCGCGCAGCAGACGGCCAGACAGGCCGCCCGCCCGGCGGACGCGGACGCCGTGCGCAGTGCGCTCGAGGAGTTCGAGGCGGCCGTGGCGCGCGCACACCGCGACACCGGCGAACACCCGCGTCCCGTCACCCCGCCCGCACACCGCGGCGAGCACGGGCACGACGGCCGCGACGACCACGGACGCGACCACCGTCGCGACGGTGACCCCGACCGGGCCGACCGGGCCGACCGGGCCGACCGGACCGACCGGACCGACCGGACAGTGACGTCCGATCCGTCGGGCCGGGACCACACGCACCACCAGAACCACCTTCCGGAAGGAGCCGAGCAGTGAGCACGTCGACAGGTGAGACTCCCGCCGGAGACGCCACGCCCACCGATCTGCGGGCCGCCGCAGCCGACTTCACCTGGCTGCTCAATCGTTTCGCCACCGAGACCGCAGGGGTCGTGGACGCCATCGCGGTGTCCTCCGACGGACTGCTGATCGCCGTGTCGGAGCTGCGCGAGCACGCCGACTCCGAGCGGCTGGCCGCGATCGTGTCGGGCATCACCAGCCTGGCCGCCGGCGCCTCCGGCAACTACGGCCTGGGCGGCCTGAACAAGGTCATCATCGATCTGGAGGGCGGTCACGTGCTGGTCTCCGCGATCGGCAGCGGCGCCGTGCTCGGCGTGGTCACCGACAAGGAGGCCAAGCTGGGCAACATCGCCTACGAGATGACGGTGTTCGCCAACCGCGCCGGCAGCGCGCTCAACCCGCAGCTCGTCCTGGAACTGAAGAACAGCGTCGGCGCCACACGGACGCGCTGAGCGCGCGCCACCGCAGAGAAAGCGAACACCGATGGCGGACGGCCGCACCCCGCGCGGGGCCGGCGAGGACGGCGTCGCCCCCGTCGGGCCCGCGCCCGCCGTACGGCCCTTCCTCGTGACCGCCGGACGGGTCGCCGGCCGCCCGGGCGAGGCGTCGTCCGGCCGGACGATGCCCGTGGAGACCCAACTGGTCGCCACGGCCGACGGGCTCGACGCGCTGCACCGGCTCTCCTTCGAGCAGCACGACATCGTCGCCGCCTGCCGCGTGCCGCAGTCCATCGCGGAGATCGCGGCGCGGCTGCGGCTGCATCTGAACGTGGTGCGGGTCCTCGCCGAGGACCTGCGGGCGGCGGGGCAGCTGTCGGTGCACGTGCCCGACTCCGGCGCCACCCACGACGCGTCCGTACTGCGCAGGGTTATCGATGGCCTGCGGGCCATCCCCGACTCCCGGGGGGTACTCCGTGACACCGACTGAACCGCTGGTCCGCACCTCGGCCGGACAGGCCGCCGTACGGCCGCCGCTGCCGGTGAAACTGGTGATCGCGGGCGGCTTCGGCGTGGGCAAGACCACCGCCGTCGGCTCGATCTCCGAGATCGAGCCGCTGACCACCGAGGCGGCCATCACCGAGGTCGCGGCTGGTGTGGACGACCTCAGTCACACCCCGCGCAAGACCACCACCACGGTGGCGATGGACTTCGGCTGCATCACCATCGACCCGACGCTCAAGCTGTACCTGTTCGGCACGCCCGGCCAGGAGCGGTTCGGGTTCATGTGGGACGACATCGTGGAGGGCGCGGTCGGCGGGCTCGTCATCGTGGACACCCGCCGTCTCGACGACTGTTACGCCGCCGTCGACTACTTCGAGCACAAGCGGATCCCGTTCGCCGTTGCCGTGAACGCCTTCGACGGTCAGGTGGCGCACTCGCTGGACGAGGTCCGCTGGGCCCTCGACGTGTCGGACGGCGTGCCGCTCCTCGTCTTCGACGCGCGTGAACGCGGCTCGGTCCGGGACGCCCTGCTCGTCGTCCTGGAACAGGCCCTGGCCCGCACGGAGGGCTGAGAAACCCGACTCCTGTTCCACAACCGCTTTCAGGCGCACCGGGGGGTCCGGTCCTGTTCCATTCCACAACCGGTTTCAGGCACGCCAGGGGTCCGGTCCTGTTCCACAACCGGTTTCAGGCACACCAGGGGTCCGGTCCCGTCTCACAACCGGCTTCAGGACATGGAACGACCCGCTGAAACACCGCGGACCCGCGTTGCCGTCACTGGGTGACGTCTGCTGCGCGAGTCCGGGTTTTGGTGGGTGTACGTCCGGGACCTGGTGGGCGTGGGGCCGGGGCCTGGTGGGCGTGGGGCCGGGGCCTGGTGGGCGTGGGGCCGAGGCCTGGTGGGCGTGGGGCCGAGGCCTGGTGGGCGTGGGGCCGAGGCCTGGTGGGCGTGGGGCCGGGGCCTGGTGGGCGTGGGGCCGGGGCCTAGTGGGCGCGCCGCACTCCCGGCGAGACCGTCGCGCGGGCGAGGGCCCAGAAGATGCCCAGGGTCGCGAGGGCCATGCCGGCGACCAGGGTGGCCCCGCCGACGACCTTCTCGTAGTCGTGCTGGTAGAGGCCGTCCACGATGAAGCGGCCGAGCCCGCCGAGGCCCACGTACGCGGCGATGGTGGCGGTGGACACGATCTGGATGGCCGCCGAGCGCAGTCCGCCGAGGATGAGCGGCAGCGCGACGGGCAGTTCCACCTGGAGCAGGATGCGCGGTTCGGCCATGCCGATACCCCGCGCCGCGTCCACCGGGGACGGGTCGACGGAGCGCACCGCCTCGTAGGTGGTGACCAGGATCGGCGGCACGGCGAGGACGACCAGCGGGATCATCACCGGCATCATGCCGAAGCCGGTGCTGATGGTGATGAGCACCAGCAGACCGAAGGTGGGCAGTGCGCGGCCCGCGGTCGCGATCAGCGTGAGGGTGTTGCCGCCCTTGCCGTAGTGGCCGGTGACGAGTCCGACGGGCAGCCCGACGAGGGCGGCGAGGGCGAGCGCCTCGAGCGAGTACTGGACGTGTTCCAGCAGGCGGGTGGGGATGCCGTCGTAACCGTGCCAGTGGGCGCCGTCGCCGAAGAAGGCGTTGACGAAGTTCAGTACGTTCACCGGACTGCCCCCTCCAGGACGGGCGCCGCCTGCGCGGCCCGCCGGCGGCCGCCGGCGCGCGGCATCCACGGGGTCAGCAGGAGCCGTACGAGGACCAGCGCGGCGTCCACGAGCACCGCGAGGACGGCCGTGGTGATCACGGAGTTCCAGGCCAGTTCGGGCCGGTTGTAGATCTGCGCGTCGTGCAGCAGGTTGCCGAGCGCGCCCTGGTTGCCGATCAGCATGCCGACGCTGACGAGGCTGATGCTGGACACGGTCGCGACCCGCAGACCGGCGATGATCGCGGGCACCGCGATCGGCAACTGCACCTGCACATACCGGCGCACGGGTCCGAAGCCCATGGCGGTCGCCGCGGCGAGGGTCTCCTGCGGCACCGAGCGCACGCCGTCCACGATCGCCGGGACGAGCACGACCAGGGTGTAGACGGTGAGCGGGATCATGACGGTGAGCTCCGTCTGCCCCGTGTAGTCGATGAGGACGACGAAGAAGGCCAGGGACGGGATGGCGTAGAGCACGGTCGTCACCCACAGCACCGGCGGGTACAGCCAGCGAAGCCGCACGCACAGCTGGGCCAGCGGAAGGGCGAGCAGCAGCCCGCCCAGCACCGGCAGCAGGGCCTCGCGCAGATGCAGCCCGATCAGTCCGAGCCAGTCGTGCTGGAGGTCGCTGGGGATGTCGAAGAAGCGGTTCACCGGACGGCCTTCGAAACGGTTTCCGCGGCGGGCCGCTCGTCCTGCCGTTCCCGCTGCTCCTGTCGGCCGGCCGCGTGGGCGCCGCGGATCGCCTCGGCGATCGCCGCCTGCGGGACGACTCCGGCGGCCCGGCCCTCCGCGTCCACGGCGACGGCCCAGCCGGTGGGCGACAGGACGGCGCAGTCGAGCGCGGCCCGCAGCGAGTCCTGTCCGGCGACGAACGGCCGCCCGTACGACAGCAGTCGGCCGGCGTCGATCTGTCCCGCGGTCAGCGCGTCCGGCTCGCTCCAGCCGAGCGGGCGGCCGTCGAGGTCCGTGACGAGCAGGTAGGGGACGTCGGCCGTGGCCCGGGCGCCGATCTGTTCGGCGGTGGAGTCGACCGCGACGATCGGGGCGGTGAGCAACTCCAGTTCCGCTGAGGAGAAGAACGACAGACGGCGGATGCCCCGGTCGGCGCCGAGGAAGTCCTCGACGAACGCGTCGGCGGGGTCGGACAACAGCTCGGCGGGCGGCGCGAACTGGGCGAGCCTGCCGCCGGTGCGCAGTACGGCGACCATGGTGCCGAGCTTGACGGCCTCGTCGATGTCGTGGGTGACGAAGACGATGGTCTTGCCCAACTCTTCCTGGATGCGCAGCAGTTCGTCCTGGAGGCCCTTGCGGACGACCGGGTCGACCGCGGAGAACGGCTCGTCCATCAGCAGCACCGGCGGGTCTGCGGCGAGCGCCCGCGCCACGCCGACGCGCTGTTGCTGACCGCCGGAGAGCTGATAGGGGTAGCGCTTGGCGAACGAGGCGTCGAGCCCCACCCGTTCCATCAGCTCCCTGGCTCGCGCGCGGGCCTTGTCCTTGCTCCAGCCCAGCAGCCGGGGGACGGTGGCGATGTTGTCGACGATCGTGCGGTGCTGGAAGAGCCCGGCGTTCTGGATGACGTAACCCATCGACCGGCGCAGCGAGTTGACCGGCTGCTGACGGCTGTCGACGCCGTCGATGAGAATCGTGCCCTCGGTGGGCTCGACCATGCGGTTGATCATGCGCAGGGTGGTCGTCTTGCCGCAGCCGGACGGGCCGACGAGGACGGTGATCGAGCGGTCCGGTATGTCGAGGGAGAGCCGGTCGACCGCCACCGTGCCGTCCGGATACCGCTTGGTGACTGAATCTATCCGTATCAAAACGCCGAATACCCTTCGGGTCTGGCCGTTTCCGCCCGTACTCGACCACACGAGTTCAGGTCATTGCGGGGAGAGTCTAGACCTCTTGTGTTTCGAGGGTATTCGAGGGCACGGCAAGCACCGGAGGCTCTTGGGGAAACGCGTGAGAGCGCTTCCGCTCGCACTGCCGATGAGTCTCCTGACGCCATTTCGTGGCCGGCGACCAGCCCGCCGCCGCTGCGTTTCTCCGCGTTTCGCGGGGCTTCTCCCCCACGCCGGGGCGTCAGAGGGGATGGCGCCGGAGGGGCGGGGCGCCGGAGGGGCGGGGCGCCGGAGGGGCGGGGCGCCGGAGGGGCGGGGCGCCGGAGGGGCGGGGCGCCGGAGGGGCGTAGGGGCCGCCGGGCGAAAAGGCCGTCAGGCCGCCGCCGTCCCCGCTCCGGCCGTGGGGAAGCCCGGGGTGCGCAGCACGCCGCCCCCGGCGACCACGGCGTAGACCTCGCAGTCCGTCTGCGAGGCCGCCCACTCCACGCCCTCGCGGCCCAGCGCGAAGGCGGCGGTGGCGACGGTGTCGGCCACGGTCAGGTCCGGGGCGACGACGGTGACGCTGTCGAGACCGGCCGCCGGGAGGCCGGTGCGGCCGTCGAGGATGTGGTCGCCGCGCTCGTAGCGGGCGGAGGTGGCGACCGCCGCGTCGGTGACGCCGAGGACGGCGCACACCTTGTCCGCGGCGAAGGGGTGCCGCACGCCGACCCGCCAGGGACCGCCCGCCACGACGACGTCACCGCCGGCGTTGAGGCAGAACCGGGTCAGTCCGGCCGCCGCCAGCAGGTCCGCGGCCCGCTGCACCGACCAGCCCTTGACGACCGCGCAGGGGTCGAGGCCACGGCCGGGCAGCCGGACGTCGAAGGCGCCGCCGGTGGCGATGCGGTACTCCTCGCACAGGCCGAGCACCTCGGTGAGGTCGTCGCTCAGCGCGCCGGCGGACAGCTCGCCCCGGTCCAGCCGGGACACCTCGCTGTCCTCCCGGTAGGGGCTGAACCGCTCGTCGGCCTCCCGCAGCCAGGCGAAGACGGCGTCCACGGCGGCTTCGGGCGCCGACGGGTGGACCTGCGGGTCGGCGCCGTCGTCGACCCGCAAGGAGACGGGAAACCCCATGACGTGTTCGACGCGGTGCACGTCAGGAGCCCTTGGCGTCGATCGCCGCCTGCAGCGACTCCTTGTAGCCGTCACTGGTGACGGTCGCTCCGGAAACGGTGTCGATGTCCGCGCTCTGCGCCGTAAGCGTTTCCGCAATCAGCTTCGGCACCGCCGCCGTCGTCTGCGGATGATTCGGCTGCTTGAGCATCTCGACGGCCGTGATCCGACTGCCGTCGTAGGTGATCCGGACCTGGACGTCGCCCTTCTCCGTGGCGACCGTCGTTCCGGTGGAGGTCCGCGCACCCGAGGAGGACGTCGACGAGGTGGCGGGCGCGGGTGGCACGGCGGGGGTGGACACGGCGGTCGACGTGCCGGCGGACGGCTCGTAACGCCAGACCGGGATGAGTCCCGCGACGGACAGGATCAGAACAGGTATGGCTCGCTTCACGATGTCTCTCTCATCCCGCCAGGCTGAAGCGCTCGAAGTGGATCTGCGGCCTCGGCACGCCGAGATCGCGGAGGGTGCCGAGGACCGCGTTCATCATCGGCGGCGGCCCGCACAGGAAGACGTCCCGCTGCGCGATGTCCGGCACGAGGGCGGACAGTTCGCGCGGCGCCAGCCGGTCGGGCACCGGCGGCCCGGTCACCAGGTGCAGCTCCGCGCCCTTGGCGAGGGCGAGTCGGTGCAGCTCGTCGTAGAGGACGGCGTCGCGTTCGCCGGCCACCCGGTAGATGACGACTGCGTGCCCGTGGATCTCCTCGAGGAGCGCACGGATCGGGGTGACGCCGACGCCGCCCGCGATGAGCAGCGCTTGCGGACGGGTGCGGTGCATCGCCGTGAACGCGCCGTAGGGGCCCTCGGCGAAGACGCGCGTGCCGGGCTTGACGTGGCGCAGGCCCGCGGAGCCGTCACCGGCGGCCTTCGCGGTCAGCCGCAGGCGGGAGCCGTCGGGCGCGGCCGACAGGGAGAAGGGGTTCGCCTGCCACCAGCGGTCCTTGGTCATGAACCGCCAGAGAAAGAACTGGCCGGCCCGCGCGGGCATCCGGTCCAGGTCGCGTCCGGTGATGTAGACGGAGACGACGTTGTCGGCCTCGGGGACGACCGCCTCGACGCGCAGCTGGTGACGCCAGTTCCGCCACAGCGGCAGCACGAGACGGCCGAGGAACACCGAGCCGAGAGCGACGCCCCACACGCCGTACCAGTAGGCGGTGGCGGCGGACGACGTCGTGAAGGTGGTGCCGACGGCGACCTGGTGCGTGAAGGCCAGCACCACGGCGACATAGGCGTACAGGTGGACGAAGTGCCAGGTCTCGTAGGCCAGCCGACGACGCGCCCAGCGGGCGGAGACGCCGCCGACGACGAGGATCAGCGCCATGGCGACCACGGCGCGGAAAACGCCTTCGACGGTTTCGGCGAGGTCGACGAGCTGGTCCACCGGGTTCATCGAGGACGACTCGGCGTAGCCGAAGGCGATGAACACCACGTGCCCGACCAGCGTCCACAGCAGCCCGAAGCCGGTCCAGCGGTGCCAGTTGGTCAGCCGGTCCATGCCGATCCGGCGGTCGAGCCAGGGCAGCCGGGCCACCAGCAGCAGCTGGAACGCCATCAGCAGGGCGCCGTACAGGCCGGCGAAGCGGCCGATCACGACCAGTGCGTTGGAGGCGAAGCCGGCCTGGACGGCGAACAGGGTCACGACGGCCGCGTTGGCGGCCAGCACGGCGTACAGGCCGGTGCGGGCCACCACTTTGGGTCGGATCGCCGTGGGGGGCGTGGGGGGCGATTGGACGGTCGTCACGGACGGAAACTCCTAGATCGGGTCCTCAGAACACAGAGCTTCTCCGTGCTTTGCTGTCATTCTCCTGTCGTACAACTTTCAAGATCTTATCGATGTGTGCATCCGTGCGACGCGGCTCTGGCGCTGCGGGACGAGTGGCGCACTATGGGCGGGTGGAAAAAGTACGACTCCTCGTCGTGGACGACGACCCGCCGATCGCCGATCTCGTGGCGACGGTCGCCCGTTACGAGGGCTGGGACGCGGTGACCGCCAATTCGGGTGACGAGGCGCTGCGCCGCGCCGCCGACTTCCACCCGGACATCGTGGTGCTCGACCTGATGCTGCCCGACATCGACGGCTTCGGCGTGCTCGACCGGTTGCGGAACACCGGCACGATGGTTCCCGTCGTGTTTCTGACGGCGCGCGACGGGGTCGCCGACCGGGTCGCGGGGCTGACCCGGGGCGGGGACGACTATCTCGTGAAACCGTTTGCGGTGGAGGAGCTGATGGCGCGGCTGCGCACCGTGCTGCGGCGCAGCGCGGGTCCCGGTTTCCAGCGTTCCGTCCTGCAGGTGGCGGACCTCACCATGGACGAGGACACCCGTGAGGTGCGGCGCGACGGGAGACTTCTCACCCTGACGCCCACCGAGTACGAGGTGCTGCGTTACCTGATGCGCAAATCCCCCACCGTGCTCACCAAGGCGCAGATCCTCGACCATGTGTGGGAGTACGGTTTCGGCGGCCGTTCCAACGTCGTCGAGCTGGTCGTCAGCCGACTGCGCCGCAAGCTCGACGCGACGGGCGACGACCCGCTGATCCAGACGGTACGCGGTTTCGGCTATGTGCTCCGGCAGGCGGCCGAGTGATCGCCCGGTTCCTCCGGTCCTACCGCAGGCTCCGGCTGGGCACCCGGCTGGCACTCGGCCTGGGCGCGCTGTCGCTGGTGGTGTTCGCGGTGGTCGGCGCCATGCTGACCATGTACATGCGGGGCTATCTCGACCGTCAGCTGGGCGACCAGATCAAGCTCGTCCAGGTGGTGCAGTCCAAGGACGCCAAGGCGCACGGCGTCGTGGAGCGCCAGCCCTACTACGGCTGGTACACGGCCGTCTACGACGTGTCGGCGGAGTCGGCCGTACTGCGCAAGCCGGCCGACGTGCCCGCCGACACCACGGCGCTGACCGCCCTGGCCCGGCGGATGTCCGGCTCGGACGTCGACCTCACCCGCACGGTGCGGATCGGCGCGGGCACGTATCTGCTGCGCGCCTGCGAGGTGTCGCCCGGCGTGGTGCTGGTCAGCGCCGCGCCGACCGAGGACATCGACGGCACCATGCGCCAGCTGATCACCGTGCAGGTGGCCGCGTTCGGTCTGGCCCTGCTGGCACTGGTGGTGTTCGGCCGCCGGATGCTGAAGAACGGTCTGAAGCCGCTCAGCGACATGGCGCACACCGCGCACGGGATCGCCTCGCACGACCTGAGCGAGTCGGCGTCGCGGCTGCACCTGCGGGCGGACGCCCCCGGCGGCGGGCCCGAGGTCGAGGAGCTGCGGACGGCTTTCAACACGATGCTGGAGCACATCGACGACTCCCTCGCCGTGCGGGCGGAGGCCGAGCAGCGGCTGCGCCGCTTCGTCGCCGACGCCTCGCACGAGCTGCGCACGCCGCTGATGTCGGTACGCGGTTACGCGGACCTTTTCCAGTACGCGGCCGCCAACGCGCCCGAGGAGCGCGACAAGCACCTTGCCCGGCTGCGCGCCGAGGCGGCACGGATGGGCGTCCTTCTGGACGACCTGCTCCTGCTGGCCCGCCTCGACGCCGCCGAGGTGGAGACGCCCCTGCGGATGGAGGAAGCCGACCTCGTCGAACTGGCCGAGCAGGCGGTCGACGCGTTCCGGGCGAGTCATCCCGGGCATCCGGTAACGGTGTTTCCCGGCCCTGCGGCCGTTCGGATGAGGATCGATCCGCATCGCATCCGGCAGGTCCTGGACAACCTCCTCACCAATGCGGCCGTGCACACCCCGGCCGGCACGCCGGTCTCGCTCGAGGTGTCCGCCTCGGCGGACACGGCCCGGGTCCATGTCACCGACGAGGGGCCCGGTATCCCGCCCGAAGAGCGGGAAAGCGTCTTCGACCGTTTCTACCGCGTCGACAAGGCCCGCAGCCGCAACCGAGGGGGCAGCGGGCTCGGCCTCTCGGTCGCCCGCTCCCTGGTGCGCGCCCACGGCGGCTCGCTGGAGCTGGACGACACGACGACCGCCACGGTCTTCACGATGACGCTGCCCCTGGGGTCGGCCCGGTCCCCCGTCGGCGGCACAGACGTGGCGGGGACCCGGGAGAGCGCGGGAAGGGATCCGGACCCTCAGTCCGGGTGAACCCTGGCGGGCGGCCGGGATGAACGGGGAGGCGCACGGGCAGAAATCCCCCAGCCGCAGCACACCCGGCTCCATCGCACTTCGGCTTCATCGCACCCCGCCCCACGGCACCCCGCCCGACGGCAGCACGCCCCACGGCACCCCGGCAACATCGCACCCCGCCTCACGGCAGCCCAACTGCCGTCGCTCACCGCGGCTCGACCGCACCCGGTCGGGCCGGGCACCAGCCCCACCGCACACCGGACCCACCGCACCCGCCCCGTCGGCCGCACCGCCGGTTCGACCGCACCCCAGCCCCACGCCACCCCGGTCCCCCGCCACCCCTGCCCCACCTCACCCCAGCCCAGCCCCACCGCACCGCGGTCGCCCGTAGGCCCGCACTCCGCCGGCTTGCGGACATCGCACCGCCACTCCGAACGGGAAAGCGTTCCTCAGCACCCCTCCCCGAGCTCGCCCCTTATCCGTCACACCGCCGGGCGCGGTCACGACGAGGAAGGACGACGTGCGCCGTGTCCCTGTTGCCCCTCGACGACCCCGCGGCCCCGCCGCCGTCGACGCCCCCGGCCGCGGCCCGGGCCTCGGACGAGCGCCGCCGCCCGTCGGCCTCCGCCGCCACCCGCCGCGCCCTCGCCCTGCTGCCCCTGCTGTTCCTCGGGGTGTGGGCGGCGCTCGACTGGCACACCGTCCGCGACGGCGTCGCCCGGCTGACCACCGCCGATCCCTGGTGGCTGCTGGCCGGGCTGCTGTTCACCTATCTGGGGGTGGTCGCCGCGGCCTGCGTCCGGCAGGGCGCGATCACGGACCGGCTGCCGCCGGGCGCGCTGCTCGCCTCGCAGATCGCCGCCGGCGCCGCCAACCACGTGCTGCCCGCGAGCGTCGGCGCCCATGCGGTGACGCTGCGGTTTCTGCGGCGCGAGGGTGTCCCGCTGAACCGGGCCACGGCGTCGATCGCCCTGTACTCCCTGGTCAGGGCAGTGGCGAAAGTCCCCCTGTTGCTGGTCTTCGTGTTCGCGGCCCCCACCGCCGTGCCGCCCGTTGCGGAACTGTTTCCGCAAGGGCGGGCGCTGTTTCTGACCGCCGCTTGCCTGCTGCTGGCCCCGGTGGCGGTCGCGGCGCTGTTCGCCGTGGCCCGGCCGCTGCGCCGTCCCGCCCTGGACTTCGTCCGGACGGCCCTCACCGACGCGCGGCGCCTGCACACCCGGCCCGCCCGCCTTCTGCCCCTGTGGGGCGGAGCGGCCGCGGCTCCCCTGCTCCAGGCGTGTGTGGTGGCCTGCGTGGGAACCGCGCTGGGCCTGCCGCTGTCCTGGTCGCAGCTGCTCTTCGCGTTCCTCGCGGCGAGCACCGCGGCCGGTGTGGTGCCCGCGCCGGGCGGAATCGGTCCGATCGACGCGGCGCTGGTTCTCGCCCTGGCCGGATACGGCACCCCGCTGCCCGCCGCCACGGCGACCGTCATCGGCTACCGGGTGCTCACGGTCTGGGCGCCCCTGCCGCCGGGGATGCTGGTGCTGTCGGCGATGGTGCAGCGCGGACGGCTGTGAGCCTCGTCGGCCTCCACCGTGCGCCGGGCTGCCGTCGACACGCCGCCGCAGGGCGCCAGGGGGCGAAACGGCGCCGAAGGGCCGAAGCGGCGCCGAACCCCTCGTACACCGCACTCGGCGCCCGGCCCCCGGCCGTCCCGCATCCGGCGCGCCGACACGACCCGTGTCACGGCACCACCCGTGTCACGCCTGCCGCGTCTGTCACGCCTGCCGCGCCCGCTCCCGGCGACGGCGGTGTCAGTCCTGCGGCTTCAGCTGCAGGGAGATGCTGTTGATGCAGTACCGCTGATCGGTCGGGGTCTGGTAGCCCTCGCCCGCGAACACGTGGCCGAGGTGGGATCCGCACCGGGCGCACCGCACCTCGGTGCGCAGCATCCCGTGCGAGCGGTCCTCGATCAGCTCCACGGCGTCGGTGTCCTTCGGGTCGAAGAACGACGGCCAGCCGCAGTGGGAGTCGAACTTGGTGTCGGAGGTGAACAGTTCGGCGCCGCAGGCCCGGCAGGAGTAGACGCCCCGGGTCTTGGTGTCGGTGTACTCGCCGGTGAACGCGGGCTCGGTCGCGGCCTGGCGCAGGACGGCGTACTCGGCCGGCGTCAGCTCCGCCCGCCACTGCTCGTCCGGCTTTTCGACGTCGTACGACATGAGCCTCAGCCCCTCACTGGGAAAGACGGTCCAGAATGCGCGGGCCCAGGTCCGTCACGTCACCCGCGCCCATGGTGAGAACGAGATCACCGGCCTTCGCCATTCCCGAGATCACGGCGGGCGCCGCGTCCTTGTCGTGGACGGCCCTCACGTCGGCGCCCGCGGCCCGCGCTGCGTCGATGATCAGCTCGCTGGTGACGCCCGGGATCGGGTCCTCGCGGGCCGGGTAGACGTCCAGGACGACGGAGGCGTCCGCCAGGGCCAGCGCCTGCCCCATCTCCGTGCCCAGTTCCTGCGTGCGGGAGAACAGGTGCGGCTGGAAGAGGACGAGGATGCGGGCGTCGCCGACCGCCGCGCGCATCGCTTCCAGGTCGGCCGTCATCTCGGTCGGGTGGTGGGCGTAGGAGTCGACGACCTGCACGCCCGCCGCCTCGCCCTTGAGCTGCAGCCGGCGCTTGACGCCCGTGTAGGCCGCGAGGGCGGTGGCGAGCTCGGCTGCCGGAACTCCCAGCGCGACGCCCGCCGCCAGCGCGGCGACGGCGTTGTGGGCGTAGTGCCGGCCGGGAACGGAGACGGTGAAGGTGAGCTGCCGCCCGTCGAGCACAACGGTCACCTCGCTCTTCAGCCCCTGCGGGACGACGGACAGGACACGCACGTCGGCGTCCTCGGCCTCGCCGTAGGTCACCGTGCGCACGCCCTCGACGCGCCGGGTCAGCTCCCGGGCGCCCTCGTGGTCGGCGTTGATCACCAGGGTGCCGCCGGGCACGATCCGTCCGGCGAACGTCTCGAAGGACGCGTAGATCTCGTCCATCGACGCGTAGTTGGCGTGGTGGTCGAGCTCGACGTTGAGGACGATGGCGACCTCGGGCGCGTACTTGTGGAAGCTGCGGTCGGATTCGTCCGCCTCGGCCACGAAGATCTCGCCCTCGCCGTGCAGCGCGTTGGAGCCGGGGGCGTCCAGGTCGCCGCCGATGGCGTAGGAGGGGTCCAGCCCGAGCTCGGACAGCGACACCGCCAGCATGGACGTGGTGGTCGTCTTGCCGTGGGTGCCGGCGACGGCGATCGGACGCAGTCCGTCCATCAGCCGGGCGAGCGCGTCCGAACGGTGGACGACCGGGATGCCGAGCTCGGCCGCCCGGGCGAGCTCCGGGTTGTCGGCGCGGATCGCCGACGACACGACGACGCAGCTCGCGTCGTCGGCCAGGTGGCCGGCGGCGTGCCCGATGTGCACGGTCGCCCCGAGCGCCCGCAGTGCCTCCGCGGTCTCCGACTCCTTGGCGTCGCTGCCGGCGACCTTCGCCCCGCGCTGCGCGAGGATCTTGGCGATGCCCGACATCCCGGCCCCGCCGATGCCGATGAAGTGCGGTCGGTCCATGGCGGTAGGAAGGCCGGGTGCCATGTGCGTGTCTCCAGGGTGCGCTGCGACGGTGAACGCGCCCCAGCCTAGGGGGTCGGACCGGCCGCACCGCCCCAGGGGCGCGGAGAACCCCGCGCCCGCCCCTCCCACGGCCCGCGGGCCCGCGGGCCCGCGGCCAGGACCGTCACCGCGCCGCCCGCACCCGCGGCCCGCCGCACCCGCCGCATCCGGCGCATCCGGCGCTGCCGCAGTGCCCATGGCGCCGCCGCCGCTCCTGACGCCGTGGACCCTCACGGCACGGACGGCGCACACCTCGCCGACCGCGTCCCCGAGGGCGGCCGTGACCGTGTCCGCTACGCCTTGCTGTGCGAGAACAGCTTCAGCACGGGGACGCCCACCTTGTGCCGGGCCCGGGAGGCCCAGTCCCGGTGGAAGAACTCCTCCACGTAGTGCGGATCCGTCAGCACGATGACCTCGTCCGCTCGCACCTCCGCCACCAGGGACTTCAGCGCGTCGAGCGGATGGTCCTCCACCAGGCGTCCCACCGCCGGGCTGCCGGAGGCCTGCAGCGCCTGGAGCGACACCTCCAGCGCGCGCACGCCGAAGCCCTTCGCCTCCTCCCCCTCCGGTGTCTCGCGCTCCCGGGCGGCCTCGTCCAGCTCGCCGAGGGCGACGTCGTCGATGGCCCTCAGCAGACGGTCCGCCTGGTCGCCGCGCGGCTGGAGCAGTACGTGGAAGGAGACCCGCTCGTCCCCGTGCAAGGTGGTGACGAACTCCACGTCGGCGGACGTCAGGGCTTTCTCGATCATCAAAACGCTTGTGAACACCGGCGCCCCATTCTCTGCGAGGACCCCCGTGGCCCTCTGTCCTCCGTGGGCCGATGGCGGCCCCTGCGGAAACCATCCTTCCCCGTGATCGCACGGGTACCGCGAGATTCAGTGTGCCCGCCGGAGGCCAAACGGAACGGATGGCTCCACCCATTCGGGCCGTCGGCGGCGATCGAACCCGTTCGCGTCGCTCACGGCCGCCGGTACCTGCCGAACAGGAAACCGTCCTCCTCCAGCAGGGACGCCAGGGCGAACCGCTGCGGAACGGCGACCGACGGCCCGCCCGCGATCCGCTGGGCGTCTCCGGCGGTGAGCATCGGGGCGACGGTCAGGCACAGCTCGTCCAGCACCCCGGCGGCCACGAACTGCCCGAGCAGCCTCGGCCCGCCCTCCGTCAGCAGCCGGGTGTGGCCCAGCGCGGCGAGGGCCTGCACGGCCCGGGCCGGGTCCACGCCCGTGCCGTCGCCGGCGGTCACCACCCGCACCCCCGCCTTCCGAGCGGCCGCCACCCGGTCGGGCGCGGCCGCCGTTCCGGTCAGGACCAGCGTCGGGACCAGCGGCGACGAGAAGAGCGGGAGGGAGAAGTCGAGATCGAGGCCGGCGGTGACCACCGCGACCGCGGGGGCGGGCGCCTGCCCGGCCGCCGCCCGCCGCGCCGCGAACTCCGCACGCGCGCGTGCCGGGCGGTACCCCTCGAGCCGGACCGTCTCCGCGCCCACGACCACCACGTCCGCGAGGCCGCGCAGCGTGCCGAAGATCCGCATGTCGGCGGCGGTGGAGATGGGCTGGGAACGCCCGTCGTGCTGGGCCGCGCCGTCGAGGGTGGACACCATGTTGGCCCGCAGCCAGGGCCTCGGCTCGCCGGGAGGGGCCTGCGGGTAGGCGTAGGCCTCGGCGAGCTCGTCGAGGCTCCACTCACGGTCCTCGGCGCCCGCACCCCCCTCGCCGCGGGCGCCGAGCGGGCCGCCGCCGGAGCCGGTCGTCGCTGTCTGGTCGGTCACAGGGAACAGCCGTCGCATGCCAGGCAGTCTGGCACGCCCCGTAGCATGGGGAACCGTGTCGTCCTCCTCCGCCGCCCCCGGCCTCAGCCCGACCACCGACGCGTCGCCGGTCTCCCTCTGCGCCCGGCAGCCGCACGTTCCCGCGGACCGGCTGGTCGCCGAGATGGTGCCGCCGCCCCGGTTCGACGCGGTCCGCTTCGGCACCTACCTCCCGGACCCGAACCAGCCGAGCCAGACGCAGGCGGTCGGCGTCCTCGAGAGCTTCGCGGCCGGGCTCGGCGGGGCGCACGCCACAGGCGCCGCCCGCCGGGGGTTCCTCGGCTTCGGCCGGTCGAAGGCGCCCCGCACGCCCGCCGGGCCGCGCGGCGTCTACCTCGACGGCGGCTACGGCGTCGGCAAGACCCACCTCCTGGCGTCCCTGTGGCACGCGACCCCGGCCGAGCCCTCCCTGAAGGCGTTCGGCACGTTCGTCGAGCTGACCAACCTCGTCGGCGCCCTGGGCTTCCAGCAGACGGTGCGCACGCTCTCCGGGCACCGGCTGCTGTGCATCGACGAGTTCGAGCTGGACGACCCGGGCGACACCGTTCTCGTCTCCACGCTGCTCGGCAAGTTGGTCGAGGCCGGTGTGGCGCTCGCCGCGACCTCCAACACGCTGCCCGGCAAGCTGGGCGAGGGCCGGTTCGCGGCGGCCGACTTCCTGCGCGAGATCCAGGGCCTGTCGGCGCAGTTCCGCGCCTTGCGCATCGACGGCGAGGACTACCGCCACCGCGGTCTGCCGGAGGCTCCGGCGCCGTACTCCGACGAGCAGGTGGCGAAGGCCGCGTACGCCACGGAGGGCGCCTCGCTCGACGACTTCCCGCACCTGCTGGCGCATCTCGCGAAGGTCCACCCGAGCCGTTACGGGGCGCTGACGGACGGCCTGAAGGCGGTCTGCCTCACGGACGTGCAGCCGGTGCCCGACCAGTCCACGGCACTGCGGCTGGTCGTTCTCGCCGACCGGCTCTACGACCGCGAGGTCCCGGTGCTGGCCTCGGGCGCCCCCTTCGACCGGCTCTTCAGCGAGGAGATGCTGAACGGCGGGTACCGCAAGAAGTACTTCCGCGCGATATCCCGACTGACCGCGCTGGCCCGCGACGCCAAGTCGCTCGTCAAGCCCGACTAGACGATCTCGGCCGTCCGGGTCAAGAGCCGGTTCGCGCCACGCCTCCCGCTCTTTTCAGGCGCACTTCATCTGGAAACGTCGAGTTAACCCTGCAAACAACTTTGCAGGGTTACCTTGTTTCTTGACCAGTCATTGACCAATCGTTGGTCCGGACTAGATGTGCTCGATGGCCGGAGGGAGGCGCATGTTCCGAGGTACGTCGGCTCGCGCCGCCGTCTCGCTCCTCACCGCCGTCCTGCTCGCCCTGGCGTTCTTCGCGCCGACGCCTTCCTTCGCAACCGCGCACACGGCGCGCCACGCCGAGGCCAAGGCCGAGCCTGGAATCACCCTGTCCGCCAAGACGACGCGTCACGACAAGGTCACCGCACGCGACTGCGAGCTTCCCGGCGGCCCCGCCGACCCCCGCCGCACCCGCGACCGCCACCGCGTCACCGCCTGCGCCGCCTCGGCCCCCCACGAGCCCGAGCGGGCGTCGTCGGCGCAGGACCCCGCGGCCGCGCACCGGCAGGCCCGGCCCGGCGATCCCCGGCACCGGACGTCGAGATCATCGACGTCCCACTCCCCCGCGGCACTCCAGGTCTTCCGCTGCTGAGCGGGCAGAACAGAGCAACAGTCCCCCACCTGTCCTGTGTCCTGCACGTCCGACGCGCCCCCACGGCGCGCCAGGAGGAGTCACCACGTCATGCAGCCCCTCATCGACAACGCCCGTACCTTCGGACAGCGCCCTGAGGAGTTCGCCCGGCTTGCCGAAGGCCAGTCTCCGCAGGTTCTCTTCATCACCTGCTCCGATTCGCGGGTCGTTCCCGCGCTGATCACGGGCGCCCGGCCCGGCGAGCTCTTCGAGCTGCGCACCGCGGGCAACATCGTGCCCCCCTACGGCTCCGACCGCCCCACCGGCGAGGCCGCCACCATCGAGTACGCCGTGGAGGTGCTCGGCGTCCAGGACGTCGTGGTCTGCGGCCACTCGCACTGCGGCGCCGTCGGCGCGCTGGTGCGCGGAGACGACCTCGACGGCGTGCCCGCCGTGCGCGACTGGCTCGCGCACGCGGCCGACGAGCCCGGCGCCGCCGATCCCGACGACCCGACGGTCATGCGCGCGGTCCAGCACCACGTGCTCGCCCAGGTGCTGAGGCTGCGCTCGTACCCGTGCGTGGAGAAGCGGCTGGCCGACGGCCGGCTGCGGGTGCGCGGCTGGTACTACGAGGTGCACACCGGCGCCGTACGCGAACACCGCGTCGACACCGACCGCTTCGAAGCCCTGTGAGCGCCGCCGTGACGAACCAGAAGCCCACCGGGCGAATATCGCGCTTCCCGCACCTGAAGCAGGACTTCGCCGCCTCACTCGTCGTCTTCCTGGTCGCGCTGCCGCTGTGCGTCGGCGTCGCCGTGGCCTCCGGCGTGCCGGCCGAGCTCGGGCTCGTCACCGGCATCGTCGGCGGCCTGGTCACCGGACTCATGCGGGGCAGCAGCCTGCAGGTGTCCGGTCCCGCCGCCGGACTCACCGTGCTGGTCTTCGAGGCGGTGCGGGAGTTCGGCCTGCCCGCCCTCGGGGTGATCGTCCTGACCACGGGCGTCCTGCAGCTCGCCATGGGCGCGCTGCGACTGGGCCGCTACTTCCGCGCCATCTCGGTCTCCGTCGTCGAGGGCATGCTGGCCGGGATCGGCCTGGTGCTGATCGCCGGTCAGCTGTACTCGGCGGTCGGCGCCAAGGCGCCGGAGTCCGGTCCGCAGAAGATCGCCGGGCTGCCCGAGGCGGTCGCGGACGCGTTCGGCAGCGCCGCCGGGTCCGCCTCGCTCGCACTCGGCGCGGGCACCGTCGCGGTGCTGGTGTTGTGGAAGCGGTTGCCGGCGATGATCCGCACGGTGCCAGGACCGCTCGCCGCGGTCGGCCTGGCCACGATCGCCGCCCTGCTGCTCGACCTGCCCGTGGCCACCGTCGAGGTGCGGGGCCTGCTCGAGTCCGTCCAGCCTCCGCCGCTCGGCGCCTTCGGCGACCTGGCGAGCGTCGGTCTGCTCGGCACGATCGTCGCGTTCACCCTGATCGCGTCCGCCGAGTCCCTGTTCAGCGCGGCGGCGGTGGACCGGCTGCACGACGGCCCGCGCACCGCGTACGACAAGGAGCTCATGGCGCAGGGCGCCGGCAACGCCGTCTGCGGCGTGCTCGGCGCGCTGCCGATGACCGCGGTGATCGTGCGCAGCGCGGCCAACGTGCAGGCCGGTGCGCGGACCAAGGCGTCCCGTGTGCTGCACGGCGTGTGGCTGCTGCTGTTCGCGGCCCTGCTGCCGGATCTGCTGGCGTACATCCCGATCCCGGCGCTGGCCGGCATCCTCCTCCACGCGGGCGCCAAGCTCGTGCCGGCGCGGTCGCTCGTGGCGCTGTGGCGCGAGCATCCGGGCGAGGCGCTCGTCCTGGTCGTCACGGCCGTGTCGATCGTCGCGGTCAGCATGTTCGAGGGCGTCCTCGTCGGTCTCGCGCTGGCGGTCGTCAAGACGGCCTGGGAGGCCTCGCACATCCGGCTCGAGGTCGTCGACAAGGGGGCGGGCCCGGTGCAGGCGTACCTGTCGGGCAACGCGACCTTCCTGCGCCTGCCGAAGATCCTCGACAGCCTGGAGGCCCTCCCGCAGGACCGGCCGGTCGAGCTGGACCTCTCGGGCCTGCACCACCTCGACCACGCCTGCCGGACGGCCCTGGAGAACTGGGCGCAACGCCACAGCGCCCACGGCACGGAGCCGGTGAAGGTCACCGAGCCGGTGAAGACGCCGCAGACCGAGGAGGCGGCGACCGAGCCGGCCCGCGCCGGCTGACGCCCTACGTACCCGCCGTCCGGTCCGGGGCCCGGCCCGCCGTCCGGTCCGGGGTCCGGGGGCGTGGCCCCGGACCGGACGGCGGGCATATCGTTGCAGGAGTAGGCAGTACGGCTCAATCGGGACCTCTGGTCGAGGAGGTCGACATGCTCGAGGAGCTGCTGGGTGCGGCCGCGGCACTCGCCGCGGGAGGCCTCGTGTACCTCGGCGCCGCCGCACGGGTCGTCAAGCAGTACGAGCGCGGGGTGGTCCTGCGACTCGGCCGTCTGCACGGCGACGTCCGCCGGCCCGGTTTCACCGTGGTCATCCCGATGGTGGACCGGCTGCGCAAGGTGAACATGCAGATCGTGACGATGCCCATTCCGGCCCAGGAGGGCATCACCCGCGACAACGTGACCGTGCGGGTCGACGCGGTCGTGTACTTCCGCGTGGTGGACGCGCCGGCCGCGATCATCAACGTCGAGGACTACCGGTTCGCCGTCTCCCAGATGGCGCAGACGTCGCTGCGCTCGATCATCGGCAAGAGCGAGCTGGACGACCTGCTGTCCAACCGCGAGAAGCTCAACGAGGGCCTGGAGCTGATGATCGACAGTCCGGCCATCGGCTGGGGTGTGCAGATCGACCGGGTCGAAATCAAGGACGTGTCGCTGCCGGACGCCATGAAGCGTTCGATGGCCCGTCAGGCGGAGGCCGACCGCGAACGCCGGGCGCGGATCATCAACGCCGACGCGGAACTCCAGGCGTCGAAGAAGCTCGCCGAGGCGGCCGCGCAGATGTCCGAGCAACCCGCGGCACTCCAACTTCGGCTGCTGCAGACGGTGGTGGCGGTCGCCGCGGAGAAGAACTCCACGCTCGTGCTGCCGTTTCCCGTGGAGCTGCTGCGGTTCCTGGAGAAAGCCCAGCAGCAACCGCCCTCACAACAGCTCGAGCAACGGCAACCGCCTTCACAACAGGCTGAGCAGCGGAAACCGATTCCACAACATTCCGATCAGCAACCGTTTACACAACAGCGTCAGCAGCAAGCATTTACGCAACCGTCGCAGCGGCAACCGCTTCCGCAACAGAATCAGCAACCGCCGTCCGCTTCGCCTCCCCCCTCCCCTCCGGAGGCCGCCGACGAGTGACACCTGCGCCGCGCGTGGTTCCCGGGGCGCACCTCGGGTGATAGACACAGCGGGATCACAGTCCTGTCCGCCAGCAGGAAGGTTGTCCCATGTCCGCGACACGACGTCAGATCCTCGCCGGCACCGGTGCGCTGGGGGTGGGCGCGAGCATCGCGTTCACCGGCGCCCTCTCCGACCTCTTCGCGGGCACCGCGGCCGCGCAGAACCTCGGCCACGAGGGGTACGGCCCCCTCGTCCCCGACCCGCACGGCCTCCTCGACCTCCCCAAGGGCTTCCGCTACCGGGTCCTGTCCCGCGAGGGCGAACCGCTGCGCTCCGGTGAGGGCCCGGTGCCCTCGAACCACGACGGCATGACGGCGCTCCCCGGGCCGGGCGGCCGCGTGCACCTGGTCCGCAACCACGAGAACCGTCCCACCGCCGCTCATCCCGTCCCCACGGTCAAGGGCCTGACCTACGACCCGGCCGGCAAGGGCGGCTGTACGGCCCTGACGCTGGACTCGCGGGGCAGGGTGCTCTCCGAGCGGGTCGCGATCGCGGGCACGGCCGTCAACTGCGCGGGGGGACCCACCCCGTGGCATACCTGGCTGACCTGCGAGGAGACCGAGGACAAAGCCGGCACAAACGGTTACACCAAGGATCACGGCTTCATCTTCGAGGTCCACCCGTCCGACCCGCGCCGCACCGGAGCCGTGCCGCTGACCGCGATGGGCCGCTTCCAACACGAGGCGATCGCCGTCGACCCGCAGCGTGGAATCGTTTACGAGACGGAAGACGCGTTTCTCAAGCCGTTCGGCCTTTTCTATCGTTTTCTGCCGGAGAAGCCGTTGGGCGGCGTGGGCTCGCTGCGGGCGGGCGGCCGACTGCAGGCGATGCGGGTGCCGGGGGTGCCGGACCTGTCCTCCATCCAGGAGACGGGCCGTGTCTTCGAGGGCATCGAATGGGTCGACGTGCCGGACCCCCTCGCCGCCGAAACCCCGATCCGGCTGCAGGACTTCGGCCCGAAGGGCATCACCCACGCCCAGAAGCTGGAGGGGTGTTACTGGGGCGGGCGGTGCGTGTACTTCGTGTCGTCGTTCGCGCGCGGGGAGGACGGCTCGGCGGCCGACCACTTCGGGCAGATCTGGCGCTACGACCCGCAGCGCCGCCGTCTCACCCTCGTCATCGTCTTCGGCCCGGACACGGACGTGCAGCTGCCCGGCGAATCCCCGGACAACATCTGCCTCGCGCCCAGCGGCGGCCTGATGGTGTGCGAGGACGGCAACGGCGCGCAGCACGTCTTCGGCGTGACCAGGGGCGGCGAGGTCTACGCGATGGCGCGCGGACGCCAGAACATCGGCACGCCCGAGGCGCCCGAGTGGGGCGAGTTCGCCGGAGTCACCTTCTCCCCCGACGGCGACACGATGTACGTCAACTGCTACACCCCCGGGACGACGTTCGCGGTGACGGGTCCCTGGCGGCGCTGACCTCGCTCCCGTGAGTCGCCGGGGAGGGGCGGCGGCGCGGCCGGACGGAGCACACGGGCGCACGGGCGGGTGACGACGGCGAAGCTGCGGTCATATTGACGTATCGACCAGTGGGCGTTCCCGTAGGTTCATGCGATGATCCTTCCTGCGCGCCGTCGTCAGGCCGCCGCTCTCTGCGTCCTCACCGCCGCCCTCACCGCCCTCGCCGGCTGCGGCACGTCCGAGCGCCCGGTGGCGGAGCGTCCGGCCTCGCCCGCCTCCCCCACGGCATCCACGCCCGTCACGGCTCCCGCCTTGCCCCGGTCCTCCGACGCCGCCCACCCGGCTTCCACGCCCGCCGCTCCCACCACCCCTTCCCGGCCCCCGACCCTGGCCCCGGGCCCAGCCGGGCTGACCCCCGTCTTCCGCAACGCGCCCCGCGCCGCCGGCAAAACGGTCGCGCTCACCTTCGACGCCGACATGACCGCCGACCAGGGGGCCCGGGCGGCGGCCGGCGAGCACTTCGACAACCCCGCGCTGATCGCGGCGCTGCGCGAGCTCGAGGTGCCGTCCACCGTGTTCATGACCGGCCGTTGGGCCGAGGAGTACCCCGACCAGGCCCGCTCGATCGGCCGGGACCCCCGTTTCGAGATCGCCAACCACTCCTACAGCCACTACGCCTTCACCGGCGACTGCTACGGGCTGCCGACCGTCGCCGAGGACCGGATGAGAGCGGACGTCGAACGCGCTTACACAGCGTTCCGCAAGGCCGGAGTGCCGGACGCGATGCCCTACTTCCGTTTCCCCGGCGGTTGCTACGACAGCCGGGCGCTGCGTGCGGTGAGCGGCACCGGCGTGACCGCGGTGCAGTGGGACGTGGTGAGCGGGGACGCGTTCGCCACCGACGCGGGTGCCGTCGCCCGGCAGGTGCTGGACGGTGTGCGGCCCGGCTCGGTCGTCGTCATGCACTGCACCCGCAGCGCGGCCCCGACGACCGAGCGCGCGGTGCGGACGATCGTCCCGGAACTGCGCCGCAGGGGATACCGATTCGTAAAGGTTTCCGAGCTGATCGCGGCGGCGAGCGGACGACGGTGACCGCCGGGGCGGCGGAGCTGCGGGGCTGCCGGGCTGCGGGCAGGCACTCGAATGCGCCACAGCGCCGCCGCCTCTTCGCGCTCCACCCCGAGGGCCGGGCGTTCCCGTCCCGTCTCCCCGACGCGGGATCGGCTTCGGCCATGCCCGCCGACGACCCGACCCCTGGCTCCACATCGGCGGTCGGCAGGCCTTTCGTACGCTGGAGTCATGAGCGACGACAGCGAGCGTGACTACTGCCTGATCGACGCCACCCGCCCGCCCAGGGCGGAGGGACCGCCGTACGCGGAGTGCGTGCAGTGCCGCAAACCGACGGAATATCCGGAGTCGTACAGGGGCATCACGCTGTGCCCGGTGTGCGAATGGCAGGAGGCGCAGCGGACGGCGTGCTCGGGATGACGGCCCCCGGGCCCGCCGAGCACCCGCCGGCCGCGCCCCCGTGCGGTAGGCCGGCGGCGCCTCCGCGCGATAGGTCGCAGGCCGACCGGTAGGGCGCGGGCCGTGCGATGGAGTACGGGCCGTGCGGTGGGGTGCGGGCCGTGCGGTGGGCCTGCTCAGGGCGTCCGGCGGGACGTCAGCGCGCAGGCGGCGGCGACGGCCGCCGCGCTCAGCAGGGCTGCCGCCGCTGTCGGCCACAGCGGCAGGTGGACGGTGGCCGTCCGGGAGCCGCCGACCAGTCCGCTGACGGCCGCGTGCGCCGGGGACCCGCTCACCACCAGCGACAGCAGGGCCGCCAGCAGCAGCGAGGGGACCGCCCGGCCCGGCGAGCGCAGCACCGGCCAGGCGGTGAGCGCGCCCACGGCCGCGCCGAGCAGCGCGCAGGTCAGGACGGCGAGCAGGCCCGCGCCGGCCGCCTCGGGGACCGGGACGCGCCGCTGGTGATCGCTGCCGACGGGGTCGCTGACGAAGGTGACGAGCGCGGTCGCCGCCACGCCGAACGCGGCGGCCGCGGACAGCGCGACCAGCACACAGGCCAGATGGGCACGCGCCGGCCCGACCGCCGCTGCGACGACGGTGCGGGCGGCCGGCGGTTCGTTGGCGACGCAGATCCGCACCAGCCAGGCGGCCACGGGCAGCAGGAACGCTGCCGTGTAGCCGAGCGAGTCCAGCAGCGGCTGGCCGCCCTGCACCCCGACGCCGAGGAACACCGCGTACAGCAGGAACGGCGGCAGCCAGCGCTGCGAGCGGACGAGCAGGGCGCCGTGATAGCGCAGCAGGGCGGTCACGGGCGGCTCTCCTCTTGGAGGACGCTCACCACGTGCCAGGGCGGCTCGGCGGTGAGCAGGGCGCGGAGCAGGACGTCGGAGTGCGAGGCGGGGACGGTGAGCCGGTGACGGCGCTCGGCCGTCTGCTTCGCCGAGGTGGCCAGGCGGAGCGCCTCGGGCGGCAGGGCCGCGGCCGTCCCGTGCACCTCGACCGTCGTGTGCGGGCCGGTGGGTGCGGTGTCCTGGCCGTCGTCCGCGTCCACGCGCGCGTGCAGACCGCCGTCCCTGACGGTGAGCACGGCGTCGGTGGCGTCCGCGAACCGGCGGGGGTCGTGATCGACGAAGACGACCGCCGCGCCGGCGGCCGTCCGCTCGGCGACGGCCCGTTCGAGTTCGGTGCGGGCGTCGGCGTCCAGGCCGGTCCACGCCTCGTCCAGGATCAGCAGTTCGGGTTCGGCGAGGAGCGCCTGCGCCACGGCGACCTTCTGACTGGTGCCCTTCGACAGACGGTTCATGGGGGTGTCGGCGTGCGCGGCGGCGCCGAAGCGGTCCAGCCAGTGGTCCGCGGCGCGCTCGGCGGCCGGACGGGACAGACCGTGCACGGCGCCGAGGCGGGTGAGGTAGCCGGCGGCGGTGAACGGCAGGGCGGCAGGGAACCGTTCGGGGACGTAGGCGGTGCGGGGACGGCCCGTGATCCGGCCTTCGGTAGGGGCGTCGACGCGGGCGAGCAGGCGCAGCAGGGTGGACTTCCCGCTCCCGTTGGCGCCCGCGACACGGGTGAGCGTGGCGGGGGCCGGCCGCAGGGTCACGTGGCGCAGCACCCAGGGGCCGCGTAATCCGTAGCGGCGGCCCACGCCCTCGAGGTGGAGATCGCGTTCCATGGAGAGCATCCTCTCGTAGGTCAAGTAGCCTGCGCGGGTGAGTGAGAGTCCGTTCCAGACCGAGCCGAACCCCCGTGACCGAGCGCCGCAGTTCGTGCTGCCCCTCGTCGTGCGGATGGAGAAGTCCGCTCCCCCCGCGCGCGTGGACGCCCTGGAGACCGCCGCCCGCGCCGTGCTCGTGATGCTCGGCGACGAGCGGTCCGTCGGGGACGGCGAGTGGGCGCAGGTCATGCGGGACTGGCAGGACGCCCGGATCCGCAAGGTGGTGCGGCGGGCCCGGGGCGCGGAGTGGCGTCGGGCGGCGGAGCTGCCGGGCATCACCGTCACCGGGAAGTCCGCGGAGGTGCGGGTGTTCCCGCCCGTGCCGCTGGACGGCTGGCCGAAGGAGCTGGCGAAGCTGCAGGTCTCGGGAACCGAGCTCGACGACCCCGAGCCGCCCGGCGCCGTGGAGCCGGGGACGGTCGTGCTGTGGATGAGCCCCGAGGTGGACATGTCGGCGGGGAAGGCCATGGCACAGGCCGGACACGGCGCGCAGCTCGCCTGGTGGGAGCTGTCGGAGGCGGAGCGGACCGTGTGGCGCGAGGCGGGCTTCCCGCTCGCCGTGCGGACCGCGCCGCCGCAGCGCTGGCGAGAGCTGACGGCGAGCGGACTGCCGGTGGTGCGGGACGCGGGGTTCACCGAGATCGCGCCGGGCAGCAGCACGGTCGTCGCGGACCATCCGGCGCTACGCGCCCGCTGACCCCTCCCGGCCTTGGCGCCCCGCGCGGTGCCGGGATGTCTGCGGCGCGTCTGCGGCCCCTGTCGTGGCCCTGCCGGCGGCGTCCGCGGTCGCGAACCTCAAATGTTGCTCTGAAGCGGGGCGGGGTGCGGTTCGGGCGCGGACTGCTGGGTCATACCACCGTCACCGTGCAGGGGGACGAAGGAGGCGGTGACCATGATGCGACTGGGAACGGGGATCGGCTGGCGGCCGGAGATCGCGGAGGCCGTGGAGCGCATGCAGGGCATCGACTGGGTCGAGGCCGTCGCCGAGAACCTGTGCCCCGGCCACCTGCCCGACTCGCTGCTGCGGCTGCGCGAGCGCGGGGTCACGGTGATCCCGCACGGCGTCTCCCTCGGGCTCGGCGACGCCGAGCGCCCCGACGCGGGCCGGCTGACCGCGCTCGCCGAACGGGCCGAAGCCCTCGGCTCCCCGCTGGTCACCGAGCACATCGCGTTCGTCCGCGCGGGCGGCCCGCTGACGGCGTCCGTGCGGCTGGAGGCCGGGCATCTGCTGCCCGTGCCGCGTACCCGGGACGCGCTCGACGTGCTGTGTGAGAACGTGCGCATCGCGCAGTCGGCGCTGCCCGTCCCGCTGGCCGTCGAGAACATCGCCGCGCTCGTGTCGTGGCCCGGCGAGGAGATGACCGAAGGGCAGTTCCTCTACGAGCTGGCCGACCGCACCGGTGTGCGCCTGCTCATCGACGTGGCCAACCTGCACACCAACCACGTCAACCGGGGTGAGGACCCCGCCGAGGCGCTCGCCGATCTCCCGTTGGAGGCCTTGGCCTACGTCCATGTCGCGGGGGGTTTCGAGCGGGACGGCGTCTGGCACGACAGCCACGCCCACCCGGTGCCCCGCCCGGTCCTCGACCTCCTCACCGACCTCGCGTCCCGGGTGTCGCCGCCGGGAGTGCTGTTGGAGCGGGACGACAATTTTCCCGAGCCGGCCGAGCTGGAAAGGGAGCTGGGCGCGATCCGGACGGCCGTGGAGCTCGGCGCGGTCCTCCGCGGCGCGACCGCGTCGGCCGGGGCGGGCCTCACGCCGGCGGTCCCGACCGCGACTCCGGTCGCGCGGATCGCCGTCCCGGCTCGAACGGCTCGGACCGGAGCTGCCGAACCGATGAACGCGGCCGTGGCCGTGGCCGTTACAACGGAACCCGCCGCAGGAAGCGCGACTGCGACCTCTTACGCAACAGTTGTGGATGCCGTTGCGGACGCCGTTGCGGCTGGGGCAGCAAACGGTTACGCAGAAGTTGTGGCTGCGGTCGATACCGCAACCGGTCACACACAAGTTGCCGTCGCGGCCGGGGCCGCCCCCGGCACCGCTGCCGGCGAGGCGACCCGTCAGCGTCTCGGCCTCGCCCAGACGGCCCTGCTGTCCGCGCTGGTCGCCGGGACACCGGTTCCCGAAGGTTTCGACCGGGTGCGACTCGGCGTCCAGGCACGGGCGTTGGCAGCGAAGCGGGCTGACGTGGTGGCGAAGGTGGCGCCGGAGCTGCCGCTGATCCTGGGAAGCGGTTACCGAGCGGCTTTCGTCGCCTATGCCCAGGGGCATCCGATGCACGCCGGCTACCGGCAGGACGCCCTCGACTTCGCCGCGCGGCTCCTGGAGGAGGGCCGCCCGGCGGATGGGCGAGCCCGCCGTGAGCTGCGCCGCTGGTGGCTGGACCGTTCGGGTCCCGCCCCGCGCCGGAGGAGGCGACTCGGCCTCGGCCTCGGTCTCGGCCTCGGTCAGGCAGGACGACGCTGATCCGCCGCTGACACGGCGTCCGGGATCGCCGTTCGCCTGATCGCCGGAACTTCCCGGGCCGCCCGCACTGCCGCCGCCCGTCCGCCGCCGACGCCGCCGTCTGCCGGGCCGGTGCCACCATGGGGCCTGCCCGATGGGTCGTGTGAGCTGATCAACGCCGTGGCCCGGTGTTCGCTGGACGAAGGGTGCGCATGCCGCGCCATACAGCCGCAGCAGAGGCGGGGATGAAGGGGATCACGTTTCCTGCCTGGCACGGAAAGCACTACGTGACCCTGGCCGAGGTAGTGGTTCGCCTCGGTAGCTTCGGCCTGGACCTGACACGGCACATCCAATGCGCCGAGATCGTCGATCCTCGCTGTGTCGAGAGGGAGAGAAGGTCCGCTGACGCGTGGATGGACACGTTGACGCTGTTGTCGCTGACGACACCCTTCCTCCAGTTGATCGACGCCGAAGCACGGGGGTTCGCCGACGGCGAACTGGTGCTCGTCCTCACCGCATTCGACGGCTCCTCATGGGGCGTCAGGGCTGCCGACGAGCGGGTACTCAGCGACCTTCGCCGCCACTACCCGGGTGCCCGTGACCTCTGAACGGGGCGGAACACGCCTGACGGAGCCATCGGCGGATCGCCGCCACGGTGGCCGTGCCGTAGAAGACAGAAGCCCGCTTGTCGAAGCGTGTGGCGACGGCTCGAAAGTCCTCGAAAGATCACCCCGCCCCATGTCCCACGGAACGATTCACCAGCGGAACATCACTCGACCTGTCGGACACGAACGACCGCCGACGCCCCCGGCCTCCCGGCCTGTCGCCGCCGGCGTCGCCCTCGGGCGGAGGCTCGGAGTGTGCCGGGGTTAACACCGGCCTGCCGCTCGACGCACCCACAACCGTTTACCGCCCGTTTCCCCCACTTTCACCGCCCCTCCACACCCTCACTTTCGCCTGATATGCCCAAGGATCCAACTGTTCACCGGTGAGCGGAAATGCACACAACCGGCGCAGTAACATTCCAGAACATCCAGTTCCGCTACCGAAGCGCACTTGCGTGCAGTGCCGCGAGCAGGAGGCGCCATGCGACCGCGACCCCCGGTCCAGGGCAGAGGCATCTTCAGCGGTACCGGGCTCATCATCACGTGCCTGGCCGCCACTCTCGCAGCGCTGGTCTTCCCGATCTGGTCGTACGCCGACCGGGCGGACACGGGTGTGAACGTGCTCAACGCGCAGACCGTGTCGACGCAGTACGGGCCGCTGTCCGCGCTGGACCGCGAGTTCGTCACCAAGGTCCGCCTGGCGGGGCTGTGGGAGCTCCCCGCCGGCCGGCAGGCGGAGACGAAGGGCACCACCGAGGCGGTGCGCACGGCGGGCCGGCACCTTGTCGAGGGGCACACCTTCCTGGACGAGCGGGTCCGCGCCGTCGCCTCCCAGCTGGGCCTTCCGCTGCCGAACGTGCCCAACGACCAGCAGCAGGGCTGGCTCGGAGAGCTGACGGCGGCGCAGGGCCGCCAGTACGACTGGAAGTTCGCCAACATCCTGCGCCTCGCGCACGGCCGGGTGTTCTCCGTCGTCGCCCAGGTACGGGCGAGTACCCGCAACTCCCTGGTCCGGGCCCTCGCCGACGACGCCAACACCACCGTGCTGGACCACATCAGGGTGCTGGAGGCCACCGGGTACGTCGATTTCGACGCCCTCGCCCGGGACATGGCCGCCGACGTCACGCCGCCCCTCGACCGCTCACCCGCCCCGCCGGGCCCCACGACCGACCCCGGACCGGTCGTGCCGCTCACCGCGTCGCCCGACCCCACCTACCCGCTCCCGCCCGCCGCGGCCAGTCCACCGCCCGTCGGCTGAGCCCTCGCCGGCCCCCCGCACCCAGCGCCACGGGCCCGCCCACCACTCCCCGGGCCCGCACCCCCGCACCCCCGCACCCCCGGTCACGGAACATCACCCACGGCCTCCAGAACCTGGGGCGAGGGACGAGGTCCCAGCCGCGTCCACGGAGGCCCGCTCGGTGACGAGCCGCCCCCGGCACCCGGCTCCACACGCACGGCCGCCCGCCAGGTGGGGGCGCGCTGCACCAGCCGGGGGCGCACAAGGGGCATTGGCGGCGACACCCGTCACCGGTGCTTGCCTTCCCCCACAACCGCACCAAACATCCCTTCTGTCGCCGCCGTGCATCGAAGGGACCCCCGATGAGAGCCGCCGCCCTCCACTCGGCCGCAGGAGCCCTGCTGCTGACCGCCCTCTCCGCCGTCCCGGCAGGCGGCCTCCCGGCGAGCGGCGTCCCGGACGCGGCCGCCCCACGGTCCCCGGCGTCCGGGGTGGCGCTCGCCGCCGCACGGGCCGCGGCGAAGGGCGTGGTCTTCGGGGCCTGCGCCGAGGCGGAGGAGCTGCCTGCGGCCATGCAGTGCGGCACGGTCGCCGTACCGCTGGACTACGCCCGTCCGGACGGCAGTCAGATCAAACTGACCGTCAGCCGGGTGTCGGCCACCCACCGGGACCCGCACAACAGCAAACACCGGGTGCCCCGGCAGGGCGCCCTGGTCTTCAACCCGGGCGGTCCCGGCGGCTCGGGGCTGTACTTCCCGCTGATCGGGCTCCTCCCGGAGTGGAAGCGCATCGGAGCGGCCTACGACCTCGTCGGCTACGACCCGCGCGGAGTCGGACGTTCGGCGCCGCTGTCCTGCCAGGACCCCAAGCGCTTCTTCAAGGGCCCCTCCCCCGCGCCGACGCATCCCTCGGAGTCGTACAAGCGGGAGCGCATCGCGCAGGCCAAGGCGTACGCACAGGGCTGCGCGAAGCGGGCGGGCGGCGCCCTGCGGCACTACAACTCGCTCAACAACGCCCGCGACCTGGACGTGCTGCGGGCCGCGCTCGGCGAGGATCGGCTGACGTTCATGGGCGCGTCGTACGGCACGTACTTCGGGGCGGTGTACGCGACGCTGTTCCCGTCCCACGTGCGGCGCATGGTGTTCGACGCGGCCGTGAACCCGGACCCGGCGCAGATCTGGTACCGCAACAACCTCGACCAGTCGATGGCGTTCGAGAGCCGCTGGACGGACTTCCGCGAGTGGATCGCCGCCCACGACGACGTGTACGGCCTCGGCGACACCACGGAGGAGGTCCTCCTCAGCTACGAGCGGGCGCGGGCCCGGCTGGCCGCGGAGCCGGCCGGCGGCAAGGTCGGGCCGGGCCAGCTCCAGGGTGCGTTCCTGCAGGCCGGGTACTACGACGACTACTGGCCCGCGCGCGCGAAGGCGTTGTCGGAGTACCTGAAGGGCGATCCGAAGCAGCTGATCGCGCAGGCCGGTCCGGTGCAGGGGGCGGCGGCGGAGGCGGAGAACGCGAACGCCGTGTACACGGCCGTGGAGTGCAACGACGCGCCGTGGCCGACGGACTGGAAGGTGTGGGACCGCGACAACACGCGCCTCGCGCGGGTCGCGCCGTTCGAGACCTGGGACAACGTGTGGGCGAATCTGCCCTGCGCGTACTGGCCGGCGCCCCGGCAGCGGCCGCTCGACGTGCGGACGGGGCCGGGCGAGCTGCCGCCGACGCTGATCCTGGCCGCCGAGCGCGACGCCGCCGCGCCCTATGACGGGGCGCTGGAGATGCACCGCCGCCTGTCGGGGTCGGTGCTGGTGACGGAGCGGGACGCCGGCACCCACGGCATCGCGGGCGGTCCCAACCGCTGCGTCAACGGGCATCTCGAGGCGTATCTGCTGGAGGGGAGGCTCCCGGCCCGGCGCTCCGCCTGCGCGGCGCATCCGGAGCCGAAACCGATCGCGTCGCGCTGAGACGCCGTCGCAGCGACGCAGGGGCCGCGTGGAGCTGTCGCTCCCACGCGGCCCTTCCGCATGCGGGCAGGTGCCGCGCCGCGCTCCTCGAGGGCGTCAGGCCAGCCCGGCGACCAGGTCCGCCACGGACTTGCGGCGGCCCGTGTAGAACGGGACCTCCTCGCGGACGTGCATACGGGCCTCCGAGGCACGCAGGTGACGCATGAGGTCGACGATGCGGTGCAGCTCGTCGGCCTCGAAGGCCAGGATCCACTCGTAGTCGCCGAGCGAGAACGAGGCGACCGTGTTGGCGCGGACGTCGGGGTAGCCGCGGGCCATCTTGCCGTGGTCGGCGAGCATGCGGCGGCGGTCCTCGTCGGGCAGGAGGTACCAGTCGTAGGAGCGCACGAAGGGGTAGACGCTCACGTAGTCGCGGGCCGTCTCGTCGGCGAGGAACGCCGGGATGTGCGAGCGGTTGAACTCGGCGGGGCGGTGCAGCGCCATGTTCGACCAGACCGGCTCGAGGGCGCGGCCCAGCTTCGTGCGGCGGAAGAGGTTGTACGCCTCCTGCAGCTGGTCGGCGGTCTCGGCGTGCCACCAGATCATGAGGTCGGCGTCGGCGCGCAGCCCGGACAGGTCGTACGTGCCGCGGATGGTCACGTCCTTGGCGGCGAGCTGGTCGAACAGCTCCTGCACCTCGTCGGCGAGGCCGGTGCGGTCCTCGGGCAGCGCGTCCTTCAGCCTGAAGACGGACCACAGGGTGTAACGGATGACCTCGTTGAGGTCCTTGGCCAGCTTGCCCTTGTTCGGGATCCTGCCGGGCTCGGTGGTGGAGGCGTCGTCACTCATGGTTCTCATTCTCCCGCTCCGCCGTGCAGGCTCTGCACCGGGTCGGCCGCGAGGCGTCGTGCGGCGCTCAGGTCGCCGCCGACCTGGTCGGCCGCGGCGTACGCGCTCGCGATGCAGGCCGGGATGCCCACGCCGTCGTACTGCGCGCCGCACACGGCGAGGCCGGGGAGTTTCGCGACGTGCTCACGGATGCGGGCCACGCGCGCGTGGTGGCCGACCGGGTACTGGGGCAGGCCGTCCGTCCAGCGGGTGACACGGGTCTCGACGGGTGCGGCGGCCAGGCCCGTGGCCTCGCGCAGGTCGTGGCGGGAGACGGCGACCAGGTCGGCGTCGTCGCGTCCCAGGATGTCCGTCTCGCCGTGGCGCCCCACCGAGGTGCGCAGCACGAGGGTGCCCGGGTCCTCGTCGGCGATCCAGCCCCATTTCCGGGAGGCGAACGTGGACGCCTTGATGGTGTGCCCGTCGACGGGCGGGACGAGGAAGCCGCTGCCTTCGGGCAGGGTGGTCCCGGCGCGCCGGTAGGCCAGGGTGATCAGCGCCATGGAGGCGTACTCCACCGTGCGCAGTTCGGCCGCGGCTCCGGGGGCCTCGGCGGCCAGCAGCCGGGCGGCGGCCGGAGCGGGGACGGCGACGATCACGGCGTCGGCGTGCAGCACCCGCTCCCCGGCGGTGACGCGCCAGCCGCCTGCGGCGTCGCGGTGCAGGCCGCTCACCGGCACGCGCGTGTGGATCCTTCCGCCGCGGGCCTCGACGGACGCGGCGACCGCGAGCGGGAGGGAGCCCACGCCGCCCTCGATCCCCATGAAGACCGGCCCGCTCTGCTGGTTCGCGGCGGCCGTGGCCTGGATGCCGCGGACGGCCTCCGTCAGGGAGGGGTGCTCGCGCGCCGCCCGGAAGAGCTGGGGGACGGCGGACCGCATCGAGATCCGGTAGGCGTCCCCGGCGTACACCCCGCCCAGCAGCGGTTCGACGAGGCGGTCGACCACCTCGCGGCCCATCCGGGCGGCCACGTACTCGCCGACCGCCACGTCCTCCCCGAGCGGGGTGCGGGGCAGGTCGGCGTCGCGCTCGATCCGGGCGACGCCCTCCTCGGACAGGACGCCGGACAGGGCGCCGCCCGTGCCGGGGACGCCCATGACGTGGCCCTTGGGCATGGGGCGCAGGGCGCCGCGGGTCCAGATCGAGGCGGTGGCGGTGGCCGGCGGCTGCAGGCGGTCGGCGAGGCCCGCCTCGCGCGCGAGGGCGACCGCCTCGGGGCGGCGCGCCAGCATCGACTCGGCGCCGAGGTCCACGCGCACGCCCGCGATCTCGCCGGGCAGCAGCTTGCCGCCGACCCGGTCGGACGCCTCCAGCACGGTGACCCTGGCCCCGCGCCCGAGCAGCCGGTGGGCCGCGGCCAGTCCGGCGATTCCGGCTCCCACGACGACGACGTGCTGCCCGGTGCCCGTACCCGTTGCGCTCATGACCCCACTCTCTCAGACCCCACCGACACCGCCGCCGGGCCCCGGTGTCCTCCTCGCGTCCCGACCGTGACCTGTTCGGAACCGATCACCGCAAACGTCCGGGGCCGCCCCGGCGTCGAAGAAGCGTCAGTGGCCAGTCATCAGCCGTTCACACCCTCGGGGGGACACCCACATGCGCACACGACGTTCAGCAGGACGCCCCGCGCGCCGTTGCGCACGGCCCGCGCACGCCCTGGCCGGCCTCCTGCTGGCCGCGGGCCTCGCGCTGACCGGCTGCAGCGGCAGCGCGGACGACAGCGGGAGCACCGCGTCCGACAAGGCCGCCGTCGGTGACGCGGCCGCCCGGGACACGGGCGCCGCCTCGGACTCGGACGCGAAGGAGGGGACGGATGCGAAGGAGGGGGCGGGCGCGAGCGGCTCCGGGGCCACTGCGGCGCCGAGGCCCGCCGCGAACCGCATCATCCGCACGGCCACCCTGACCGTGCAGGTCAAGGACGTCTCCAAGGCCCTCGACGAGGCGCGTACGACGACCGAGAACGCCGGCGGCTACGTCGGCGACGAGACGACCGTCCGGGACGAGGACGACGCCGAGCGGACCCGCGTGGTGCTGCGGATCCCCGTCGGGAAGTACGACGAGGTGCTCGCCGACCTCCAGGGCGCGGGCAAGCTGCTGGAGCGCACGGCGAAGGCCCAGGACGTGACGGACCAGGTCGTCGACGTCGAGAGCCGGATCGCCTCGCAGCGCGTCAGCGTCGCCCGGGTCCGTGAGCTGATGGACCGGGCCGTCAAGTTGAGCGACGTGGTGACGCTGGAGGGCGAGCTGAGCAACCGTGAGGCGGCGCTGGAGGCCCTGCTCGCGCAGCAGGCCTCCCTCAAGGACCGCACGAGCCTTGCGACCGTCACGCTGACGCTGGCGGAGAAGCCGGTGGTGGAGGCCGCCGAGGACGACGACCCGGGCTTCGTGGACGCGGTGACGGGCGGCTGGGGCGCGTTCGTGACGGTGCTGCGCTGGATCGCGGTGGCGTTCGGCGCGACGCTGCCCTTCCTCGCGGCGGGTCTGCTGCTCCTGCTGGTGTGGCTGCGGGTGGTGCGGCCGCGCCGCCGGGCGGCGGAGGCGCGCTGGGCGCAGCTGGGCGTTCCGGGGCAGTCCGGGGCCGCCCCGCGGACCGCAGCGGGCCTGGCGGGCGCCCCGCGGAGCGGCAGCGGACAGCCGGAGACCGGGCAGGCCGCCGCCGGACAGGCCGGGGCCGGGCAGAGCGGGGCCGAGCAGAGCGGGGCCGAGCAGAGCGGGGCCGGACAGGCCGGGGCCGGGGCGGGCGAGCCCGGGCAGGACTGAACTGCACTCCCCCCGTAGCGTGTTCGCATGAGCATCGAGCGACTGGTCGTGATCGGCGGCGACGCCGCGGGGATGTCCGCGGCGTCCCGGGCCCGGCGTCTGAAAGGGCCCGAGGAGCTGGAGATCGTGGCCTTCGAACGCGGGCACTTCACGTCCTACTCGGCGTGCGGCATCCCCTACTGGGTGGGCGGCGACGTCGCCGGGCGGGACGATCTCGTCGCCCGCACCCCCGAGGAGCACCGCGCGCGGGGGATCGATCTGCGGCTGCGCACCGAGGTCACCGAGATCGACGTGGCCGGACGGCGGGTACGCGCGCGTGCGGTGGATTCCGGGGAGCAGTCCTGGACGTCGTACGACAAGCTCGTCGTCGCGACCGGGGCCCGCCCGATCCGGCCGGACCTGCCCGGTGCGGACGCGGCGGGCGTGCACGGGGTGCAGACCCTGGACGACGGGCAGGCGCTGATCGACACGCTGTCCCGCGCGCGGGGACGACGGGCCGTGGTCGTGGGGGCCGGTTACATCGGCGTGGAGATGGCCGAGGCGCTCATCAACCGCGGCTACGAGGTGACGGTCGTCAACCGGGGCAGCGAGCCGATGTCGACCCTCGACCCGGACATGGGCCGGCTGGTGCACCGGGCGATGGAGGGGATGGGCATCGCCATGGTGAACGACGCCGAGGTCACCGAGGTGTGCACGACGCACGACGGCCGGGTGCGGGCGGTGCGCACCGAGGACGCCGAGTATCCGGCGGACGTGGTGGTGCTGGGCATCGGCGTGCGGCCGGAGACGGCGCTCGCGCAGGCCGCCGGTCTACCGGTGGGCGGGCACGGCGGGCTGCTCACCGACATGGCGATGCGGGTGCGCGGCCACGAGGACGTCTGGGCCGGCGGCGACTGCGTCGAGGTCCTCGACCTGGTCTCGGGCCAGGAGCGCCACATCGCCCTGGGCACCCACGCCAACAAGCACGGGCAGGTCATCGGCGCCAATGTCGCAGGCGGTTACGCCACGTTTCCGGGCGTGGTCGGAACCGCCGTGAGCAAGGTCTGCGATCTGGAGATCGCCCGTACCGGGCTGCGCGAGAAGGACGCGGCCAGGGCGGGCCTGCGCTTCGAGTCGGTCACCGTCGAGTCGACCAGTCGAGCCGGTTACTACCCGGGCGCGTCCCCGATGACGGTCAAGATGCTCGCCGAGCGCAGGACCGGCCGTCTGCTGGGCGTCCAGATCGTCGGGCGGGAGGGCGCCGGCAAACGGGTCGACGTCGCGGCGGTGGCCCTGACCGCCGGGATGACGGTGGAGCAGATGACGGCTCTCGACCTCGGCTACGCGCCGCCGTTCAGTCCGGTGTGGGATCCGGTGCTGGTGGCTGCCAGGAAGGCCACGGCCAAGGTGCACGGCAGCGGACGGGAGTAGGGCGGCGCGGACCGGGCGGCGCGGGACCGGACCGCGCCGCCTCGGACCTGCCGCGTGATGCGCGCGACGGGCCCCACGGGCCCGCTGCCGCGCGCCCCTGTTCCCCTGTTTCTCACGCGGTTCCGGTCAGGCGTTTCTGAAACCGTTCAGCTGAGGCGTTTCTCCAGCGGTTCCCGGTGTTCCTCAGGCCGTTCCGGTCAGGCGCGGCAGGGCGGAGACCGCCGCGGCGGGGGGCTGCTCCGCCGGCTTCGCGTGCGCGGCCGCCGCGGCCCGCGACCGCAGCCGGTTGCTGACCGCTTCGTCCAGTGTCACCGGGCGCTGCATCTGCGCAGCGAGCCGCCCGGCCTCCTGGCCCAGTCTCGCCACGTCCTCCCAGGGCAGCCGGATCACCAGCGAGATCTCCGCCTCGCCGTCGGGCGTGGCGTGCATCGCGGGGGTCACTTGGTCGTTCATCGCTGTTCCTCACGTCGTCCCCGCGACTCGCCTTCCTCGTGCCGCGAGCGGTTGCCGGTTCATACGCACTGCTGGGAAGCGGCGTTCACCGATTCGCCGAACGGATCGGGGGCAGTACTTCCTTGTGGTCATCCCCGTGCATGACGTGAACCCCGTGCGCCGCACCCCGGTGGTGACGTACGCGCTGATCGCCGCGAACGTCCTCGTGTTCTGGTTCATGCCGGGCCTGTCCGGCTCCGTGGCGGGCGACAGCAGCCTGGCCCAGACGTGCCATCTGCACGCCTTCCTCGACCACTGGGCGGCCGTGCCGCGGGAGTTGATCGACCATCAGTTCCCGCAGCTGGTCCCCACCGGCGAGGTGCGGGGCGCGTCCTGTCAGCTGGGGCCGCCGGACTACACGAAGTCACCGGCGCTGAGCGTGTTCACGGCGATGTTCCTGCACGGCGGCTGGCTGCATCTGCTGGGCAACATGCTGTTTCTGCTGATTTTCGGCAACAACATCGAGGACCGCATGGGGCACGTCCGCTTCGCGGTCTTCTACGTCGTGTGCGGCTATGCCGCCTCGTACGGTTTCGCCCTGGTCAACTCCGACTCCACCGATCCGCTGATCGGCGCGTCCGGGGCGATCGCGGGCGTGCTCGGCGCGTACCTGGTGCTGTATCCGAAGGCCCGGGTGTGGGTTCTGGTGCCGTTCCTGGTGTTCCTGCCGCTGCGTCTGCCGGCCTGGCTGGTGCTGGGCTTCTGGTTCGGGCTGCAGGCGGTGTACTCCTCCGGCGAGGGCGTCTCGGACGCCGGGACCGTGGCGTACGCCGCGCACGTCGTCGGCTTCCTCGCGGGCATGCTGCTCGCCTGGCCGCTCAAGCCCGGCACGCCGGCGCCGCCGGAGCCGCGCGGCCTGCTGTTCGGCAGGCGGGCGCGTCCCCGGCACACCTGGTGACTCAGCGGGCCGTCCGCGTGTGGACGTACTCGACGAGACGGGTCAGCGCGTCCGGGTCGGTGGACGGCATGACGCCGTGGCCGAGGTTGAAGACGTGGCCCTCGAGTCCGGCGGCCGCGTCCAGGACCTCGCCGGCCTTGGCCTCGACGGCTTCGGCGCCGGCGAACAGGACCGTCGGGTCGAGGTTGCCCTGGAGCGCCTTGCCGGGGCCGACCCGGCGGGCGGCCTCGTCGAGCGGGACGCGCCAGTCGACGCCGACGACGTCCGCGCCGGCCTCGCCCATGAGCCGCAGCAGCTCACCGGTGCCCACCCCGAAGTGGATGCGCGGGACGCCGTAGCCCTCGACCGCGCTGAACACCTTCGCGGAGGCGGGCAGCACGCAGCGGCGGTAGTCGTCCGGGGCGAGTGCGCCGGCCCAGGAGTCGAAGAGCTGGACGGCGCTCGCGCCCGCCTCGATCTGCACCTTGAGGAAGGCGGCGGTGATCTCGGCGAGGCGGTCCAGCAGGTCGGCCCAGAGCTCGGGGTCGCCGTACATCATCGCCTTGGCGTTCTCGTAGGTGCGCGACGGTCCGCCCTCGACGAGATAGCTCGCGAGAGTGAAAGGGGCGCCCGCGAAACCGATCAGCGGGGTGGCGCCGAGCTCGGCGGTGAGCAGTCCGATGGCCTCGGTGACGTAGGAGACGTCCTCGGGGGCGAGGTCGCGCAGCCGGGCGAGGTCGGCGCGGGTGCGGACGGGGCGTTCGACGACCGGGCCGACGCCGGGCTTGATGTCGAGGTCGATGCCGATGGCCTTGAGGGGGACGACGATGTCGCTGAAGAAGATCGCCGCGTCGACGTCGTGCCGGCGCACGGGCTGCAGGGTGATCTCCGTGACCAGCTCGGGCCGCATGCAGGACTCGAGCATCGGGACGCCCTCGCGGACCTTGCGGTACTCGGGCAGCGAGCGTCCGGCCTGCCGCATGAACCACACGGGCGTGTGCGGCACGGGCTCGCGCCTGCACGCCTTCATGAAGGCGCTGTCGTAGGTCGCTGTCGGCTGCCGGCCCGCCGGGCTCTCGTTCGCACTCACGACGGCAAGTCTCGCACGGCGCGGGAGGCCCTGCGGCCGCCCCCTCGGCGCCCGCCCGCCGCCTCCGCTCGGCGTGCGGGGAGGGTGTCCGGCGCGGGCGGACGTCCTCGTGCGGCCGCCCCGTGCGGGTCGCGGGCGTGCGCGGTCCGTGCGCCTGTTCGCCCAGCGCGCACCCGTCCGCAGGTCCCGCGCGGGTGTCTTGCCCTGCGCGAAGCCCCCGTTCCCCTTAATCTTCCCCGCATGGCTGCGGCTCAGGGACGACTGTCGGACGACGCTGGCGGGATGGATGACGCGAACGAGGGGGACCGGGACGGGGGCAGGTCGGCTCCGTTGCCGTTCCGGTCCGCAGTCGACGGGCTGAGAGCGGCCCGGCTGCGGCCGCAGATCGAGATCGAGCCGACGCCGGCCCCGAAGCGGCTCGCCCCCTTCGCCCACGCGCTGGAGGCGACGGTCGTGGACGGCGAGCAGGACCTGGCGGACGGCCGGCTGGTGTTGCTGCACGATCCGGCCGGGCACGACGCCTGGCGCGGAACGTTCCGCCTGGTGACCCTGGTGCGGGCGGAGCTGGAGCCGGAGATGGCCGCCGACCCGCTGCTGCCCGAGGTGTGCTGGTCGTGGCTGACCGGCGCGCTCCAGGCGCGCGGTCTGACGTACGGGGAGCCGAGCGGGACCGTCACGCGGGCGAGTTCGCACTACTTCGGGGGGCTGGCGGAGCGTCCGGCGGCCTCGCAGATCGAGATCCGGGCGTCCTGGACGCCTCGCGAGGGCCTCGGCGGAGTCCCGGACACCGGGGCGCACCTGTCGTCCTGGTGCGACCTGCTGGCACAGGTGGCCGGGCTGCCGCCGGCCGGACCCGGCGACGCGTCCGTGGTGACACTCCCGCAGCGTCGGGGGCCACACTCACGTTGACCATCTCTTTGTCGATACGGCCATTTTCGATCCCGTCCGACACCCACTTAAACCGACTCGATCTTCGGATGATCGATCGCGTGTCCGAATTGCACAGATTGTTACTCACTAGATCGTGATCATTCTCTAAAGGACCCCGGGTTCGCTGCCGAAGACGACTGTGACCTTGAAAGCACGGTTCGTCCCGGCTTCCTCCCCACGAGCCCCCGCGAACCGGCTCCCGTCCCCCATCCAGGAGGCCTGGTGTCCGTTCTCCTCGAGCAGCCCGCAAGCCTGGTCGCCTACCGCCCGAACAAGCCCACCGCCATGGTGGTCGTGGCCGACCCGCGCGTCCGCTCCACCGTCACCCGTCACCTGTGGGCGCTCGGTGTGCGCGACGTCATCGAGGCCTCGTCCGTCGCGGAGGCTCGTCCCCGCATCGGCAACCCCCGCGACATCTGCGTCGCCGACGTCCACCTGCCCGACGGCTCCGGCCTCACCCTGCTGTCGGAGACCCGCGCCGCGGGCTGGCCCAACGGGCTCGCCCTCTCCGCCGCCGACGACATCGGCGCGGTGCGCAACGCCCTCGCCGGCGGCGTCAAGGGCTACGTGGTCACCGGCACCCGCACCAACCTCGGCCTCCCCGGCCGTCCGGGCGCCGCCCCCATGGGCTCGGCCGCCCGTATGCACCGCCGCCCCCCGGGTGCCCCGAGCCACCCGGGCGGCTACCGCGAGCTCTCCGGCCGTGAGGTCGAGGTGCTGCGGCTGGTCGCGGAGGGCCAGTCGAACAAGGCCATCGGCGTCTCGATGGGCCTGTCCGCGCTGACCGTCAAGAGCCACCTCGCCCGCATCGCCCGCAAGCTCGGCACGGGCGACCGCGCCGGCATGGTCGCGGTCGCCCTGCGGACCGGCATCATCCACTGAGTCCCCGCCCCGCCCCGGCGTCCTGGACTTCCCCCCGATCCCCACGACCGCCGGGAGGCCCGCCGCGTCCCCGCCGGCCCCTCTCGTCCCCTCCCCGCCGCGCCCCGGCCTGACCGGTTCACGACCCTGCGCCGCCCGCCGACGGAACGTTCCGTCGGCGGGCGGCGTCGATACACCGATACCCTTGACAGGTGACCGACGCCCAAGAAACCGCAGCAGCCAGTTCACTGCGAACCACCGGAGGCGCCCCTCCGGACGAAGGCGGATCCACTGCTTCCGGGGCGCCGACACCTCTGCTCGAGCCTCGCGAGGGCATCCCCGACGTGATCGCCGACGAGGCCTCCCTCGCCGCGGCCGTCGCCGCCTTCGCCGCGGGCTCCGGACCGGTCGCCGTCGACGCCGAACGCGCCTCCGGGTACCGCTACGGACAGCGCGCCTATCTGGTGCAGCTGCGCCGCGAGGGCGCCGGCAGCGCGCTGATCGACCCGGTGGCCTGCCCCGACCTCTCCGCGCTCGGCGCGGCGCTGTCCGACGCGGAGTGGGTGCTGCACGCGGCCACCCAGGACCTGCCGTGCCTGCGGGAGATAGGCATGGTGCCGACGCGGCTGTTCGACACCGAGCTGGCCGGACGGCTCGCCGGGTTCCCGCGGGTCGGCCTCGGCGCGATGGTGGAGGGCGTGCTCGGCTTCGTCCTCGAGAAGGGTCACTCCGCGGTGGACTGGTCGACCCGGCCGCTTCCCGAGCCCTGGCTGCGCTACGCGGCCCTCGACGTGGAGCTCCTGGTCGACCTGCGCGACGCGCTGGAGAAGGAGCTGGACCGGCAGGGCAAGCTCGACTGGGCCCACCAGGAGTTCCACGCGATCGCCTCCGCCCCGCCGCCCGAGCCCCGCAAGGACCCCTGGCGGCGCACGTCCGGCATGCACAAGGTGCGCAGGCGGCGGCAGCTGGGCGTCGTGCGGGAGCTGTGGGAGACCCGGGACCGGATCGCGCGGCGGCGCGACGTGTCGCCGGGCAAGGTGCTGTCGGACGCGGCCATCGTGGAGGCCGCGCTCTCCCTCCCGGCGAACGCGCACGCGCTGGCCGCGCTGGCCGGATTCGGGCACCGGATGGGGCGGCGGCAGCTGGAGCAGTGGCAGGCCGCGGTCGACCGGGCGAAGGCGCTGAGCGAGTCGCAGCTTCCCCAGCCGGGACAGCCGGTGACGGGGCCGCCGCCGCCGCGCGCCTGGGCCGACAAGGACCCCGCGGCCGCCGCGCGGCTCAGCGCGGCGAGGTCGGCGGTGTCGGCGCTGGCCGAGGAGCTGAACATGCCGCAGGAGAACCTCATCGCGCCGGACGCGGTGCGGCGGGTCTGCTGGGAGCCCCCGGCGGCCGACCCGGAAGCGGTGACGAGGGCGCTGGCCGGGTACGGAGCGCGTCCCTGGCAGGTGGAACAGGTCGCGCCGGTGCTGGCCGCAGCGCTGTCGGACAAGGACGAGTGACCGCGGCGGACGCCGTGCACGGCACGCCGGCCACAGGCGGGCGGTACAGCCGCCCGTCCCGCGGCCGTGGGCGGGTCACCTCGTCGCTCCCCTCGTGAAACCGTTGTAGATGTATTTCTGCAGGGCGAGGAAGACGATCAGGGTCGGCAGGATGACGAGCACCGCTCCTGCCGAGATCGTTTCCCAGTGGGCGGCATAGGGGCCCTTGAAGCGGAAGAGCGACGTCGAGATCACGCCAAGATCTTGTGACGGCATGTAGAGGAAAGGGATGTAGAAGTCGTTGTAGACGGCGATTCCCTTCACGATCACGACCGTCGCGATCGCCGGTTTCAGCAACGGAAAGATGATCTTTCGGTAGATCGTGAACGCGTTGGCGCCGTCGAGGCGGGCCGCCTCGTCCAGGGAGATCGGGATCGATCGCACGAACTGCAGGAAAATGTAGATCGAAACGATGTCCGTGCCCATGTAGAGGGCGATCGGGGCCCAGCGGGTGTCGAACAAGCCGAGGCTGTGGACGATCTGGAAGGTGGCCACCTGGGTGGTCACCCCGGGAACCAGTGCGGCGACCAGGAACAGGGCGATCACCAGTTTCCGGAAACGGAAGGTGAAACGGTCGATCGCATACGCCGTCATCGAACCGATGAGAACGGTTCCGCCGACGGAGACCAGCAGGATGAAGGCGGTGTTGCCGAACGCCGTGAGCATCCCGCCGTCCCGGAACGCCGTCACGTAGTTGTCGAAGTTGAGCGGGTCGTGCGGGAGCGTGAGCGCTCCGCTGCCGGACGCCGTCTCGTTCTCGGTCTTCAGGGACGTCAGGACGACGACGCCCAACGGGAGCAGCACCACCGACGCCGCCCCGATCAGCGACAGGTACACCAGGGCGCGGGCAACGGCTCGGCGTGTCATACGAGGTCCACCCTGTCGTCGGGGACGAGGCGTCGCTGCACCCAGGTGACGAGCAGGATGATCAGCAACAGCACGACGGCCGCCGCCGAGGCGAGCCCCGTCTTGTTGAACTGGAAGGCCAGCTTGACGGTCTGGATCACGAAGGTCTCGGTGCCGGTCGCCCCGCCGGTCATGATGTACGGGATCTCGAAGGCCGACAGGGACCCGGAGACGGAGAGGATCACCGTCAGGGTCAGCACCGGCTTGATGCCGGGGAGGATGACGTAACGGAACTGGTGCCACCGGCCCGCGCCGTCCAGCTCGGCCGCCTCGTACAGCTCCCCCGGGATGGACTGGATCGCGCCGAGGAACAGCACGAAGTTCATGCCGAGGTAGCGCCAGACCGAGACGCCGGCGAGCGAGACGTTCGCCGACGCGGGCGTGCCCAGCCAGGCGTGGTCGGTGGGGTGGCCGAGGAGGCCCAGCACCGTGTCGAGGGTCCCGCCGTCCTGGAAGAAGTAGAGGAAGACGAAACCGATGGCCACGCCGTTGACCAGGGACGGGAAGAAGAGCACACCCTTGAAGAAGTTCCGGAAACGGATGCTGAAACTCAACACGGTCGCGAAGTACAGCGCGGCGACGATCTGGATCACCGAGGCCGCCAGGTAGTAACCGCTCACCCAGAACACCTGGAAGAGGTCCTCCCTGGTGAAGATCTCCGCGTAGTTCTCCGCGCCGGTGTAGTGCAGTTCGGGACTCACGCCGTCCCAGTCGGTGAAGCTGTAGGCGACCATGTTGGCGATCGGCGCGTAGGTGAACGTGATCAGCAGGGTGAGCGGAGCGAGCAGGAACAGCCAGGGGGTCAGCTGCCGCCAGGTGCGCGTGCGGCGCGGCGCCGCCGGCGGGGCGGCGCGCCACGGAGCCCGCGCCACGGCCTCGGACCCGGCCGTCTCGGCCCCGGCCATAGCCCCGGCGGGGGCCTTCCCCACGCCCTGCGCCGGGGTGTGGGCGCCCGTGTGCGTCATCGGTCGCCCACGTTCGCCTGTGCGTCCGTCCATTTCTTGCCGAGCCCGGAGAGGAAGTCGTCCAGGCTGCCCTTCTTCGCGCCGCGCGCGAGGTCGACCAGGTCCTGGCGGTACTCGGGCTTGAAGACGCCGACCTCGGACCTGTCGTCGATGAGCTTGACCTTCGCGCCCGCGGAGTCGTCCAGCTCGATGAGCTTGACGCCGGCCTCCTCGTAGGGCTTCAGCACCGTGGGCATGGCCGCGTCCTTGAGCGGGGAGATGGCCAGGTTGTCCTTGTCGTAGCCGGACTTGTCGGTGAACCAGTCGATCCAGGCGCGGGCCGCCTCCTTGTGCTTCGAGTGCACGTTGACGGCCTGGTTGTAGTCGGGGCCGACGGTCGCGCAGTACGCCCCGCCCGTCTGCGCGGGAAACGGCATGAAACCGATGTCGTCCGGGTTCACGCCCGCCTTCTTCGCGGCGTCCTGGAACTGGATGATCGCCCAGGTGCCGAGCCACTGGGTGGCGATCTCGCCCTTGGCCGTGCGGGGCTTGGACTCCTCCCAGTTGCTGGTGGTCGGGTCCTTCTCGGCGAGGCCCTGCTTGACGATGTCGTACAGCAGCGTGTCGGCGACGCGCAGGTCGGAGCCCTGTGCCCACGGGTCGCCCTCGGCCAGCTTCGTGGTCGCCTGCGGGTCGCAGTGCACCGCGCCGTCGACGTAGGTCCACGAGGTGAGCGGCCACTGTGCGGCGAAGTTGGTGTAGTACGGCACCGCGTCGGTCTTCGCCTTGATCGCCTTGAGGCCGGCGAGGAACTCGGCCGGGTTGGTGGGCCACGCGGTGACCCCGGCCTCCTTCCAGATCCGCTTGTTGTAGACGAAGCCGGGCATCACGCCGACCGGGCTCTGGCCGTAGACCTTGCCGCCGACGGTGGTGAAGTCGGTGAAACGGTATTTCCTGCTGCGCTCGGCGGCGGTGCCGAGCGAGGCGAAGAACTTCGGGTAGTCGTTCTTCTTGATGACCGCGGGGATCAGCAGGACGTCGCCGTAGTCGTCGGTGTTCATGCGGATCTTGATCTCGGCCTCGTAGTTGGTGAGGGCCTGGAACTCCACCTTGACCTTGGGATAGGTCCTGTTGAACTCGGCGGCGTACTTCTTCATCGTGCCGTCCTGCACGAGATCGGTCCGCACGGTGAGGACCGTGATGGATCCGCTGACCTTGGCCGGGTCGTCGGGCGCGTTGGCGTCCGCGCCCTTCGTGCTTGCTCCGGTGCCGGTGCACCCGGGGAGCAGCAGGGCGGCCGCGGCGGTCGTGGCGAGGACGTGGACGGTGCGGCGGTTCATGTGCGTCACTTCCGTTCGTGGGGACGGATGAGCACGTGCGGGTGGGGCGAGGAGAGTGGGTTGGCTGATTCGGCACTCTGACAGCGCTTTCTCAACCGGTAAAGTCAGATTCCCGCCAACGAGGTCGAAACAGCGTTCATTTGTGGGCTTGACCGGTTTAGGGAGTGCGCATGCTGGAGGCCTCGTCACTCGACGACGGATGGCAGTTGCGGCACGGGGGCGGGAGGCTGCCGGCCGTGGTGCCGGGGTGTGTGCACACCGATCTGCTCGCCGCCGGGGTGATCCCGGACCCGTTCCTGGGGCGGGCCGAGACCGAGGTCGCGTGGGTGGGCCGGCGGGAGTGGACGTACGAGACGCAGGTGCCGTCCGTGTCTTCCGGGCACGAGCAGACCGATCTGGTCTTCGACGGGCTCGACACGGTCGCCGAGATCACCCTGAACGGTCGCCTCCTCGGCCGGGTACGCAACATGCACCGTGCGTACCGCTTCGACGTGACGGGCCTCAGCGGCGACCTGGCCGTCCGGTTCGTCTCCGCCTACGCCGAGGCGGAGGCCGTGCGGGGGAAGGTCGGCGACCGGCCCGGCGCCTACCCGGAGCCCTACCAGTACGTGCGCAAGATGGCCTGCTCGTTCGGCTGGGACTGGGGGCCCACGCTGGTGACGGCCGGGATCTGGCGGCCGGTGCGGGTGGAGCGCTGGTCGACGGCGCGGCTCGCCCGGGTGCGCCCGCTGGTGACGGTGGAGGAGGGCGTCGGCGTCGTCGAGTTGCGGGTGGACGTGGAGCGGACCCGGGTGGAGGCCGGTCTCGTGCTGGAGGCCCGGGTGGCGGGGCGGCGGGCGCGCGCCGAGGTGACGGGGACGCACGGCGTGGTGCGGGTGGAGGTGCCGGACGCCGAGCTGTGGTGGCCCCGGGGGTACGGCGAACAGGCTCTTCACGAGGTGGAGTTGACGCTGCATCACGGAAGCGCTCCGCTCGACGTCTGGCGGCGGCGGGTCGGTTTTCGCAGCGTGGGGCTGGACACCTCCGCCGATGCGCACGGGAGCGGGTTCACCCTCGTCGTCAACGGGGAGCGGCTCTTCGCGCGGGGGGTGAACTGGATTCCGGACGACGTGTTTCCCTCCCGGGTGACCCGGGAGCGTTACCGGAAGCGGTTGCGACAGGCGGCCGACGCGGGGGTCGACCTGGTCCGGGTGTGGGGCGGCGGCATCTACGAGAGCGAGGACTTCTACGACGCCTGCGACGAACTGGGGCTGCTGGTCTGGCAGGACTTCCCGTTCGCGTGCGCGGCCTACCCCGAGGAGCAGCCGTTGCGGTCGGAGGTGGAGGCGGAGGCCCGCGAGAACGTCGTACGGCTGATGCCGCATCCCTCGCTCGTGCTGTGGAACGGCAACAACGAGAATCTGTGGGGTTTCCGGGACTGGGGCTGGGAGGAGCGCCTCGGCGGGGATTCCTGGGGCGAGGGCTACTACCTGGGGATGCTGCCGAGAGTGGTCGCCGAGCTGGATCCGACGCGGCCGTACACGGCGGGGAGCCCGTGGTCGGGGTCCTGGGAGCGCCATCCGAACGATCCGGCGCACGGCACGCACCACTCGTGGGAGGTGTGGAACCGGCAGGACTACGCCGAGTACCGCAGTGAAGTGCCGCGGTTCGTGGCCGAGTTCGGCTGGCAGGCGCCGCCCGCGTACGCCACGCTGCGGCGGGCGCTGCCGGACGAGGAGCTCGCGGCGGACTCCCCCGGCATGCTCCACCACCAGAAGGCGGAGGACGGCAACGGCAAGCTGGAGCGAGGGCTCGCCCGGCATTTCACCCTGCCCGACGGGGACTTCGACCGGTGGCACTACCTGACCCAGGTCAACCAGGCGCGGGCGGTGGCGGCCGGGATCGAGCACTGGCGGTCGCACTGGCCGGTGTGCGCGGGCACGATCGTCTGGCAGCTCAACGACTGCTGGCCGGTGACGTCCTGGGCGGCGATCGACGGGGATGGGCGGGAGAAACCGCTCTACCACGAGTTGCGCCGGCTGTACGCGGACCGGTTGCTCACGGTGCAGGTGCACGAGGGGCGGCTGGTGGTGGCCGCCGTCAACCAGTGCGGGGACCGCTGGGCGGGCACGCTGGTGCTGCGCCGGCTGTCCGTCGAGGGCGAGGTGATCGGCTCCGCCGAGCTCCACCTGGTGGCGCGCGCACGGGAGGTGGGGCTGGTGCCGGTGCCGGCCGGGCTGGAGCCCGACGGGCCGAAGGAGTTCCTGGTGGCCGACGCGTCGGCGCCGTTGCGCACCGGCGGGGTCGACGCGGGGCGTGCGGGCCGGGGCGCGTTGCGGGCCGTGCACTTCCCGGCGCCGGACCGGGAGATCCCCTGGCCGCAGCCCGAGTTCGAGGTGTCCGTGGGCCCGGACGGCGTCACCGTCGTCGCGCGGACCCTGGTGCGGGACCTGCTGCTGCAGGCCGACCGGCTCGACCCGGGGGCACGGGCCGACCGCGGTCTCGTCACGCTGCTCCCCGGCGAAAGGGTCACCATCGGCGTGCGGGGCTGGGGGAATCCGGACGTCGCCGCCGCCCGGGCCGCGCTCCGCTGCCAGGAGCCACCGCGATGACCGCCTCCCCGGCGTCCCGGGTCACCATCAAGGACGTCGCCGCGCGTGCGGGGGTGTCCAAGGGCGCGGTGTCCCTCGCCTTCAACCGCAAGCCGGGGCTGTCGGACGCGACCCGGGACCGGATCTTCGCCGCGGCGCGGGAGCTGGGCTGGGAGCCGAACCTGGCGGCCCGGTCGCTGTCGATCTCGCGGGTGGACGTGGTGGGGCTCGCGATCTGCCGGCCGGCCCGGATGCTGGGCCTGGAGCCGTTCTACATGGACTTCGTCTCCGGGGTGGAGAGCGTGCTGACCGAGCACTCCTGCTCGTTGCTGCTGCGGCTGGTGCGCAGCGTCGAGGAGGAGGCGGGGCTCCAGGAGTCGTGGTGGCGGGGCCGGCAGATCGGCGGGTCGATCCTGGTGGACTTCCGGGCGGACGATCCCCGGGTGGCGACGGTCGAACGGCTCGGAATGCCGGTGGTCGCCGTAGGCCATCCGTCGCTGACCGGGGGGCTGACCTCGGTGTGGACCGACGACGCGACGGCCGTGACGGAGGCGGTGCGCTATCTCGCGGCGCTCGGTCACCGGCGGATCGCCCGGGTGGGGGGCGCGGCCTCGCTCGGGCACACGGTGATGCGGACGGCCGCGTTCGACGCGGCGGCGCGCCGTCTCGGGCTGGCCGGCGCCCGGCAGGTCGCGACGGACTACTCCGGGGAGGCGGGGGCGCGGGCCACCCGGTCGATGCTGACCGCCGCCCCGTCGGACCGCCCTACCGCAATCGTTTACGACAACGACATCATGGCGGTGGCGGGGCTGGCGGTGGCGGCCGAGATGGGGCTCGCCGTGCCGGGTGACGTCTCCCTGCTCGCCTGGGACGACTCGCAGCTGTGCCGGCTCACCCATCCGACGCTCTCCGCGATGAGCCATGACGTGCACGGATTCGGCGCGGAGGCCGCGCGGACGCTGTTCGGGGTGCTCACGGGGTCGGCTCCCGGGTCGCATCCGGTGCCGACGCCGGTGCTCACTCCGAGGGGGTCGACGGCCCCGCCGCGGGCCTGAGCCGCGGTGATCGCGCAGACTCTCGGGGTGTGACGTTCGCCGCTCCTCCCGGGAGGGGTGTGCAGCTACGTTACCCACAAGTAGCATGGGCCCTGAGCGCGTGCTCAGCGCTTGCGTGTCGCAGCAGTGCCATCCCGCACCCTGGAGGAGAGCCATCGTGCCTCGTACCGTCAGGGACGTCGTCTTCGTAGACGGCGTCCGTACCCCGTTCGGCAAGGCGGGCCCGAAGGGCATCTACCACGAGACCCGCGCCGACGACCTCGTCGTCAAGGCGATCCGGGAGCTGCTGCGCCGCAACCCCGGCCTGGACCCCGCGAAGATCGACGAGGTCGCCATCGCCGCGACCACGCAGATCGGCGACCAGGGCCTGACCATCGGCCGCACCGCCGGCATCCTGGCCGGCCTGCCGACCTCGGTGCCCGGTTACTCCATCGACCGTATGTGCGCCGGCGCCCTGACGGCCGTCACCTCGGTCGCCGGCTCGGTGGCCTTCGGCGCGTACGACGTCGCCGTCGCCGGCGGCGTCGAGCACATGGGCCGCCACCCGATGGGCGAGGGCGTGGACCCGAACCCGCGGTTCGTCAGCGAGAAGCTGGTCGACGAGTCCGCCCTGTTCATGGGCATGACCGCGGAGAACCTGCACGACCGCTACCCCCAGATCACCAAGCAGCGCGCCGACGAGTACGCGGTGCGCTCCCAGGAGAAGGCCGCCAAGGCGTACGCCAACGGCAAGATCCAGGCCGACCTGGTGCCGGTCTCGGTGCGCCGCACCAACCCGGAGGCCGGTGAGACGGGCTGGGGCCTGGTCACCGCCGACGAGCCGATGCGTCCGGGGACGACGCTGGAGAACCTCTCCGGTCTCAAGACCCCGTTCCGTGTGCACGGCCGGGTCACCGCCGGAAACGCGGCCGGTCTGAACGACGGCGCAACCGCTTCCCTGATCGCTTCCGAGGACTTCGCGCGCGAGAACGGCCTGCCGGTCAAGATGCGTCTCGTCGCGTACTCCTTCGCGGGCGTCGAGCCGGAGGTCATGGGCTACGGCCCGATCCCGGCCACGGAGAAGGCTCTCGCGCAGGCGGGTCTGTCCATCTCCGACATCGGTCTGTTCGAGATCAACGAGGCCTTCGCCGTCCAGGTGCTGGCCTTCCTCGACCACTACGGCATCGCCGACGACGACGAGCGCGTCAACCAGTACGGCGGCGCGATCGCCTTCGGCCACCCGCTCGCCTCCTCCGGCGTCCGTCTGATGACGCAGCTGGCCCGCCAGTTCGAGGAGCAGCCCGGGGTCCGCTACGGCCTGACCACGATGTGCGTCGGCTTCGGCATGGGCGCGACGGTCATCTGGGAGAACCCGCACTTCGACGGAGGCGACAAGTGAGCACCACCACCGCTGAGCTTCTGAAGGGCGCGGCCGAGCTGTTCCCGGACGAGGTCGTCACGCAGGCGCACGTACGCCACCTGGACCTGCCGTTCGGCGCGGGGCGCTTCGCCCTGATCACGCTGGACAACGGTTTCGACCACACCAAGCCGACCACCTTCGGCCCGCAGTCCCTCGCCAACCTCGACCTCGCGATCGACCAGGTCGAGAAGGAGGCCGCGGCGGGCGAGATCGTCGGCGTCGGCGTCACCGGCAAGCCGTTCATCTTCGCCGTCGGCGCGGACCTCAAGGGCGTCGAGCTCCTCAAGGAGCACAAGGACGCGCTCGCCATCGGCAAGGGCGGGCACGAGGTCTTCAAGCGCCTCGCGGGCCTCGCTGTCCCGACGTTCGCGTACTACAACGGCGCGGCGATGGGCGGCGGCGTCGAGGTCGGTCTGCACTGCCGGTACCGCACGGTGTCCGCGGCGCTGCCCGCGTTCTCGCTGCCCGAGGTCTTCCTCGGCCTGGTCCCCGGCTGGGGCGGCTGCACGCTCCTGCCGAACCTGATCGGCGCCGACAAGGCCGTCTCGGTGATCATCGAGAACTCGCTCAACCAGAACAAGCAGCTCAAGGGCGTGCAGGTCTACGAACTGGGCATCGCCGACGCCCTGTTCGAGGGCGCCGACTTCCTGGAGCAGTCGCTGATCTGGACGGCGTCCGTCCTCAAGGGTGAGATCGTCGTCGAGCGCCCGGTGATCGACCGCGGCGAGGCCTGGGACCAGGCCGTCGCACGCGGCCGGTTCGTCGCGGACGGCAAGGTGCACGGCGCCGCCCCGGCCGCCTACCGCGCGCTGGACATCATCGCCGCCGCCAAGAACGGCGATCTCCAGCAGGGCTACGACGCCGAGGACGTCGCGCTCGCCGACCTGATCATGGGCGGTGAACTGCGCTCCGGCATCTACGCGTTCAACCTGGTGCAGAAGCGCGGCAAGCGTCCGGCCGGCGCCCCGGACAAGTCCCTGGCCCGTCCGGTCACCAAGGTCGGCGTCGTGGGCGCGGGCCTGATGGCCTCGCAGCTCGCGCTGCTGTTCCTGCGCCGCCTGGAGGTGCCGGTCGTGCTGACCGACATCGACCAGGAGCGCGTCGACAAGGGCGTGGGCTACGTCCACGCCGAGATCGACAAGCTGCTCGCCAAGGGCCGGGTCAACCAGGACAAGGCCAACCGCCTCAAGGCGCTGGTGTCCGGCGTCCTGGACAAGGCCGAGGGCTTCTCCGACGCGGACTTCGTCATCGAGGCCGTGTTCGAGGAGATCGGCGTCAAGCAGCAGGTGTTCGCGGAGGTCGAGGCCGTCGCCCCGGCGCACGCGATCTTCGCGACGAACACCTCCTCGCTGTCGGTCTCCGAGATGGCGTCGAAGCTGAAGCACCCCGAGCGGGTCGTGGGCTTCCACTTCTTCAACCCGGTCGCGATCCTGCCGCTGCTGGAGATCGTGCGCGGTGAGCAGACCGACGACGCCTCGCTGGCCACGGCCTTCGCCGTCGCCAAGAAGCTGAAGAAGACCGCGGTTCTGGTGAAGGACGCCCCGGCGTTCGTCGTGAACCGCATTCTCACCCGTTTCATGGGCGAGGTGCAGAACGTCATCGACGAGGGCACCCCCGTCGAGGTCGCGGAGAAGGCGGTGGAGCCGCTCGGCCTGCCGATGTCCCCGCTGGTGCTGCTCGAGCTGGTGGGTCCCGCGATCGGTCTGCACGTCTCGGAAACGCTCAACCGCGCGTTCCCGGACCGTTTCACGGTCTCCCCGAACCTCGCGGCCGTCGTCAAGGCGGGCAAGCGCGGCTTCTACGTCTACGACAGCGGCAAGCCGGAGCTGGACCCCGAGGTCTCGGCGCTCCTGCAGCAGGGCGACAGCGTCCTGACCGAGGAGCAGGTGCGGGCGCGCGTCCTGGACGCGGTGGCGCAGGAGATCGGGCTCATGCTCGACGAGGGCGTCGTCGCCGAGGCCCAGGACATCGACCTGTGCCTCATCACCGGCGCCGGCTGGCCCTTCCACCTGGGCGGCATCACGCCGTACCTGGACCGCGAGGGCGTCTCCGAGCGGGTGAACGGCAGGAAGTTCCTGGCGCCGGGTGTCGCGTCGGTGCCGGCGTAACGGTTGCCGTAAGAGTTGCTGCCGCCGAAACGGTCGTCACGCGGTCGTAGCGGCAAACGACCTGCCCCCGGCCTTCGGGGGCAGGGCGACGTGACGAGGGCCTCCGCTCATGGCGGGGGCCCTCTCTCGTACAGCCCTCACACTGGCACTCGTGCTCCCACGCGCACTCGCACTCGCACTCGCCGAGGGTCCGGCCGGACGGCCGGACGGCTGGACGGCTGGACGGCCGGCCGAGGCCCCGGACGGCCGGCGGCCTGACACCGAGTCACTGAACCTGGTCGCTCTTCGGCCCGATGTCGCTGATCCTGGTCGGCGTTCCGTCCGGGGCGAACGAGCGGTGGAAGGTGAAAGCCTGCGGCGCGGAGCCGTGGGCGTCGAGGTGCTCCAGCCGGGAGACCCCGTCCCGCCAGGTGGGCGTCACTCCGTCAAGGACCCACCAGCACACGTGATTCGGGTGTGCCGTCCTCTCGAACCAGTCGGCACGCCTTTTCAGCGCGTCGCGGTGCGGCCCGGTGTGGACGGCGTCGAAGGCGGGGCGCACGCCGGTCCAGAGGGAGAGGGTCGCGGCCAGGGCGGTGGTGTCCCGCGTCCGGCCCTTGCCGTACCAGGCCGGTACGGCGAACTCCCCCCATGCGCCCCAGTCCGCGTCGAAGAGCGCGCCCCGGTCACCGGCGGGCGCTTCGGCATGCTCGAGGTGGCCGGGGTGCCGACCGATCTTCCGGTAGACGGCCTCACCGACGTCGTAGAACTCGCGTGTGAGAGGTGCGGGATCGGCGAGAGGCGACTTCAGGACGCCGAAGGTGTACAGAGCGAGACGAGGCATGTGTCTCTTCCTGGTCGGAGGTGCCCGGGTGCAGACCTGCGTCGGTGGCCTGCGCCGGGGGGGCCGAGATTGCGCGGGGCGTGCTCATGGGAGGTGCCGGCTCGTTCCGTCTCGGGCGGCTTGTCCCTGGGGAATCCCATGGACGACCGTGGGCGGCCGCCGGAGGCCAGGTGAAGGTAGCCGCCTCGCCAGGGCCATGTCGAAGTTGCGTTCTCCCTGTCGGCGTGGCCTCCCGCACAGGTTGGTGCGGGGGGTGGGCGCCGAGGGGGCGGTGTCCGGCCGGCTCAGACCGTCTGCCAGGCCGTGAGGGCCAGGCCCGGCTCGTCCTTGCGTCGGGTGAGCTGCAACAGGCCGGTCGACGGGGACAGGGCGGCCGCGACCACCCGGTCCTCGTGGTCCTTCGCGAGCGCCACGCCTGCGTCGGCGGGCAGTTGGGGGCCGGACTCGGCCCACCAGGCGCCGGCCGACTCCTGTTCGGTCGGGTAGGCGGCGAACGCGACGCGGCCGCTCGCGGAGCGCTGGGCGAGCAGTGTGCAGTCGTGGGCGGCGGTACGGGGGGGGGTCGCGGGCCCCGGGGCGGGGGCGGCGGGGGGCCCCCGGGCGCCGGGCCCCGGTCCCGGACGCCCGGCGGCCACGTCGCCGGGGGCGGGGCGGGCCCCCCCCGGGGGCGCCGGCGCGGGGGGCGGGGGGCTGGGTGGGGGCGGGGGGGGCCGGGGGGGGGGGGGGGGCCCCCCCCCCCGGGGCCGGGTCCGGCGGCGGACAGCAGGGCGACGGGCCCGGATCCGGGACGCCAGGCGCACAGGTCGCCGGTGCCGTCCGTGTAGAAGAGCGTGACGTGGTCCGCCGAGGTGGGAAGTGCCCGCAGCGTGCCGGGCCGGACGGGCGTCCTGACCGGCTCCCGCAGCACCGGCTGGGCCCCCGGTTCCTCCTGCCGCCAGTGCAGCAGACCCTCGGACCCGACGGCGAACGCCTCCACCCGGCCGGAGTCCCCCGCCGCCGCGGCGGGCGTCCCCTCGACGCCCTGTCCCTTCAGGTCGCGCCAGGGGTCCCAGCCGCCCTTCTCCTTCTGGGCGACCATGGACAGTCCGGCGCCGGCGTTGCGGACGAAGACGTGCGCGCGTCCCTGGGCGTCCACCGCCACCGCGGGCGTCCCGGTCCGGCCGCCCTTCTTGTCGGGATGGCCGACGGGAGACCAGTCCAGCGGGGCGAGCAGGGGCCGGAAGTGCGTCGAGTGCACCAGCGTCGCCGCCTCCCCCGCGGTGGGCCGCCAGGAAGCCAGGTGGGCGTAACCGTTGACGCCCTGGCCGACGGCGAGGACCTGGCGCGGTCCCCGGTCCCCGCCTATCCGGCGCGGGGCCTCCCAGGGGCCGCCCGGGACGTGTTCCGCCCGGCACAGGACGGCGTCGTCCGACATCAGATAGACAGCCAGCCGCCCGTCGCGGCCGCGTATGAGCCAGTCGCCGTTCACCCGATCACTTTATGTCGGGGCCCCGACGACGCCCGTCGCGGATCGCGTCCGTCGATCTCGTCCGTCGATCTCGTCCGTCGATCTCGTCCGTCGATCTCGTCCGCCGGTCCCCCTCCGCGGGGCAGGTCCGCGGGGCAGGCCGCAGGCCCTCGTGCGCGGGTCCTGCCCTCGGGACTCGGACCCGCGTCACGGGCGCGGGTGCTGCTCGCGGGTCCCGGTCGCGGGGCCGTCCGTGCGACGCTGGTCCGCATGGACGACACCACCGCGCTGCTCGTGATCGTCGACGCCGCGAACGTCGTCGGATCGGTCCCCGACGGATGGTGGCGGGACCGGCGGGGCGCGGCGGAGCGTTTGCGCGACCGGCTGGCCGCGGACGGCCTGCCGGGGCACTCCGGGCCCGTGGACATCGTCCTCGTCGTCGAGGGCACGGCCCGCGGTGTGGAACCGGCGCCCGGGGTACGGGTGGAGGCGGCCCCCGGGAGCGGGGACGACCGTATCGTCGAACTGGTCGCCGAGGCCGCCGGCCGCCCCCGTCTGGTCGTCACCGCCGACCGCGAACTGCGCCGCCGTGTGACGGACCTCGGCGCGGACGTCACGGGCCCGCGCGCGGTACGCGGCTGAGACGACGGCGGGCCGGACACCGCGCGATGCGCGACGGGTGCAGACCGCAGACCGCGAGGGTGCTGCCCCGGGGCCGCATGGACGGGGACCTCACCCGCGTGCGGCCGGGTGCCCGCACGACATGCCGCCGGTGCGTCAAAACCGACGAGACCGCCGACACCGACGACACCGCCGACGCACGTCTCGCGGCGGGAGCGGTGCAGCCGCGAGCCCGGCGCCGGGCGGGTCGCCGCCGGGGCCGGGCTCGGGGGGTGCGTCAGACGGGGCCGGCGCCGCCGGGGCCCGGGATGGGGGCGGTGGACGACTCGCGTCGTGCGAGGCGGCTGTGCGAGCGGCCGTAGAGGAAGTAGACGACGCATCCGATGACCATCCAGATGCCGAACCGCAGCCAGGTCTCGGCGGGCAGGTTGAGCATCAGCCAGAGCGAGGCGAGCACCGACAGGATCGGGACGAACGGCACCCACGGGGTGCGGAAGGCCCGGTGCAGGTCGGGGCGGGACCTGCGCAGGAGGACCACGCCGATCGCGACGACCACGAAGGCGAACAGGGTGCCGATGTTGACCAGCTCGGCGAGTTCGCTCAGCGGGGTGAAGCCGGCGACGATCGCGATGATCACGCCGAGCAGGATGGTGGGCCGGTGCGGGGTCTTGTAGCGCGGGTGGACGTGGGAGAAGAAGCGGGGCAGCAGTCCGTCGCGGCTCATCGCGAAGAAGACGCGGGTCTGGCCCAGCAGCAGGATCATGCAGACGGTGGTGAGGCCGACGGCGGCGCCGAAGCTGATGAAGCCCGCGAACCAGGGGTGCCCGGTGGCCTTGAAGGCGTCGGCGAGCGGGGCGGTGATGGACAGCCTGGTGTAGTGCTCCATGCCCGTGACGACGATCGACACCAGCACGTACAGCGTGGTGCAGATGATGAGGGAGCCGATGATGCCGCGGGGCATGTCCCGCTGCGGGTGCTTGGTCTCCTCCGCGGCCGTGGCGACCACGTCGAAGCCGATGAAGGCGAAGAACACCACCGAGGCGGCGGTGAAGATGCCCATGACGCCGAAGTTGGAGGGGGCCCAGCCGAACATCAGCTGGATGAGCGGGGAGTTCAGGCCCCCGCCGGCCTCCACGGCCTGCGCCTTGGGGATGAACGGGTCGTAGTTGTCGCCCTTGATGAAGAAGGCGCCGGCGATGATCACCGTCAGCACGACCGTCACCTTGATGGCGACCACGATCGAGGTCACGCGCGCGGAGAGCTTGGTGCCGAGTACGAGGATGGCGGTGAGCACCAGGACCAGCGCGGCGGCGAGGATGTCGAAGCCGAAGCCGTCGGCCCCGTCGCGGCTGCCGAGCGCCGCCGGCAGGTGCCAGCCGGCGTTGTCGAGCAGGGAGGCGATGTAGCCGGACCAGCCGACGGCGACCACCGCGGTGCCGAGCGCGAACTCCAGGACCAGGTCCCAGCCGATGATCCAGGCGGGCAGTTCGCCGAGCGAGGCGTAGGAGAAGGTGTACGCGGAGCCCGCCACCGGGACGGTGGAGGCGAACTCGGCGTAGCAGAGCGCGGCGAGCGCGCAGACGACTCCGGCCACCACGAAGGCCAGGGCCACGGCCGGTCCGGCGTTGTTCTTGGCGACCGTGCCGGTGAGGACGAAGATGCCGGTGCCGATGATGACGCCGACGCCGAAGACGGTCAGGTCGAGCGCGGACAAGGATTTCTTGAGCGCGTGCTCGGGCTCCTCGGTATCGAGGATGGACTGCTCGACCTTCTTCGTCCGGAAGAGGGTGCTGCTCACGGGGTACCTCCCACGCTGTGTCGTCCTCGACATGATCGAGAGGGGGCGTAGACCGTATGCCCCGCCGCGGGCCGGTTAACGCGAATGGACCGGTTCCACCACTCTTCACAGTGGTGGAACCGGTCCATCCGGGCGGCTCGGGTCGCCTGCGCCCGCGTCAGTCGCGGGCGGGCTCCACGGACTCGGCCGCCGCGCTGCCGTACCGTCCGTCGAGCCGGGAGACGAGGCCGGTGACCTGACGTGCGATGTCGGGCGCGGTGAGGCCGATCTCGGCCATGACCTCGGCGCGGGAGGCGTGGTCGAGGAAGCGGGGCGGGATGCCGAAGTCGCGCAGCGGGACGTCGACGCCCGCGTCGCGCAGGGCCTGGGAGATCGCCGATCCGACGCCGCCCACGCGGGAGTTGTCCTCGACGGTGACGACCACGCGGTGCCGCTCGGCGAGCGGGGCCATGGCCTCGTCGACGGGCTTGACCCAGCGCGGGTCGACGACGGTGGTGGTGATGCCCTGCCGGTCGAGGAGGGTGGCGATCTCCAGGCACATCGGGGCGAGTGCGCCCACGGAGACCAGCAGCACGTCGGGGGTGTCGACGCCGCTCTCGCGCAGCACGTCCATCCCGCCGACGCGGCCCACGGCGGGCACGGCGGGGCCGACGGCGCCCTTGGAGAAGCGGACGACGGTCGGCGCGTCGTCGACGGCGACGGCCTCGCGCAGCTGGGCGCGGACCTGGTCGGCGTCGCGCGGGGCGGCGAGCCGCAGACCGGGAACGACCTGGAGGATCGACATGTCCCACATGCCGTTGTGGGAGGCGCCGTCGGTGCCGGTGACGCCCGCCCGGTCCAGTACGAATGTCACACCGCACTTGTGGAGGGCGACGTCCATGAGGACCTGGTCGAAGGCACGATTGAGGAATGTGGCGTACACCGCGAACACCGGATGCACCCCGCCGTGGGCCAGGCCCGCGGCGGAGACCGCGCCGTGCTGCTCGGCGATGCCGACGTCGTAGACCCGGTCGGGGAAGGCCTTGGCGAACTTGTCGAGTCCGACCGGCTGGAGCATGGCGGCGGTGATCGCGACGATGTCCGTGCGCTCCTCGCCGAGCCTGACCATCTCGTCGCCGAAGACGGACGTCCAGTCGGCGCCGGAGGTGGCGATCGGCAGGCCGGTGTCGGGGTGGATCTTGCCGACGGCGTGGAAGCGGTCGGCCTCGTCCTGGAGGGCGGGCTGGTAGCCGCGGCCCTTCTCGGTCAGGCAGTGCACGATCACGGGGCCGCCGAAGCGCTTGGCGCGGGCCAGCGCGGACTCGAGCGCCTCGATGTCGTGGCCGTCGATCGGTCCGACGTACTTGAGGCCGAGGTCCTCGAACATGCCCTGGGGGGCGATGAAGTCCTTCAGGCCCTTCTTGGCGCCGTGCAGGGTCTCGTAGAGCGGCTTGCCGACGACGGGCGTGCGCTCCAGGAGGTCCTTGCCGCGGGCGAGGAAACGCTCGTAACCGTCTGTCGTGCGCAGGGTGGCGAGGTGGTTGGCGAGGCCGCCGATGGTCGGCGCGTACGAGCGCTCGTTGTCGTTGACGACGATGACCAGCGGGCGGTCCCCGTCGGCGATGTTGTTCAGGGCCTCCCAGGCCATGCCGCCGGTGAGCGCGCCGTCGCCGATGACCGCCACGACGTGGCTGTCGCGTTCGAGGATCTGGTTGGCCTTGGCGATGCCGTCGGCCCAGCCGAGCACCGTGGAGGCGTGGCTGTTCTCGATGACGTCGTGCTCGGACTCGGCCTGCGAGGGGTAGCCGGACAGGCCGCCCTTCATCTTCAGCCGGGAGAAGTCCTGCCGGCCGGTGAGCAGCTTGTGCACGTAGGACTGGTGTCCGGTGTCCCACAGGACCTTGTCCTTGGGCGACTCGAAGACCCGGTGCAGGGCGAGGGTGAGCTCGACCACGCCGAGGTTGGGGCCGAGGTGGCCGCCGGTCTTGGAGACGGCGTCCACGAGGAAGGTGCGGATCTCCCCTGCCAGCTGGTCCAGCTCCTCCAGGCTGAGCCGGTCCAGATCGCGCGGTCCCCTGATGCGGGTCAGCAGCGGCACCCGTGCCTCCTTGCAGTAAAAGCTGATCGAGCTGTTGCCGGGCTTGTCGAGTCTAATGTTCCGCCGGGGCGGCCGGAGTCCGGCCCGTGCGTCATACGTCACCCGAACGGCCGTACCCACGATCGGCCGTCCCCATGACACGACTGTGCCCGGCATCTGAACGGACGCCGGGCACAGGGGGTCGTGCGGGTCATGCGGGTACGGGTCGTACGGACCGTAAGCGCTATACGGGTCGTACTGGTCGTACTGGTCGTGCCGAGGGACTAGCCTCGGCCGGCCGCCTTCTGGCTCTTGCGGGACACCGAGTCGATGACGACGGCGCCGAGCAGAACACCACCGGTGATCATGTACTGGATCGAGGTGTTCATGTTCAGCAGGTCGAGACCGGTCCGGATCGACTGGATGACCAGCATGCCGAGGAGGGCGGACCAGACGGTGCCGCGGCCGCCGAAGAGGCTGGTGCCGCCGATGACGGCCGCCGCGATGGCGAGCATCAGGGTGTCGCCGGCGCCGGCGCTCAGCGACGCGCCCGCGGTCTGGCCGGCGAAGAACATGCCGCCGACCGCCGCGAATCCGCCGGAGATGGCGAACACGGTGATCCGGACCATCGGCACGTTGATGCCGGCCCGGCGGGCGGCCTCGATGCCGCCGCCGACCGCGAACACCTTGCGGCCGTACGTGGTGCGACGCAGCACGAAGTCCACGACCACCAGCGCGGCCAGGAAGATGACCAGTGCGTTGGAGACGCCGGAGGCGTTGTTCAGCACCGCGGCGGAGGCGAAGGCCGCGACGGCGAGAGCGCCCACGCGCAGCAGGATCTCACCGGTCGCACGGTGCGGGACGCCCGCGGCCCGGCGGCGGCGCTGCTCGCCGAAGTTGCCGACGAGGGACAGCACGACGGCCAGGCCGGCCAGCAGGTAGGCCCCGATGATGGCCTGGTCCATGAAGAAGGAGTTCTGGCCGAGCAGGTGGATCGGGCCGGAGTCCGACGGCAGGTTGATCGTGCCGTTGGAACCCAGCAGCCACAGCATCAGACCGTTCCAGGCGAGGAGACCGGCCAGGGTGACCACGAAGGCCGGTACGCCGATCTTCGCGAAGAACCATCCGTGCAGCGCGCCGATGGCGATGCCCGTGATGACGGTCAGGGCGAGCGCCAGCCATGGGTTCATGCTGTGGTCCACCACGAACACGGCGAACACCGCGGACGCCAGACCGCTGACGGAGCCGACCGACAGGTCGATCTCGCCGAGCAGCAGCACGAACACCAGGCCGATGGCGAGCATGCCGGTGGCCGACAGGAAGTAGCTGATGTTGGAGAGGTTGTCTGCGCTGAGGAAGCGGTCGTTCTTCAGCTGGAAGATCGTCCAGATGACGATCAGGCCGAGGACGACGGGGAGCTGCCCGAGTTCCCCGCTCTTGACCTTGCGCTTGAACTCGGTGACGTAGCCCTTGAGGCCCTCCTCGCGGACCAGCAGGCGCGGGTCGACGACGGAGACGGGCGCGGCCGTGGGGTCGTCGGCGGGCGCGACGGTCGTCTGCTCCTCGACGACGCCCCGGGTCTTCTCGAGCTTGGCGTCCGTCTCGGTCCTACCGGGCTCTGTGGAGTCGCTCTTCACGGTCTTCGACGTGTCGCTCACTTGGCCGCCTCCGCGGTGCGACGCCCCGCACGACGGGTCACGGCGTTGTCCGTGGCACCGGTGATCGCGGCGATGATCTCTTCGTGGCTGGTGTCCTTCACGGGGAAGGAGCCGTTGTTCTTGCCCAGACGCAGGACGGCGACGGTGTCCGCGACCGCCTTGACGTCGGCCATGTTGTGGCTGATGAGGATGACGCCGAGGTTGCGCTCGCGCAGCCGCTCTACCAGGTCGAGGACCTGCGCCGTCTGCTCGACGCCGAGCGCCGCGGTGGGCTCGTCGAGGATGACGACCTTCGGGTCGCCGATCAGCGCACGGGCGATCGCGACGACCTGGCGCTGACCGCCCGAGAGGCTCGCGATCGGGATGCGGACGCTGGGGATGCGGATGGAGAGCGTGGAGAGCAGCTCGCGGGCGTTCTTCTCCATCGACACCTCGTCGATGACGCCGCGGCGCAGCAGCTCGCGCCCGAGGTACAGGTTGCCCACGACGTCGAGGTTGTCGCACAGCGCGAGGTCCTGGTAGACCGTCGCGACGCCGAGTCCCTGGGCGTCGTGCGGCTTGTCGATGCTGACCGGCCGGCCCTCCCACTCGATGACGCCCTCATCGATGGGGTGGACACCGGCGATCGTTTTGACCAGGGTCGACTTCCCTGCGCCGTTGTCGCCCACCAGGGCGACCACTTCTCCGGCGTGGACCTCCAGCTCGACGTCGGTGAGTGCCTGCACCGCACCGAATCGCTTGGAGACTCCGCGCAACGCCAGCACGGGCGTAGCGGACACGTGAACCATCTCCTTCGCCGCCTGACCGGCGGGGATGCCGCGCGCAAAGAACAGGCGCGGAGGGATGTGGACGACGGCGCGGGACGCGACGTCGACGCACGAGGTTTACAAGATGAACATGCGTGAATCCGCTGCGCTTGGCAACGGTTCTCTCGCTGGGCAGCGGTTCCGTCCGACGCCCGCCCCGGCAGCGGGGTGTGAAAGTGGGGCAGGCGTCGGACAGGTCTCATGGGACCGCGGGGCGGTCGGCGGTCCCGAAGGCCGGTTCCGGGGAGCGGCGCTCGTGTGCGGCGCGTCCCGGGCGGGGCCCTCGGGACCGGGAGCCGCTACTGGAGGCCGGCGGCCTTGCAGGCGGCGGCGTACTCGGCGGTGCAGATGTCGGCGACGGTGTAGAGACCGTCCTTGACGACCGTGTCCTTGATGTTGGCCTTGGTGACGGACACCGGGGTCAGCAGCTGCGAGGGGACCTTGTCGCCGGAGCCGCTGGTGAGCGTCTCGGAGGCGGTGCCCTTGATGTCCTTGCCGTTGAGCAGGTCGACCGCGAGCTGGGCGGCGGCCTCGGCCTCCGGCTTGAAGGCCTTGTAGACGGTGGAGGACTGGGTGCCGGCGACGATGCGCTGGATGCCCGCGAGCTCCGCGTCCTGGCCGGTCAGCGGGATGCCGCTGATCTTCGCGCCCTTGAGGGTGTTGGCGATGCCACCGGCCATGCCGTCGTTGGCGGCGTAGACGCCCGCGATGTTCTTGGCGCCCAGCTGGGTGATGGCCGCGGACATCTTCTGGGCGGCGACGGTGTCCTTCCACAGGCCGGACTGCTCGTAGGCGATGTCGACCTTGCCGTCGAGGACCTTGTGCGCGCCCTGCTTGAACTGGCCGGCGTTCGGGTCGGCGTCGTCACCGTTGATCATGACGATCTTGGAGGCGGGGGTCGCCTTCGCGCCGAGGGCGTCGAGCAGGGCCTGGCCCTGGAGTTCGCCGACCTTGACGTTGTCGAACGAGACGTAGGCGCTGACCGGGCCCTGGGCGAGACGGTCGTACGCGACGACCTTGACGCCCTTGTTGACCGCGGACTGGATCGAGGACTTGATCGCGGCGGAGTCCTGGGCGGAGATCACGATGACCTTCACGCCCTTGGTCACCATGCTGCTGACCTGCTGCGCCTGCTTGGCCGGGTCGGCCGCGGCGTTGGCGTACTCGAGCTTGCAGTCGGAGCAGAGCGCCTTGACCTTGGCGTCGAAGTACGGCTTGTCGAACTTCTCGTACCGCGCGGTGACGCTGTCGGGAAGCAGCAGGCCGATGGACTTGTCGCCCGAGCTGCTGCTGCCGGAGTCGCTGTCCTTGTCGTCGCCCGCCTTGCCGCACGCGGCAATCGACAGGGCCATGGACACGGCGGTGGCGCCGATCACGACTCTACGCATCGTTGCGTTCATTGGGGTGTGCCTCCCTGACAGGGCCGCAGCGCTGCGGCCGAGGTGGCTCGAAGTCAACTCGGCCGCAAGTTCGGCGTCAAGAAGTAAATACTTAACGAGATGGCAACAGCGTCATTCGTTCTCTAAGTGAAGGCAGGTGTCGCTGCAGTCAGAGTGCCGTCCAAAAGGGTCGAATCGCCCATCTCGCTCAGCGCGAGAGCGAGCGCTCCGAGCACCTCCGCACGGCCACCAAGTGCCCCCGGGAGAACGGAGAGTTGACGCGCCGCACTCGGGATCGCATAGCGGCCGACGGACTCCCTTATCGGACCGAGCACCAGCTCTCCCGCCTCGGCGAGATCACCGCCCAGGACCACCCGGCTCGGGTTCAGCAGATTGCAGAGATTGGCCACTCCACTGCCGACGTGTCGGCCGACGTCGGCGATCACCCGACGGCAGCCCGGATCACCGTCCCTGGCCAGCCGCACCACGCCTTCCATCGTCAGATCCGTGCCGTGGCTGGACTGGAGGAGCGGGAGCACGTAGCGCGCGGCCGCGAAGGTCTCCAGGCAGCCCCGGTTTCCGCAGCGGCAGACCGGGCCGGACTCGTCAAGTGTAATATGTCCGATTTCCCCTGCGGTTCCGCCGGGCCCGCGGTAGATCTTCCCCTCGATCACCAGACCGGCTCCGACACCGCTGGCGACCTTGATGTACGCGAGGTCGCGCACCCCCCGGCCGCTGCCCCAGACCATCTCGCCGAGGGCCCCGAGGTTGGCGTCGTTGTCCACGTGCACGGGCACCCCGAGCCGGCCCCTCATCTCCTCCGCCGGCCTGGTGCCGATCCAGCCGGGCAGGATGGCGGACGAGCCGAGCGTGCCGGACTCCAGATCGATCGGGCCGGGCACGCCCAGACCGACGCCCGCGATCTTCGAGCGATCCACCCCGGTGGCCTCGATCAACCGGCTGACCAGCTGTTCCGCCCGGTCGAAGCCCTGCGTCGACGAGGCGTCCACGTCCAGCGGCTCGGACTCCTCCGCGAGGACCTGATGGGCCAGGTTGCCCACGGCCACCCGGAGGTGCGTGTGCCCGAAATCGACCCCTATGACGATGCCTGCGTCGCCGCTCAGACTGACACTGCGGGCCCTTCGCCCACCGGCCGAGGTGGGCGTCACCTCCACGGTGCCGCCGTCCTTCAACTCACGCACGATGTTGGAGACGGTCGCGGCGGACAGGCCCGTCGCCCGGGCGATCTCCGCCTGTGTGAGGGACCCGGCCAGACGCACGGCGCGTACGACCCGCTCCAGGTTGGCTCGGTGCAGCGACGACTGCGACCCCGGAGTCTCCACGACGACCTCCTGCGCGCGGGGCCGCAGCGATGAGACCCCGTCTATGTCCAACTAGTGAACTCTAAGCTGAGCCGTTCGCGTTGCCTCCCGTCAAGAGGTTGAACAGTATCCGCCCGGTTGCAGAGAGACACGGAGTGTGGCGAAACGATCGGTAACGGACGGTACGGAGGCGGGCGCAGGGGGTTGCGCAAGGGATCGCGCGCCGGGGTGTGAAAGTCCGGAGTGCGCCCCGGGGCGGCCGCCGCCGGGCGAGCGCCGATGACATGACGAGCGGGTGGCCGGGCGGCCGCCGGGTGAGGCGGGTAGGTGGACCGGGCAGGAGGAGCGGGGGCGGGAGGAACGGGGGCGGAAGAAGCGGGGGCGGGAGGGACGGGGGCGGGAGTGCCAGGAGGGCGGACCCGCCGGATGGATCGGCCGGACGGTGACGCGCGACATCGCCGGGTGGAGCGTGCCAGGTGGAGCGTCTCGGGTGAAGTGTCCCGGGCGGAGCGCCCCGGATGGAGCGCCCCGGATGGGGCGTCCCCGGGTGGGGCGTGGCTGGCGCGACGGCTCCTTCGCGGGGTCCGCGAGGTGGCGTCACCCTGGAAGCCGGCGGGCGGGCCGCGTTGACGTGCGGTGCGGTGCAGTAGGTCGCGGTGCGGTGTGGCAGGCCCGGGGCGAAGGGCGGCGGGTGGCCCCGGGCCGCGGCAGGGGGCGGAGCGGTCGCGAGCAGCGGGTGGCACGGCGGGGCGGTCGCGGCAGTGGGCGGGGGGTCGGCGCCGGGGCGGGGCGGTCGCGGCGCCGGGGCGGGGCGTCGGTCGTCCGGTGGCGGTGGCGGTGGCGGTGGTGTGCCGTCGGCTCCGGACAGGCCCTACTTCAGCGCGCCCGCGGTCAAGCCCTGCACCACCTGACGCTGGAAGACGACGTAGGCGGCCAGCACGGGCAGCATGGCCATCACCAGGCCCGCGAAGAGACCCGACCAGTCACCCTTGTAACCCTGGCTGACGGCGAGTTGCACCAGGCCCTGGGTGAGGACGCGCTTGTCGGGGTCCGTGTTGAGGACCGTCGGCAGCATGTACTGGTTCCACTGGCCCAGGAAATTGAAGATGCCGACGCTGATCAGGGCGGGCCTGGCCATCGGCAGCATGATCTGGAAGAACGTACGGCTGTGCGAGGCGCCGTCCACGAAGGCCGCCTCCGCGACCGACGAGGGCAGCGTGCGGAAGAAGGCCGTCAGGAAGAAGACCGTGAACGGCAGCGAGTACGCGATGTAGACGAGGATCAGGCCGTGGATGGTGTTCAGCAGTCCCATGTTGTTCACGACGAAGAACAGCGGCACCAGCGCCAGCATGATCGGGAAACTCATGCCCCCGACGAACAGAAAATAGATGAACCGGTTGCCGGGGAAGTCGAAACGGGCCAGCACGTAGGCGGCCATGGAGCCGAGCGCCAGTGTGCCGACGAGCGAACCTCCCACCACCAGGACGGTGTTGAGGAAGTAGTCGCCCATGTCGGCCTCGGTCCAGGCCCGCGACCAGTTGTCGAAGTGCAGCCGGTCCGGCAGCGACCAGGGCGAACCGAAGATGGAACTGTCGTCCTTGAAGGAGGTCATCACCGCCCAGAGCAACGGCAACACGACCATCACCGCCCAGATGACCAGAACGCCATGAGAAAAGACGTTGAGGACCTTTCCTTCCTTTTTCTTCCTGGTGGGCGGTTTCCCGGACCGCACGTCGACCTTGGTGACGACGAGGCCGGAGCCGGACTCGGCCGGCCGGGGTGCGGGGCTTTCGGTCGTCTTCATCGTCAGTACTCCAGCCGCTCGCGTCGCCCGATCCGCATCACGACCGCGGCGAAGGCCAGCGTCACGACGAGCAGGGCGACGCCGATGGTGGTGGCGTAGGCGGCCTGACCGTCCCGGAACGCCTTCTGGTACACGTACAGGACCATGACGGTGGTCGAGTAGTCGGGGCCGCCCGGCCCGGTCGTCATGATCTGCACGACCGCGAACGACTCGGCGCCGAGCGCGAGGATGCCCATGTAGACCCAGCCCGACTGCACCGTGTCCCACAGCAGCGGCAGGGTGATGCGGAAGAAGGTCGTGGCCCGGGTCGCGCCGTCCAACAGGGCGGCCTCGTACAGATCCGCCGGGATGGACGCCATTCCCGCCGAGAACAGCACCACGAAGAAGCCGACCGTGGACCAGACGAGCACGGCCATCACGCACCACAGGGCGAGGTCCGGATCGCCGAGCCAGAGGGGCTGGACGCCGCCCAGTCCGATTCCCCGCAGGAACGAGTTGACGGCGCCGCTGTCCGGGTTGTAGGCGAAGGCGAACAGCAGCGCGACGATGGCGATCGAGAGCACCTGCGGAAAGAAATACACGATCTTGTAGAAGGAGGAGCCCCGGACGCCGGAGACGACCGGGCCGCCTTTCCTCCTCCGTCCACCGACATTGATCATGAAGGCGAAGAACAGCGCCAGCCCGATCGTCACCAGGGGCACCACGAGCGCGAACAGCAGGCTGTGCTGCAAGGCCTTCCAGAAGATGTCGTCGTCCAGCATCCTGCGGTAATTGGCCAGGCCGACCGTTCTGAATTCGGGGCTCAGGCCGGTCCAGTCCGTGAACGAGTAGTAGATCGACTGGACGAACGGCCACACCACGAAGAGCGCGTACAGACCGAGGGGCGCCGCCAGGAACCCCACGATGAACCGGTACTTGCCGTGCTGCATCGCCACTCCGGTGCTTTCATGGACGCTTCCCCGTGATTCTCGCCGTCACTGGTGCTTGTAGTGCTTGATCGACGTGTCCTTGGCCGCCGCGTCGGCGTATCCCTGGATTTTCTTGATCGCCTCGGCCGGAGTCAGCCGGCCGGCCATCATCTCGCCGAGTCCGGACACCCCGATCTTCTCCTTCTGCAACTGGACGTACCAGTCCTGCAGCCGTGGATTCACCACGTTGCCGCCCGCCTTCTCGAGGGCGGCAACACCCGACCTCAGACCGGGGGTGAGGTTGATGCCGTCGGTGCCGCCGTTGTAGGCGGTCAGCGACTTGACCTTGGAGGTGAAGTTCTTCGAGGACCCCTCGCTGAGCATGATGCGCAACTGCTCCATGCCGCCCGGCACGTTCCTCGCCTTCGCCGGGACGACGAACGGCTCGCCCCCTGAGGCCCAGATGGTGCCGAAGGGCATCTTGTCGGAGGAGTCGACGCCGGTGGGCGCGGAGACCGCGAGGTCGAAGTCGGCGGGGATGACGTCCGCCGACTCGTTCTCCACCCAGGAACCGTTCGGGATGAACAGGGCCTTGCCCTTGGCCCAGGCGGTCTGCGACTGGATGTGGTCCAGCCCCGGGGTGCCCCTGAGGACGTAACCCTTGCGGTAGAGCTCGTAATAGGCGTCGAAACAGGCTTTCACGGCAGGGTGCTTCCAGGCGTTCGGCTCCAGGTCGTCGATGGCGTCGAGGACCTCGCGACCGCCCACCTTGCCGATCATCGCGTACAGCGAGAAGGGTAGGTAATAGGGGTATTTACCCGCGTACGTCCAGCCCGCAATGCCCTTCTTCTTCGCCTTCCCGCAGACCGCGAGCATCTCGTCCCAGGTCTGCGGGTACGCGGCGTCGAGCGAGTCCAGGGCCTTCTGCGAGTACCAGACGCCGTAGACCGTGTAGGCGTAGTACATGATCCAGACCGGGTCGCCGTCGAACTGGCCCATCTCGACGATTCCGGGACGCAGGGTGTCGCGCACCTTCTTGCCCGGATCGTCGTACGACGGAGCGTCCAGCAGGGGGGTGAGGTCGGCGAGCTGGTTCTTGCCGACCAGGACGCCCATGTCCATCTGCTCGGCGCCGGAGTTGTCGATCAGGTCCGGCGGGGCGCCCTGGTTGAACCGGGGCTGGAGCGTGGACTGGATCTTCTGGGTGGCCGAGAACTTCACCTTCACCCGGGGGAGGTTCTTCTCGTAGATCCTCACCGCGTCCTCGGCGTACTCCTTGCCGAAACCGCCGTCGAACACGACGAATTCCATCTGAGCCGTCTCGTTGACCGCAAGAGGATTCTTTCCGGTCTTCTTTCCCGCCTTGGCCTTGTCCTCACCGCCCCCGCCGCCGCTGCTGGCGCAGGCGGACAGAAAACCGATGGCAGGAACGGAGATCAGGCCGAGCGCCGCCGATCTCCGCAACATCTCCCGGCGGCCGACGCCCGCGGCGCCGTTGTTCCCGTAACCGCTTGTCTTGAATCCGTCGGTCTCGGAGCGGTCGGTCTCGGAGCCGTTGGTCTCGGAGCCGTTGGTCTCAAAGCCGTGATTCTCGGAGGGGGATCCCATGCTCAAGTCCTCGCCTTCTCCAGGACTCAGGCGGTGAACCGGATCCTTCCCGGCACCGCGATCAGGTCAAGCAGGGTCGTGCGGACATCGCGTGGCGCGCACAGGTCTCGAAAGATTCGACGGCCGTCACGGATTCGGCAGTTTGCGCGGATTCGGCGTACCGACGGATCGCCGGATCGCCGGATCGACAGTGAAGTGCCGACAGGTATAGTCCATTCCTTACCGGCAAGGCAAGATCGAATGCAGGGTCGGCCATGGGTCTTTTCCGAGTTGAGACCTCACGGAAATATGAAAGACGGATGGACGCCTTTCCGGAGAACTGCACGATATGAACCCCGTTCGACGCAATCAACGCCCTTGACATCGCTGTCCACTTGGCCCCCTACTGACTCCAGCGCGGCAGGAGGACAACGTTGTCCGGGGCGTTGTCCGCAGGCGGGAGGGTGCTCACGCATGCAGCGGTTGAGGCGGTTGCGGACGGCCGTGGTCACGGTCGCGGTGGTCATGGCGGTCGGCGCACCGGGAACGGCCACGGCGCTGCCGCCTCCCGTCCCGCTCCCCGGCCGGGAGTTCGCCTCGTCCTTCGAGACGGGGGAGGCAGCCCCCGACTGGCGGAGCACCGTCGACACCACGCCCGGCGGCAGCCGCCGCGCCTCGGGGGTGGACGGCGGATACGGTGGCGGGCTCCCCGGCGACGTGACCGACCGGGTGACGGACGTCCGGGCGAGCGCCGAGAACACCGCCGGCGGCGAAGTGAAGGAGAACCTCGCCGACGGCGAGGCGAGCACCAAGTGGCTGGCCTTCGCCACCACCGGATGGGTCGAGTTCGACCTCGGCGAACCCGCGTCCGTCAACGCCTACGCCCTCACCTCGGCGAACGACGCAGCCGAACGCGACCCGGCCGACTGGACCCTCTCCGGCTCCGTGGACGGCGCCGACTGGACGCCCCTCGACAGACGCACCGGGGAAGCGTTCTCACAACGGTTGCAGACCCGCGCCTTCCGTCTCACCGCCCCGGCCGCGTACCGGCATTTCCGGCTGGACCTCACCAGGAACCACGGCGCGGCGATCCTGCAGCTCGCCGACGTCCGGTTCGGCACGGGCGGCGGTGACGGGCCCGTGCCGCCGGACATGCTCACGGTCGTCGACCGCGGTCCCGGCGGTTCGCCCACCGCGAAGGCCGGCGCCGGATTCACCGGGCGGCGGGCTCTGCGCTACGCGGGCCGGCACACCGTGTCGGGGCGGGCCTACTCGTACAACAAGATCTTCGACGTGAACGTACGGGTCGGCGCGCGTACCCGGCTCTCGTACCGGATCTTCCCGTCCATGGCGGACGGCGACCGCGACTACGCCGCCACGAACGTCTCCGTGGACCTGGCCTTCACCGACGGAACGTATCTGAGCGATCTCGGGGCGAGCGACCAGCACGGCTTCCCGCTGTCGCCTCACGGCCAGGGCGCGGCGAAGATCCTGTACGTCAACCAGTGGAACGACGTGATGTCCGGGATCGGGGCGGTGGCGGCGGGCAGGACGGTCGACCGGATTCTCGTCGCCTACGACTCCGCGGGCGGACCGGCGCGGTTCCGGGGCTGGGTGGACGACATCGCGCTGCGCACCGTCGCGCCGGAAACAAGGAAAGCACATCTTTCGGACTACGCGGTGACCACCCGCGGCACGAACTCCAGCAGCGGCTTCTCGCGCGGAAACACGTTTCCCGCAACGGCTGTCCCGCATGGCTTCAACTTCTGGACGCCTGTGACGAACGCGTCCTCACTGGGCTGGCTGTACGACTACGCACGGGCCGCCAACGCGGACAACCTGCCGACCATCCAGGCGTTCAGCGCGAGCCACGAGCCGAGTCCGTGGATGGGCGACCGTCAGACGTTCCAGGTGATGCCGTCCGCCGCGGCCGGGGTCCCCGACACCGGCCGCACCGCCCGCGCCCTGGCGTTCCGCCACTCCGACGAAACGGCCCGCCCGTACTTCTACGGAGTGCGTTTCCAAAACGGTCTCACGGCCGAGATGGCCCCCACCGATCATGCGGCAGCGCTGCGGTTCACCTATCCCGGACCGGACGCGAGCGTCGTCTTCGACAACGTCACGGACCAGGCGGGTCTGACCCTCGACGCAGAAGCCGGTGTCGTGACCGGCTGGTCCGACGTCAGGTCGGGAGTGTCGGCCGGCGCGACCCGGCTCTTCGTGTACGGCGCCTTCGACGCGCCCGTGACGAAGGCGGCGTCCAGCGGAGTAAAGGGTTACCTGCGCTTCGACGCGGGTGCCGACCGCACCGTCACCCTGCGGCTGGCGACCTCCCTGATCAGCATCGACCAGGCCCGTGACAACCTCCGCCGGGAAATCCCGGAGGACACCGCTTTCGAGACGGTGAAAGCGCGCGCCCGGCAGCAGTGGGACAGGCTGCTCGGCACTGTCGAGGTGGAGGGCGCGAGTCAGGACCAGCTGACCACGCTCTACTCCAGCCTCTACCGGCTGTTTCTGTATCCCAACTCCGGTTTCGAGAGGGTCGGCCCGGCGTACCGGTACGCGTCCCCCTTCTCGCCGAGGCCGGGGCCGGACACACCGACCCACACCGGCGCGAAGATCGTGGACGGCAAGGTGTACGTCAACAACGGTTTCTGGGACACCTACCGAACCAGCTGGCCCGCCTACGCGCTCCTCACCCCCACTCGGGCGGGCGTGCTGACCGACGGCTTCGTGCAGCAGTACAAGGACGGCGGCTGGACCTCCCGCTGGTCCTCCCCCGGGTACGCCGACCTGATGACCGGCACGTCGTCGGACGTGGCCTTCGCGGACGCGTTCGTCAAGGGCGTCGGGTTCGACGCGAGGGCCGCGTACGAGGCGGCCGTCAAGAACGCGACGGTCGTGCCGCCGGCCTCCGGGGTGGGCCGCAAGGGCATGGCGACCTCCCCCTTCCTCGGGTACACGAGCACGGCCACCCACGAGGGACTGTCATGGGCGCTCGAGGGCTTCCTCAACGACTACGGCATCGCCCGTATGGCCCAGGCCCTGCACCGGCGGACCGGAGAGCGCCGCTACCGGGAGGAGTCCGCGTACTTCCTCAACCGCGCACAGGGCTATGTCCACCTCTTCGACCCGAGGGCCGGCTTCTTCCAGGGCAAGGACGACAGGGGCGCCTGGCGGGTGGCGCCTGAGAGCTACGACCCGCGCATCTGGGGCTACGACTACACCGAGACCAACGGCTGGGGCTACGCCTTCAGCGTCCCGCAGGACAGCCGGGGCCTGGCGAACCTGTACGGCGGCCGCGGCGGTCTGGCGAAGAAGCTCGACGCCTACTTCGCCACCCCGGAAACCGCTTCCCCCGAGTTTGCGGGATCGTACGGCGGAGTCATCCACGAGATGACGGAGGCACGGGACGTGCGGATGGGCATGTACGGGCACTCCAACCAGGTCGCCCATCACGCGATCTACATGTACGACGCGGCGGGGCAGCCCTGGAAGGCCCAGGCGAAGGCCCGCGAGGTACTCGCGCGGCTCTACACCGGCAGTTCGATCGGGCAGGGGTACCACGGCGACGAGGACAACGGCGAGCAGTCGGCCTGGTACCTGTTCTCCGCGCTCGGCTTCTATCCGCTGGTGATGGGCAGCGGCGAGTACGCCGTCGGCTCCCCCCTGTTCACGAAGGCGACCGTGCACCTGGAGAACGGCAGGGACCTGGTGGTCAGGGCGCCCGGGAACAGCGCGAGGAACGTCTACGTGCAGGGCCTGAAGGTCGACGGACGCCGCTGGGCGTCGACATCGCTCCCCCACGCGCTGCTCGCCGGGGGCGGGGTCCTGGAGTTCGCGATGGGGCCGCGGCCCTCGGCATGGGGATCGGGCGGGAACGCGGGTCCCGTCTCGATCACCCGGGACGACAGCGCGCCGGCGCCGCGCACGGACGTGCTGAAGGGCGACGGCGCCCTGTTCGACGACACCTCGGCGACACAGGAATCGGTCAGGGGCGCGCTCGCACTGCCGGTCCCCTCCGGCGCCAGGGCGGTGCAGTACACGCTGACGTCCGCCGACCACGCCTCGGCTCCGCGGAGTTGGAGCCTTCAGGGTTCCAATGACGCAGTGACGTGGACCGATCTGGACCGACGGTCGGCGGAGTCCTTCCGCTGGGACCGCCAGACCCGCCCGTTCACCGTCGCCCGCCCGGGGACGTACACGTCCTACCGGCTGGTCCTGGACGATGCAGGCGGCGGGCGGGAGCCGAGCAAAAGGAGCGGCGCAGTGGGTCAAGTGCGCTTGTCCGAGGTGGAGTTGCTGTCATGATGTGGTGACGGACAGCGATCGCCCACCGTGCCGGGCCGTCACCCGTGCCCCACGGTGGACGGGCCGCCCCGGGCAGCGGGCGGTCCTTCATGGAGGGGCAGGCGACGATGGACTTCGTCAAGCGGTGCACGGGACTGCTGGCGGGCGCGGTGCTGGGGGCGGGGGCCCTGTTCGCGACAGCGGCTCCGGCGCAGGCCTACAGCCCGAACCCGACGTTCCGCGCGTACTACTACGACACCGACGCCTGCCCCTGCAGCGGCGGCAACCTCACGGACCCGTTCGACAACACGTACTTCGCGAACGACGCGGGCGGCTACGCGGTGAAGATGGAGCTGACCGACTCCGGAGCGTTCGTCGGCAAGGTGGAGTTCCACCCGAACGACGAGAAGCTGTGGGTGTACGACACCGCCAACGACGGTGACACGTACTACGTGCGCGTCAGCTACACCTTCGGCGGCACGACGCACACCCTGGGCACGTTCAGCCCGCCCGGGACCTCCGCGGTGCTCGACTACGAGGTGGAGGACTTCGATCTGCCCGAAGGCGCTTACGTCGACATTTCGGTGTACGACGACGCCGGACTCACGGACCTCATCGGAGCCGCCCGCGGCTCCGGAGCAGCCGTCGCCTAGAGCCCATTCCGGGGTCCTGAAAGCGCGTTCGAGCCGTATCGGGGCAGATCCCGGGCGTGCCCGCGCAGAACGGAGGAACCATGCCGATCACCGTGCCCGTGCTGCCGGCGGAGGTCGACCCCGCCTGGCTGCCGTGGGAGGTGTGGCGCCCGTTGGGTGCCCGTCGCACGCTGGTGGACGGCTCGGGGCCGCTGGTGGAGACGGTCCACGGCGAGGTGGCCCGGGGGTGCGCCCTCCACGGCGGGACGGTCGTGCGCGGCATGGGGGGCGCGCCCGATGTTCCGGGCGGCCCGGACGGCTCGTACGATCTCGTGCTGCGTGTGCTCCACGACGACGGGGGCGCCGGCGGGCGCACGGACCGCGCTCTCCTCGACGGCCTGGGCGAGGAGGGATTCGTCCACGAGCGGGCAGACGGTACGACCAGGGTCACGGCGTGCGGTCAACGGGGCCTGCTGTACGGGCTGTTCCACCTCGTGCGGCTCGGTGAGGACGCCTTCCGGGGTGAGCGCCCGTCCGAGGCGCATCGCCCCGCGACGGACCTGCGGATGCTGGACCACTGGGACAACGTCGCCGTGCACCCGGTCATGGGCCAGGTGGAGCGCGGGTACGCGGGCGGCTCGCTGTTCTGGCAGGACGGGCGGGCCCGTGCGGACACGGACCGCGTCCGGGCGTACGGGAGGCTGCTCGCCGCCTGCGGCGTCAACGCCGTCTCGGTCAACAACGTCAACGTGCACGAGGCCGAGGCGCACCTGCTCACCGACCGCGTCGGCGAAGTGGCCCGCATCGCCGACGCGTTGCGGTCCTACGGCGTCCGCACGCATCTGTCGGTGAACTTCGCCTCACCGGTCCTGCTCGGGGGGCTGCCCAGCGCCGATCCGCTGGACGAGGCGGTGTGCGAGTGGTGGGCGGAGGCGGCGCGCGGGGTGTACGCAGTCGTCCCGGACTTCGGGGGGTTCGTGGTGAAGGCGGACTCCGAGGGGCAGCCGGGTCCGTTCACCTACGGCCGATCCCACGCGGACGGCGCGAACATGCTGGCCGCGGCGCTCGCGCCGCACGGCGGCACCGTCCACTGGCGGGCGTTCGTGTACGACCACCGGCAGGACTGGCGGGACCGTTCCTCGGACCGGGCGCGTGCCGCCCATGACCACTTCGCCCCGCTGGACGGGCAGTTCGCGGACAACGCCGTGCTGCAGGTGAAGCACGGGCCTATGGACTTCCAGGTGCGCGAGCCGGTCTCGCCGGTGCTGGGCGCGCTGCCCCGCACCCGGGTCGCCGTGGAGGTGCAGGCCACGCAGGAGTACACCGGGCAGCAGCGGCATGTGTGCTGGCTCGGACCGATGTGGAGCGAGGTGCTGCGGTTCCGGCCCGAGGGCGAACACGGCTTCTCCGTCGGCGAGTTGACGCGGGGTGGCATGGTCGCCGTGTCCAACGCGGGGGACGACCGGTTCTGGACCGGGCATCCGCTGGCGCAGGCCAACCTCTACACCTTCGGCCGGCTGGCCTGGCAACCGGACGCCGACCCCCGCCGGGTCCTGGACGAATGGATCGCGCTGACCTTCCCGGCGGCCGCCGAGCGCCTGGTGGACGGGCTGCGCACGGTGCTGCACGGCTCGTGGCGAACGTACGAGAAGTACACCGCGCCGCTGGGCGTGGGCTTCATGGTGCAGCCGGGGCACCACTACGGGCCCGGCGTCGACGGGTACGAGTACAGCCCCTGGGGGACGTACCACTTCGCGGACCGGGACGGGATCGGCGTCGACCGGAGCGCCGCCACCGGCACCGGGTACGCGGCGCAGTACGCCGAGCCGTGGGCCGGGCTGTACGAGTCCCCCGACTCCTGTCCGGACGAGCTGCTGCTGTTCTTCCATCACGTGCCGTACGGGCATGTGCTGAAAAGCGGGAAGACGGTTGTGCAACACATCTACGACACCCATTTCGAGGGTGTGGAGGAGGCCGAAGAGGCCCGCCGGGTGTGGGCGGGCCTCGCGGACCTGGTCGAGCCGGGGCGCCATGCGCGGGTGGCCGAACGGTACGAGGAGCAGGTGCGCTGCGCGCGCGAGTGGCGCGACCAGGTGAACAGTTACTTCCTGCGGAAGTCCGGGGTCCCCGACGAACGGGGTCGCACGATCTACTGAAGCCGAAGAACGGCCACGCCCCGCGGGTCCAGCACCAGCGTTCCGCCCCGGTCGTGCCGCTTGCCGGTGAGGACGTCGGTGGCTGCGGCGTGAGCGGTGAGACGGGCGTGCTCGGCGCCGTGATTGAGCAGGAAGAGGAGGCGCGTGCCGTCCGGGGTGATCCGGGTGGCGCTCTCCACGTCGCGGTGGGCTGCGTGGGGGCCGATCAGATCGTGGCGGGCGAGGACGCTGCGGACGACGTGGTCGACGCCCGGCTGGTCGAGGGCGGTCGCCACGTACCAGGCCTGACCGGCGCCGTGACCGTTGCGGGTCACGGCCGGGGCCCCTGCGTAGAAGTCGCTCTCGTAGCGGGCCACCGCTTCGGCTCCGCGCAGCCGGACGATCTCGAAGACCAGGCGGGCCCGTGCGGTGAACCTGGTGAACCGCACCGGGTTCTCGACGTCCGCGGGCCGTGCGTCCCACTCGTCGACGCGGATGCCCAGGAGCGGGGCCAGCGGCCCGGGGACGTCGGTGAGGAAGGCCCGGTCGTGCGCGTCGGAGCGGGCGGTGAGGAAGGTGGCGAGCACGGTTCCGCCGCGGCGCGCCACCTCCTCGAGGCGGGATGCGAGATCCGCCCCGACGAGGTGCAGCACCGGGGCGAGGACCACGTCGTACGGCGTGAGGTCCGCGGTCACGGCCACGACGTCCACGTCGACGCCGGCCTCGCGCGCCGCCCGGTAGTAAGCGTGTACGACGTCCGTGTAGCGGACGAGGCGGGAGGGTCCGTCGGAGATCTCCAGGGCCCACCAGCTGGCCCAGTCGAACAGCAGGGCGGTGCGGGCGGGGGTCCGGCCGCCCAGGGTGAGCGGGCCCAGTGCGCGCAGCTCCTCGCCGAGTGAGGCCACCTCGCGGAACACCCGGGTGTCGTCGCGGCCCGCGTGGCCGATGACCGCGCCGTGGTACTTCTCGCACGCTCCGCGTGGGGCGCGCATCTGGAAATAGAGGGCGGCGTCCGCGCCGTGGGCGATGGCCTGCCAGGTGGCGAGGCGGAGTTCGCCGGGGCGGCGCAGGGGGTTGACGTCGCGGCAGGCCGTGGTCGACGGGGTCTGCTCCATCAGCCAGAAGGGCGCGCCGCCCTTGAGACCGCGCATCAGGTCGTGGCCCAGTGCGGGACGGGTGGGCGGGGCGTCCAGGGGCGGGTAGTTGTCCCAGGAGGCGAAGTCCAGCTGGGGCGCCCAGCGGTGGTAGTCGAGGGGCTGGTAGGCGCCCATGAGGTTGGTGGTCACCGGTGTGTCCGGGTCGTGGGCGCGGATGGCCTCCTTCTCCGCGGTGAAGCAGCCGAGCAGGGCGTCGGTCATGAAGCGCCGGTAGTCGAGGGTGATGCCCTGGAAGGCAGTGTGGTCGGGGCCGCGCCAGTGCTCGGTGAGTGCGCTGGGGGGCTCGATCTCGTCCCAGTCGGTGAAACGGTGGGACCAGAAAGCGGTCCACCAGGCGTCGTTGAGGGCGTCGAGCGTGCCGTGCCGGGCGCGCAGCCAGACGCGGAACGCGTCACCGCAGCGCTCGCAGTAACAAGCGCCTCCGTACTCGTTGTTGATGTGCCAGGCGAGCAGGGCCGGATGTGCGGCGTACCGTTCGGCGAGGCGGCCGGCCAGGGCCGTGGACAGCCTCCGGTACTCGGCCGAGCTGGGGCAGAAGTTGTGCCGCTGGCCGTAGCGGTGCCGGCGGCCTTCGAAGTCGGTTCGGTTGACCTCCGGATACTTCTTCGCAAGCCAGGGCGGGAGCGCGGCCGTGCCGGTGGCCAGGCAGACCTGGCGTCCCTCGGCGGCGACGCGGTCGAGGACACGGTCCAGGATCGTGAAGTCGTAATCGTTTTCGGCGGTTTGCGTGAGGGACCAGCTGAAGACCCCGACGGTGAGGGTGTCGACGCCGGCCAGCGTGAACAGGCGGTGGTCCTCGTCGTGGATCTCGTCGGGCCACTGCTCGGGGTTGTAGTCCCCGCCGTACGGGATTCTGCCGGTGTGCGGGAGTCGGCCGTCGTCTCCGGTGCGGGGCGCGGTCATGCGGTGAAGTCCTCCTGGGTCTCGACGATCACCGGGCGGCTGGAGCGCAGCAGGGAGAGCAGCAGCGGGGCGGCCAGCAGGGCGGGCAGGGCCTCCGTGAACAGCGCGGTCAGGCAGCCCGTCAGGACGAACAGGGAGGCCGCGGCTGCGGTGGCGCTCCCCCGGCGCAGCAGGAAGTACGCGGCGAGGCGGGCGGTGTCGCGGGCGCGGAACGTGAACAACGAGGTGAGGACGAGCGCGTGGGCCCCCCACAGGAGCGAGGCCACGCCGACGGCCCCGAGCAGTACCGCCCACCAGCCGGGCAGTCCGGAGGCGGTGAAATGCGTGAGCGTGAAGACGATCACCGTCAGCCAGGCCAGCAGGGGCGCCTCGATCCGCAGCGCCGGCAGCGCGTTGAGACGCCACCCCCGCAGGTAGGCGCGGGCCGGGTGGAGATCGGTGAGGTCACTGCTGCGGTGGTGCAGGGCGTAGAGCGCCGCCGAGCCGGCCGGGCCGAGGGGCAGCAGGCAGACCGCGGCGAGTGGGAGGTTGGCCGGATCGGGGCCCAGGAGCAGCAGGCCGGCGAACCCTGGGGCGGCCGCCGCGAGGAACAGGGCCTCGACGACGAGGAGGGTGTGCAGCAGGGCGGCGGCCCGGGAGAGAGGACCGGTGCCGAAGCCTGCGGCGCGCACCGTGCCGCTGGGGCTCTTGGGGGTCATGGGGCTCGTGGGGGTCATGGAGCCGTCCGGCCGAGCAGGCGGCGTTCGTCCCACCAGGGCGGCGTCTCGTCCACGACGGGCGTGAGTTCGACGAGGGTGATCTCGTGGCGGGCCAGGACGAGGTCCAGCTCGGCCCTGCCCTGACGCACGGGCAGCCTGCGGTGGCTGCGGCCGGGTTCGGACGCCTGGTGCAGGACGTCCAGCTGCGCGAGCCTCGGTGAGCGCGGGCTGCCCAGGTGCCGCCAGGTTGTGTAAGCGTTTCCGTGTTCTTCGTCGACGCTGGAACGGCGGACGAAGACTTCCTGGACGTCTCCGGTCACATGGCCCACGTCGGCGTCGGCGTCGGCGCCGAGGGGCTTTCGCACACCGTTCCTCCGGGTTTCCAGGGCCTGGCGGGCGGCGTCGGCTTCGCCGGTCCCGACGGCCTCTGGCGCCCCGGAGGAATTTCGGGTCGTGAAGGGGAGGGAGAGACGCAGCTCGTGGCGGTCGGGGCCCGCGGTCTCGCCGGTCGGGTCGACGGGCGCCCATGCCAGGACCGCGACCCTGCCGTCGGGGTGCCGGGTGACCAGGTGGTCGTCGCCGCGGGCGAGCAGTTCGGGACCGGTCCGGGCCATGAACGCGTACAGGTGGTACGTGGGCTTCCTGACCTGCCGGTGGGTCAGCAGCCCGAAGCCGCCGTGGAACAGGCCGGTGGGGACGCCGGCCTCCTCGAACATGTCGCTGAACGTCCAGTACGAGAAGGAGTCCGCGAGGTCACCGCCGTGCGCGAGGACCGGTGCCAGGTAGGCGGCGTGGAAAGCGGTGTCGTGGATCAGGTTGTCCGGGCGGTAGGAGGAGTTGAACTCGGTGATGTGCACCGGCAGGCCGGCCAACCGGGTGCCTTCGAGGCGTTCACGCGGTGTGGCGAACTGGTCGAGCAGCTCGGACGCCGGAGCCAGCGTCTGGTGAACGCCGAACGGGACGTGCTGCGAGGGCCCTGAGGTGTAGGCGTGCTTCGAGACGAAGTCGACAGGGGCCTCGCGCTGTTCCACGAAGTCCGCGAACCGTTCCAGCCAGTCGTCGGCGCCCGGAGAGATCGCCGGACCGCCCACCTGGAGGCCGGCGTCCACGTCCTTCACGGTGTGCGCGGTCACCTCATAGAGACGGTGATACGCCTTTTCATCCGCGTCCTGCCAGAAGTCGGGCAGGTTGGGCTCGTTCCACACCTCGATCGGCCAGGTGCGGACCTCCTCGATGCCGTATCGGTCCACGAGATGGACGACGACCGCCCGCACCAGGTCCGCCCACTCGCGGTACGAGCGCGGCGGGGTGACGTTGCCGCGCCACCAGAAGACCGTCTGCGAACCCGAGGCGAGTTCGTACGGCATGAAACCGAGTTCGACGAAGGGGCGCAGACCGGCCTCGAGGTAGGCGTCGACGACCTGGTCGACGTAGGTGAAGGCATGATGCACGCGGCGCGCGCCCTCGTGCTCGTACGGCCGGTGCACGCCCATGCCGTCACTGAGCAGGCCGTGGCCTCGGATATACCGGAAACCGATGTCACGCTGTATCAGGGCGAGGGAGTCCTGGTAGTCGCGGCGCAGGGCGAGTTCGATGCGGCCGGTGCCGACACAGTGACGCCAGGCACCGGTGTGCCGGCCCACGGGCTCCTCGGGTACCCGGATCACGCCTTCTCCTTCTCGAACCGCTCGCGCGCCTTGTTGTGAAGCTCGACGAGGCGGTCCATGTTCTTCGCCTTGAGCTCGGTCACGTAGTCGTCCCATTCGGACAGCGGACGCTTGCCGAGGGCGAACTTGAGGGTGTTCTGGGTGACGTGGTCCCTCAGCGGCGTGTCCCAGAGGGAGGCCTGCTCCTGCTCCACGGACTGCAGCGGGTGAGCCGGCCCGACGGGCAGTTGCCTGCGTTGGGACATCGCGTCCTGGAACTTCTTCTCGTCCGGGCTGAAGGAGGACGAGACGAGTGCCCAGCTCCCGCCGTAGGTGAATACGCCGTTGAAGAATCCGTAGTCCTTCTGCAGGTCCTTCGGGGCGTCCGGGGCCGAGCCCATGAGGCTGATCCCGGGCTTGGGCTGATACCGCCCGCCGGCCAGGGTGTAGGTGGTGCCCTGCACACCCCACTTGGCGAACCGCTGCCCCTCGTCCGAGTACCACAGCCAGTCGACGAACTGCATCATCGCGACGAAGCTGTCGCTCTTGAGGGCCTTGGTGGAGATCATGAGACCGTTTTCCAGGCGGGCTCCGCCCAGCAGCACGGGTCCGGCCGGGCCGAGCGGAACCGGGATCATCTCGATCTTCGCTCCCTTGACCTGTTTCTCCAGGTTGTAGCGGTAGCTCTGGACCAGCTCCTGCGGGTTGGCACTGATCGCGAAGGACTTCTGAGCGAGCAGTTTCTGCAAGGCGTCGTCGTCGGTCTGGGTGAAGCTCTCCGGGTCCATCAGGTTTTCGGCAACGAGTTTCCGCAGGTACTCGACCATCTGGCGGTAGCCGTCCGTCGCGCCGGTGAAGACGAACGCGTCCTTCGTGCCGTCGTAGCTGATGTTGTCGTAGGTCCAGCCGGCCCGCACACCGAAGGACTGGCCGAGGTAGCTGCACAGCGCCGCTGCGGGAAACGGGGTGTTGGTGCTCCACCGGTCGGAGAAGGGGTACCGGTCCGGATACTCGGCCCTGATCGCCTTCAGGACGTCGTACACCTCGTCCCATGTGGTGGGCAGGCTCAGTCCCAGCTTGCCCAGGACGTCGGTGCGCAGCGACAACGAGTAGCCGGACTTCACCTTCTCGTGCAGGCCCGGCAGGAGGTAGTACTTCCCGTCGGACTGCCGGATGGAGTCGAGTTCCGGCTCCAGCTTCCATTTTCTGACCTTGTCGCGGAAGTTGGGCATGAGATGCGTGTACTCGCTGACCGGGAGAATCGCGCCCGACGAGACGAAGGCGACCTCCGAGGGGTGGTACGTCTTGGGAATCAGGAACGGTGCGTCCCCCGCGCCGATGAGGACACTGCGCTTCTTCTCGTAGTCGCTCAACGGGACGGCGATCGGCTTCAGGGTGACGCCGGTGCCCCTGGTCAGTTCGTTCCAGAACAGCCAGTCGTCCTTCATCGGATAGACGGGGTTGTTGTTGTGCAGAAGAGAGAAAGACAGCGGTTTCGACGCCTTGAACTGCTCGCCGGCCCGGTACTCCTTCATCGCCCCGTTCTGTTTCTTGGCCAGGTCCTTGCCGTCCTCACCCTCGTCGCCGCTCCCGCAGCCGGTGAGAGAAGCGAGGCCGACGAGGCCTGCGGCCGCGAGCAGCTGACGTCGAGACAACTGACCGGCGTTCTTCACGGTTGCTCCTTTGTTCCGTAGGGGGTGCGGATCTCAGCCCTTGACCGCGCCGAGCATCACGCCCGAGACGAAGAAGCGCTGGACGAACGGGTACACGCAGAGGATCGGCAGCGAGGTCAGCACGATCGTGACCGCCTGGATGTTCGCCCCGACCTGGCTCAGCTGGTCGGTTGCGGCACCGGCGTTGCCCCCGGTGGTGGCCCCCGCGATGAGGTTGCGCAGATAGACGGTGACCGGCATGAGCTCGGTGCGGTCCATGTAGAGGTAGGCCGAGAACCAGGAGTTCCAGAAGGACACCGAGTAGAAGAGGACCATCGTCGCGACGACGGCCTTGGACAGCGGTAACACGATCCTGAGCAGGATTCCGTACGTGCTCAGTCCGTCGATCTCGGCTGCTTCCTCGAGCTCGGTCGGCAGGCTCTCGAAGAACGCCTTCATCACCAGCAGGTTGAAGACGCTGATCGCGTTCGGCACGGCGATGGCCCAGACGGAGTTCTTCAGGCCGAGGCTGGTGACGAGAACATAGTTGGGGATCAGCCCGCCGGTGAAGAACATGGTGAACACCGCGACGCCGACCAGCAGCCCGCGCCCCTTCAGGTTCCGCTTCGACAGCACGTAGGCGTAGCACGTGGTCAGAACCATGGCGATGACCGTGGAGACGACCGTGTAGAAAACGGTGTTCCCGTAGTTCCGCCAGAACATCGAGTCCTGGAACACGATCCTGTACGTGGTGAGGTTGAATCCCTTCGGCCACAGGGCCACTTCGCCTGCCCGGATGTGCCTTTCACCGCTGAAGGACCGGGCGATGATGTTGACGAAGGGATACAGGGTCACCAGGACGACGAGGGTGAGAATCACCCCGTTGACGCCCTGGAACACGCGGTATCCGCGCGTGGGCTGGCTGACGGACGTGCGCGGACGCGGAGGGCGGGACGTCAGGAGGCTCACCACAGGCTCGTCCCCACCGTGCGGCGCGACAGTTGGTTCGCGCTCGTGATCAGGACGAGACCGATGATCGCTTCGAACAGCCCGATCGCGGCGGCATAACTGAAGCTGTTGGACTCGACGCCGGCACGGTAGAGGTAGGTGGAGACCACGTCGGCCGTCGGATAGGTCAGGGGGTTGTACAGGAGCAGGACCTTCTCGAACCCGACCGCCATGAACGTGCCGATGTTCAGGATGAGCAAGGTGATCATGGTGGGGCGGATTCCGGGCAGCGTGACGTGCCAGATCTGCCGCCAGCGGCTCGCGCCGTCGATGCGGGCCGCCTCGTAGAGGTCCTCGTCGATCGTGGTGAGCGCGGCGAGGTAGAGGATCGTGCCCCAGCCGGCGGTCTGCCAGATCTCCGATCCGACGTAGACCGTACGGAACCAGCCCGGTTCCTGGATGAACCGCACCGGGTCGTGGCCGAGCAGGCCGAGCGCGTGGTTGACCGGACCGTCCGTGGCCAGCATCTGCAGGGTGATGCCCGCGACGATCACGATCGACAGGAAGTGCGGGAGGTACGAAACCGATTGCACAAAACGTCGCAGGGAACGCCGGCGTACCTCGTTGAGCAGCAACGCCAGGACGAGGGGCAGGGGGAAACAGAAGAGCAGCGTCAGCCCGCCGAGCCACAGGGTGTTGCGGAAGACCTGCCAGAAGGTGGGATCGGTCAGGAACATCCGCACGTACCGCAGCCCCACCCACTGCTCCCCGAGGATCGAACCGCCCGGCTCGAAGCGGCGGAAGGCGATCACGTTGCCGATCATCGGCACGTAGCGGAAGACCACGAAGAACAGCAGAGGCAGGACGGCCAGCGAGTACAGCTGCCAGTCGCGGCGCAACGCCCTCCGCCAGCCGCGCTGCGCCGCAGCGCGCGCCGCGCGGTGCGGGGGCTTCGCAGCGGGGCCCGGGTCCTGGGTGTCGGGGCGTGGGGCCGATGTGGTGGAGGTGCTCATGCTCGGGCCTCCCGGGGCGTTCTCGAAACACTCGGATCTCAACGCGGGATCTCGAAACTTTCGTGCCCTTACCGGTAACTCTGCGGCAACGTACGGGGTCACGGAAAGCGCTGTCAATGGGTGCTGCGCGGCGGACTGATGGGAGTTCCGCGGCGTGGAATCCGTTGCGGGACGGGGTAGAACCAGTGAGCGTGCGAGGAGCCGAGCGCTACGGTCCTTCGCAAATTTCTGGACGATCAGCGCAACAATCGTTGGCCCACGCCCTGTGAGGAGCCCTCGTGCCTGCGTTCGACCTGCCGCTACGGGATCTGGAGCGCCATCGCCCCGAACCCGACGAGCCCGACGACTTCGACGCCTACTGGGCTGCGGCCCGGAAGGAAGCCGCGCAGCGGGACCCCCTGGTGTCGGTACGACCTGTCGAAACCGGTCTCCGACTGACGCGGACCTGGGATGTGACGTTCCGGGGTTACGCGAGCGATCCGATCCGGGCCTGGTTCAGCCTCCCGGCGGACGCTCAGGAACCGTTGCCCGCAGTCGTCGAGTACATCGGTTACGGGCGTGGGCGCGGTCTCCCCCATGAACGGCTGACCTGGGTGAACGCAGGCTACGCCCATCTGTTGATGGACAACCGCGGCCAGGGCGACCAGTACGGCAGCGGGGGCGACACCCCCGACCCGCACACCGTCGTGTCCGGCGGCCCCGGGCCGGCCGTCCGCGGCCTTCTCTCCCCGCCCGACTACCACTATCGGCGTCTGATCACGGACGCGGTGCGCGCAGTGACGGCGGTACGGTCGCTGCCCGGCGTCGACCCGGCGCGCACGGCCGTCGTCGGCAACAGTCAGGGCGGCGGACTGGCCCTGGCGGTCGCGGGCCTGGTCGGCGACCTGACGGCCGTGCTCGTCACGGCTCCGTTCCTGTGCGGGATCCGGCGGTCGCTGGAGCTCACGGACGCGGGACCGTACGGCGAGATCTCCGCTTACCTCTCCGTCCGCCGCGGCAGCGAGGAAACCGCCTACCGAACCCTTTCGTATGTGGAGGGCGTGTCCTTCGCGCGTCGTGCGCAGGCTCCCGCCCACTTCGGCACGGGCCTGCGCGACACGGTCTGCCCGCCGAGCGGGGTGTACGCGGCGTTCAACCGGTACGGCGAGCTGAGCGGCGGCGCGCAACCTCACAAGGAGATCCACGTCTACCCGTTCAACGGTCACGAAGGGGGTGAGGCCGAACAGGTGAGACGACAACTGGGCTGGCTGGAAGCCTGGTTGGTCCGCTGAACGACCGCCGGACGACCGCGGCACCGCCGAAGCCGTCCGGCCGCGGCACCGCCGAAGCAGGTTCACGGGCGGCCTCACCGGACAGGGGAGCTTCATCGGCCGTCGCGCGTACGACGACTCGGTCACCGGCGCATCCCGGCGACCCGGTTCGCACAGCCCCGAGTACAGCGGCCGGCAGGCTGTACGCCCCCGTCGGCCTGCCGGCCCCGCTCGCCCGGGGAGCCCTGGCCATGACCGGATCCGCAGTCCGGGAACGTCCTGTCCGGCGCGCCGCGGCCACATCGTCGAGCTGTGCGGCAGGCACCGTGGGCGGTCCTCCTGCCCACGGTGCCTGCCGGTGGGCACGGCTCGCGCGCCCACCGGCTCCGCTCGGAGCGTCCGCTCGGAGCTGCTGTCGCTCAACCGACTCTGCAGGGGAGGCTCGTGGCGGTGTCACCTCCCGCGCCTGAGACCACGTATCCGAACGTCGCGCTCTGGCCCGGACTCAGCGAACCGTTCCAGTCCGCGTTGTGGACCATCACCGCCTGGCCGTTGTAGGTCGCGTTGCCGCTCCAGAGGCTCACCACCGACTGACCGCCGGGCAGCGTCCAGTCCACCATCCAGCCGAGCATCGGGACATCACCCGAGTTGGTGACCGTCACCTCCGACTGGTAGCCGCCGCTCCAGGTGGTGGTGGTCCTGCGGGACGCGGTACAGGTCCCGGGGACCGGCTCGCTGGGGTTGCCGGGCTCGTGGATGCCGGTCACTTCGCCGTTCCCGCCGTCGAAGACGACGTCGGAGCAGGAGTAGAAGGTCTCGGCGCTGTCGGAACGCTGCCAGACCATGTAGATGATGTGGCGGCCGGACTTGTTGGCCGGAAGCTTCCCGGTCCAGGAGTAGTTGGCCTCGACCGTGCCGGGACTGCCGTGGAGGGGCGGGTGGTCGACGGAGAGGAAGGGCTGGTCCTCGATGTCGTTCCAGCCGAGCGTCCGGGTGGGGTCGAAGCCGTTCTTGGTGACGTAGACGTGGAACCAACCCGGGTGCGCCGCCCAGGCGTTGTAGGAGAAGTCGACGGTCGCACCCGAGGTGAGATGGGTGAGCGGCCAGTCGTTGCGGGCCGCGTTGAACCCGGTGAAGTTGGTGTTGCCACCGCTGCACAGCTGACCGTCCGGTACGAAGCCGCGGGTGCGGCCCGCCCCGTCGGAACGCAGCACCGAGAACCAGTTGTAGAACGGTGTGGTACCGCTTACCTGTTGTGCGTTCTTGCAGGCCGGATTGATCGGCTTGATCTCACCGGTGTTGGTCAGCGCGTCCTGCCAGCACAGGAAAGTGCGGCTGCCGGGTTTCATGGGGGTTCCATGAGCCTGGGCCTCCCCGCCGGCGGTCACGATGAGGCCGAGAGCGGGCACCGTGGCCAGCAGGGCCAGGAGGACCAAGAGGAGGGCTTTGGTGCGCAGGCGCGACCTTGCGCCCGCGTTCGAGCTTGACGCGATCATGACAGTTTTCATGCTCAATGAGTCCGCCTTCCGTGTACGGACCGTGCATGCAGGGGTGCACTGCGGATGCGGGGACGGGTGACGCGGTTCGACAGGGGTTCCAGGACGTTGCGGGTTGCGTGCAGCGCCGTCCCGGCATGTCGGCTCGGCGAAGCGGGAGCGCCCCGGCCCGGTCCGGCAGGTTCCGGTCCGCCGGACGCGAACATATGGGAGCGCTCCCACTCCACCTGTGGCGGAAGGTAGCGCCGTACGGCTCACTTGTAAACGGTGGGCGCAACATTTCGTGGGCTACGCAGAAACTTTCAGCGGCACCATCGCGGACCGGGGACGCCAGCCCTGTCCGGATTCTGCCCCCAGCGGGCGCGAGATCCTGCGCTCCGCCCACGAACCGGTCCATGGAAGCGGTACCGGACACGACGGAGGGCCGCACCCCCGTCATCGGGGATGCGGCCCTCCAGCAGCACTTCGCACGCGCTTCGTCAGCGATTTCCGTTTCCGAACCGCTTGCCGTGCCCGTTACTTGCGGATCGGGTTACCCAACCGCTTGCCGTGCCAGTTACGTGCGGATCAGTTTCCGAACCGCTTGCCGTACCTGCTACGTGCGGATCAGTTTCCGAACCGCTTGCCGTGCTCCTTACTTGCGGATCAGGCTGCGCAGCACGTACTGCATGATGCCGCCGTTGCGGTAGTAGTCGGCCTCACCGGGGGTGTCGATGCGGACGACCGCGTCGAACTCGACGCCCGTGTCGGTGGTGACCTTGACCGTGCGCGGCGTGGTGCCGTTGTTGAGCTCCTCGACGCCGGTGAAGGAGAAGGTCTCCTCGCCGGTCAGACCGAGGGACTCGGCGGAGGCGCCCTCCGGGTACTGCAGCGGGAGGACGCCCATGCCGATGAGGTTCGAGCGGTGGATGCGCTCGTACGACTCGGCGATGACGGCCTTGACGCCGAGCAGCGCGGTGCCCTTTGCGGCCCAGTCGCGCGAGGAGCCCGAGCCGTACTCCTTGCCGGCCAGGATGGCCAGCGGGACGCCCTGCTCGATGTAGTTGCGGGAGGCGTCGTAGATGAACGACACCGGACCGCCGTCCTGCGTGAAGTCGCGGGTGTAGCCGCCTTCCGTCCCCGGCGCGATCTGGTTGCGCAGGCGGATGTTGGCGAACGTGCCGCGGATCATGACCTCGTGGTTGCCTCGGCGCGAGCCGTAGGAGTTGAAGTCACGACGCTCCACACCGTGCTCGGTGAGGTACTTGCCGGCCGGGGTGTCGGCCTTGATGGCGCCGGCCGGGGAGATGTGGTCGGTGGTGACCGAGTCGCCCAGCTTGGCCAGCACGCGCGCGCCGGTGATGTCGGAGACCGGGGTGGTCTCCATCGTCATGCCCTCGAAGTACGGGGGCTTGCGGACGTAGGTCGACTCGGAGTCCCACTCGAAGGTGTTGCCGGTCGGGATCGGCAGCGCCTGCCACTGGGCGTCGCCCGCGAAGACGTCCTGGTAGGACTTGTTGAACATGTCCTCGCCGATGGCGTTCGCCACGACGTCGTTGACCTCGGCCTCGGAGGGCCAGATGTCCTTGAGGAAGACCGGGTTGCCGTCCTGGTCGATGCCCAGGGCGTCCTTGGTGATGTCCACCTTCATGGAGCCGGCGAGGGCGTACGCGACGACCAGCGGCGGGGAGGCCAGGTAGTTCATCTTGACGTCGGGGTTGATGCGGCCCTCGAAGTTCCGGTTGCCGGAGAGGACCGAAGTCACCGCGAGATCATGGTCGTTGACGGCCTTGGAGACCTCCTCCGGCAGCGGGCCGGAGTTGCCGATGCAGGTGGTGCAGCCGTAGCCGACGAGGTTGAAGCCGACCTTGTCGAGGTACGGGGTGAGGCCCGCCTTGTCGAAGTAGTCGGTGACGACCTTGGAACCCGGGGCGAGGGTGGTCTTGACCCACGGCTTGCGGGTCAGGCCCTTCTCCACGGCCTTCTTCGCGACGAGCGCGGCGGCGACCATGACGTACGGGTTGGAGGTGTTGGTGCAGGAGGTGATGGCCGCGACCGTCACCGCACCGTGGTCGATCTCGTACGTCGAGCCGTCGGGGGCGGTCACGGTGACCGGGTTGGACGGGGAGCCGTTGGGGTGGTTGGCCGGGGCGTCGGAGGCCGGGAAGGACTCCTTGCCGGCCTCGTCGGCGGTGTCGACGTAGTTGCGGACGTCGTTCTTGAACTGCTCGGCGGCGTTCGCGAGGACGATGCGGTCCTGCGGGCGCTTCGGGCCGGCGATCGAGGGGACGACGGTGGACAGGTCCAGCTCGAGCTTCTCGGAGAAGTCCGGCTCGGCCTTCGGGTCCAGCCAGAGGCCCTGCTCCTTGGCGTACGTCTCGACGAGCGCGACCTGCTGCTCGGAGCGGCCGGTGAGCTTGAGGTACTTCAGGGTCTCGTCGTCGATCGGGAAGATCGCGGCGGTGGAGCCGAACTCCGGCGACATGTTGCCGATGGTGGCGCGGTTCGCGAGGGAAGTGGCGGCGACGCCCTCACCGTAGAACTCGACGAACTTGCCGACGACGCCGTGCTTGCGCAGCATCTCGGTGATCGTGAGGACGAGGTCGGTGGCGGTGGTGCCGGCGGGAAGTTCGCCGGTGAGCTTGAAGCCGACGACGCGCGGGATGAGCATGGAGACCGGCTGGCCGAGCATCGCGGCCTCGGCCTCGATGCCGCCGACGCCCCAGCCCAGCACGCCGAGACCGTTGACCATGGTGGTGTGCGAGTCGGTGCCGACCAGGGTGTCGGGGTAGGCCTGGCCGTTGCGGACCATGACCGTGCGAGCGAGGTGCTCGATGTTCACCTGGTGGACGATGCCGGTGCCCGGCGGGACGACCTTGAAGTCGTCGAAGGCGGTCTGACCCCAGCGCAGGAACTGGTAGCGCTCCTTGTTGCGGCCGTACTCCAGCTCGACGTTCTGGGCGAACGCGTCGTTGGTGCCGAACTTGTCGGCGATGACGGAGTGGTCGATGACCAGCTCGGCCGGGGAGAGCGGGTTGACCTTCGCCGGGTCGCCGCCGAGCTCCTTGACGGCCTCACGCATGGTGGCGAGGTCGACGACGCAGGGCACGCCGGTGAAGTCCTGCATGATCACGCGGGCCGGCGTGAACTGGATCTCCTGCGACGGCTGGGCCTGCGAGTCCCAGCTGCCGAGGGCACGGATGTGGTCGGCGGTGATGTTCGCGCCGTCCTCGGTACGGAGCAGGTTCTCCAGCAGCACCTTCAGGCTGTACGGAAGGCGAGCCGAGCCTTCCACCTTGTCCAGCCGGAAGATCTCGTACGACTCGTCGCCCACCTGCAGCGTGCTGCGGGCGTCGAAGCTGTTCGCCGACACGACAGTCTCCTTCATTGATGTGCGCGTACCACCGCATCCTGCCGTCACGCGGACTTGGCCGATCAGCTCAGGGCAAGCTAAGTTAGGCAAGCCTTACTGGCGTGGCGGCTGCGGTGCGCCTCGGCAGATATCTCGATGTCGAGATAACTCTAGTACATGGGCGCGGAATGGTCATGCCCGGGCTCGCCTGTCCCTTGTCATCCAACCGAGTCGTTTGACAGCGAACCCAGCCGTTTCGGCTTCTTTGGCAGCGAACCTAGTCGTGCGGGGCGCGCCCGCCACGGGCCATTGGCGACATTCGTACAAGACCGGCAGCCGCCGCCCCCCGCACTATCGCTCCATGAACGCCCACGACGCACAGCACGCGCAGCCGATGCATGTGGACCGTGACGGACCGCGGGACGCGCCGCCAGTGCTGCTCATCCACGGATCTGGAGCCTCGGGCGCCTCCTGGGGGCCGGTGGTCCCGGCCCTCGCCGACCGTCATCATGTCGTCCGGATAGACCTCCCGGGCTGCGGCCAGTCCCCGCGCGCCACGTCCTACGACGTTCCGGCGCAGGCGGGCCGCGTGGCGGCGCTGCTCGACGAACTCGGGCTGCGCGCCGTCACCGTGGCCGGCCACTCCAGCGGCGGATACGTCGCCACCGCGCTCGCGGAGCAGCGCCCCGACCTGGTGGGTTCGCTGGCGATGATCAGCACCGGCCCGCACCCCGACGCGCTCCTGCCGCAGCCGGCCATCCTCCGCGTGATGCTGGCACCGCCCTTCGGGCCGCTGCTGTGGTGGCAGCGTTCGGATGCGATGATCCGCAAAGGCATCGGCGCCACGCTCGCCGGGCCTGCGCCCATTCCGCCCGGCATGGTCGCCGACGCGCGGAGCACCACGTACCGCGCGTTCCGCAAGGTGCTGCGCGAGAACACCGCGTACCTCGCCGAGCAGTCCGTGCCCGAGCGGCTCGCCACCCTCGGGCTCCCGGTGCTCGTGGTCTTCGGCGGCGCCGATCCCCGGTGGGATCCGGCGTCGGCGCGCCAGTACGACGTCGTGCCGGGCGTGCGGGTCGAGATGCTGCCGGGCGTTGGGCACATGCCCATGCTGGAAGCGCCCGAGCCGGTGGGCCGGCTGCTGCTGGACTTCGCGACCCTGTGCGCCGGAAGCCCGCCGGCAGGCCCGGCCTAGACTGGCGCCGTGTTGTCGCAGGGCGTGCCACCCGCGTGGTCGGGCGTTGACATCGCAGTACCGGAGCCTTCGGACCGGCTGCCGGGCATCAGCATGGCCGGATTCCGCCACCGTGTCCCCGCGCCCGTCGACATCGCGATGGTCGCGCATCCGTCCGTCACCTTGCTCATCGATCTGAGCGGCGATGACGGTCTGGTCTGCGACACGCAGGGGCGGCACGGACGCGGCAGTGTCGTGATCGGCCTGGCCCCCGGGGAGCTGCGGGCGTCCGGCCTGGTGGGCGAGTGCCTGCAGATCCGGCTGCAGCCGGTTGTGGCGGCCGCAGTGCTCGGCTCGTCGGCCGGGGGCAGCGGGAGCGTGGAGTCCTTGGCGGACGTCTGGGGCCGCGACGCCGGGCGCTTCGAGGAGCGGCTGCGTACAGCCGGATCGTGGGACGAGCGGTTCGCGATGGCGGCGGACGCCGTCCGCCGGCGGATCGGGGACGGCCTGCGGGTCGATCCGGAGGTCGTTCACATCTGGGGGCGGACGGTCGCCAGCAGGGGCCGGATGCGTATCGACGGCCTGGCGGACGAGGTCGGCTGGAGCCGCAAGCGTCTGTGGGCGCGTTTCCGGGCGCAGCTCGGCGTCACCCCCAAGCGGGCCGCCCAGCTGGTGCGGTTCGACCATGCAGCCCATCTGCTCGCGGCGGGTGTCCCTCCCGCCGGTGTCGCGGCCGAGAGCGGTTACGTCGACCAGTCCCATCTGCACCGCGAAGTGAAGGCCTTTACGGGGCTCACGCCGACTGCCGTCGCCGCCGCGCCGTGGCTGGCGATCGACGACGTCGCGTGGCCGGCCTCCTGGCGGGCAGGGAGGCCCGTGGCAGGTGGCGCACGCGGTTCCGGCCAGCGCTGAACCGCCCAGCCGCGGCCCGCACTTTGCTCCCGACCGATAACTGTCCTTTGACATCCAACCTAGTCGCGCCAGGTCAGGGCATCGCACCGGACTAACTTGGCTGTCAAAGGACATCGCCGCCCCCTTGCCGGGGAACGCCGCATTCCACGCACGGCCCACCATGCCGGGCCCCTCCCGTCAGGGGCGGACACGAGTCTGCCGCCGGTGGCGCGCGCACCGTCCGTGATCTCCGCCACGCACCGAGCGGAAGGCACGGAAGCCGGCACCCGCTCCTCGCCGTGGACGCCTCCAGCGGCATGTCGGGTGCGCAACGGGCGCGTTGGAGGCGTGCCGAACGCGCGCCGCTCGAGCGTCCCGGCCATGGGTACGCCGAGCCGGGGTAGACGTCGACCGACGGACGCTTCGCGACGAAGGAGGCTCGATGCCCCTCACCTTCCGCAAGAGTTTCCGCATCCTTCCCGGGGTGCGGCTGAACATCAACCGGCACTCCTGGTCGATCACGACCGGAGGCGGCCGGCACGGGCCGCGTCACACGCACAGCAGTACCGGACGTCGCACGACATCAATGGATTTGCCCGGACCTTTCGGGTGGCGCCGTACCCGTCGCGCCAGGCAGCGTTGACGGCATGTCACCCGAACAGCCCCCTCAAGAGGCGCCATCTCATATGTGAGATAACCTCAGCCTCATGGCAGACGACTACCTCGTACGCATCGGCAAGCTCATCCGTGACGCCCGGCAGCACCGGGGCTGGACACAGGCACAGCTGGCCGAGGCGCTCGGAACCAGCCAGAGTGCCGTCAACCGCATCGAGCGGGGCAACCAGAACATCAGCCTTGAGATGATCGCTCGAATCGGTGAAGCCCTGGACAGCGAGATCGTCTCTCTGGGCTACGCGGGGCCGATGCATCTGCGGGTCGTGGGCGGCCGTCGGCTGTCCGGCGCGATCGACGTGAAGACCAGCAAGAACGCGTGTGTGGCCCTGCTGTGCGCCTCGCTGCTCAACCAGGGGCGCACGGTGCTGCGTCGGGTCGCCCGCATCGAGGAGGTCTACCGGCTGCTCGAGGTCCTCGGCTCCATCGGCGTACGGACCCGCTGGATCAACGGCGGCGTCGACCTGGAGATCGTGCCGCCGGCCGAGCTGGACATGGCGGCGATCGACGCCGAGGCCGCCGTGCGCACGCGCTCCATCATCATGTTCCTCGGCCCGCTGCTGCACCGGATGACCCACTTCAAGCTGCCCTACGCGGGCGGCTGCGACCTCGGCACCCGGACCATCGAGCCGCACATGATCGCCCTGCGCCGGTTCGGGCTGGACGTCGCGGCGACGGAAGGGCAGTACCACGCCGTCGTCGACCGCTCCGTCCGTCCGGACCGGCCGATCGTGCTGACCGAGCGCGGGGACACAGTCACCGAGAACGCGCTGCTGGCGGCCGCCCGGTACGACGGGGTAACCGTCATCCGCAACGCTTCTTCGAACTACATGGTCCAGGACCTGTGCTTCTTCCTGGAGGCGCTCGGCGTCCGGGTCGAGGGCATCGGCACCACGACGCTCACCGTGCACGGCGTCCCGGACATCGACGTGGACGTGGACTACTCCCCCTCCGAGGACCCGGTCGAGGCGATGAGCCTGCTGGCCGCCGCCGTCGTCACGGAGTCGGAGCTGACGGTGCGGCGGGTGCCCATCGAGTTCCTGGAGATCGAGCTGGCGGTCCTGGAGGAGATGGGCCTCGACCACGACCGCACGCCGGAGTACCCGGCCGACAACGGCCGCACCCGGCTGGTGGACCTCACGGTCCGGCCCTCCAAGCTGGAGGCGCCGATCGACAAGATCCATCCGATGCCGTTCCCCGGCCTCAACATCGACAACGTCCCGTTCTTCGCGGCCATCGCGGCCGTCGCCCAGGGCAAGACCCTCATCCACGACTGGGTGTACGACAACCGCGCCATCTACCTGACGGACCTCAACCGGCTCGGTGGACGCCTGCAACTCCTGGACCCCCACCGCGTGTTGGTGGAAGGTCCGACGCGTTGGCGCGCCGCCGAGATGATGTGCCCTCCCGCCCTGCGGCCCGCGGTGGTCGTCCTGCTGGCGATGATGGCGGCGGACGGCACCTCCGTGCTGCGCAACGTGTACGTGATCAACCGCGGTTACGAGGATCTGGCCGAGCGGCTGAACTCGATCGGCGCGCAGATCGAGATCTTCCGGGACATCTGAGGGGTCAGGGGGACGACCGCGAGGGACGGTGATCGCGGCCGACGGGGGCGGACCGGACCGTGAGGTCGGCACCGCGTTCGGCGGTCCCGGTCGCCGCCCGGACCGCCGGTGTGCACCGTCGGCCCGCTCCGGGGACCGCCGCGCGGCAGGGGCGAGGCTCAGCTCCCGGTCAGGGTGACGTCCCGCTTCTGTGACGCGTGGAAGCGGGGCAGGGGCAGGCCGCCGTCGGATCGGAGTTCCATCAGGGTGGCCTCGACGCGTGCCGTGCCGGGGGCGAGGTCGTTCGGGGTCGCCTTGCCGGAGTTCTTCCAGGTGTGCTCGGCGCCGTCGCACACGGCACGGGTGCCGCCGATGCCGTGCGTGACGTCGGAGGCCTGGCCGACCGAGGAGCTGAGGAAGACCGGGCCCGTGTTGGCGACGCAGCGGTAGGTGCCGGAGAGCGTGACGGTGCCGTCGGCGGCGATGCGGCCGACCGGGTCGACCGTGACGGACTCCGTCGGGTCGGCGACGGCGACGACCGCGGGGGCGGCCAGCAGAAGCAGGGCGGCACCGGCGGCCGCGGACAGGGCGGGGCGCAAGAACATGGCAGAACCTCCTGTTGTGGGGGCTCCACTGGTACCGGGCGCGCGCGTCCGGGGCGGTGATCGTCACTCCTTCGGTGGCGAGTCCGCACCGGTCGTCGACGTACCGTCCGGGAGTTGTCCTGGTGCTGTCACGCTTTCGGCCGCGCCCTGGCGGCGGTGCCCGGCCGAGCGCATGGTCTATCCATGCGGGCCGACCGGACGGCCGACCCCGCCGACGTGGAGGTGCACGATGTGTTCCCACCAGCTTCCCGGCGCTGCTGCCGACGTCCGTCCCGTGCACGTCGTCGCCGCGCACCCCGAGCAGGGCTGGAACCTGCTGTGCGACGGCACGATCGTCTTCGACGACTCGGGCGAACTGCTTCCCGACGGGCGTGTCGTGGCCCCGCACCGCGTGACGGTGCACCAGCTCGCCGTCGCGGCCTGACCGGCCGACCTGACCCACCCGACCTGGCCCGTCCGGTCCGACCCGCTGGGTCCGACCCAGTCGGCCCGACCCACTCGACCCGATCCGCCGGGTCCGACCCACTTGATCAGAACGCCCGGCCGATCCGCTCCCGGTCACCCGCGTTCCACCATGGTGGCGGTCGCGCCCGCCGGTCCGGGGAGGGGGCGTCGCCGGTCCGGGGAGGGGATCGCCGGTCCGGGGAGGGGATCGCCGGTCGGGCGTCCGGTGATCGCGGGGCTGCGCCGCGGGTCGTGAACCCGGTCGGTCAGTGGTCCAGCACCGCGAATCCGTCCAGTTCGACGAGTGCCCGCTCGTCCCAGAGGCGGACGATTCCGACGACCGCCATGGCCGGGTAGTCACGGCCGGCCGACCGCCGCCAGATCGCGCCCAGTTCCGCGGCGTGCACACGATAGGCGGCGACATCCGTCACGTAGACGGTGACGCGCGCCAGGTCGGATGCCGTGCCGCCGGCCGCCGTCAGCGCGGCCAGCAGGTTCGTGAGCGCCCGCGAGAACTGTTCCGGCAACGACTCCCCCACCACCGTCCCGTCGGCGTCCAGCGCGGTCTGGCCGGCCAGGAAGACGATGCGACTGCCCGTGGCGACGACGGCGTGGGAGAAGCCGGTGGGCGGCGAGAGCCCGGGCGGGTTGACGCGCTCCGCAGTCACTCGGCCTCCCGGTCGGCTCGCTCGGGCTGTGCGACGTGTGGCGACCGTGCGGTCCGCACTCCCGTCAGGCCGCCTCCCGCGGTCTCCTCGGCCCCCAGGAACCGACCTGGCTGCGCACTCCGGTCCGACTGCGCGCTCTTGTCGGACCGGGCGACCCGGTCCGACTGCGCACTCCGGTCGGTCCCGGCGATCCGGTCAGGCGGACCGGCGGGGGCGTCCCGACGCACTTGCCCGGCGGGCGCGGGCGGTTCCCCGTGGTCCGCCCACTGTGCGAGTTCCGCGTACAACTCCCTTGCGATGATGCCGCGTTGCACCTCGCTGGCGCCCTCGTAGATCCGTGGTGCGCGTACCTCCCGGTAGAGGTGTTCGAGCAGGTGGCCACGGCACAGGGCGCGCGCGCCGTGAAGCTGGACGGCCGCGTCGACGACGTACTGCGCCGTCTCGGTGGCGAGCAGCTTGGCCATCGCGGCGCGCCGGCGGACGTCCGGAGCGGCGGCGTCGTACGCGGTGGCCGCCGCGTGGACCATCAACCGGGCCGCCTCCGTACGCAGCGCCATCTCGGCGACCTGGTGCGAAACCGCTTGCAGATCCCGCAGCTTGCCGCCGAACGCGTCGCGCCGGGCGGTGTGGGCGAGGGTGGCGTCGAGCGCGGCCTGGGCCATGCCGACGGCGAACGCACCGACGCTCGGACGGAACAGGTCGAGGGTGCCCATGGCGACGCGGAAGCCGCGGTCGGGCTCGCCGAGCACGTCGTCCGCGGTGACGGGGACGGCGTCGAGGCGGAGGGCGCCGATGGGGTGCGGGGAGAGCATGTCGAGGGCGGATCCGGTCAGGCCGGGGCGGTCGGCGGGGAGCAGGAAGGCGGTGACGCCCCGCGCGCCGGCCCCGGGCGTGGTGCGGGCGAAAACGGTGTAGAAATCGGCTTCGGGCGCGTTGGAGATCCAGCATTTCTCGCCGGTCAGGCGCCAGCCGTCCGCTCCGTCGCGCTCGGCGGCCAGTGACAGCGCGGCCGCGTCGGATCCCGCGCCGGGCTCGCTCAGCGCGAACGCGGCCACCACGGTGCCGGCGGCGACCTCGGGCAGCCAGCGGCGGCGTTGGGCGGGGGTGCCGTGCGCGTGGACCGGATGGGCGCCCAGGCCTTGCAGCGCGAGTGCCGTCTCGGCCTCGGTGCAGGCGTACGCGAGGGATTCGCGCATCAGGCAGAGGTCGACCGCGCCGGAGGTGAAGAGCCGGGACAGCAGCCCCAGTCGGCCGAGTTCGGCGACGAGCGGCCGGTTGACCCGGCCCGGTTCGCCCTTCTCGGCGAGCGGGCGCAGCCGGTCGGCGGCCAGCGTGCGCAGTTCGGCGCACCAAGCGGTCCGTGCCGGATCGATCGAGAACGCGGGCGTCCCTGCGGTCATCGCCTCTCCCCTGTGCCGTGACGATCCCCTGAGTCGTGACTGATCCCCTGTGCCATGACTGGTCCGCGCGGTCGCGTACGGCCGTCGCGGCCTTCCGCTGCCGTCCGTGCGGACCGGCCCTCCCTTGTCCCCTGGCCGCTGACTGCCGGCGGCCGGCAACTGGCGGCCGGCCGCCACGGTCTGCGGCTTCGTCCTTGCGGCGCAGTCCTCCCGTGTCCGGGAGGGCCGACCGTGCGGCCTGTCGACCGTCCGCGCGGTGCCCCTGGGAGGGGTCCGCACGGTCGCGCCGTCCGCGCTCCTCCCCCACCGTATCGCGTACCGTTGACTGTCGTCACCAACGCGATACGCTCCTTGCGCGGTCCCACGACGATGACGACGCCCTCCGGGGCAGCCCAGCCGGACAGTCCATCCAGGCAAGGGGGCGAACACCCATGAACGTCTCGGCCCACGTCGACACCTTCGCGCGCGACCACCTCCCGCCGCCCGACCACTGGCCCGACCTGCGCTTCGACCTGCCCGGGCTGAACTACCCGGACCGGGTGAACTGCGCCGTCGAGCTGCTCGACGGGGCCGCGCCGGAGCGACCGGTGTTCCACACCGCGTCCGGGCCGTCGTGGACGTACGGCGGTCTGCGTGCCCGGGTCGACCGGATCGCGCATGTGCTCACCGGAGACCTGGGGGTCGTCCCCGGCAACCGGGTGCTGCTGCGGGGGCCCACCACGCCGTGGTTGGCGGCCTGCTGGCTGGCCGTGCTGAAAGCGGGTGCGATCGCGGTTACCGTCCTGGCCCAGCAGCGACCGCACGAACTGCGCACCATGTGCGAGATCGCCCGGGTCGGGCACGCGCTGTGCGACGTGCGGGCCGTCGACGACCTCGCAAAGGCCGAGGCACCGGGTCTGCGGATCACGACATACGGCGGCGACGACGCCGACGATCTGTTGAACCGGCCGTCGTCGGCGGAGCCCTTTCGGGCTGTCGAAACCGCTTCCGACGACATTGCGCTCATCGCGTTCACGTCCGGCACCACCGGTCGTCCCAAGGGGTGCCTGCATTTTCACCGGGATGTGCTGGCGATAGCCGACTCGTTCTCGGAACACGTACTGAAACCGCTTGCGGACGATGTCTTCGCGGGCAGCCCACCGCTCGGCTTCACCTTCGGCCTCGGCGGCCTCGTCGTCTTCCCCATGCGGGCCGGCGCGAGCGCGCTGCTGCTGGAGCAGGCGGGTCCCCGGCAGCTGTTGCCGGCGATCGCCGCGCACCGCGTGTCCGTGCTGTTCACCGCGCCTACCGCCTACCGCGCGATGCTCGACGATCTCGACGACCACGACGTGTCGTCCCTGCGCCGCTGCGTCTCCGCCGGCGAGAACCTGCCCGCTGCCACCTGGCGCGCCTGGCACGAGCGGACCGGTCTGCGGCTGATCAACGGCATCGGGGCCACGGAGCTGCTGCACATCTTCATCTCCGCCGCGGACGAGCGGATCCGGCCCGGCACCACCGGCGTTCCGGTGCCCGGCTGGCACGCGCGCGTGCAGGACGCGTCCGGTGCGCCCGTGCCCGACGGCGAGCCCGGACTGCTCGCCGTGCGCGGCCCGGTGGGCTGCCGGTACCTGGCCGACCCACGGCAGCAGCAGTACGTCCGCGACGGCTGGAACGTCACCGGTGACACCTATGTCCGCGAGTCCGACGGCTATTTCCGGTACGTGGCCCGAGCGGACGACATGATCATCTCGGCCGGGTACAACATCTCCGGGCCCGAGGTCGAGGAGGCGCTGCTGCGTCACCCCGACGTGCTCGAGGCGGCGGTCGTGGGGCGGCCCGACGAGCGGCGCGGGCAGTCGGTGGTCGCGTTCACCGTCCTGCGGGAGGGTGCGCGGCGCGACGCCGAGACCCTGCGCGCCTTCCTGAAGGAGGAGCTCGCGCCCTACAAGTGCCCGCGCGAGGTGGTCTTCCTGGAGGCGCTGCCGCGCACGGCGACCGGCAAGCTCCAGCGTTTCCGGCTGCGCGCAAACGGTTTCACCGAAGGTGACCAGCCGTGATGCCGAAGACCTAAGATGATCAACGTGTCCGACCAGCCCGCACCTCGGTCTCTCATCGTCACGCTCTACGGGGCGTACGGCCGCTTCGTCCCAGGGCCCGTGCCCGTCGCCGAGCTGATCCGGCTGCTCGCCGCGGTCGGCGTCGACGCGCCGTCTGTGCGCTCTTCGGTCTCGCGGCTGAAACGCCGCGGACTGCTGTTGCCGGCGCGTACCGCGCAGGGCGCCGCGGGCTACGAACTGTCCGTCGAGGCACGGCTGTTGCTGGAGGACGGTGACCGGCGCGTCTACGGCACGACGCCCGGCGCGGACGAGGGCTGGGTGCTGGCGGTGTTCTCGGTGCCCGAGTCGGAACGGCAGAAACGGCATGTGCTGCGCTCGCGGCTGGCGGGGCTGGGGTTCGGCACGGCGGCTCCGGGGGTCTGGATCGCACCGGCACGGTTGCACGACGAGACCCGGCACACGCTCCGACGGCTGCACCTGGACTCGTACGTCGACCTGTTCCGGGGCGAGCATCTCGGCTTTGCGCCTACCGTCGAGGCCGTCGCCCGCTGGTGGGACCTGGCGGCCATCGCCAAGGAGCACGAGACGTTCCTCGACCGCCACGAGCGGGTGCTGCGGGACTGGAGTCGACGGCCGGACACTCCGCCCGAGGAGGCCTACCGCGACTACCTCCTCGCATTGGACTCCTGGCGTCATCTGCCCTACGTCGACCCCGGCCTGCCCGCCCGGCTGCTGCCGCGGGACTGGCCGGGCACGCGTTCGGCGGCCGTCTTCCAGGGGCTGCACGAGCGGCTGCGCGACGCGGGCGCGGAGTTCGTCGGGGTCTGAGCCCGGGCTCGACCCGGGTTCGGCCCGGGTTCGGCCCTGTCCCGGCCCTGTCTCGGCAATGGGCCGGCCGGATTTCGGCCTGTGCTCCTGCGTGCCGGACCAGCCCGGCCTGGTCCGGCCACGCTCCGGCACGGTCCGGCACGGCCCAGGCCGGCATACTCCGGGCCGGCACTGTCCGGTGCAGCCCGGTCCGATCCCGCACAGTCCTCTTCCCGCTCGGGGCGGGCCGACTTCATCTTCCGAGGTTCAGGCGGGGTTTGGGGGCGTCGGCGCGGCCGGTGCGCGGGGGTCTGCTGCCCGCACGGTACGGCGCGGGCCAGTCGGCGCCCGGGCCGGTGTAGCCCTGCTCCGCGGCCGCGTGCAGGGTCCAGTTCGGGTCGTAGAGGTGAGGCCGGGCGAGGGCGCACAGGTCGGTACGGCCCGCGAGGATAAGTGAGTTGACGTCGTCCCAGGAAGAGATGGCGCCGACCGCGATGACCGGGACGCCCACCTCGTGACGGATCCGGTCGGCGAACGGCGTCTGGTACGAACGCCCGTAGTCGGGCCGCTCCTCGGCCACCACCTGTCCCGTGGAGACGTCGACGGCGTCGGCGCCGTGCTCGGCGAACGCTCGGGCGATGCCGACGGCGTCGTCGGCCGACGTGCCGCCCTCGGCCCAGTCGGCGGCGGAGATGCGGACGGTCATGGGTCGCCGGCCGGGCCAGACCTCCCGGACCGCGTCGAAGACCTCGAGCGGGAAGCGCAGCCGGCCGTCGAGAGAGCCTCCGTAGGCGTCCGTGCGGCGGTTGGTGAGCGGGGAGAGGAAGCCGGACAACAGGTAGCCGTGCGCGCAGTGCAGTTCGAGAAGATCGAAGCCGGCTCGTGCGGCCCGACGAGCGGCCGCCGTGAACTGGTCGCGCACTTCGAGCAGTTGGTCGCGGCCGAGTTCGCGCGGTGTCTGGCTGCCCGGCTTGTACGGCAGGGGGGACGCGGCCACGATCGGCCAGTTGCCGTCCGGCAGCGGTTCGTCCATGCCCTCCCACATCAGCCTCGTCGAACCCTTGCGTCCGGAGTGGCCGAGCTGCACGCCGATCGCGGCTCCCGGTGCGTGCTCGTGCACGAAGTCGGTGACGCGCCGCCAGCCGTCGGCCTGCCGGTCGGTGTAGAGGCCGGTGCAGCCGGGGGTGATGCGCCCCGGCGCGGACACGCACACCATCTCCGTCATCACCAGTCCGGCTCCGCCGAGGGCACGGGCGCCGAGGTGGACGAGGTGGAAGTCGCCGGGAAGACCGTCCACCGCCGAGTACATGTCCATGGGTGACACGACGACACGGTTGCGCAGGGTCAGACCGCGCAGCCGGAACGGGGTGAACATCGGGGGCGTCGCGGGCGGGCAGCCGAACTCGCGCTCCACGGCTCCGGTGAAACGAGGGTCGCGCAGCCGCAGGTTGTCGTGGGTCACGCGGCGGCTGCGGGTGAGCAGGTTGAAGGCGAACCGTCGGGGCGGCTGACCGAGGTAGAGCCCGAGGTTCTCGAACCATTCCAGGCTGGCGCGGGCAGCCCGCTGGGTGGAGGCGACGACGGGTCGGCGTTCCTCCTCGTAAGCGGTTGCCGCCGTGCGGAGGTCGGGGTGTTCGTCCAGGCAGGCGGCGAGCGCCAGCGCGTCCTCGACGGCCAGCTTGGTGCCGGAGCCGATCGAGAAGTGGGCGGTGTGTGCGGCGTCGCCCAGGAGGACCACGTTGCGGTGCGACCACCGTGCGTTGACGACCGTGCGGAAGGTGGTCCAGGCGGAGTTGTTGGATCTCAGGGCCCGTCCGCCGAGCGCGTCGGCGAAGATCTTGGCGCAGCGCGCGACGGACTCGGATTCGTCGAGTTCGTCGAAACCGCTTGCTCGCCACACTTCCTCGCGCATCTCGACGATCACGGTCGAGGCGTCGGTCGCGTAGGGGTAGCCGTGCAGTTGCATCACGCCGTGCTCGGTCTCGGCGATCTCGAAACGGAAGGCGTCGAAGGCGAAGTCCGCGGCGAGCCAGATGTAACGGCAGCGGTGGCCGGTCACCCGCGGCTCGAACACCTCCGCGTAGGTCTCCCTGGTGGCGCTGTGCACTCCGTCCGCGGCGATGACGAGGTCGTACTCCTTGGCCAGGCGGGCCGGGGCGGGCGCCTGCGTGCGGAAACGCAGGTCGACGCCGAGGGAGCGGCAGCGCTCGTGCAGGATCTCCAGCAGTCTGCGGCGGCCGAGCGCGGCGAAGCCGTGTCCGCCGGAGGTGTGGCGTACGCCGCGGTGGACGATGTCTATGTCGTCCCACCGGACGAAGTCCTCCCGCAGGGAGCGGTACACGACGGGGTCGGCGTGCTCGATGCCGCCCAGGGTCTCGTCGGAGAGGACGACGCCGAAGCCGAAGGTGTCGTCGGGTGCGTTGCGCTCCCAGAGGGTGATCTCGCGGCCGGGGTCGAGGCGTTTGAGCAGGGCCGCCGCGTAGAGGCCGCCGGGGCCGCCGCCGATGATCGCGATCCGCCGGGCACGGCCGGCCGGGGCGGACGGCTGCGGGTGGCCGGACGGGGCCCGTCGCGGGCTGCGGCGGGTCGCGGCGCCGGCGTCTCTCCGCAGCACGGAGGACGTCGCCGCCGACGCCGACGTCCGGCCGCTCTCCGTTCCGGAAAGCGGTGTCGCCGGGGTTGCCGTTTCTGAAACCGGTGTCTCGGAGTGCACCGCCTCGGGAGCCGTGGTCGGGGAAACCGGCTTCACAAAGGTTGCCGTTGCCGTTGCCCTTGCCGATTCCGTAAGCGGTTTCCTCGACGTTGCCGTCTCCGAAACCTGCTTCCCCGAAGGCGTAGTTTCGGAAACCGGCTTCCCCGAAGGCGTTGTTTCGGAAACCGGTGTCGCGGGAGGGGTTGTTCTCGAAGGCGGTTTCATCGGCCTCGCCACTTCGGGGGGCGTTTCTGGGTGAACGCTTCGTGGAACTCGGCGTAGTCCTCGCCGTTCATGAGCAGGGCCTGGGTGGCGGCGTCGAGTTCCACGGAGGCCGCGAGCGGCATGTCCAGTTCGGCTGTGAGCAGCGCCTTCGTCTGGGCGTAGGCGAGTGCCGGGCCGTCGGCCAGGCGGCGGGCCAGGGCGTGGGCGGCCTCGTCGGCCTGTCCTTCCTCGGTCAGTTCGCTGATCAGGCCGATCCGCTCGGCCTCGGGGGCGCGGACGGGTTCGCCGAGCATGAGGAGCCGGGTGGCGTGGCCGAGCCCGACGATCCGGGGCAGCAGGTAGGCGGCTCCCATGTCGCCGCCGGAGAGGCCGACGCGGGTGAAGAGGAATGCGAAGCGGGCGCCGGGGTCGGCGACCCGGAAGTCGGCGGCCAGTGCGAGGACCGCGCCGGCGCCGGCGGCCACCCCGTGCACGGCCGCGATCACCGGGAACGGGCACTCCCGCAGGGCCCGTACGACGTGGCCGGTCATCCGGTTGAAGTCGAGGAGCTGGGCGGTGTCCATGCCGAGGGTGGCGCCGATGATCTCGTCGACGTCGCCGCCGGAGCAGAAGCCGCGGCCTTCGCCGGCCAGCACCAGGGCGCGGACCGACCGCTCCCTGGACAGCTCGGCGAGCAGGTCGCGCAGGTCGGCGTAGGCGCCGAAGGTGAGGGCGTTGAGTTTTTCCGGGCGGGCGAGGGTGACGGTGGCGACGCCGTCGGTGTGCTCGACGTGCAGATGACGCCAGTCGGGGGTGCGTGCGGCGGAGCCGGTGAAGGGACTCATGAGGGCGGCCTCCTCGACGGTCGCCTTCGAAGTTATCACTCTCCTGTGACTGTCGTCATGAGTGCGCGATATGCGAGGGGGGCAGAATCGCCCTGTGCCGCCGTGTCACCGCACGGCGTACGCCCGTCACACACGTCACCGGTCGTCGATAAGGCGGTAACAAGCGGATCAGGTGCGAGAGGGAGAGCGTTGGCGCGGGTAAGCCGCCCGACAGCGGGGTCTGAACGTCCCGCACGGTGCCCGCCGAGCGCCTCTGCCGGAGGTCGCCGTACCATTCCTGAAATTGAAGGCAGGACCGCCTGATGTCGATCACGGGAACCTGCGCCATGAACGGACTCGCCTTGCACGAACGCCCCTCCGACTCCGCCGCCTCCTGGCGAATCGCACTGCCGCACTCTGCCGCGGCCGTGCCGGTGGCGCGTGCACTGGTCCGTACGGCGCTGGCCGAGCTGAAGCACGGGGCGGACAGCGACACGGCGGAGCTGCTCACGGCCGAGCTGGTGGCGAACGCCGTGGAGCACACCGCCGGGGACGCGCCGATAGAGCTGGTCGTGGAGCTGCATCCGGGCGGCTGCCAGGTCGAGGTGCACGACGCCGACCCGGAGCCGCCGGGCGACCTCACCCGTCCGTCCGGCAGGGAGCCCGACCCCTGGCAGGAGCACGGACGCGGGCTGCTGCTGATCCGCGCGCTCAGCTCGTCCTGCGGGCACCGGCCCACCGATCAGGGCAAGGCGGTGTGGTTCAGGCTGGCCGCGGTGCCGCCGCAGCGCGGTCCGCGTCCGGCGTGAGGGCCAGGTCCAGCGTGATCGCCTGGTCCGGCGTGAGCGGCGCGTCCGGCGTGAGGGCCAGGTCCAGCGTGATCGCCTGGTCCGGCGTGAGCGGCGCGTCCGGCGTGAGGGCCGCCTCCCGGCTCAGCGCCGCGTTCCGGTTCAGCGACGCGTGCCGGTTCAGCGACGCGTTCCGGTTCAGCGACGCGGGTGTCCTGCGAGGGTGGCGACCAGCACGGCCTTGATGGTGTGCAGACGGTTCTCCGCCTCGTCGAAGACGACGGAGTGCTCCGATTCGAAGACCTCGTCGGTCACCTCGAGGCAGTCGAGGCCGTGGCTTTCGAATATCTCCTGGCCGACCGCGGTGCCCAGGTCGTGGAAGGCCGGCAGGCAGTGCAGGAACCGGACGTCCGGGTTGCCGGTGGCGCGCAGGACGTCCATGGTGACGGCGTAGGGGCCGAGGGCGGCGATCCGCTCGCCCCAGACCTCCTTGGGCTCGCCCATGGAGACCCAGACGTCGGTGGCGACGAAGTCGGCGCCGCGCACGCCCTCGGCGACGTCCTCGGTGAGCAGGACGGCGGCCCCGCTGTCCGCGGCGAGCTCGCGGGCCTTGGCGACGACCTCGTCGGCGGGCCAGTACTCCTTCGGCGCGACGATGCGGACGTCCATGCCGAGCAGCGCCCCGGTGATCAGGTAGGAGTTGCCCATGTTGAAGCGCGCGTCGCCGAGGTAGGCGAAGGCGATGTGGCCGTCCAGGCCCTTCGCGCAGTGCTCGGTCATCGTCAGCACGTCGGCGAGCATCTGGGTGGGGTGCCAGTCGTCGGTGAGCCCGTTGAAGACCGGTACGCCCGCGTGGGCGGCGAGCTCCTCGACCTTGTGCTGGCTGTCGCCGCGGTACTCGATGCCGTCGTACATGCGGCCCAGCACGCGCGCGGTGTCCTTCGCCGACTCCTTGTGGCCGATCTGCGAGCCGGCCGGGTCCAGATACGTGGTCGAGGCGCCCTGGTCGGCGGCGGCGACCTCGAACGCGCAGCGGGTGCGCGTCGAGGTCTTCTCGAAGACGAGGGCGATGTTCCTGCCGCGCAGGTGCTGCACCTCGGTCCCGGCCTTCCTGGCGGCCTTCAGCTCGGCGGCCAGCTCGACCAGGCCGCGGAACTCCTCCCGCGTGAAGTCCAGCTCCTTGAGGAAGTGGCGGCCGGCGAGGGCGGTCGGGACAGTCGCCATGGGGGCGCTCCAGAGGTACGAGAACAGGACACTGGAACTCTATACGAAGATTGGCATTTCTATACAGGGCCGCGTTCGACCGGGCAGCTCATGCAGCGCGGGCCTCCTCGCCCCCGGCCGAGTTCGCTGCCGGGGATCTCTATCACCTCGATCCCCTGTTTCCGCAGGTGGGTGTTGGTGGTGACGTTGCGCTCGTAGGCGATGACGACGCCTGGTTCGACGGCGAGCACGTTGCAGCCGTCGTCCCACTGCTCACGTTCGGCGGCGTGCACGTCCTGGGTGGCGGTGAGCACGCGGATCTCGCTGAGGCCGAGGGCCGCGGCGATGGCGCGGTGCATGTGCTCCGGCGGGTGGTCGGTGACCTTCAGCTCCTTCTCGCCGACGCCCGGTTCGATGGTGTAGGAGCGCAGCATGCCGAGGCCCGCGTACTGGGTGAAGGTGTCGCCGTCGACCATCGTCATGACGGTGTCCAGGTGCATGAAGGCCCGCCGCTTGGGCATGTCGAGCGCCACGATGGTCTGGGCCGAGCCGACGGCGAACAGCTTGTGGGCGAGCATCTCGACGGCCTGGGGGGTGGTGCGCTCGCTCATGCCGATCAGCACGGCGCCGTTGCCGATGACGAGGACGTCCCCGCCCTCGATGGTGGAGGGGTAGTCGGCCTGACCCTCGGACCAGACGCGGAACGTCTCGCCGCGGAACAGGGGGTGGTGCCGGTAGATGGCCTCGAAGTGGACGGTCTCGCGCTGCCGGGCCGGCCAGCGCATGGCGTTGATGGCGACGCCGTCGTAGATCCAGGCCGAGGTGTCGCGGGTGAAGAGGTGGTTGGGGAGCGGGTCGAGGAGGAAGTCGTCGAGTTCCATGACGTGGAAGCGCACGGACGTCGGTTCGGGATGCGCTTGCAGGAACTCCCGTTTGGTCATGCCGCCGACGAGGGCCTCGGCCAGCTGCGGGGCGGGGAGGTCCTCGAAGGCGGCGCGAAGGTGGTCGGTGGCGAGCACCCCGTATTCCTTCTCGTCGAAGACGCGGTCCAGGACGAGCGCGCGGGCCGCCGGGATCGCCAGGGCCTCCGTGAGCAGGTCGCCGAAGAGGTGGACGGCGACGCCGCGGTCGCGCAGCACGTCGGCGAACCCGTCGTGCTCGGCGCGCGCCCGGCGGACCCAGAGCACGTCGTCGAAGAGAAGTGCGTCCTTGTTGCTGGGTGTGAGCCTTTTGAGCTCGAGATCCGGCCGGTGCAGGATGACGCGGCGCAGGCGCCCGGCCTCGGAGTCGACATGGAATCCCATGCCTCCATCCTGACCACCGAGGACCGCCTTCACCCGCTACTGGACCGTTTCCGCGCGGGCTTGTTCCACTCCTTGTTTTCGTCCTCTTGACGACAAGGGGAGGGCGGACTATCGTTTTCTTATCGTCGCTTTGACGAGAATCGAGACCGAGGGGGGTCACTCATGGCCGACATCACCCGGCGGCTGGGCTGGCGCCATCTGCGCGGCGCTCCGACCGCGCACGTACGCCACCACCGCTCCGGCAAGCTGGCGCACGACGGGCCGGGGCTCAGCTTCTGGTACCGCGCGCTGAGCGCCGCACTCTCCGAGGTCCCGGTCGACGACCGCGAGCTGGCCATGACGTTCCACGCCCGCACCGTCGACTTCCAGGACGTGGCGGTCCAGGCCACGGTGACGTACCGGATCAGCGACCCGGCCGTGGCGGCCGCCCGTCTGGACTTCTCCATCGACCCGGACACCGGGGCGTGGCGCGGCGCGCCGCTCGAACAGCTCGGCACCCTGCTGACCGAGACGGCGCAGCAGCACGCGCTGGACGTCCTCGCCCGCACCTCTTTGTCGTCGGCGCTGGTGGACGGTGCGACAGCGGTCCGGGAGCGGGTCGCCGCGGGCCTGGCGGCGGAGCCGCGGCTGCCGGCCACCGGCATCGAGATCGTGGCCGTCCGGGTGGTGGCGCTCCGCCCGGAGCCCGAGGTGGAGCGGGCGCTGCGGACTCCGGCGCGCGAGCTGATCCAGCAGGAGGCCGACCGGGCGACGTACGAGCGGCGGGCGGTGGCCGTCGAGCGGGAGCGGACGATCGCCGAGAACGAGCTGGCCAGCAAGATCGAGCTGGCCCGCCGCGAGGAGCAGCTGGTCGAGCAGCGCGGCACGAACACCCGTCGTGAGGCGGAGGAGAGCGCGGCCGCCGACAAGGTCCGGGCCGAGGCCGAGGCGACGCGGACCGTGCGGCTCGCGGAGGCGGAGGCCGCCCGGTCGGTGAAGCTCGCGGAGGCGGAGGCGGCGAAGCAGATCCAGCTGGCGGACGCCGAAGGGCTGCGCACCGAGCGGCTGGCGCAGGCGGAGGCGGTGCGCCTGGCCCGGCTCTCCGAGGCGGAGGCGGCGCGCTCGGTGCGGCTCGCCCGCGCCGAGGCGGAGGCGGCACGCGAGGTCGGCGAGGCGCGCGCCCAGGCGCAGGCCGCGTGGCTGCGGGTGCACGGGGACGTCGACGTGGCGACGCTGCACGCCCTCACCGGGACGCGGCTCGCGGAGAACCTGCCGCACATCGACAGCGTGACGATCTCGCCGGACGTGCTCACGGGGCTGCTCGCCAAGCTGGGAGCAGCCCGGTGAGTCTCGCCCCGCGGGCCGTGCTGGTCCATCGCACCACGGAGTACGAGGAGTTGACGGCCCGGCACGGCACGCACGGCCAGGCCGCGTTCTTCCTCTCCTCGCGGGGCCGGGACATCGAGGAGGTCGCCGAACGGCATCGGCGCACCCGGCGGGCGCTGGCTGAGGTGACGGCCGCCATTCCTCTGACATGGCGTCAGACACGGGTCGAGCGGGGCGACTTGGACCGTTTTCTGTTCGCGCCGGAGGACGTGGTGGTCGTGGTCGGCCAGGACGGCCTGGTGGCGAACGTCGCCAAGTACCTGACGGGGCAACCGGTGGTGGGCATCGACAGCGACCCCGGCCGCAACCCGGGCGTCCTGGTGCGGCACCGGCCGCAGGACGCCGCGTCGCTCCTGCGGTCGGTGGCGGCTGCGGGCGCCGGCACGGACGAGCTGACCATGGTCGAGGCGGTCGCAGACGACACCCAGCGGCTGCTGGCGCTCAATGAGATCTACCTGGGCGCCGCCGGTCATCAGACCGCCCGATACCGCCTGGGCCTCGACGGCGACGGGGGTGCCGTCGAGGCCCAGGCCTCCTCCGGGGTGCTGGTGGGCACGGGTACCGGGGCGACCGGCTGGCTCCGTTCCGTGTGGCAGGAGCGGGGCGGGGCCGGGGGCGAGGGTCGCCTGCGGCTGCCGGGGCCGACGGAGGACCGGCTGGTGTGGTTCGTCCGGGAGGCCTGGCCGTCGCCGGCGACCGGAACGTCCCTGGTCGCGGGAGAGCTCGCGGCCGACGGCCGGCTGACGCTGACGGTCGAGTCGGAGCGCCTCATCGCCTTCGGCGACGGCATCGAGAGCGACGCGCTGGAACTGACGTGGGGACAGCGGGTGCGGGTGGGGGTGTGCGGGGAGCGGCTGCGGCTGGCGGGGTGACCGGGCGTCGGCGTTCCGGGGCCGGTGGCCCGGCCGACCGGAGTGGGCGATCCACCGCGCGGCTCGGGCGGGGCACGCTCACGGCCCGCCCCGACGCCGCCACCGCAACCCCACGCGGTGCGTCGCGGGACGGTCCGGACCGTCCGGACGGGCGGGACGGGCGGGACGGGCGGGACGGGCCGTACGGGTTGAACCAGCCGGACGGGTTGAACCCGGTCGGACGGGCTGCCCGGTCGAAAAGGTCGGGCCTAGGCTGCCCCAGCCGGACGAGGCGAACCGGGGCTGCCCCGGTCCACCGGGTCGGACCCGGTGGACCGGGGCGGGGGCGGGCGAAGTGGGCTACGAGCTCACAGTCGGGGGTCCACAGGTTCCGACTCCAGGGCGAGGACTCCGAAGACCGCCTCGTGGACGCGCCACAGGGGCTCGCCCTCCGCCATCCGGGAGAGGGCCTCCAGGCCGAGGGCGTACTCGCGGATCGCCAGCGACCGCTTGTGGTTGAGGAAGCGGCCGCGCAGGCGGGCGAGGTTGTCGGGGCGGGTGTACTCCGGGCCGTAGATGATCCGGAGGTACTCGCGGCCCCGGCACTTGATGCCGGGCTGCACCAGACGGCCCTCCCCGTCCCGGCACAGGGCGCCCAGCGGTTTGACGACCATGCCCTCGCCGCCGCGTCCGGTCATCTCCAGCCACCAGTCGACGCCGGCCCGGACCGACTCGGGGTCGGCGGTGTCGACGTAGAGGCGGCGGGTGGTGCGGAGCAGGCCCGTGGTGTCGTGCTCCACCAGCCGGTCGAGGAGCGACAGCTGTTCGTCGTGCGGCAGGGCGGCGAGGCTGCGGCCCTGGACGGCGAGGATCTGGAACGGGGCGAGGCGCACGCCGTCGAGGCCGTCCGTCGTCCAGCAGTAGCGCCGGTAGGCCTCGGTGAACGCCGCCGCGTCCGAGGCGCGTTCACGTTGGCGGGCGAGGAGGTCCGCGACGTCGACGCCCCGGGCGGCGGCGCCGTCCAGCGCGGCGAGCGCACCCGGGAAGACCGCGCCGGACGCGGCGCCCACGGCCGCGTACTGCGAGCGCAGCAGGCCGGACGCCTTCAGCGACCACGGCATCAGCTCGGCGTCCAGCAGCAGCCAGTCGGTGTCCAGCTCGGTCCAGAGGCCGGCCGCGTCCACCGCCGTCCGTATCCGGCCGAGGACCTGCTCGGTGACCTTCGCGTCGTCGAAGAACGGGCGCCCGGTGCGGGTGTAGAGAGACCCGGTCGGGCCCTGGCCGCCGCCGACGGTTCCGAAACGTTTGCGGGCCGTTTCCTCGTCCCGGCAGACCAGGGCCACCGCGCGCGAGCCCATGTGCTTCTCCTCGCACACGACCCGCGCGACGCCGTCGCTTGCGTACTGTGCGAACGCTTCCGCCGGGTGCTCCAAGTAGCCGTCCACCCGGCTGGTGGCAGTGGGGGCCATGGTCGGCGGGAGGTAGGGCAGCAGGCGCGGGTCGACGGCGAACCGGCTCATCACCTCGAGGGCCGCGGCGGCGTTCTCCTCCCGGATCGATATGCGGCGCTGGCCGTCGTAACGGGTTTCGACGATGCGTCGGCCGTGGACGTCCGCCAGGTCCAGGGGACGGCCGTCGTGGCCGCCCGGAGCCTCGGACCTCAGCGGCTTCACCGGCTCGTACCAGACCTGCTCCGCCGGGACGTCGACGAGCTCGCGCTCCGGCCAGCGCAGCGCGGTCAGCTTGCCGCCGAAGACGGCGCCGGTGTCCAGGCAGATGGTGTTGTTCAGCCAGGTGGCCTCGGGCACGGGCGTGTGCCCGTACACCACGGCCGCGCGGCCCCGGTAGTCCTCGGCCCACGGGTAGCGCACCGGCAGGCCGAACTCGTCGGTCTCGCCGGTCGTTTCGCCGTAGAGCGCGTGCGAGCGGACGCGCCCGGAGGTACGGCCGTGGTACTTCTCCGGCAGACCCGCGTGGCAGACCACCAGCCGGCCGCCGTCGAGGACGTAGTGGCTGACCAGTTTGTCGATGAACTCCCGTACCTCGGCGCGGAACTCGTCGCTCTCGCCGTCCATCTGCTCGATGGTCTCGGCGAGTCCGTGGGTGTGCTGGACGTTGCGGCCCTTGAGGAACCGGCCGTACTTGTTCTCGTGGTTGCCGGGGACGCACAGGGCGTTGCCCGACTTGACCATGGACATCACACGGCGCAGCACGGCCGGGCTGTCCGGGCCCCGGTCGACGAGGTCGCCGACGAACACGGCCTGCCGGCCCTCCGGGTGGACGCCGTCGGCGTACCCCAGCTTGCCGAGCAGCGACTCCAGTTCGCAGGCGCAGCCGTGGATGTCGCCGATGATGTCGAAAGGCCCGGTGAGGTGGGTCAGGTCGTTGAAGCGCTTCTCGGTGACGACGGTGGCGTTCTCGACGTCCTCGACGCCCCGCAGGATGTGCACCTTGCGGAAGCCTTCGCGCTCCAGGCCGCGCAGGGAGCGCCGGAGTTCACGGATGTGGCGCTGGATGACGCGGCGCGGCATGTCGGCGCGGTCGGTGCGGGCGGCGTTGCGTGCGGCGCACACCTCTTCCGGCACGTCCAGCACGACGGCGATGGGCAGTACGTCGTACTGCCGTGCCAGGTCGACGAGTTGGCGTCGGGACTCGGGCTGCACGCTGGTCGCGTCGACGACCGTGCGGCGGCCGGACGCGAGCCGTTTGCCTGCGATGTAGTGCAGGACGTCGAAGGCGTCCCGGGTGGCGCTCTGGTCGTTCTCGTCGTCGGAGACGAGGCCCCGGCAGAAGTCGGAGGAGATGATCTCGGTGGGCTTGAAGTGGCGGCGGGCGAAGGTGGACTTGCCGGCCCCGGACGCGCCGACGAGCACGACGAGGGAGAGGTCGGTGACGGGCAGCGTACGGCCCTGCTTCGGGGGAGCCTCGGTGTCGGTCATGCTGCCTTCGCCTCCTTCTTCTCGTCGCCGGAGCCGGAGCCGGCGCCGGCGGTGCTCATCTCGAAAACGGCCATCTGGGTGGGCGGGCCGACCTCCGGGTCGTCCGGTCCGACGGGGGTGAACCGGACGTCGTACCCGTGGCGCTCGGCGACCTGGGACGCCCAGCCGCGAAACTCCTCGCGGGTCCACTCGAAGCGGTGGTCGCCGTGCCGGACGTGACCGGCAGGGAGGCTCTCCCAGCGCACGTTGTACTCGACGTTCGGGGTGGTCACGAGGACCGTGCGCGGGCGGGCCGAGCCGAACACCGCGTACTCCAGGGCGGGCAGCCGGGGCAGGTCGAGGTGTTCGATCACCTCGCTGAGGACGGCGGCGTCGTAGCCCTTGAGACGGGTGTCGGTGTACGCGAGGGAGCCCTGCAGGAGCCGCACGCGCGAGGCCTGCCGCTCTCCCATGCGGTCGAGTTTCAGCCGGCGGGAGGCGATGGTGAGCGCGCGCATCGACACGTCGACGCCGACGATCTCGGTGAACCGCGGGTCCTTGAGCAGCGCCTGCACCAGCTGGCCCTGGCCGCAGCCGAGGTCGAGGACCCGGGCGGCGCCCGCCTCGGTCAGCGCGGCGACGATCGCGTCGCGGCGCTGCACGGCCAGCGGGGTCGGCCTGTCCTCCGTCTCGGCCTCCGCGCCGACCGCGTTGTCGATCTCGTCGACCTCGCTGTCGTCGGCCTCGGCGAGCCGGACCAGTTCCAGCCGCTCCATCGCCTGCCGGGTCAGCGACCAGCGGCGGGAGAGATACCGGCTGGTGATCAGTTTCTGCTCGGGGTGGTCGGGCAGCCAGCCCTCGCCGGCGCGCAGCAGTTTGTCGACCTCGTCGGAGGACACCCAGTAGTGCTTGGCGTCGTCGAGGACGGGCAGCAGGACGTACAGGTGGCGCAGGGCCTCGGCGAGGGTCAGGCTCTGCGACTCCATGACCAGGCTCACGTACCGGGAGTCCCCCCACTGCGGGAACTCCGTGTCGAGGGGGACCGGTTCGGCGCTCACGGTCCAGCCGAGCGGTTCGAACAGGGCGCGAACCAGGCCGGGGCCGCCGCGAGCGGGCAGCGCGGGCACCTCGATACGCAACTGCCTCTTCTGCGACGGGAGTTCCGGTTTTGCCGCGCAGACGCCGCGCATCGCGCTGGAGAACACGCCGCTGAGCGCCACCGCGAGCAGAGAGGAGGCCGCGTAGGGGCGGTCGTTGACGTACTGGGCGAGAGCCGCGTCCGGGGCGCCGCCGCGGCCCTTGCCCTTGCCGCGCCGGACGAGCGCCACGGCGTCGACCTCCAGCAGCAGCGCCGCGGTGCAGCGCTCGGCGTCGGCCTGTGGGTAGAAGACATGGGCCGTGCCGTAGGAGGTCCCGAACGCCTGCGTTTTCTCGGGGTGCTTGTGCAGCAGGAAGCCCAGGTCGGTGGCGGGGCGTTCGGGGACGCCGGTGGTGCTGATCGTCAGGAACACGGTGGATGCCTCGGAAGAGTGCGGATGGGGTGCGGGGGCGCTTGTCGCATGCTCACGCGCCCTCCAACCTATCGACATCCCCTCGTCGGCACGCGGGAATTTCGGCGCCGCCCGGCGGCCGTCGGCCCTGGTCAGCCCGGTCAGCCGTGGTCACCTCGGAGACGGAAGCGGATCGGGACGCGGGCCCGGCGGGGGACGGTCACCGGGGACGGTCCGTACCCCGCCGACCGCCGCCCACCGGCCGACCGCCCACCGGCCGACCGCCCACCGCCGACCACCGACCGCCCACCACCGACCGCCCACCGCCGACCACCGGCGTCCCGGGCCTGGGCTCAGGCGGGGTCCTACGGCAGCTGCGTCTGCACCTGGGCGGAGATCAGTTCCAGGTGGTCCAGGTCGTGCAGGTCCAGGACCTGGAGGTACATCCGCCGGGAACCGGCCTCGGCGAAGCGGCCGATCCTGTCGACGACCTCGGCCGGGGAGCCGGCCAGCCCGTTGGCGCGGAGCTCGTCGACCTCGCGGCCGATCGCGGCGGCCCGCCGGGCGAGCTCCTGCTCGTCCCTGCCGACGCAGACGACGAGGGCGTTGGACAGGGTGATCGTGTCCGCGTCGCGTCCGATCTCCTCGGCGGCCGCCCGCACCCGGCCGAACTGCCGCTCGCTGTCCTCGACCGTGCCGAACGGCATGTTGAACTCGTCGGCGAACCGGGCGGCGAGCCGCGGGGTGCGGGTCGCGCCGTTGCCGCCGATCAGCACGGGGACCTTCGCCTGTGCGGGCTTGGGCAGTGCGGGCGAACCGGTGAGCTCGTAGTACGTCCCGTGGAAGTCGAAGGTCTTGCCGGGCTCGGTGGCCCACAGGCCCGTGACGATCTCCAGCTGCTCCTCCAGCCGGCCGATCTTCTCCTTCGGGAAGGGGATGCCGTACGCCGTGTGCTCCTCCTCGAACCAGCCGGCGCCCAGGCCCAGTTCGATGCGTCCGCCGGACATCTGGTCCACCTGCGCCACCTGGATGGCGAGCACGCCGGGCAGCCGGAAGGTGCCGGCGGTCATCAGGGTGCCGAGGCGGATGCGCTTCGTCTCCCGGGCGAGACCGGCGAGGGTGATCCAGGCGTCCGTGGGGCCCGGGAGACCGCTCACGTCGCCCATCTTCAGATAGTGGTCGGACCGGAAGAAGGCGTCGAACCCAAGGTCCTCGGTGGCTTTCGCCACCGTGAGGAGGGTGTCGTAGGTCGCCCCCTGCTGGGGCTCGGTGAAGATGCGGAGATCCATGTCCCCATCCTGCACGCCGGCCGGCCCGTCGACGCCATCGGCCCGTCGACCCCGCCGGTCCGGCCGCCGCCGATTCGCGCCGGCCGCCGCCGATTCGGGAAGGTCGAGAATCGTCTGCGGTCTGCGGCGTGCGTGGCCTGTGACCGGCCGGGGCCGAGGACGCGGGTCGAGGACGCGGGCCGAGGACGCGGGTCGAGCCGTCCCGGCGATGTGCTCTCACCGCTCCGGTAAGGCGGCCTCCCGCTCCTCGCGCTCCTCTCGCGCCGTCAGCTTGCGCAGCATCTCCAGGACCCGGTCCCTGGACTCGTCCGCCGCGTCGATGGCCTCCATGCACTTCCAGTACGTGCCCTGGTCGTCCGCCGAGCTCGCCAGGCCGACCAGGGCGATGCCGACCTCGCCGAGCAGGCCGGCCAGATCGAGCAGCGCCTGGCGGGCGTCCTCCAGCTCGGTCAGCCGGGCGGCGAGCAGGTCACCCGGATCGAGGTCCGGAGCGCCCAGCACACCGCAGCCCCGGCCGGCCAGCTCGGTCAGGCCCAGCGCCTCGCCGCGCAGTTCGGGCGGACCCGAGACGGCGAGGCGACTGCCGATCGCCTGCGCCAGGGCCTGCGCCTGCCACACCTGCGTGAGGATCTCCGCACCTTCGCCGCTGCCCGCCAGCTCGCGTCTGCTCGTCAGGATGAGCCGCACCGCGTCCATACGCCGCCCCGTCTGTCCCCGACGTGCTGGATCGCACGTCCGCCCGAACACCCTTGTCCACTACCCAGAGTGAGGGTGCAAGGGGCGAAAAGCCAGAGGATGACGGAAATCTGTGGACAACAAATCGATTTCGATCCGCCGTTCGACTGCGGAGAGTGAAAGCGGATTGGGGAGCTCCGCTGACGTCCCCACGCCGCCGAGGAACCGCGCCGAGGAACTGCGTCGACGGACCGCGTCGACGGACCGCGCGGCCGGGCGGAGCGGCCGGGCGGAGCGGCGCTAAGGAGCGGGAAATCTGCGCTCGTTGCGGTCGATCTTCGCGTCCAGCGCCGCCAGCGGGTCGATGCCGAGCACCTCGCACAGTTGCAGCAGATAGGCGAGCACGTCGGCGACCTCGTCCGTCACCCGGTGGGCGGTGTCCGGGTCGTCCATCACGCGGGCCGACTCCTCCGGCGTCAGCCACTGGAAGATCTCGACGAGTTCCGACGCCTCCACGCTGAGGGCGGCGACGAGGTTCTTGGGCGTGTGGAAGGGCTGCCAGTTCCGCACGGCCGCGAACTCGGCCAGTCTGCGCTGCAGTTTCGCCACATCCAGGTGTCGTTCTGTCACGGACCCAGGTCTACCACTGTCACCCCGTCCGTACGGGCGGCCCAGGAGCCGTCGCCGACCGCGCCGACGCAGCGGATGTGCCCGCGTTCGGCCATCCGCACCGCCAGGCGCAGCAGTTCGGCGCGCTGCCGGACGTCGAGGCCGCGGTCCAGGCCGTCGGCGAGCAGGGTGAGGGTCTGCGTCGCGGCCGGAACCTCGCCGGCCGGGTCCACGTCGAGGACGCCCGGCCCGGTGAGCAGCACCAGGGCGAGGGCGAGGTAGCGCAGTTCGCCGTATCCCAGCCGGGCGAGTTCCGTGCGCCCGCCGCCGGCGCGGTCGAGCACCGCGCGGACCGTGCCGTCGGGCAGCGGTTCGGCACGCAGGTCCACCACCGGCCCCGCGGGTCCTGCGGATCCGGCGGACAGCGCGGCCACCAGCGCCGCGTGCCGCCGCCCGCACTCCTCGCGGGTGCGCCACAGGACGTCGGCGAGGTTGTCGCAGCCGGTCAGCAGGCGGCCGGAGCCGGTGGGGACGGGGACGCCCATCCAGTCGGGCTGCGGGTCGCAGGCGAAGACCGACCGCAGGGCGACCACCATCTGCTCGGCGGCGGCGAGCACCTGCCGCTGGCCCTCGGTCCTGCCCGCCACCCGCAGCGGCAGCAGCGCGGTGCCGAGCCGGTCGTCGGGCAGCGGGGCGCGCGTCACCGGCGCGGAGCCGCCGGTGTGCCAGGCGGCCTGCACGGTGCGCCGTCCGGGATCGCGCAGCGCCGTCTCCAGCAGCACGACGCCGCCCGCGCTCAGCCGCTCGCCCACGATGCGCAGCTCCGGCTCGGCCTGCACGGCGACGTCGAGCCTGACCGGCCCCGCGGGGCCGTCGGCCGTGCAGCCGATGCGGAACCCCCGACGGCGCTGGGCGTCCGGCCGCGCCCCCTGCGGTACGCACGCGGCCGGATCGGGGAACACCGCGGCCAGCCGCGCCCCTCCCCCGAGCCGCGCCAGCGCCTCGTACGCCCGCAGCGCGGTGCTCTTGCCGCTGCCGCTGGCGCCGGTGAACAAGGTGACGGCCCCCAGCTGGAACCGTGCGCGCCGATGTCCGGCGAAGGCGGAGAGCCGCAGTTCGGTGACGCAGGACCGTGGGTACCGCGCGGGTGCGGGGGTGGTCTCGACGGGCTCGGACGCCGGGCGGGCGCGCGGCGGTGCGAGCCCGCCGACGGTCGCCGTCCGCACGCCGCCGCACGGCGCGGCCTGCTGCTCCGCCCCGCAGTGGGCCTGTGCCTGCGCGGGCACGGTGGGGGGCGCGTCCCCGGTCGGCGCCCTGTCGGGCGCGGCGTGCGGCCGGGGCGCGGTGTGCGGCGCGGGCGCGGTGTGCGGCGCGGGCGCGGTGTGCGGCGCGGGCGCGGTGTGCGGCGCGGGCGCGGTGTGCGGCCGGGGGGCGGAGGAGGGAAGCGAGGAGGGCATGTCCGGACGGTAGGACTCCGCCGTCAGCCGAACCGTTACGCCCGAACGAGCTTCCCACCATCGAGCGACGTGCCCCGCGCTCTCAGACCCCCGGGGCGCCCGCCCCCTCCATGATCCCGCCGACCTCGGTGCCCGGCGGGGTGAGCAGGAAGACGTTGCGGTCGACCCGATGCATGCCGCTGGCCAGGCCGAAGACGACCCCCGTGGAGAAGTCCAGCACCCGTTTGGCGGTGTCGGTCTCCGCTCCGGTCAGGTCGAGCAGCACCGGGATGCCCGCCATCAGCGTCTCGGCGACCTCGCGGGCGTCCGCGAAGACGTTGACCCGCAGGACGACGAAGCGGCGCCGGGTCTCCGTCTCGGCGTCCGGGAGCGAGCGGTGGTCCACCGCCGAGGGCCACGCGTCCCGGCCGCGCAGCGGAACGACCTGTGCGAGCCCTTCCCACTGTTCATCGGTGACGTCGTAACGGTTCACCGGCACCCCCAGAACTGACTCGCCTTCAATGCGTGCACCAGTCAATTCTTACGCCAAGTCACCCGTTCGGCCCAACAGCGACACGGACCGCCACCGCACCGGTCCGCTCACGGGCCCCGTCCGCCCCGCCTCGCCGGGTCCGGCTCTCGTCAGGCCGGCCTGCGGGTGAAGCGGAGGGTGGCGGTGACGGCGGCCGTTCCGCGGATCATGCCCAGCTGGTTCCAGCCCAGGCCGAACTCGGCGCGGTCCACGGCGAACTCCGTGTCCAGGGTGACGGCGTCGGCGTCCGCTCCGCTCACGCGCGCGGTGACGGACTGGGGCCGGCTGATGCCGCGCACGGTGAGCTGACCGGTCACCTCGGCCGTCCCGTCGGCGCCGAGTTCGGCGGAACGCACCACGAAGGTGATCTCGGGGTGGTTGTCGGCGTCGAAGAAGTCGGCGCCGCGCAGATGGGCGTCCCGCTTGGCGTTCTTCGTGTCGAGGGACGCCGCCTTCAGGGTCAGGGCGCCGGTGGCGGTGCCGTCGGCCGCCACCTCGCCCCCGCCGTCGACGGCGGTGAACACGCCCTTGACGGTGACCAGGCCCCACATCGTCCGGTGCGCGAGGGCGACGGTGGAGGCGCCCGCGTCGAGCTGCCACAGTCCGGTTTCCACGGCGACGGTCATGGCGGTACTCCTTGGTGGTCCAAATTTGGATGACGTGCCGACCACGCTAGCCGGTAATCCAAATCTGAACAACAAAGTCGTGCAAATTTGGACCACGGATACACTGGGCCCCATGGCAGAACCCGCTGAGCACCCCGCCGACCTGCCCGCCTGCCCGTCCGCGCAGGGCTCCGGCGGTGGTCTGCTGCCTCCCGAACTGCGCGGGTGGATGCTGCTGCTGGCGGCGACGGGAGCGGTGGAGCAACGGCTGCGTTCCGTGGTCAAGGACCGGCTGGACGTCTCGCACGACGAGTTCCTGGTCCTGTGCCTGCTGGCCGAGCAGCCCGGACAGGGCCTGCGCATGACCCGTGTCGCCGAGCTGCTCGGACGCCCCAAGACCCGGCTGACGTACCAGATCGCCTGCCTGCAGCACGCCGGCCTCGTCACCCGTCAGTCGGTCTGCGGCGACAGGCGGGGGGTCGAGGTGGCCCTCACCGACAAGGCCCGCCGGCTGCTGCAGGAAGCCTCCGGGACGCTCGCCGAGACGGTCACCGCGGCGCTGGACCAGGTCATGGGCCCCGAGCAGTGCGCCGCCCTGAGCGGTCTGCTGCCCGACGCCGGAGCCGGGGTCGAAGCACCTGGCGAAGCGCACGCCGCAGCACACGCCAGGGCGGACACCGGGGCCGCTGCCCGGGCCGGCGCGGATCCGGACCCGACGCCCTGCGACTGACGACCCCACCCACGCGGAGCGCCCTCGAACACGCCCCCGTCGCCCGGTCGATCGCCGGCGGTTTCCCAGCCCGTGAAGCAAGCCGGTCACCCCCCTTGGCGCCTCCGCCTTCCCGGGACGACATAAGTGAAGTGAATTGCCTTTGGCATATTCCAAACGCAAGTCCGGAGAGATTCGCCGCCCGTCGGCCGTCGGCCCGTAGGACGGAAGGCCCATACGGGTTTCGCCCCCGTCGGGGAAGGCGTCGCAGTCCGTTCGTGATCAATTGATCTGCGGTCGCGGCGTCCGGTCGATCGCCCGCCACCTCGGACACCCGCGGCGGCACGCCGAGTTGTGCGAACGCCGTGCGAACGCGCTGCGGGCGCCTCCGAACCCCGGCGCGGGGAAACCCCGTTGCGGCGCGCCGCCCGCCGACGCGCGGAAGCCGCAGCCAAGGGCCGGACGAGCTGCTGCAACGCGCGTCGGCCACAACGAACCCGTGGGCGGTCACCCGCCGACTGATCAGCCCCAAACCTTAAACACAAATTACGCACATCCTCTCTTCATACCGGCTCTTCATGGTCTAGATTGACCTTGCTTCGGCCGTTCGAACACGAGGCGACCCGTAATGATCTATTGGTCTGGCACTGCGCGAGGCCGGTGAGCGGTCCTCGACGCCGGACGTGGGGGTGATCAATTCTTCGGGCCCTGGAGGAGCTTGGATGCGGGGAGCATCCGAGGTCTTCGCCGGGTCGCCGCGCACCTCGAAGGACGTGCAGGACGCATGCGTCCATTTGCCGCCGGGGTGGGTGTTCACGTAGCGCTGGAAATCCGGGAAGTCATGCGCGGGAGGCGGGGGCCTGCCGCGGGAGGAACAGCGCGACACGGGGGGCGGGGGCCTCCCGAGGGGAGGGACAGTACGGGGGGCGGGGGCCTCCCGGGGGGAGGGATCAGTGTTAGGCGAACACGTCGAACCACTGGGGAACCTGGGGGGTTCTGTGCGGCAAGGCGAGCTAGTCAGCCCGTTTCCGTCGGCACGCGGGCGTCTGGAGAACGACACGGTCAGCCGGCCCGCGCTCGACTGGGAACAACGGTACAGACGTACCGTGATCATCAGCGACACCGTGACAACCGCCTTCGTGGTGGCGGGCATCGGCAACTTCTTCGGGGCCCGGGACGCGGCCAACTGGCATGAGAAATGGGGCATTCTCGCGTTCGGCACCGAACTGCTGGTGCTGGGGGCGCTGGCGGTCAGCCGGTCGTGGGCGCCGGCCGTGCTCGGCCAGGGCGCCGAGGAGTTCCGCCGGCTCGGACGCTCGCTGTTCGCGGCGACCGTCGTCCTGGCACTCGGCGGGATCGCGCTCACCTCGCGCAACATCAAGCTCTGGATCTTCGTCGCGATTCCCGCGATCGCGCTCGTCACCATGACCGCGCGCTATGTGCTGCGGCTCTCGCTGCACAAACAGCGCAAGGAAGGCCTGTGCCTGCGCCCGGTGCTCGCCGCCGGCAGCCCGGCCACCGTGCACGACCTGATCACCCGCACCCGCAAGTTCCCGCACCTCGGCTGGCGGGTCGACGCGGTGTGCACGACGGACGGTCCCGGGGTCGACGGCGACCTGCTGGACGGAGTGCCGGTGGTGGGCACGCTGGGGGACGTCGCCAAGCACGTCCACGGGGACGGCTACCGCGTCGTCGCCGTCACCCCGGATCCGCACTGGTCGCCGCATCGGCTGCAGCGGCTGGCCTGGAACCTCGAGGGCACCGAGGCCGAGATGGTCGTGGCCCCCGTGCTGATGGAGGTGGCCGGCCCGCGGCTGCACATCGACGCGGTGCTCGGGATACCGCTGCTCCGGGTCAGCATGCCGACCTTCACCGGAGGGCGCAGGGCGGTCAAGGGCGTCGTCGACCGGATGGGCGCGGCGGTCCTGCTGGTCCTGTTCGCACCGCTGATGGCGGTCGTCGGGCTGCTGGTGCTGACGGACAGCCGGGGCGGGGTGTTCTACCGGCAGCGCAGAGTCGGCAAGGACGGCGGCGAGTTCACGATTCTCAAGTTCCGCACCATGGTCGCCGACGCCGACCGGGCGCGTGCCCAGCTGGCCGATCTCAACGAGGGCGCCGGGCCGTTGTTCAAGCTCCGCCGGGATCCGCGGGTGACCCGGGTGGGAGCGGTGCTGCGCCGGTACTCGATCGACGAACTCCCGCAGCTGTTCAACGTGCTCACCGGATCGATGTCGCTGGTCGGTCCGCGGCCTCCGCTGCCGGAGGAGTCGGCCGCGTACGGCCCGGACATCCGGCGGCGGTTGCTGGTCAAGCCCGGGCTCACCGGTCTGTGGCAGATCAGCGGGCGCAGCGACCTGTCGTGGGAGGAGGCGGTACGGCTGGACCTGCGGTACGTGGAGGACTGGTCGCTCGCCCTGGACACGGTGATCTTGTGGAAGACGCTGCGTGCGGTGCTCTACGGCCAGGGGGCCTACTGATGCGCGGGGGGCCGGGACCCAGCGGTCCCGCCGACGTGCGGACCGCAGGCCGCGAGGGCCTGCGCGGGGGGAGGAACGGGTCATGAAGGTCAGCGTTTTCGGGCTCGGCTACGTGGGCTGCGTGTCGGCCGCGTGCCTTGCCAGCATGGGCCACGAGGTCATCGGGGTCGACGTCAACCAGGTGAAGGTCGACCTGGTCAACGACGGCAAGGCCCCGGTGGTCGAGGAGCGGATCGGCGAGCTCATCGCCGACGTGGTGCGGACCGGGGCGCTGCGCGCCACCCGCGACGTCCGCGAGGCGATCATGGACAGCGAGATCTCGCTGGTCTGCGTGGGCACGCCGTCGGAGCCCAACGGCAGCCTGTGCACGACGTACTTGGAGCGGGTCACCGAGGAGATCGGCGCGGCCCTGGCCGAGCGGGGCGGGCGGCACACGGTGGTGTTCCGCAGCACCATGCTGCCGGGCACCTGCCTGAACCTGCTGGTGCCGATCCTGGAGAAGTACGTCGGCGGCACGGCGGGGGTGGACGTCGGGGTCGCGGTCAACCCCGAGTTCCTGCGCGAGGGCACGAGCGTGCGGGACTTCTTCGACCCGCCGAAGACCGTCATCGGCGAGCTCGACGCGGCGAGCGGCGACGCGGTGGCGGCGCTGTACGAGGACCTGCCGGGCGAGGTGTTCCGGGTGCCCGTCCCGACGGCCGAGGCCATCAAGTACGCGGACAACGCGTTCCACGGACTGAAGATCGGCTTCGCGAACGAGCTGGGCGCGGTGTGCCAGGCGCTCGGGGTGGACTCGCACCAGGTGATGGACGTCTTCCTGGCGGACCGCAAGCTGAACATCAGCCCCGCCTATCTGCGGCCCGGCTTCGCGTTCGGCGGCTCGTGCCTGCCCAAGGACCTGCGCAGCCTGGTCCACGCCGCGCAGCGGGCCGACGTCTCGGTGCCCATCCTGTCCCATGTGCTGCCGTCCAACGCCGACCATCTGCAGCGCGCGGTGGAGCTGGTCGAGCGCACCGGAAAACGCCGGGCGGGCCTGTTCGGGCTGTCCTTCAAGCCCGGCACCGACGACCTCCGCGAGAGTCCGCTCGTCGAGCTGGCGGAGCGGCTCTTCGGCAAGGGGTACGACCTGAAGATCTACGACGCCAACGTGAGCCTGTCCCGGCTGCTCGGCGCGAACCGCGAGTACATCGAGACCCGGCTGCCGCACCTCGCGCAACTGCTCGCGGACTCCGTCGAGGAGGTGCTCGAGCACGCCGAGGTGTGTCTGGTCGGGACGAAGGATCCGGCCGTGCTGGCGGCGCTGCCGCACGGCGACGCCCCGGTGATCATCGATCTCGTCCACCTTCCCGACGCGGACGCGCGCCGGGCCGAACAGGGGTACGTGGGCCTTGCGTGGTGATGCGGGAAGCGGCGACCGGCCGGGCCGACGCGCGCTGATCCTGGTGGAGAACCTGTCGGTGCCGTTCGACCGGCGGGTGTGGCAGGAGTGCACGACGCTGCGCGACGCGGGCTGGACGGTGCACGTCATCTGTCCGCAGGGCAGCAAGCGGGACACGGAGGCGGAGGCCGTCATCGACGGGGTGCGGATCCACCGCTACCCGCTGCGGGCGGCGACCGGGGGGCCGGCCGGCTACCTGCGGGAGTACGGATCGGCGCTGTGGCACACGGTCCGGCTCGCCCGCAGGGTCGGCCCGGTCGACGTGGTCCACGCCTGCAACCCGCCGGACCTGCTGTTCCTGCCGGCCCTGTGGCTGAAGCGGCGCGGGGCGCGGTTCGTCTTCGACCAGCACGACCTGGTGCCCGAGCTGTACCTCTCACGGTTCGGCCGGGGCAAGGACCTGCTCTACCGCGCCGTGTGCGCGCTGGAGCGGCGGACGTACCGGGCCGCCGACGTCGTGCTCGCCACGAACGAGAGCTACCGGGACGTCGCGGTGCGCCGCGGCGGCAAGCGGCCGGCGGACGTCTTCGTGGTGCGCAGCGCGCCCGACGTCGAGCGGTTCCACCCGGTGCCGCCCGAGCCGGAGTTGAAGCGCGGCAAGCCTCATCTGCTCTGCTACCTCGGCGTGATGGGCCCGCAGGACGGGGTCGACTACGCCCTGCGGGCGCTGGCGAAGCTGCGCGACGAGGTCGGGCGGACCGACTGGCACGCGGTGTTCGTGGGCGGCGGCGACACGTTCGACGCGATGGTGGAGCTCGCCGGACGGCTCGGGCTCTCGGACCAGGTGCAGTTCACCGGGCGCATCCCGGACGCCGACCTGGTGCGCTACCTGTCCACCGCGGACGTGTGCCTCTCCCCCGACCCGAACAATCCGCTCAACGACGTGTCGACCATGAACAAGGTCCTCGAGTACATGGTGATGGGCCGGCCTGTGGTCTCGTTCGACCTCCGGGAGGCGCGGGTGTCCGCCGGCGAGGCCGCCGTGTACGCGGCCGCCGACGACGAGGGCGAGTTCGCCCGGCTCGTCGCCCTGCTGCTGGACGACCCGGAGAAGCGGGCCCTGATGGGCAAGATCGGCCAGGAACGGATCGGCGGTCCGCTGTCCTGGCGGAACTCCCAGCGATCGCTGCTCGCCGCCTACGAGGCCGCCTGCGGTGACCGGGCTGCGGTGACGGCGCGCGACCCTGACGAGGCAGGGGAAGGCCGCACCTTTGAGCGATGACACGATACGCCTGGTCACCATCGGGCGGATTGTCCGCCGGCGCTGGCGGCTGCTCACCGTGTTCGCCCTGCTGGGCGCGCTCGTCGGGTACGGCGCGTCGCTGCTGTTCCCGCCGCGCTACACGACCTCGACGTCGGTGCTGCTGCCGGGGACGTGGGAGGAGCGCGAGCTGCTGACGCAGACGGAGGTGGCGACCAGTTCGGTGGTGGTCGACCGCGCGGCCGCGACGCTCGGCTGGACCGGCGTGAGCGGCGGCGACCTGCGGGAGCAGGTCGCCGCCAAGGCCACCGACGGGAACATCATCAAGATCTCCGGCACGGCCGACACCCCGGAGCGCGCGCAGCGGCTCTCCGACCAGGTGGCGAAGGAGTTCGTCTCCTACGCCACCCGGATCGCGAGCGAGACCGCCGACCCGGGGGCGGCGGAGGAGCTCGCCGCGCTCCAGCAGTCGGTGGAGGACACCAGCCGCCGTATCAGCAAGCTCGCCGACGCGACCGACCCGGGAGAGACGGTCGAGAGCGTGCAGACCCGCACGGAGCTGGAGAAGCTTCGCACCGCGCTGCGGGAGGCCATCAGCACCATCAAGCAGGCGGACCCGGTGGACGACGAGGCGAAGAACATGGTCGTCATGGGGTCGGCGGCCCGGCCGACCGGCGAGGCGCCGCCGACGAGGACGCAGCTCGTCGGCGGCGGGGCGCTGCTGTTCCTCCTTTTCGCGGTCATCGGTCATCTCGCCGCCGGACGGATGAGCCGTCGGCTGCGCGGCGAGTCCGAGATCACCGCGGCGCTGGGCTCGGCGCTGCTGGGCACCGTCGACGTGGCCGTCGACCGGCCCACGCACCGGCCCGGGGGCCGTGGCCCGCGGTCGTGGTTGCGCCGGCTGCTGGGCCTCGACGTCCGGTGGGACATTCCGGCGCCGCAGATGTCCGGCGACGAGGCCAGCAGGCAGATCCGCTACCGGCGGGTGTGCTCGCGGCTGCGGGACCGGCTGCCGGCCCCGCAGCGGCTGCTGGTCGTCTTCCCCGAGGGTGACGAGATCGCCCGCCGGGCGGCGGGGCAGCTCGTCGCCGTGGCCGGGACCGATCCCCTGCTGCGGGCGGTGCCGGTGCCGGTGTCCCGGCCGATGGTGCCGGACCGCGAACGCGAGTCGGGGGCCCTGGTCGTGCTCAGCGCCGGCAGCTGGACCGCGGCGGAGCTCGCCGGCATCTCCGAGGCGTGTGCGGACGCCAAGCACGCGGTCGTCGGCGTGGTCCTCGCCGGTCCGGTCCGGGCGGCGCGTCCGGCCGACCGCCCGCGGCGCACCGCCGTACCCGCGGGTGCGGGCCTCGAGGGCGAACGGGACGACGCGACAGGAGTCACAGGGTGACGACGAGTACGGCCGCGGAGTCGTCGGCCGCCGCTCCGCTGCTGGATCTGCAGGCGCTGGTGGCGGCGGTGCGCCGGCGGCGCCGCCTGTGGTGCTCCCTCGCCCTGCTGGGGCTGCTGGCCGGCGCGACGGTGGCGTTCCTGCTGCCGCCGCCGCCGACCGCGGTGACCAAGGTGCTGGTCGCGCACGAGGAGGACCAGCCGAACGACCCCGGAACGCTGATCCGCACCGACGTCGCGCTGCTGCAGACCACCCGGATCGCCGAGCAGGCCCTGAAGGCGCTGCGGTCCGGGGAGAAGCCCGAGGACTTCATGCAGGACTACAGCGGCATGGGCATCACCAACAACATGCTGCAGATCACCGTGACCGGTGACAGCGACGCGGAGGCGGTGGCCCGTGCCGGGGCGCTGGCCGACGCGTTCGTCGCGGACCACGTGCGGCGGATACAGGAGGCCTCGAAGGCCGAGGCCAAGGCCCTGCTCGACCAGCGTGACGAACTGAAGAAGCAGCTGTCCCAGGTCAACAGGACGATCGGGGACGGGACGGAGGCGCGCGGTCCGGGGGCGTCGGCGGACCTGGAGTCCCTGTACGCCCGCCGGGCCGAACTCACCTCGCAGATCACCGACTTCAGTCAGCGCGCCGGGGAGGCGAGCATCGGCACGCCCCGGCTCGTCGCCGGCACGCAGATCGTGGACGCGCCGTACGCGGTGCGGCACTCGCTGCCCAGGACCGCCGCCACGGACGCCGCGATCGGGCTGTTCCTCGGGCTGTTCCTCGGGCTCGCGCTCGCCGCGGTCGGCGCGGTGGTGGCGGACCGTCCCGTGCTGCGCCGGGAGATCGCCACGAACCTCGGCGCCTCGGTCATCGCGGAGCTGCCGCACCGGCCGGGCGGGCGGTGGCGGAGCCGCCGGGTCCGGGCGTCGCGCGAACGGCTCACGACGTCCCTGGCCCGTGCCGTGCGCGGTGGCGGGGAGCCGGTGTCGCTGCTGGAACTGGGCTGCGCGCGCAACACGAGCGCGATCGCCCTGGACCTCGCGGGGGCGCTGGCGGCGGAGGGCCCGGTGGTCGTCGTCGACGGTCTGCCGGGCCGGCAGCTCGCCGATCGCCGCCCGAAGCCGGGGGACCCGGCCGTGGTCACCGGCGAGCGTGCCGCGGCCGAGTCGCCGCCGGGGCGCAGGATCGGCGTCGGCTCGGTGGCGCCCGGCACGGCGTGGACCGACCTGCAGTACCTCGGCACGCGGGCCGTGCTCGTCGTGCGGGCCGGGCACGGCAGCGCCGCATGGCTGCACACGGTGGCCCGGCAGCTCGCGGACCAGCGCATCGGGGTGATCGGCGTGGTGCTGATCGACCCCGACCCGCGGGACCGGACCGACGGCACGCTGTGGGACGGGCCGCCCGGCACGCCGCGCGACCGCAGCGAGCGGCCGGTGCGGCACAAGGGCACGGTCCCGCGGCGGGCGGAGCGGCAGCCGATGTGGGCGGCACGGGTGCCGGACAGCGACCAGGAGGCTCAGTAGCACATGTGTGGCATCGCAGGAACGTACCGATGGCCGGACGGAAAGGTCGTGACCGACCGGCTCACCGACACCCTCGCGCACCGCGGTCCGGACGGGGCGGGCCGCTACAGCCACGCCGTCGGCGACGGCGAGGTGCACCTCGGGCACCGCCGGCTGGCGATCATCGACCTGTCCGAGACCGGCGCCCAGCCGATGGTCTCGGACGGCCTGGTGCTGACGTACAACGGCGAGCTGTACAACGCGCCCGAGCTGCGCGCCGAGCTGACGGCGGCCGGGGTGCGCTTCCGGGGGACGTCCGACACCGAGGTGCTGCTGGAGGCCTGGCGGCGCTGGGGCACGGACTGTCTGCCCCGGCTGCGCGGCATGTTCGCGTTCGGGGTCTTCGACGAGCGCACCGGTGAGCTGGTCCTCGCCCGCGACCAGCTCGGCATCAAGCCGCTGTTCCTGCTCCGGCGGGGCGAGGGCCTGGTGTTCGCCTCCGAGCTCAAGGCGCTCGCCGCCGTGACGGGCGGATCGCTCGAGGTGGACCACGCGGCGCTGGTGGCCTCGCTGCTGTACTACTGGGTGCCGGACTCGCGGTGCGCGTTCCGCGAGGCGGAGAAGCTGCCGCCGGGGAGCTGGCTGAGGTGCCGGCCCGACGGCCGGGTGGAGCGCGGCCGGTACTGGCGTCTGAAGGACGTCGCCGCCGAGGGGCAGGAGCGTGCGCGCAGCGGCGAACAGCCGGATCTGGCGGCCGTCGTCGAGGAGTCGACCCGGCGCCATCTGATCTCCGACGTGCCGGTGGCGACGTTCCTGTCCGGGGGGCTCGACTCCAGCTACCTGACCGCGCTGGCGGCCCGTGACCGGCCCGGGATCTCCGCGTACACGATCGGGTTCCGCGCCGAGGACGCCCGGTTCGAGGCGATGCCGGACGACCTGCGCTACGCCCGGCAGGTGGCCGGGCGGTACGGGGTCGACCTGCACGAGATCGAGATCGCCCCGAACGTGCTCGACCTGCTGCCGCAGATGACGTACCACCTGGACGAGCCGATCGGCGACCCGGCCGCGATCAACACGTTCCTGATCTGTTCGGCCGCCCGGGAGGCCGGGGTCAAGGTGATGCTCTCGGGGATGGGCGCCGACGAGCTGTTCGCCGGTTACCGCAAGCACCTGGCCAACCTGATCGCGCTGCGTTACCAGCGCGTCCCGCGTCCGCTGCGGCGGGGCCTGTCCGCGGCCGTGGACCGGCTGCCGGTCGCCACGGCCCGGCGCGGGTACCGGTCGGTGCGTTTCGCGAAGCGGTTCCTGTCCTTCGCCGACCTGCCGGAGGAGACCGCGTTCCGGCGCAGCTACACCATGTACGACCGTGGCGAGTTGCTGGACCTGATCGATCCGGACCTGGCCGGGACGGTCGACGACGTGCTGACCGAGCACGCGGACGTCTACCGGGACAACGACCTCGACGATTTCGTCAACCGCATGTGCCTGGGCGACGCCCGCATGTTCCTGCCGGGCCTGAACCTCGCCTACACCGACCGGTCGAGCATGGCCGCGTCGATGGAGGTGCGGGTGCCGTACGTGGACGTCGAGGTGGTCAGGGCGGCGTTCGCCGTGCCCGGTGCGCGCAAGATCGTCGGACGGCAGGGCAAGGCGGTCCTGAAGGAGGCGGCCGTCTCGGTCCTGCCCCGGGAGATCGTCTACCGGCCCAAGGGTCTGTTCAGCGCACCGCTGCGGGCCTGGATGAGCCGGGATCTGGCGCCGCTGGTGCGCGAGGTGGTGAACGACGGCGAGCTGGTGCGTTCCGGGATCCTGCGCCGCGACGCGCTGGCGCGCATGGTCGCCGAGGACGCCGCCGGGCAGCGGGACTTCTCCAAGCATCTGTGGCATGTGCTGACCCTCGAGCACTGGTATCGCGGCGCGACCTCCGGGTCCGGCCGGACCTCCCTTTGACGACGGCGTAGAGACAAGAGGACTTCGGGTGAAACAGGTCGTACAGAACTACAAGAGCGGTGAGCTGGCGCTGCTCGACGTGCCGGCGCCGGGGTGCAAGCCGGGGGGTGTGCTGGTCCGGAGCGCCTACTCGCTGATCTCGACGGGCACCGAGCTGATGAAGGTGTCCGAGGCGGGCATGTCGATGGTGGGCAAGGCCCGCTCGCGGCCGGACCAGGTGGCCAAGGTGGTGCAGAGCGTGGCCGCCAACGGGGTGCCCGCCACCTACCGCAAGGTGATGGGCAAGCTGGACTCGTACACGCCGCTGGGCTACTCGCTGTGCGGGGTGGTCGAGCAGGTCGGCGCCGGTGTCGACGACGTGAAGGTCGGCGACCTCGTGGCCTGCGCAGGCAACGAGCACGCGTTGCACGCCGAGCTGAACTGGGTGCCGAAGAACCTCTACGCGCCGGTGCCCGACGGCCTCGCGGCGCGGCACGCGGCGTTCGGCACCGTCGGGTCGATCGCGATGCAGGGTGTGCGGCAGGGCGAGTCGCGGCTCGGCGAAGTGGCCCTGGTCGTCGGTCTCGGGCTGATCGGGCAGCTGGTGGTGCAGCTCCTCGCCGCCTCGGGGGTCCGCGTCGTCGGGGCCGACCCCGACCCGGTGCGCTGCGAGCTCGCCGAGCGTCTGGGCGCAGCGGCCTGCGGCGATCCCGCCTCGGCGGCCGTGGAGAACGCCGTCGCCGAACTCACCGACGGCCACGGCGTGGATCAGGTGTACCTCGCCGCCGGCGGCGGCAGCAACCAGCCCGTCGAGCTGGCCGCCCGGCTGAGCCGGGACCGCGGCCGGGTCGTCGACATCGGCAAGTGCCGTCTGGACCTGCCGTGGAACGCGTACTACGAGAAGGAGCTCGACGTCCGGTTCTCGCGTTCGTACGGGCCCGGGCGCTACGACCCGGCGTACGAGCTGGAGGGGCGGGACTACCCGATCGGCTATGTGCGCTGGACCGAGCGCCGCAACCTGGCGTGCTTCCTCGACCTCGCCGCCCGCGGCCGGGTCGACGTGGAGCCCCTGATCTCCCACATCGCCGACTTCGACGACGCCGTCCAGACGTATCAGCGCCTGAAGGACGGCGAGTTGAAGGCGGTGGCCGTGCTGTTCCGGTACCCGGGGCAGGAGGAGGCGGCGCACACGGCGGCGGTCCCCTCGGTGACCGTGCCCGCGGTGACCGCGCCCGCGGTGCGCCGGGGCACGGCGGCGTCCTCCCCGGCCCGGGCCGCGGGGGCGCCGGTGCGGCTGGCGTTCGTCGGCGCGGGGAACTACGCGACGTCGATGCTGCTGCCGCATCTGGCGCAGCGTGAGGGCGTCGAGCTGTCCACGGTCGTCACCACGACGGCGCTGTCCGCGGCCAACGCGCAGCGCAAGTTCGGCTTCGCCGCGGCGACCACCGATCTCGACGCGGTGCTCGGCGACCCGTCCGTCGACGCGGTGTTCGTGGTCACCCGCCACAGCTCGCACGCCGAACTCACCCGCAAGGCGCTGCTGGCCCGCAAGACGGTGTTCGTGGAGAAGCCGCTGGCGCTGTCCGAGGACGAACTCGCCGGTGTGCTCGCCGCGGTGGAGGAGTCCGGCAACGACCGGCTGCAGGTGGGCTTCAACCGCCGCTTCGCGCCGCTGCTCACGGAGGCCCGCAAGCGTTTCGGGGCCCGGACCGGACCGGCGAGCCTGCGCTACCTGGTCAACGCGGGCCGTCTCGATCACGGCAGCTGGTACCTGAGGCAGGGCACCGAGGGTTCGCGGTTCGCCGGCGAGGGCGGCCACTTCATCGACACGGCGAGCTGGCTGCTGGACGCCGATCCGGTCTCGGTGTACGCGACGGCCGCGCCCGGCAACGAGGACCTCCAGGTCGTGCTGCGCTACCCGGACGGGTCCACCGCCACCGTCAGCTATGTCACCACCGGCGCGCCCGGCTTCCCCAAGGAGACGCTGGACCTGGTCGCGGACGGGAAGGTGCTGCGGCTCGACGACTTCGTCCGCGCCTCGGTCTACGGGCGCAAGCGGTGGGTCAGCTCGCGGCTGCCCAAGGCCCGGGACAAGGGCCAGTCCGCCGAACTGGCCGCGTTCGTGCGGGCCGTGCGGACCGGCGGGCCGATGCCGGTGCCGCTGGAGTCGCTGGTCGCCACGACGACGGCCACCCTCGCCGTGCAGACCGGTATCGCCGGCGGCGCGCCGGTGACGCTGGCGGGCGCGCGATGACCATGAGCGCGGGCTGGTACCTGCGGCGGCTGTCCCGGATGGGGCCGCAGGAGGTCGCGGGCAGGGTGGGCGACGCGGTGCGCCGGCGCCGTTGGCGGTCGGCGCCGCCCGACTGCCCGCGCGTGACCGGGGCCAGGTTCACCGCGGTCCTGCCGGCCGGGACGGTCGCCGCCGTGCCCGCCGACGCCGTGAAACGTCTCGTCGCCGAGGCGGACCGGCTCATGGACGGGCACGCCGAGTACTTCGGCGTGGTCCGCGACGACCTGACCGCCCCCGACTGGTGGCGCGACCCCAGAACAGGGCGCCGGGCTCCCGGGGGGTACGCCTTCGACGTGCCGTACCGCAGCGAGGACGCGGTCGGGGACATCAAGCAGATCTGGGAGCCGTCCCGGCACCAGTACCTCACCCAGCTCGCGGCCGCCTACGCGGTCACCGGGGACGAGCGGTACGCCGAGCGCGTGGCCGAGCACCTGCGGTCCTGGTGGGAGACCAACCCGCCGTTGCGCGGCGTCCACTGGATCAGCGGCATCGAGCTGGGCATCCGGCTGCTGTCCTGGGTGTGGATCCGCCGGCTGCTGGACGGCTGGTCCGGCGCGGCCCCCCTGTTCGAGGACAACCCGGTGGCGCTCAACCAGATCTGGCACCACCAGCGCTGGCTGGCGGCCTTCCCCAGCCGGGGATCCTCGGCCAACAACCACGTCATCGCGGAGGCCGCCGGTCAGTTCGCCGCGGCCTGCGCGTTCGGCTGGTTCCCCTCGTCGGGGCGCTGGCGGGCCGACGCGCTGAAGTCGTTGGAGCGGCACCTGCGCGGCAACACCTTTGTCTGCGGCCTCAACCGTGAGCTGGCGACCGAGTACCACGGGCTCGTGCTCGAGCTCGGCCTGGCCGCCGTGGCCGAGGCCGACGCCGCCGGCGTACCGGTCCCCGCGTCTGTCCGTCTGGTGCTGCTGCGGATGAGCGACGCGCTCGCGGCCGTCGTCGACAACCGGCTGCGGCCGCCGCGTCAGGGCGACGCGGACGACGGTCACGGCCTGGTCGTGGACGGCGCGGGCACCGACCGCTGGGGTTCGCTGCTGGCCACCGGGGACGCCGTGTTCGGCCGGCTGGCCTGGTGGCCCGAAGTCACCGGCACCGACGTGCGCACCCCGCTGCTGGCCGCGCTCGTCGCACGCACCGAGCCCTCCACGCGCCGTCCGGCGCGGAGGCCGGCGCACTTCGCCGACGCGGGCATGACCATCCTGCGCGGGCCCGGGGAGATCTGGTGCCGCTGCGACGGTGGTCCGCACGGCTTCCTGTCCATCGCCGCGCACGCCCACGCGGACGCGCTGTCCGTGGAGGTCCGGCACGACGGGATCGACGTCCTCGCCGACCCGGGGACGTACTGCTACCACGGCCAGCCCGAGTGGCGGCGGTACTTCCGCTCGACCCTCGGTCACAACACCCTCCAGCTGGACGGCGCCGACCAGTCCGTCTCCGGCGGGCCGTTCCTGTGGACCCGACACGCCAGGACGCGTGTCCTGACCGTGGACTCCGGCGATGACGTGACCCGCTGGAGTGCCGAGCACGACGGCTACGAGGGCTCCGTGCACCGCCGCCGGGTGGAGCTGACGCCCTCGAGCGGGGAGCTGCGGGTGGTCGACGAGGTGCGCGGCCCTCGGCGGGCCGTGCGTCTGGCGTTCCACCTCGGTCCGGCGATCACCGCGGAGCTGGCGGGGAACCGGGCGCGGCTGACCTGGACCCGGGACGGCGAGGACCGCTCCGCGGTGCTCGACCTGCCCGGAGAGCTGACGTGGGAGGCGCACCGCGGGGAGAGCGAGCCGCCGCTGGGCTGGTATTCCGCCGGCTTCGGGCGCAAGGAGCCCGCCACCGCGCTGGTGGGCGCCGGCTTCACCGACGGCGCGGAGGGCTTCACCACCGTGCTCAGGTTCCAGGGTTAGGGAGGGGAGGGCGCGTGGGGATCAGGTGGCGGCGCCGGGCTCTGCCGGCGGCATCGCTGGCGCTGGCGCTGCTGACGGCGACCGGCTGCGACGGCGGGACGACGGACGCGACGCCGAGACCGACCGCCGCGCCCTCCGCGCCCCCGGCGTCCGCGGCCCGCGTGTGCGCCGAGCCCGTCGCCGGGCCGGCGAAGGCGCCGGCGGGCGCGGTGACGGTCGACCCCGCGGTGCCCGGCGACCTGGCCGCGAAGACCGAGAGCAGTCCCCCGCACTCCACCTTCTGGCTGCGGCCGGGCAGGCACACCCTCCTGTCGAACCGCTACGACCAGGTGATCCCCAAGGAGGGCGACGTCTACGTGGGGGCGCCGGGCGCGGTGCTCGACGGACGGCGGAGCAACCACTACGCGTTCGGCGGCGCCGCCGTCGACGTCACCATCCGCTCCCTGACCGTGCAGAACTTCGTCGCGCCCCGGGACGAGGGCGTGGTCAATCACGACTCGGCCGACGGATGGGTGATCGAGCACGCGACGATCCGGAACAACTCGGGCGCCGGGCTGATGGCCGGAGCCCGCCAGCAGGTCCGCGCCAGCTGCCTGCGCGACAACGGCCAGTACGGGATGAACGCGTACAAGGCCGGCGATGTCAGCGGCCTGGTGGTCGAGGGCAACGAGATCGTGGGCAACAACACGGACGACTGGGAGCGGCAGCGGCCGGACTGCGGCTGCAGCGGGGGCGTCAAGTTCTGGGCCGTGAACGGCGCGGTCGTACGCGGCAACTGGGTGCACGGCAACCGTGGGACCGGGCTGTGGGCGGACACCAACAACAACGACTTCCTCATCGAGGGCAACCTGATCGAGGGCAACGACGGTGCGGCGCTGATCTACGAGATCAGTTACAACGCGATCATCCGGAACAACACGATCCGGCGGAACAACTGGGTCGAGGGCCGCGCCTACGCGGCGGCCGGCGACACCTTCCCCTTCGCGACGGTCTATGTCTCCGAGTCCGGGGGCGAGCCTCGGGTCCGGGCCCGGACGGACAAGATCGAGATCTATCGGAACGTGCTGGAGGACAACTGGTCCGGGATCACCCTGTGGGAGAACGCCGACCGGTTCTGCAACAGCCCGGCCAACACCTCGTCCGGTGACTGCACGTTGCTGGTGAAGAACACCGGCAGCTGTGTGCAGCCCGCGATCGCCGAGGAGCCGCTGTACTCCGACTGCCGGTGGAAGACCCAGCGGGTGGACATCCACGACAACCGCTTCGTGCTGGACAAGTCCGTCGTCGGCTGCACGGCGAAGTGCGGCCTGATGGCGGTGCTCTCCAACTACGGCACCTATCCGGACTGGTCGCCGTACCAGGGCGAGCGGGTGGCGGAGGCGATCACCGACCGGCAGCACAACCGCTGGCACGACAACGTCTACGTCGGACCGTGGACCTTCGTCGTCCATGACGCGAGCCGGACGGTGAACGTCAAGGAGTGGCAGGCCGCGCCGTACCGGCAGGACGCGGGCAGCGCCTTCCGCGCCAAGGACGGTGGGTGAGATGAGGTCCGCGAAGACCCGCACCGACCCCACGTCGAAGATCGTCGCGACGGTCTGGGGACTGCTCGTGCTCAACACCCTCGGCTCCGCCGGGGCCGTGACCATCGTCCCGCTGCCCCGCTCCCTGATCCAGATGGTCACCATGGGCTCGCTGGTCGCCGCGTTCGCGCTGGCGCTCCTGGTCAACCCCCGGGTGCGCATCCGGCCCAGCGCCTACGTGTTCCTGCTCACCCTGCTGCTGGTGCCGAGCCTGATCTCCAGCGTGCACCAGGGGGCCGGACTCGGCGCGCTGTTCCGCTGCTTCCGGCTGGCTCTCTTCGTGTGCACGCTGTGGCTGCTCAGCCGCTGGTGGGACGGCGGTCCGACGTTCGTCCGGCACCACATCCGGATGTACTTCGCGGTGCTCGGGTCGGTGGCCGCGGGCCTGCTCGTCTCACCGGGCGCCGCCATGCCCGACCTCTACGGCGGGCGGTTGGTGGGCGCGCTGTGGCCGCTCACCCCGCCGCAGATCGGTCAGTACGCCGCGGTGATCACCGGGCTGACCGTGCTGCTCCTCCTGGGTCGCCGGACCGACCGGACGAGCGCGGCGGTGGTCGTCGTGCCCTCCCTCGCCCTGCTCGCGCTGACCCACACCCGCACGGCCACACTCGGGCTGATCATCGCGCTGGTGCTGGCGATCACCTCCCTCGTGCTGACCAGCGCCGCCGCCCGCCGGGTCTTCTCCTGGGCGGTGCTGTGCGCCGCGGTGGCCGCGGTGGGGTTCAGCTCCGCGGTCCAGGCGTGGTTCCTGCGCGGGCAGAGCCAGGAGAACTTCGCCAGCCTCACCGGCCGGGCCAAGGTCTGGCACGCCCTGCTGGCGGCGCCCCGCACGACCTCGGAGCACCTGTTCGGCACGGGTCTGGGCGACAAGTCGTTCGGCGGGCTGCCGATCGACAACAGCTGGCTGGCCGTCTACAACGAGCAGGGCGTGACGGGCATCGCGCTGGTGGCGGCGATCATCATCGTGCTGGGCGGCGTCGCGTTGCTGCGGCCGCCGTCGCTGTCGAGGGCCTGCGCGATCTTCCTGATCAGCTACTGCGCGATCGCCTCGTACACCGAGGCCGGTCTCGGGGACGCCTCGCCGTATCTCCTGCATCTGGCCGTGGCCGCCTCACTGCTGGCGGCGCCCGCCGAACCCGCTCCCCCGCCGGGGCCCGAAGTCCCCCGGCGTTCCGTCCCGCGCTGGGCCCGTACATCGGAGGTGACCTGAGCATGCACGTCCTCGTGGTGCACAACCGCTACGCCTCGGCGCAGCCGAGCGGGGAGAACAAGGTCGTCGACCAGGAGGTGGCGCTGCTGCGCGGGGCCGGACACCGGGTCGGGCTGTTCGAGCGGCGCAGCGACGACATCGCCGCCCGGTCGTTGCCGGGCAAGGCCGCGATACCGCTGCTGGTGCCGTGGAATCCGGCGGTCCGCAGGGAACTCGCCGCGCGGCTGCGTGCCGAGCGGCCGGACGTGGTGCACGTCCACAACGTCTTCCCGCTCCTGTCGCCCGCGGTGCTGGCGGCCTGCGCCGACGCCGGTGTGCCCGCCGTCGCCACGCTGCACAACTACACGCAGGTCTGCCCGCCCGGCACGCTGCAGCGGGACGGCCGTCCGTGCACCGAGTGCGTCGGGTCCGCGCCGCTGCCCGCCGTCCGGCACGGCTGCTACCGGGGCTCCCGGCTGGCGACGGCGCCGCTCGCGATCAGCCTGTCCGTCAACCGGCGGCGCTGGTGGTCCGGCGTGGAGCGGTTCTTCTGCATCTCCGCGGCGCAGCGCGACGTGCTGGCGCGGGCCGGCATGCCGGCCGAGCGGCTGGCGGTGAAGCACAACTTCGTGCCCGATCCGGACGAGCGCCGCGTGGGCGACGGCGAGCATCTGCTCTACCTCGGCCGGCTCGCGGAGGCCAAGGGCGTGCGGCTGCTGATGGCCGCCTGGGACGAGGTCGCCGCCGGCGGCGGGGTGGGCGTGCCGCTCGTGATCGCCGGCACGGGTCCGCTGGAGCGGGAGGTGGCCACGTGGGCGGCGGGCCGCGGCGACGTGCGGTACGTCGGCCTGTACGACTCGGCGGAGTGCCGCAAGGCCGTCGCCCGGTCGGTGGCCGTGGTGGCCCCCTCCACGTGGCTGGAGGCGTTCGGCCTGGTGGTGGTGGAGGCGATGGCGGCCGGGGTCCCGGTCGTCGCCGCCGGGCACGGCGCCTTCGTCGAACTCGTCGAGGAGGGGACGACGGGGCTGCTGCACCGGCCGGGCGAGGCGGCCTCGCTCGCGTCGTGTCTGCGCCGGATCGCGGACGGATCGGTCCGCAACCAGGAGATGGGCCGGGCGGCCCGGCGGCGGTACGAGCAGGGCTTCAGCCCGGCCGTCGGCCTGGAGCGCCTGGTGGAGGGGTACCGCACCGCGATCGCGGGTCGGACGGAATCAATGGGGGGCAGTAGATGACACGATGCCGACTGTGCGGCTCGGCGGCGCTGGCGAGCGTCGTCGATCTGGGGGCGACCCCGCCGTGCGAGAGTTTCCTCGCCGCGGACCGGCTGGACGATCCGGAGCCGGCGTACCCGCTGCATCTGCGGGTGTGCACCGACTGCTGGCTCGCGCAGATCCCTCCGCTGATCACGCCGGAGGAGACGTTCAAGGAGTACGCGTACTTCTCCTCGTTCTCGACCTCGTGGGTGGAGCACGCGCGGACGTTCGTCGCCGACGCCGTGGAGCGGGTGGGCCTTCGCCCCGACGCCTTCGTGGTCGAGGTCGCGAGCAACGACGGATACCTGCTGAGGCATGTGGTGGACCGGGGGATCCGCTGCCTCGGCGTCGAGCCCTCGGTGAACGTGGGGGCCGCGGCACGGGACGCGGGGGTGCCCACGCTCACCGCGTTCCTGGACCCGGCCACCGGCGCGGCCGTGCGCGCCGAGCACGGTCCGGCGGACCTGGTCGTGGCCAACAACGTGTACGCGCACATCCCCGACGTGGTCGGGTTCACCGAGGGGCTGCGCTCGCTGGTCGCCGACGACGGCTGGGTCTCGATCGAGGTGCAGCACCTGCTGACCCTGATCGAGGAGAACCAGTACGACACGATCTACCACGAGCACTTCCAGTACTACACGGTGGCGTCCGCGATCCGGGCGCTGGCGAGCGGCGGACTCACGCTGGTGGACGTCGAGTTGCTGCCGACGCACGGCGGCTCCATCCGGCTGTGGGCGAGGCCCGCGGAGGCGGCGGGCGAGCCGACCCGGCGGGTGGCGGAGGTGCTGGACCGGGAGAAGGCCGCCGGGCTGCAGGAGCTGTCCGGGTACACCGAGTTCTCCGCCCGGGTGGCCAAGGTGCGCCGGGACCTCCTCAAGTTCCTCATCGAGGCGGCCGAGCGCGGCGAGACGGTCGTCGGCTACGGCGCCCCGGGCAAGGGCAACACCCTGCTCAACCACTGCGGCATCCGGCCCGACCTGCTCCCCTACACGGTCGACCGCAACCCCTACAAGCACGGCAGGTTCACCCCGGGCACCCGCATCCCGATCCTGGCGCCCGAGCAGATCGCGCTCGACCGGCCGGACTACGTCCTCGTCCTCCCGTGGAACCTGCGGGCCGAGCTGGTCGAGCAGCTGTCGTTCGTGCACGCCTGGGGCGGCCGACTCGTCTTTCCCATACCGGAACTGAGCATCGTCGAGGTCACGTCATGAAGGTCGTACTGTTCTGCGGCGGATACGGGATGCGGATGCGCAGCGGCGCCGCGGACGACGTGCCCAAGCCGATGGCGATGGTCGGCCCGCGGCCGCTGATCTGGCACGTCATGCGCTACTACGCGCACTTCGGGCACAAGGAGTTCATCCTGTGCCTCGGCTACGGAGCCCACCACATCAAGGACTTCTTCCTCAACTACGAGGAGACGACGTCCAACGACTTCGTGCTGCGGGGCGGGCGGACCGAGTTGCTGTCCACCGACATCGCGGACTGGACGATCACGTTCGCGCAGACCGGCATCGAGTCGCCGATCGGGGAGCGGCTGCGCCGGGTGCGGCACCACCTGGACGGCGACGAGATGTTCCTCGCCAACTACGCCGACGTGCTGACCGACGCCCCGCTGCCGGAGATGATCGACAACTTCGCCCGGCGTGACGCCGGCGCGTCGATGATGGTGGTGCCGCCGCAGTCCTCGTTCCACTGCGTGGATCTGGGCGAGGACGGCCTGGTGGGGGGCATCACCGCGGTGAGCGACATGCCGCTGTGGGAGAACGGCGGCTATTTCGTGCTCCGCCAGGAGGTCTTCGACCACATCCCGCAGGGCGGTGACCTGGTGGCCGACGGTTGCGCCCAACTGGCCAAGCGCGGGCGGCTGGTGGCGCACCAGCACCGCGGCTTCTGGAAGCCCACCGACACGGTGAAGGAGCGGGCGGCGCTCGACGACGCCTACACGCGGGGCGAGCGTCCGTGGGCCGTGTGGGAACGGGACGGCGCCGGGGCGAGCGCCGGGGCGGGGGCCCTGTGATCCGGCTCGGCGCCCGGCGGCCGGAGCGGATCGTCGCGGTGGGCGCGCACTGCGACGACATCGCCATCGGCGCCGGCGGCACCCTGCTGACGCTGTGCCTCGCGCGGCCCGGCATCCGCGTCGACGCGCTGGTGCTGTCCGGCGGCGGGACCGACCGGGAGCAGGAGGAGCGGGCCGCGCTCGCCGCCTTCTGCCCGGGCGCCGATCTGCGGCTGACCGTGCACAAGCTGCCGGACGGCCGGCTGCCCGCGTACTGGGAGGAGGCCAAGGCCGCGGTCGAGGAGCTGCGTCTGGGGAGCGACCCGGATCTGGTCCTGGCCCCGCGCACCGACGACGCGCACCAGGACCACCGAGGCCTGGCGCAGCTGATACCCACCGCGTTCCGCGACCACCTGGTCCTCGGCTACGAGATCGTCAAGTGGGACGGCGACCTCGGCCGTCCGACGGCCTACCAGCCGCTGACGACGGAGACCGCCGAGCAGAAGGTGCGGCTGCTGCAGGAGCACTACCCCTCGCAGCGGCACCGGCCCTGGTACGACCGGGAGGCCTTCCTCGGGCTGGCCCGGATCCGCGGCATCGAATGTCATACGCGCTACGCCGAGGCGTTCGCCGTCACCAAACTCACTCTCGACCTGGGGGAATGAACCATGCGCGTACTGCTGACCGGACACCAGGGCTACCTGGGAACCGTGATGGCGCCCGTGCTCGCGGCCGCCGGGCACGAGGTCGTCGGTCTCGACGCCGGCCTGTTCGCCGACTGCGTGCTCGGCCCGGCGCCCGAGGACCCGCCGGGGCGCCGGGTGGACCTGCGCGACGTCACGGCCGAGCACGTGGCCGGGGTGGACGCCGTGATCCACCTGGCCGCGCTGTCCAACGACCCGCTGGGGGCGCTGGCGCCGGACCTCACCTACGACATCAACCACCACGCGTCCGTGCGGCTGGCCCGGCTGGCCCGCGAGGCCGGGGTGCGGCGCTTCCTGTACGCGTCGACCTGCTCCGTGTACGGCGCCGCCGGCGGCGACGAACTCGTGGCCGAGGACGCCCCGTTGCGCCCGGTCACCCCGTACGCGGAGTCCAAGGTGCGGGTGGAGGACGACCTGCACGCGCTCGCCGACGGCGACTTCAGCCCGGTGTTCATGCGCAACGCCACCGCCTTCGGCTTCTCGCCCCGGCTGCGCGCCGACATCGTGCTGAACAACCTGGTGGGGCACGCCCTGCTGTCCGGGGAGGTGCTCGTGCTCTCCGACGGCACGCCCTGGCGCCCGCTGGTGCACGCCGCCGACATCGCGCGGGCCTTCGCGGCCGCGCTGGTCGCGCCGCGCGAGGCGGTGCACGACCGGGCGTTCAACATCGGCAGCGAGACCAACAACGTCACGGTCGCCGAGATCGCCGAGCAGGTCGCCGAGGCGGTGGCCGGCTCCAAGGTGGTGATCACCGGCGAGAACGGGGCCGATCCGCGGTCCTACCGGGTGGACTTCTCCCGGTTCCGCGCCGCTGTTCCCGGCTTCGACTGCGAGTGGACGGTGAAGCGGGGCGCGCTCGAACTCGCCGACGCCTACCGCGAGCACGGGCTGACCCGGGAGGCCTTCGAGCAGCGTTTCACCCGGCTCGCAGTGCTGCGCGCGGCCTCCGACGCCGGCGCCGTCGACGACACCCTGCGGTGGCGCCGATGACCGTGGCCGGCGAGGAGATGCACGCGCTGGTGGAGCGGCTGTACCCGCTGTGCCGGAGCATCACCGGCGACGGTGTGCGCGCCACCTTGGACATCGTCGGCGAGTACGTCCCGCTGCAGGTGCACGAGGTGCCGACGGGGACGCAGGTGCTCGACTGGACGGTGCCGCAGGAGTGGAACATCCGGGAGGCGTACATCGCCGACGCCGCCGGGAAGCGGGTCGTCGACTTCGCCGCGTCCAGCCTGCACGTGCTCGGCTACAGCGTGCCGGTGTCGGCGACCATGCCGCTGGCCGAGCTGCGCGCCCACCTGCACACGCTGCCGGAGCACCCGTCCTGGGTGCCCTACCGCACCAGTTACTACAAGCCGGAGTGGGGGTTCTGCCTGGCCCAGGAGACCCTGGACGCGCTGCCGGACGGCGAGTACGAGGTCCGCGTCGACTCCACGCTCACCGACGGCCACCTCACCTACGCCGAGCACGTGGTCCCCGGGCAGGTCGCCGACGAGGTGATCGTGTCCTGCCACGTCTGCCACCCGTCGCTGGCCAACGACAACCTGGCCGGCGTCGCGGTGGCGGTGTTCCTCGCGCGGGCGCTGGCGGAGCGGACCCCGTACTACACCTACCGGTTCATCTTCGCGCCCGGCACCATCGGGGCGATCACCTGGCTGGCCCGCAACGCGGAACGGGTGCGGCGGGTCAAGCACGGGCTGGTGCTGGCCTGCGCGGGCGACCGGGGACATCTGACGTACAAGCAGAGCAGGCGCGGCGACGCGGAGATCGACCGGGTGCTGCGCCATGTGCTGGCCGTCTCCGGACGCCCGCACGACGTCAAGGAGTTCACCCCGTACGGCTACGACGAGCGGCAGTACTGCTCGCCGGGATTCGATCTCGGCGTGGGCTCGCTCAGCCGGACCCCGTACGCGGGCTACCCCGAGTACCACACCTCGGCGGACAACCCGGACTTCGTCACCCCGGAGGCGATGGAGGACACCCTCGCCGTGTGCAGCGAGGCGTTCGCCGTCCTCGACCGCAACCGGTGTTACGTCAACCTCAGCCCCTACGGCGAGCCGCAGCTGGGCAGGCGCGGGCTGTACGACTCGCTCGGCGGCCGCAGCGACGCGAAAGAGGCCCAGATGGCCATGCTCTGGGTGCTCAGCCTCTCCGACGGCCGGCACAGTCTGCTGGACGTCGCCGAGCGGTCCGGGCTGCCGTTCGACACCGTCGCCGCGGCGGCGGACGCCCTGCACGACGCCGAGCTGATCAAGGCATGACGCCGATGACCGCCGGGGAGGAGGAGGCGACGGCGCCGGCCGGGTCCGCCAGACGGGCCGTCGTCGGCCGGCTGTCCTGGGGGCTGGCCGACCAGGCCGCCTCCAGCATGACCAACTTCGCGGTGGGGATCTATGTGGCCCGCTCGTTGGGCGTGACCGCGTTCGGCGTGTTCAGCCTGGCCTGGCTGACCTACGGCGTGGTGCTGAACGTCGCCCGCGGGCTGGCCACCGATCCGCTCGTGGTGCGTTTCAGCGGCGTGCCGGAGGCGACGTGGCGCGCGGCGGCCGCCCGGTCGTCGGGCGCCGCGCTCGGCGTCGGCGCCGCCCTCGGCGCGGTGTGCCTGCTGGTCGGGCTCGGCCTCGGCGGCCGTGTGGGGCCCGCGTTCGCCTGCCTCGGCGTGGTGCTGCCGGCTCTGCTGCTGCAGGACGCCTGGCGGTTCGCGTTCTTCGCCGCCGGCGCCGGACGCAAGGCGTTCGTCAACGACCTCGTGTGGGGCGTCGCGCTCGTCCCGGCGATGGTGGTGGCGGCCCGCGTGGACAGTGTCGCCGCGTTCGTGCTCGCCTGGGGCGCGTCCGCCGCGGTGGCCGCGGGGTACGGCTGCCTCCAGTCCGGGATCCGGCCCCGGACGAGCAGGACGCGCGGCTGGCTGCGCGAGCAGCGCGACCTCGGCTACCGGTACCTGGTCGAGAACGTCAGCCTCAGCGGCGCGAGCCAGCTGCGGGCGTACGGGCTCGGCGCGATCGTCGGCGTCGGCGCGGTGGGCGCGGTGCGGGGCGCGGAGCTGCTGCTCGGCCCGTTCCTCGCCCTGCTGATGGGCCTGTCGCTGGTCACCGTCGCGGAGGCGGCGCGCGTGCTGCGGCGGGCGCCGCACCGGCTGAGCCGGTTCTGTCTGCTGCTGGGAGGCGGGCAGGCGGCCGCCGCGCTGCTCTGGGGCGGGGCGCTGCTGCTGATGCCGGACCGGGCCGGCGCGTTCGTGCTCGGCGACGTGTGGCCCTCCGCCTCGCAGCTCATCGTGCCCGCCACGCTCGGCGTCGCCGGCGCCGGCCTCGGCACCGGCGCGGCGGCCGGGCTGCGGGCGCTCGCAGCGGCCCGGCGCAGCCTGCGCTGTCAACTGTTCGCCTCCGCCTGCTACGTCGGCGGCGGACTCGGCGGGGCGGCCGTGGCCGGCACGGTCGGCTCGGCCTGGGGCGTCGCCGCCGCGACCGTCGGCAGCTCGGCCGTGTGGTGGCTGCAGCTGCACTCGGCGTCGCGCGAGCGCCACCGGAACACCACCAGCGAAGTGAGGACCTCATGACCGCCCACCCCAGGCTGAGCATCGGCCTGCCCGTGTACAACGGCGAGGAGTACCTGGCCGAGTCGTTCGACGCCCTGCTCGGCCAGACCTACGAGGACTTCGAGCTGGTCGTCTCCGACAACGCCTCGACGGACGGGACCGAGGACATCTGCCGCCGGTACGCCGCGAAGGACTCGCGCATCCGCTACATCCGGCTGCCCCGGAACATCGGCGCAGCCCCGAACCACAACTACGTGTTCACCGAGTGCCGCGGCGAACTGTTCAAGTGGGCCTCGCACGACGACCTGTACGCGCGGGACCTGCTGCTGCGCTGCGTGGAGGCGCTGGACGAACGGCCGGACGTGGTCCTCGCGCACAGCGGCCAGGCGGTCATCGACGGCGACGGCCGGGTGAAGGTCCCCTACGAGTACGGGCTCGCCACCGACTCGCCGCACGCGCCGGAGCGCTTCCGCAGCCTGCTCTTCGAGCCCGGCGGCGACGACTTCTACGGGGTGATGCGGGCCGACATGCTTCGCCGGGTGAAGCCGCACGACAGCTACCACCACGCGGACCGCACGTTCGTCGCCGAGATCACCCTGCACGGGCCCTTCCACCAGGTGCCCGAGCTGCTGTACTTCCGCCGCGACCATCCCACCCGCGCCGAGCGGGCGAACCCGTCCAAGCGGTCCCGGTGCGTCAACCTGGACCCCCGCCGGGCAGGTCCGCTGCACCCGACGCCCCGGCTGCTCGCCGAGTACGTCTGGGGCTTCGTCTCGGCGATCCGGCGGGCGCCGCTGTCCCCGGCCGACCGGCGTGCCTGTTACGGCCACCTGGCCTCGTGGATGACCAGCCGGGTCCGGCCGGGCGCCGGCGAGCGGGTGGAGGACCGCGCCCCGGTCGATCCGGCCCGGCTCACCGTGTCCGTCGACGCACTCGTCGCCGGCCGCGAGGGGCGGCGGTCATGACGTCCGCGGGCGAAACGCCGGTGCGTGTCGGGGTGTTCGGGCTGCTCGGCTCCGGCAACCTCGGCAACGACGGGTCGCTCGAGGCGGTGCTCGGGTACCTCCGCGCGCGGCACCCGGAGGCGGTCGTGGACGCGCTGTGCGGGGGACCCGAGGTCGTCGAGGACCGGTACGGGATTCCCGCGACGCGGCTGCACTGGTACCGCGGGGAGTACCGGACCGCGTCGCGTGCGGGCGCGATCGCCGGGAAGGGGCTGGGCAAACTCGTCGACGCCTTCCGCACCGCCGCCTGGGTGCGCCGGCACGACGTGGTGATCGTTCCGGGCATGGGCGTCCTGGAGGCCACGCTGCCGCTGCGGCCGTGGGGCTTCCCGTACGCGCTGTTCCTGCTCTGCGCGAGCGGCCGGCTGTCCGGCGCCCGGGTCGCGCTGGTCGGCGTCGGCGCCGCCCCGATCGCCAACCGGTCGACCCGGGCGCTGGTGCGCCGGTCGGCGCGGCTCGCCGCCTACCGGTCCTACCGGGACGTCCAGTCGCGCGACGCGATGAGGGCGATGGGCGTGGACACCGCACGCGACGAGGTCCACCCGGACCTCGCGTTCGCCCTGCCGGCGCCGCCGGCGGACGAGCCCTCGGGGCCGCCGGGGCTCGTCTGCGTCGGCGTGATGGACTTCCACGGCGGCGACGACGACCGCGACCGCGCCGAGGAGATCCACCGGCGCTACCTGGACGGGACGACCCGTTTCGTCCGCGCGCTGGTCGAGGACGGCAGGCCGGTACGGCTGCTCACCGGCGACGCCTGCGACGCGCCGGTGGTCACGGCGATCCTCGACGCGGTGGACTCGCCGCTGGTCACCGCCGCGGAGACGGCCTCGCTCGCCGATCTCATGAAGGAGACGGCGGCTGCCGACGCCGTGGTGGCCACCCGCTACCACAACCTGGTCTGCGCACTGAGGGTCGGCGCCCCGACGCTCGCACTCAGCTATGCGGCCAAGAGCGACGCGCTCATGGCGGAGATGGGTCTCGGCGCGTACTGCCATCCGGCGCGCGAGGTCGACGCCGACCGGCTGCTGGAGCAGTTCCGGTCGCTGGAGCGGCGATCGGCAAAACTGCGGCAGACGCTCGCCGAGCGGAACCGGGCCGCCGCCCGGCGACTCGACGACCAGTTCACCGCCCTGACCGCGGCCCTGTTCCCGTCGCCCGGCCGCACCCCCGACACCGACGACGACCACGACACCGACCCCGACCACGCCCGGGCTCAGGCCCGCACCCGGCAGGAGACTCCGTGAAAGCGATCGAAGTCCCGGAGATCTCCGGCGCATACCTGTTCGAGCCGACGCCGTACGCGGACGAGCGCGGCTTCTTCTGCCGCACCTTCGACGCCGACGTGCTCCGCTCGGTGGGCCTCGACCCGGACGCCTTCGTCCAGGACAGCCTGTCCCGCTCGGCCGGCGGCGTGCTGCGCGGCCTGCATCTGCGCTCCGGCGCCGGCGAGGCCAAGCTGGTGCGCTGCTCGTACGGAAGGATCTTCGACGTCGTCGTGGACCTGCGGCCCCACTCGCCGACCTTCCGCAACGTGGCCTCCTTCGAGCTGTCCGGCGACACGCAGACGACCCTGTACATCCCGGCCGGGTGCGCGCACGGCTTCCAGGCGCTGACCGAGACCGCCGACACCTCGTACCGGATCGACCGCCCGCACGATCCGGCCGAGGACGTGACGATCGCCTTCGACGACCCGGAGCTGGCCGTTCCCTGGCCGCTGCCGGTCACATCGATGTCCCAGCGGGACCGGGAGGCGCCGAGCCTCGCCGAAGTCCTGAAGCACAAGGAGAGTTGAGGCCGGCGTGGACACCGAAGACACCGCAGAGCTCCTCCTGCCCCGGTCGCGGGCGGCGAACGAGCGACTGCACGCCCTGATCCCCGGGGGCGCGCACACCTACGCCAAGGGCGACGACCAGTACCCCGAGAACCTGGCCCCGGTCATCAGCCACGGCCGGGGCGCCCATGTGTGGGACGTCGACGGCAACCGGTACGTCGAGTACGGCTCCGGACTGCGCTCGGTCAGCCTCGGCCACGCCCACCCCCGGGTCGTCGAGGCGGTGCGACGGCAACTCGACCGCGGCAGCAACTTCGTCCGGCCGTCCGTCGTGGAGGTCGAGGCCGCGGAGCGCTTCCTGGCCACCGTGCCGACCGCCGAGATGGTGAAGTTCGCGAAGAACGGCTCCGACGCCACCACCGCCGCGGTGCGCCTGGCCCGCGCCGCCACCGGACGCCGGCGGGTGGCCCTCTGCGCCGACCACCCGTTCTTCTCCACCGACGACTGGTTCATCGGCACCACGCCGATGTCGGCCGGCATCCCGGACGCCACCAACGAGCTCACCGTCGCGTTCCCCTACGGCGACCTGGCCGCCACCGAGGAGCTGCTGGCCCGCCACCCCGACGACATCGCCTGTCTGATCCTCGAGCCCGCGACCCACACCGAGCCGCCGCCCGGGTACCTCGAAGGTCTGCGTGAACTGGCCGACCGGCACGGCTGCGTCCTCGTCTTCGACGAGATGATCACCGGCTTCCGCTGGTCCGAGGCGGGCGCCCAGGGCCTGTACGGCGTCGTCCCCGACCTCTCCACGTTCGGCAAGGCCCTGGGCAACGGGTTCGCCGTCTCCGCGCTGGCCGGACGCCGTGACCTGATGGAGCAGGGCGGGCTGCGCCACTCGGGCGACCGCGTGTTCCTGCTGTCCACCACGCACGGTGCGGAGACGCACTCCCTGGCGGCCGCGATGGCGGTGCTCGACACCTACGCCGAAGAGGGTGTCACCGCGCGGCTGCACTCCCTCGGCGAGCGGCTGGCCACCGGTGTCCGCGACGCCGCTGCCGGCATGGGCGTCGGCGACCACGTCGTCGTCCGGGGCCGGGCCAGCAACCTGGTCTTCGCCACCCTGGACGAGCACGGGCGGCCGTCGCAGGAGTACCGCACCCTGTTCCTGCGCCGGCTCCTCGCGGGCGGTGTGCTGGCCCCGTCCTTCGTGGTCAGCAGCGCGGTCAGCGACGCCGACATCGATCACACCGTCGACGTGGTGGCCCAGGCGTGCGCGGTGTACCGCAAGGCCCTGGACGCCGGTGACCCCAGCCCCTGGATGGCCGGACGTCCGGTCAAGCCCGTGTTCCGCCGCCAGGCGTGACACGGGCCCGGCACGGTGTGGCCCGGCCGGGCCGTGACGTCAGTGCCGCTCCCGCCGACCGGCGTCGGCCGGCGGAGCGGCGACGGGACCGTCCGGCGGGTCGGCCGGCCCGCCCGCCGACCGGTTCGCCGACCGGTTCGCCGACCGGTCGGCCGTCCGGTCGATCAGCCACGCCGTCGCCGGCACCACCGTCAGCGCGGTGCACCAGCCGCCGAGGGCGTCGGTCGGATAGTGCGCGCCCAGCGCGACCTGCGCCCAGCCCATGGCCGCGCCCGCGACCAGCGCCGCGGTGAGCACGAGTGACGTGCCGGCCGCCCTGGCGAGGCCGAGCCGGCCGGCCGCGAGCAGCGCCGCCGTCAGGGCGAGCGCGGTGGCGAAGGCGGTGTGCCCGCTCGGGTAGGACAGGTTGTCGGCGCCGTGGATGGTGCGTCCCACCAGGGACTTGAGCAGCGTCGCCGCCCCCACGGTCAGGGCGGCGCCGACGACGACGAGCACCGCCGAGCGAGGACGCCGAAACAGCAGGCAGCCCGACGCGACGGCGACGAGCAGCAGTGCCGCCCCCACGGGCTCCCCCAGGAAGTCCAGGGCGAGTGCGACGGTCCGCCATGGCGGCCGCACGCTGTCCGCCGTCGGCCGCACGAGCCACCGGTCCACTCTGCCGGGTACGCCGGCGCCGGCGTACAGCACCCCGAGAACGACGACCACCAGCGCGGCGAGCCCCGCGACCGGCCGAAGCGTCGAACGCAGTGACGCGGGCAGCGCCGCGTGCGACGACCGGGCGTTCACCGGCCCGTCGTTCACCGGCCTGTCGTTCACCGGCCCGACGCGTTGCGGGCGTGCCCCGCGTTCCGCGCGTCCCTCCTGCCGACTCCCCACCGACGAACCCCCCGTCGTGTCCGACGTGGCCCGCCCGGGAGCCAGTCCTTGCCGCCAGCCTAACAACGACGCGGTCGCGTCCCACGGCGGCCGGAACATCCATGTGCCGTGCCGTGCACCGCGGTCGGCACGTCCGCCCCGGCGGCGGACAGGACCGTCCCCGCGCCACGAGGATGACAAAATGACCGTCATCCGCCTCGCTCGTCGTTGACCGGCCGGGGTGCCGCACATGAGGGCGAGGAATCATCGTGGCCGAACCGTTCGGGGGCGTTCCCCCCTTACACCGCGCATGCGTGACGAGCGTGGCCCGGCATGAGAACTAGCGGCGGCGGGACCACGCCCGGACCGCAGGCGCCCCCCGTGGGCCGGCAGGCGGAGATCGCCCGACTGCTCCGGAGCGTGGAGGGCGGCGGCGAACAGCGGATGCTGATCCTGCTCGGCGAGGCCGGCACGGGCAAGTCACGGTTGCTCGCGGTCGCCGTCGGCCACGCCCGGGACAGCGGAACGCTCGTGCTGGCCTGCCAGGGCACGGAGGCCGAGTCGCGCCAGTCCTTCGCCTCCCTGCACCAGTTGCTCCTCCCCGTCCTGCCCGAGGCGGCCGCGCTGGCCGGACATCTGCGCACGGCGCTCGAGACGGCGTTCGGCGTCGCTCCCGCGCAGGGACCGTCCGACCCCATGCTGCTGCGCGTCGCGGTGCTCACGCTGCTGACCGACGTCGCACGCCGGCGGCGCGTCCTGCTGACGATCGACGACGTCCAGCACTTCGACCGGGACTCCCTCGACGTCCTCGGCTTCGTGATGCGCCGCCTCACCACCGCCGACGTCCACGTGCTGCTGGCGGCCCGCGGACAGACACCGCCCGAGGGGGTGCCTGAGGCCCTGCCCTCCGTGCTGCTGGGGCCCCTGACCGAACGGGCCGCGGCCGAACTCGCGGACGCCCAGCCGCACGTGCCCACCGGCCGGACGCGGATCGAACTGCTGCGACAGGCCGGCGGGAACCCGCTGGCCGTCATCGAACTGTGCCGCGCCGCGGCGGCGGACGGCGGCACGGGCATGCTGCCCGGCGGCGGGCTGCCGCAGACCGAGCGCATCCAGGAGCTGTACGCCGCCCGTCTGCGCGACCTGCCGGGCATGACCCAGCGGCTGATCCTCTACGCGGCGGCGTCGCAGTACGAGGACCTCGACACGATCATGGCGGCCGCGGGCGCCGGGCCGGACCTGTGGGCATGGGCCTCGGCCGAGGAGGCGGGCCTGGTGACCGTCCTGGACGGGCGGGTGGTCTTCCGCCATCCGCTGGCACGCGCCGCCTCCTACCACGCGGCGCCGGCCTATCTCCGGCAGCAGGCGCACCGGGACCTCGCGGCCGCCCTCACGGCCGACCCGGCCCGGCGGGCGTGGCACCTGGCCGCCGCCTGCGTCGGTCACGACGAGTCCGTGGCGGCGGCTCTGGAGGACACCGCCGAACTCGCCGCACGGCTCGGCGGGTTCTTCGCGGCGGGCGAGGCCCTGCAACGGTCCGCCGAGTGCAGCCCCGCGGCCGCCGACCGGGCGCGGCGCTACGCGAAGGCGCTGCGAGCCGCCCAGAACGCCGGCGACCCCTCGTGGGTCGGCGAACTCTACGACCGGATCACCGCGCTGACCGAGGACCGGGACCTGCTGGGCATGGCGGCCTGCGCCGCGGGCATGGCCCTGTCCCTGTTCGGCCGCCAGCGCGAGGCCTTCCAGGTGCTGATGAACGCGCTGGAGCCGAACCCGCCCGGCGACGCCATGACGGTGCTCGCCCTGACCAGCGTGCTGAACGCGGTGGCGTACCAGTCGGGCCTGCCCGAGGTCAGGCGGCCGATAGCGGCGCTGCTGCGCGGGGTGCGGGGCGGGAGCCGGGACACCGTGTACGCCGAGCTGAAGACGACCGACGCCGCCGACGCCGTGGTGGCAGCGACCCTGGCCGGAGCCGATCCGGCCGATGCCGCCGCGTTGTTGCGGGACGTCCGCCGACGGCCGGCGTCGCCCGGGCGGCAGTCGCCCGACATCGCCGAGACGACCCGGATCCTCGGCGTCGGCGCGCTGGCCTGGTACGCCGACGAGTCCGACCTGTGCGTGGAGTCCCTGCGCCGGGGCTACCGCGCGCTCGGCGCCCACGGCGCCATGGGCTCCGCCGCGCCCTCGCTCATGGCGATGGCCGCGACGCTGATCGACACCGGACGGTGGGCGGAGGCCGACCGGCATCTGGAGACGACAGGAACGCTGGCGGCCGTGCACAAGTGGCGGCACATGCAGATCGACGTCGAGGCGCTTCAGGCGATCCTGCGGGCGCTGCGGGGCGAGCCCGGGTCCCCGCCGGCGGACGGGGCGTGGACGGCGGTCGCGCTGGAGGAGAACCGCGCCACCCGCGCGTGGCTGTCGAGGGCCGCCGGCACGGCCGCCGGGGCGGCCGGCGACTTCGACGCCGCGTACCGGCACTTCCGCTCCCTGTTCGACGAGGACGGCACGGCGCTGCACTACTTCCTGTCCCCCCGGTCGGTCGCCGATCTCGCCGCTGCGGCCCAGCGCACGGGCCGCCAGGCGCAGGCCCGGCTGGTCCTCGACGCGGTGCGCGCGGCGGCGGGGGAACGTCCGACGACCCGGATGACGCTGCTGATGCACCACGCCGCCGCGCTGACCGGCGAGGCGAAGGACGCCGAACACCACTTCCGGCTCGCCACGGTGAACCCGGTGGGCGACCAGTGGCCGCTCGCCCGGGCCCAGGCACGGCTCCACTACGCGCAGTGGCTGCGCAGACAGCGGCGGCTCCTGGACGCCCGTCCGCTCCTGGCCACGGCGCTGGAGACGTTCACCCGGCTCGGCGCGTCGGGTCTGGCCGAGGAGGCACGCGCCGAGCTGCGGGCGAGCGGCGTGGCCACCGCTCCCGCCCCGGCCGATCCGCTGTCCGAACTGACCGCGCAGCAGCGCCACATCGTGAGGCTGGCGGCCCGGGGGCTGCGCAACCGGGAGATAGCGGAGCGGTTGCTGCTCTCGCCGCGCACGGTCAGCTCCCATCTCTACAACGTGTATCCGAAACTGGGTGTCAGCAGCCGCAACCAGCTCCGCGACCTGTTCGACGACCTGTGACCCACGACGTGTGACCCATGACCTGTGAGACCTGTGAGACCTGTGACCCACGATCGGTGATGCGCGGCGGGCCGCACCGGCGGGCCCGCTCCCCCCGGTGCCGTCGGGGCCCGGTGTCGTCGCGGCCCCGGTGTCGTCGCCGCCCCGTGGGGTAGCCGAGGCCGGGTGCGCGTGTGCTCCGGACAGCCGGTCACGACGAGGAAGGACGTGCGCCGTTGAACTCCGAACCCGCAGGGCCCCGCGGCGGGCGGGAGCGCCCTTCCGTCGTGCTCGACCCCCTCGTGCAGCGACTCGTCGACGCCTGCGCCGGCCCGCCCTACCTGCACGGGCTGGGACCGGCCGACGGGCGGCAGGCCCTGCTGGAGATGCAGGGGCACGCGTTCGAAGGCTCCGGCCCGGAGGCCGAGTTCCGGGTGGCGCCGGTGGGCCCGCGCGGGCTCGTCGGCTTCTGGCTGTTCCGGCCGGCGCGGCAGAGAGGGCCGCTTCCCGTCGTCGTGTACCTGCACGGCGGACGGTGGATGCTGGGCGACGCCCGGACGCACGCGCGTCTGACGGAGCAGCTGTCGGACCTGAGCGGCGCCGCCTTCGTGGTGCCCGAGTTCACCCGCGCCCCGGAGGCCCGGTACCCGGTCGCGCTGGAGGAGTCGTACGCGCTCCTGAACGCGGTGACACAGCAGGCCGACGAACTGGGTCTGGACGGCCGCAGGCTGGCGCTGGCCGGCGACTGCACGGGCGCGACGCTGGCCACGGCGCTCACCATGCTGGCCAAACGGCGGGGCGGCCCCCGCATCCGGGCGCAGCTGCTGTACTACCCGATGACCGATCCGCACGCCGCCACCCCGTCGCGGGACGAGTTCGCCTCCGGCTACCTGCTGCCGAGCGAGGCTCTGGACCGGTACTGGCGCCAGTACGCCGACGACGCGGACGCGCTCGCCGAGCCGACGGCCTCGCCGATGCGCGCGACCGCGGCGGACCTCACGGGACTGCCGCCCGCCCTGATCGTCACGGCCGAGGCGGACGTCGTCCGGGACGAGGGCGAGCAGTACGCCCGGCTGCTGCGACGGGCCGGCGTCCCCGTGACCGCCACCCGGTACCTCGGAACCGTGCACGACTTCGTGTCCTTGAGCGTGCTGCGGGACAGTCCGCCGACCGTGGCGGCGATCGAGCAGGGCGGCCAGTTCCTCAAACGGCTGCTCGCCGACCCGGCTTCGGCTCCCGTCGAAGACGGACCGTCAGCTTACTGATGCGCCCGGCGGGGGCCGCTTGCGAGGGTGAGAGGCGTGAGGCCGCCTTCGGCGGCAGTCCCGCACAGGAAGGCCACCACGACACAGATGCCCCGAGGAGAACGATCCCGCCCGTTCGTGGAGATGCCCTGGCCCGCCGGAGGCGACGGCAGACATCTGCACCTGGGCGTCAATCTGTCCGACAGCAGCCTGCCCCTGCGTCCGGGCTCCCCGCACGTGCTGGGACCGGGCGACCTCGTGGTCTGGGGCACGGTCCCGCCTGCCGGCGACCTCGCCGAGGAAGTGGCCTTCTTCCGGGTGCCGCGCTTCCTCCTCGACGTGCCGGAGGAAGCCCTGAGGTGTGCTCCCGTGATCCGGGTGGACGGCGGGGACGGCCTGGCGGAATGCGTCTCGCTGTTCCTGTCGGCGCTCGCGAGGACTTCGCGGCACCGGGTCCCGGCGGTCGGCGGGCGGCTCGCCCTGAACACCGCCGACCTGGTCGCCCTGCTGCTCACCGAAGTCCAGGAGAGCGCCGGCGCCGGCGCTCTCGCCGATCCCGCTCACGAGCTGCTGGCGCGGGTCCAGACGCACATCCGGGAGAACCTCGCGGACAGCAGCATGTCACCGGACTCCATAGCCCGGGCGCACCACATCTCCGTGCGCTACCTGCACAAGCTCTTCCGGACCAGCGGCACCACCGTCGGCGCCTGGATCAGACAGCACCGGCTCGCCGCCTGCCGTCTCGAACTCCGCCGGCGCCGCCGCAGCGTGGCCGTGGTGGCCCAGTCCTGGGGGTTCACCAGCCCCTCCCATTTCAGCCGCGTCTTCCGGCAGACCTACGGCCTGTCCCCGAAGCAGTGGCAGAACTCGGTGCTCTGACCGGGAGCGCGCCGTCACCCGCCGGCGAGCCGAACGGCGTGCCGGGCCGTGGGCCCGGTCGTGCGAGGGCACGGGCCCGGCGGCGGGCCCGGCGGCGGGGCCGGCGGCCGTCGCGGGCGACGACGACTCGACGGCCGACCCGGCGGCCTCAGGCCATGGCCAGGACGGACGAGACCAGGGCCCGCAGGCAGACGCTCTCGGCCTCCTCGTCCGGCAGGGAGAGGTGCTGCATCGTCAGTCCGTCGAAACCGGCCAGGAAGAACCTCGCGATGGTCCCGGCGGGCGTGGCGAGCCGGTGACCGGTGCGTGCGGCGGCCTCGTCGACCAGCTTCGTCGTCACCGCAAGGACCTCGCCGTAGTGGCTCTGCAGGGCCTCCTTCAGGTGCGGCGTGCGCAGCGCGAACATGCTCAGCTCGCCGAGCAGCTGGTGCGAGGCGGGCTGTTCGAGCACCGTGCGCCAGAGCGCCTCGGCCAGGGCGACGACGGTCTCCTCGAAGCTCGCGTCCGTGGGCGCGGCCCGTGTCACCTGGTCGACCAGGTCGTGCGTGAGCTGTTCCATGACGGCCCGGTACAGCTCCTCCTTCGTGCCGAAGGTGTAGTGCACGGTCGCCTGGGCCACGCCGAGCTCCGCGGCGATGGCGCGGGTGCTGCCGGCGGCGACGCCCTCCCTGGCCATGAGCCCGATGGCCGCCTTGATCAGTTGGGGACGGCGCTCCGCCGCGGACACATGAGCCATGTCATCGATCCTATCCGACTCAGTCTGTCGAACAGGTCGCTCGACAATGCTCGGTACGTCGCTGGTGGGTCTCCGGTACGCCTCCGGTATGTCCCCGGTGCGCGCCGGGTGCACCCCGCGTACATGATGCGGGCCGGTCGGGCGACCGGCCCGGGTGGGGTCCGCGGCCTCTCAGCGTGCGTTCCTCGGCGCCTCGGAACGGAGCAGGGTGCTCAGGTTGGCCATGGACGTGCGCATGCCGGCGCGCATCGCGGGCTGCTGTACGGCGTCGAGGAGCAGGCCCAGCGGGCCGAGGGCGATGGCGTACTCGACCTGGTAGAGCATCTCCGTCACCTCACGGCCGTCGGCGCTCTGGACCGGGCGGAACTCGAAGGTGCTGGTGATGTCCTGGAGCGGGGCGAAGCCGGTGCCGGTGTCGACGCGGCGCTTGAACGGCTCGATCTCCCTCACGGTCCAGACCGATGCGGTCCTGAGCGGGCCGAGGGTGCGGTTGCGCTCGGCGTAGGTCCTGCCGACGGTGGCGACGCCGTGGTGGTCGGTGACCTCGATGGCGCCGGCGACCCACTCGGCGTAGCGGTCGGTGCGGGAGACGACGTCCCACACCCGCCCTAGGGGGGCGTCGATGACGGCGGTCTCGGCGACGACGAAACGGTTCATGACAGGAATCCCTTGTTCGAAGGTGCTTCTCGCACTCAGATCCGGTGGAGGAGTTCGGCGGCGGCGTGCCGGCCGGAGCGGACCGCGCCGTCCATGTAGCCGTTCCAGTAGGGGGAGAACTCGGCGCCCGCCCAGTGCACGCGGCCGTGGGGGCGGCCCATCCACCGGCCGAACTCGCTGAGCACGCCGGGTGCGGCGACGGAGGTGGGGCCGCCCAGGGTCCACTGCTCGGCGGTCCAGTCCTGCTCGACGTAGTCGGCGGTGTCGAAGGCGCGCTCCCCGACGACCTGGGCGAAGCAGCGCAGGACGGCGCCGCGACGCTCGGCGGCCGGACGGTGCGCCCACGTGCGCCACTCCGTGCCGCCGAGGAAGCCCATGAGGACGCCCGGGCCGCCGTCGGGCGGGGTGTTGTCGAACATCTCGCGGAGGGGGGAGCCGCCGCGCAGCAGGCCCATGCCGGACAACCCGTCCTCCCGCCAGAACGGCTTGTCGTAGACGGCCACGCACTTCATGAGCGTGCCGAACGGCAGTCGCTGGTGGAGCTGGTCCTGCTGGGCCGGCAGCAGCGGGTCCCACCGGATCCGCGACGCCACCATCGGCGGGACGGCGACGACCACCCGGTCGGCCCGCCAGTCGCCGGCGTCGGAGACCACGGTGACGCCGAAGGAGTCCTGGCTGACCCTTCGCACCGGCGCCGACAGATGGACACGGCCGTCGAGTTCCTCCGCGAGCCGCTGGGCGACGAGCTGTGAGCCGCCGACGAATCGGCTGTCCTGGGCGCCGCCCGTGGTGCCGGTGCCGCGTTCCATGGTGCCGGGGTGCGTCTCGTCGCCGAACGTCGAGACGTACCAGAGGCTGAACAGCGCGGACGCGTCGCGCGCCTCGCCGCCGTAGGCGGAGTTCAGGAACAGGTTGACCAGGTCGACGGCGTCGCCGGTGATCTCGGCCTTGCGCAGCCAGGTCTCATAGGTCATTCCGTCCAGTTCACGGGCGTTCGGGGCCTGCCAGGGGGCGGCCGGGTCCACCTTGGCCGCGGCCCGGCCGATGCGGGCCAGGGCGATGCCGATGTCGGGCAGCGCGAACAGGTCCGGAGGGGTGTGTCCCGTGAACCGCTTGGCCTTGCCGTCGTGGACGTAGACGGCGTCGCCGGGCACGGCGGCCTGGTACGTGTCCACGCCGACCTCCTTGGCCAGCGCCAGGATGTGGTCCTGGGTGGGGCCCACGAACTGCCCGCCGATCTCGGTCACTCGACCGTCGCCGAGGTGGTGGTTGAGCAGCCGGCCACCGACCCGGCCGCGGGCCTCCAGCACGGCCACCGACCGGCCCGACGCGACGAGCTCCCGCGCCGCCGTCAGACCGGCCAGCCCCGCACCGATCACCACCGCGTCCGCCCGGCGCGCCGCGTGCGACGTGGCGCCGCCCGGGTTCTGCGCGCCGTCCGTGCCGATCGTGCCGCTCATGATCACTCCTTGTCGTGCGGGTGGGTCCGGGCGCCGAGGACCTGCACCGCGGGACGGCACAGGCCCATGACCTGGCTCTTCCCCGGGGCTGTGCGCTCCGGTGACCTCACCATACAGACGACATGGTCGAGTGACAATGTCGAACGTCTCGGTTGAGTGATTTGGTCACTCGACTTGAGCAGGTGATAAAGTCGCTGCCGAAGCAGCCGGGTGCCGGGCCACGGCATCGGAACGCCTCATGCCTGCAGCCGTTGCGGCGCAGGCCACCCGTTGCGCCGTTCGTCCCGCGTCCGCTCGCGACGCGACGAGACGTCCGGCAGATCCCTTACCGACCTTGGGAGTTCGCCATGGCTGTCCTGCTCCACCGGCTGGGCCGAAGCGCCTACCGCCATCGCCGACTGGTGCTCGGCATCTGGCTCGTGGTCCTCGCCGCGCTCATCACCTGCGTCGGCGTCTTCGGCGGCAGGCTCGACGACCGCTTCACCGTGCCGGGCACCGAGTCGCAACGCGCGCTGGACACGCTCGGCAGGACACTGCCCGAGGCCTCCGGAGCGGACGCCCAGATCGTCTTCGTCGCACCCGAGGGCCACCGCGTCACCGAGGCCCGCTACACCGCGGCCATCGCCCGGGCCGAGGCGACGGCCGCGAAGGCGCCCCAGGTCAAGGCCGTCATGGGCCCGGCGGCCACGGGAGCCGTCTCGGCCGACCGGAGCACGGCGATCGTGCAGGTGCGGTACTCCGTGCAACGGGCCGAGGTACGCCCGTCGTCCCTGGACGTGATCGAGGGGGCGGCCGAGGCCGCCGAGGGGAACGGGCTCAGGACCTCGGTCGGCGGCAGCGCCTACGGCAGCAACGGCGTGCACATAGGGCCGTCCGAGGTCATCGGCGTCGCCGTCGCCCTGCTCGTCCTGGTCGTCACCTTCGGCTCCCTGCTCGCCGCAGGCATGTCACTGCTGCCCGCCCTGCTCGGTGTGGCCGTGGGGCTCGCCGGGCTGCTCGCCCTCACTCCGGCGGTCGGCATCTCGTCCACCGCCGTCACGCTCGCGCTGATGCTGGGGCTGGCCGTGGGCATCGACTACATCCTGTTCATCCTGTCCCGGCACCGCCAGCAGCTCGCCCGCGGCATCGATCCGCAGGAGTCCGTCGCGCTGGCCACCGGCACGGCCGGCAGCGCGGTCGTCTTCGCCGGCAGCACCGTGATCATCGCCCTGGCCGCACTCGGCGTCATCGGCATCCCGTTCCTGACGGTGATGGGTCTCGGTGCCGCCGGAGCCGTGCTCGTCGCGGTCCTGGCCGCGATCACCCTCCTCCCGGCCCTCGCCGGCTTCGCCGGCGCCCGGCTGACCCCGAAGCCCGGCGGCAAGGAGGCCCGGCGGGCCCTGGATCCCGACGGATCCTCGGGCAGGGCGACCCTGGGCGCCCGCTGGGTGCGGGCCGTCGTCGCCAAGCCCCTGCTCACCGTCCTGGCGGTCGCCGGCGTCCTCGTCGCACTCGCGCTCCCCGCGGCGGACCTGCGCCTGGCGCTGCCGGACAACGGCTCGGCGCCGGTCGCCTCCACCGAACGCAAGGCGTACGACACGGTCGGCGAGAAGTTCGGTCCCGGCTTCAACGGTCCGCTGCTGGTACTGACCGAGACCGACGGCCGGTCCGGGGCTCAGGCCGGCGCCGAGGTGGCACGCCGGCTGCGAGACCTCGAGGGGGTCGAGGCGGTGCTGCCGCCGCAGCCCACCCACGATCCCGCGCAGACCGTCATCCAGATCGTGCCCGAGACCGGTCCCGACACGGCCGGCACGGCCCGGCTCGTCCGTGACATCCGTTCCGCGGGCCCGCACATCCACCACGCCACGGGAGCGACCCTCGCGGTCACCGGCGCCACCGCCGTCAACATCGACGTCTCCAACCGTCTCAGCGACTCCCTGCTGCCGTTCATGGCGATCGTCGTCGGCCTGAGCCTGGTCCTGCTGACCATGGTGTTCCGTTCGCTGGTCATCCCGCTCAAGGCCGCCGTCGGATTCCTGCTGTCGGTGGCCGCCTCGCTCGGCACGGTCGTCGCCCTGTTCCAGTGGGGCTGGCTGGCGGACGTCCTCGGCCTCGCACACACCGGCCCCGTCGTCAGCTTCCTGCCGATCATCCTGATCGGCGTGCTCTTCGGCCTCGCCATGGACTACGAGGTGTTCCTCGTCTCCGGGATGCGGGAGGAATGGGTCCACAGCGGCGAGGCCCGGCGCTCGGTGACCGACGGCGCGCGGCACAGCGTCCGGGTCGTCACCGCGGCCGCCCTGATCATGTTCACCGTCTTCGCCGGCTTCTTCCCGCTCGACGACGCCCTGATCAAGCCCATCGCCTTCGCGCTCGCCGTGGGCGTGGCCATCGACGCCTTCGCCGTCCGTCTGACCCTCGTCCCGGCGGTCCTCGCCCTCGCCGGACGGCACGCCTGGTGGCTCCCCGCCTGGCTGGACCGCGTCCTGCCCGACCTCGACGTCGAGGGCACGCGCCTGGAGAAGGCCCCGGAAGAGGAGCCCAGGGAACCCGAGCGAGTCTCCTGAACCGGCAGGGCGCACCCGGCGAACGCGCCGGCCGCGCACAGGGCGAGGCCCTGGCCCGGAGGGGCGCGACCTCCGGGCCAGGGCCTCGCCCCGTACCGGCACAGCCCGGCGAGGTCACCGGGACGACGGCGCCACGACGGGAGGGCGGCCGCCCGTCGGACGGGCCGCAGGAGTCGCGCCGCCCCGCTCAGCCGGCGAGGCGGGGCCGGCCGGCCGGGGCGGGGACCATGCCGAGGCGTTCGAGCAGCAGCCCTTCCCGGGTGGACCAGGGGCAGACCTCGACACTCCTGGCCCCGCAGGCCTCCATGAGCGCCTGCGCGATCAGGGCTCCGGCCAGGGACTGCTCGGCGCGGTGCCGGGAGATGCCCGGCAGCTCGGCACGTCGGGACGTCGCCGTGTCGGCCAGCAGGGAGACCGCCGTCCGCAGTCGGGGCAGCGTCAGCCGCCCTCGGGCCCGCTGCCTCCTGCCCTGCGCGGCGGCGAGCCGGCCCAGCTGTTCGAAGGTCTTGGAGCAGGCCAGCACCCGCCCTCCCGGCTCGGCCTGCGGCAGGTCGGGGACGGCTGCCAGGGACCGGCGGAGGTGTTGCAGGATCTCCGCCGGACTCTGGCCGGACGGCACCGTGCCGCCGGGCAGCCGGTCGCGGGTGATCCTGCGGGCGCCCAGCGGCAGCGAGTGGACGAGGCGGGGCTGGTCCCCGGTGCCGGCGGCGATCTCCACGGTGCCGCCGCCGATGTCCAGGACCAGCAACTGCCCGGCCGTCGGGCCGGCCCATCGGCGTGCGGCCACATAGGCCAGCCGCGCCTCTTCCTCGCCGGGCAGCACGCGCAGCCGGGTGCCGGTGGTGCGCGCCACTTGCGCGATGATCTCCTCGCGGTTGGGCGCGTCCCGGATCACGGAGGTCGCGAACGCGAACACCTCCGGTCCGGACAGACCCGGATCGGCGGCGACGGCCTCGGCCACCGCCCGCTCGACACTCTGCACGCCGACCTTGCCCACACGCCCCTTGCGGTCGAGGGTCTCGTGCAGTCTCAGCCGGACCTTGCGGGAGTACACCGGCTCCAGCACCGTGCCCGGACGCCGCCGCATCACCGTCAGCAGGGCGCTGTGGCACCCGACGTCGAGCACGCCTGCCTGCCGCATCCCATCGCCTCCCCCTGGCCGTGCCCGGCCCGACCGGCTGCCACTCCCCCTCCGACGCCCTCGACGAGGGCAGGCGGGGTTTCCGAACGGGCATGTAAGCATATCGTCACCGCCGATGCACCCTCCGCCCCGAACCGGATCCGTCCGACGGCACGCCGGCGCCCACCCGGACCGAGCAGTGCCCGCGCCGAGGGCCGAGGGCGGCTGTCGCGCCCGATCGCTCCGGCTCCGATGACGGTGATCGCTGCGGAAATGCCGAACCCAGGGTGCGGGAGCCGCGCCCCTGCTCCCCGGGCCGACGGTCGCGAGGGTCAGGCCACCGCGTCGAGCAGGCCGGCCAGCACGTCGGGGCGTTCCAGGGCGATGAAGTGGCCGGCGCCGGCGACCTGTGTGAAGTCGGCGGCCGGAAGCAGTCGTCTGTCGGCTTCCCGGTCCGAGGGGCGGGACCGGTCCTTCTCCCCCGTGGACGAGGTGGACGGGCGCCTTGATCCCGGGGTACGCGAGCGGGCCGCGACGAGGAAGCGGGCGGGGCGATCGACCCGGACCTGCTCGCCCGGCAGCGGATCCTGGTCTTCGACGGCGCGAGCGCCCGTGCGGGCACCGAAGCCGAAACGCAGGCCGGGCTCATCGCCCCCACCGTGACCACCCTGCTCGACGCGGCAGGCGTGCGCTGCCGCGTCCGACGTCATGACCGCGCCGAGCGGAACCTCTGTCGCCCCCTCAGACGCAATGAGTTGCGTGCATCGTGATTGCGCAGGTCACGGGTCTGGTGTGAGTGAAGGCTCGAGTACTCACGCTGGTCGGTAGCCGATGACCATGGTGTAG